>CAZYKX010000001.1:0-116157 GCA_964648745.1 uncultured Aquificales bacterium
AAAGAGTATGATAGAGATTTACAAACAAAAAAATCCATCAACTGTAGTTTGTGATATAGAAAATCTGCCTTTTAAAAATAACTCTTTTGATTTTGCTATTTCTAATTTTAGTTTACACTGGACAGATTTAGGTAAATCTATGGACGAAATACATAGAGTTTTAAAAAAAGATGGTAAACTTTATTTTTGTATACCTATAAAAGGAAGTTTGAGTATTGTTAAAGAAATTTTAGGATATGACAATTTTAATTTTTTAGATGAATATTCCATATTAGAAATTACTAAAAAATATTTTAATGTGGAAAACTATTTTTCTAAGGATTACATCAAAACATTTTGTAGTGGCATTGAATTTCTAAACCATCTTCATTATACAGGTTCTGCTATAGGAAAAGAAGGTTTAACTTTTGGAGAGAAAAAAAGGATTTATGAAAAGTTTAAAAATTTGAAAGGAAATATTTATCTTAATTTTAAAGTTATCTTTGTGTGCGGAAATAAGTAAACCACAAGCTAAAAAGTAAAATAGCGAAAAATATTAAACTTAAGACTATAGAATCTAAAAGATACATAAAAACACCAAATTTTAAAAATAAAACAGCATTTTATTTTTGGTATAATAATAAAAACTTTAAACTAAAAGGTAAACATAGTTGAAATATACTTATATTGATGAAGATTTAAAAATCAAAATAGATAAGTTAAGAAATATGTTTCCAGTGGAAGATCAAGTTGTTATTCAAGCATTACATCTAATATATTCAAAGCATAGAGATATCCATATAGAACATTTAGAGGAGTTGTCTAAATATTTAAATGTACCTTTAAATAAGATTGAAGGTATTGTTTCTTTTTATGATATGTTTAGAGTTAAAAGAAATGCAAAACATCATATTAGAGTCTGTAAAAATTTACCTTGTTATATAATGGGATGTAAAAAAGTTATTGAGATGTTTGAAAAACTTACTGGAGAAGTTAGAAACGAAGAAAGTAAAAATGGTTTATTTTATATAGAAACTGTAGAATGTATAGGTGCTTGTAGTGTAGCACCTGCTTTTATGATAGATGATGATTTATATGATGGAACAAATATAACAGAGGAAGCTTTAAATGAAATCTTATCCAAATATACCTAACTTTTATACTTATAGTGATACAAATTTACTTCTAAGAAGAGCTAAAGAAAATAGAACGACAACTATAGATGAGTATATAAACACAGGTGGTTATTCTGCTTTAAAAAAAGCGTTAGGAAAATTTAGTCCTGAAGATATTATTATTTTAGTTGAAGAAAGTACTTTAAGAGGTAGAGGTGGAGCTGGTTTTCCTACTGGTAGAAAATGGCGATTTGCAATTTCAAATCCTAAACCAAGGTATCTAATATGTAATGCAGATGAATCTGAACCTGGGACATTTAAAGACAGAATAATCATAGAGAGAGATCCCCATCTACTAATAGAAGGAATGATAATATCAGCTTATGCCATAGGTGCAGAACTTGGATTTATATACATAAGAGGTGAGTATCCAGCTGGTTACATGATACTAGAAAATGCTATCGAAGAAGCAAGAGAAAAAGGTTTTTTAGGTAAAAATATACTAGGAACAGATTTTTCTTTTGACATACTTGTATATAGAGGAGCTGGAGCTTACATATGTGGTGAAGAAACTGCACTTATAGAAAGTTTGGAAGGAAAAAGAGGACATCCAAGACTTAAACCACCTTATCCAGTAGTAGAAGGTTTATTTGGAAAACCAACAGTTGTAAACAACGTTGAGACTCTCTCAAATATCCCTATAATCATAACTTATGAAAACTACTATATGAATATAGGTCCTGCAGGATACTATGGACCTAAACTTTTTCCAATTAGTGGTAAGGTGAATAAACCTGGCGTATATGAAAGTACAATGGATATTACATTAAGAGAACTTATAGAAAAAGCTGGTGGAATGAAAGATGGCAAAAAGTTCAAAGCTGTTTTTTCTGGAGCTTTAGGTGTATACTCTGAAAGAGACCTTGATGTACCTATGGATTATTCACCAAAAGGTTTTGGTGGAACTGGAACTACCATAGTTTTAGCAGAAGATGATTGTATTATAGATAGTTTAATAGTAATAGCAGAATTTTTCCATCATGAAAGTTGTGGAAAATGTACACCTTGTAGAGTTGGTACCTATGAACTTTTAAAAATATTAAAAAAATTCCAAGAAGGAAAAGCTACAAAAAAAGATTTAGATTATTTAAAATATCTTGGGAAAAATATACCAATTGGTTCTATATGTGGACTTGGATTTTCAGCACCAAACGCATTAATGGATGCTCTAAGAAAATTTGAAGATGAATTTACAAGTCATATAAATGGTATATGCCCTGCAAAAGTTTGCTTTTAACGTTAAAAATAATTCCAAAAAATCAAACTTTATTGGTTTTCTAATAATTTAATAGCTTCTTCTTCAGGTAATGGTTTAGATATTAAATATCCTTGTAGATAATCTACACCAAGTGATGATAAAACTTTTGCTTGTTCTGGTGTTTCTACACCTTCTGCTATAGTTGCATATCCAAATTTTTTAGCAAGATCTACTAATACCTCTACTAAAGCTAAATCTTTTTTAGTTTTTAACATATTTCTTATAAAAGACATATCTATCTTTAATTTATCAATTGGTAATTCCTTTAGATAAGTTAAAGAAGAATAACCTGTCCCAAAATCATCTATAGCTATTTTAACTTCCGGAAAATTATATTTTATTTTATATAAAATCTCTTTTGATAAATATATATCTTTCAATACATTTCTTTCTGTTATCTCTAAAATTAACTTTGATAACACATCTTTAGAAAAAGACGATAAAATTAAAAACAGCTGGTTGTTTAAAATTCCTTTTGTGGAAAGGTTAAAAGATATATTTGTTTTGAATTTTTTTATCTTTTCTGATATTTCATTAATTCCCCATCTTTCAAAATCTACTATAAATTTACTATTTTCAAGAAAGTCTATAAACTCATTTGGAAAGTGTATTTTTCCATCTTTCTCTACTATCCTAATTAAAGATTCAAAACCTGATACTTTTGAAGTTTTTGAGTCTACATAAGGTTGAAAATAAAATTTAAAAAGTTTTTCTTCAAATGCTCTTGTAACTAACTTTTCAGTTGCCAAGTAAAAAGTCACTCGTTTAGATATGTCTTCATTGTACATTCTTATTGTATTTTCACCTTCTTTTTTAACTTCATGTAAAGCAAGTTTGACTTTGTTAAAAATTTCATCAAAAGTTTTTCCATATACTGGATAAATCGAGATACCAGCGTTGTAATTAATAACTATATCATCAATTTTAAAATTATTTAATTTATTTTGTAAATTACTTATAAATTCATTTAATAATTGAAACTTTTCTAAATTATCTAAAAATATGCTAAATTCATCTCCACCTGTTCTTGCAATTACAAACTCTTTAGAAATATTATTATTTACTTTCCACTCTTCTACTATTTCTTTTAATTTTTTCGAAAACTCTATTAAAACTTTATTACCTATATCAAAACCATAATGGGAATTAATATATGTCATATTCATTATATCTATTATTATTAACACATGATGATTTTCTATATTTTTATCAAAAATATTTGAAATATATTCTTTAAGAAAAGTAAAGTTAGGTAAACTTGTTATTGTATCTATATATTGATAGTTTCTACTTTCTTGGTTTATAACTTCTCCTATAGACATAAACATTATTTGACCTTCTTCAAATTTTATAGGATAAATCGTTTGTTCAACATATATTAAATCCCCATTTTTTGATTTATTTATAAATAATGCTTTAAATGTACTTCCAGAAAATATGGTATCCCAAAGTATTTTGTAAAAAATTTCTGGTTGATATCCAGATTTAAAAATTCTTGGATTTTTACCGATAATCTCTTCTCTTGTGTATCCAGTAACTTTCAAAACGTAATTACTAACATACACAATATTACCTTTATCATTGGTTATAATAATCCATGTATTTGAAGAAATTAATGCTTTCTCTAATATAAATAGATTTTTTCTTTCTTCTATTTTATCTAGAGCAAAAGATACATCTTTTTTTAGTTCTTGGAAAATGTCGATCATATCATAACTAAATATATCAAACCTATCAGAATAAACATTTAAAACAGCATAAACTTTACCACTCTTTTTGAAAGGAATTGAAATACTTGAATATATACTTCTTTCTAATAGTTTCTCTCTCCAAGGTTGCATAGCAGGATTTGTTAGGGTATTTTCATTTATAATTATTCTATCTTCTCTAAAAGCAGTACCTGTTGGACCTTTTCCTTCTGGTAAATCTTCTCTGACAGATATAGTTACTTCATCTAAATAGCCTTTATCATCTCCTGCTTTACATACTGGTCTAATAATATCACCATATTTTTTACCTATCCATGCATAGTTAAATTTAAATTTTTCTACAATCAAATCACATATATCTTGAAATAACTTTTCTTCATTAGTAGAACTTACTATTAATTGATTTATATATATTAGCAGTTGATTTATTATTAATGTATATGTATGTTTTCTATATTGTTGACCAACTCTTTTTATATTTTCAATTTTCTTAAATATTTTTTCTAAATTTTTTCCCCCTATTTTTTCCAAATATAATTCTTCAATAAGCTTATTAATTGCTTCTTTATTTTTAAAATAGAAATCTTTCTTTACACAAAAAATATGATCTATACCTACATCTATTTCTTTTAAAACGTTTAATTTTTCTTCTTTTCCTAAATTTTCGAAATTATCTTTATAAATAATCCCAGCATCTATTTTATCTTCTAAAATATTGGAAATAATATCTTCATAGTTTTTAAAAATTTCTACGTTATTAACATTAGGAAGATTATTAAAAATTATGTAATAAGATATTAATAAGTCAACTACTGCTATACTTTTGATATCATCAAGACTATATTTTTTTGATACGATTAAAATTTTATCTTTCTGTTTTTTGAATCTTGCTAAAGGTATGTATCCTTTATCAACTAATTTTATAACATTTTCTGGATTTGCATAGTATATATCATAATCTTTTAAATGTAAAAATACCTCTTCTTCATAAATATCTTTGAAAGGTTTAAACACTACTTCTTGATTAAAGATAGTTTTCATCTTTTCGGCTATAATTTGCCATTTTTCTATATTTTTTTCTGTATCATGGAAACAAAAGGCTAAACTTATCATATAACCCTCCTCGGAAAATATTGAAAAATTAGATAATTTTTATTATTATTATGTTATTATAAAATGATAAAAAGATAAAAATCAAGGAGGTTTATATTATGAGAGAAAGACCCATTCCAAAAGATATTGAAAAAGTGGTTCCATCAGACAGATTCTTAGTTTCAAAAACAGATACTAAAGGTATAATCACCTATGCAAACCCTATTTTTATTGAAGTCTCTGGATATACAGAAGATGAATTAATAGGTGCGAATCATAACATCGTAAGGCATCCAGATATGCCAAGAACAGTGTTTAAACTACTTTGGGATATGATTCAAAATGGAGAAGAAATCTTTGCTTATGTTAAAAATATGGCAAAAGATGGAAGTTACTACTGGGTTTTTGCTCACGTAACCTCCTCGGAAAATATTGAAAAATTAGATAATTTTTATTATTATTATGTTATTATAAAATGATAAAAAGATAAAAATCAAGGAGGTTTATATTATGAGAGAAAGACCCATTCCAAAAGATATTGAAAAAGTGGTTCCATCAGACAGATTCTTAGTTTCAAAAACAGATACTAAAGGTATAATCACCTATGCAAACCCTATTTTTATTGAAGTCTCTGGATATACAGAAGATGAATTAATAGGTGCGAATCATAACATCGTAAGGCATCCAGATATGCCAAGAACAGTGTTTAAACTACTTTGGGATATGATTCAAAATGGAGAAGAAATCTTTGCTTATGTTAAAAATATGGCAAAAGATGGAAGTTACTACTGGGTTTTTGCTCACGTAACACCTACTATTGATAACAATGGAAGAATAATAGGTTATCAATCTGATAGAAGGCCAGTTATGAATAGAGAATTTTTAAACAATGTAATTATTCCCTTATATAAAGAGCTAAAAATAGAGGAACAAAAAGGTCTTGATGCAGGCATGAGAAAATTAAATCAAACACTTGAAAAAATAGGTATGAGCTACGAAGAATTTATATTTAAAAATTACAAAAGATAGGAGGTGTAAAATGAATAAGATATCTTCACTTACAAAAATCCAGTATGCAAATTTGTTATCTATTGGTATATTTGGTGTTGCATTAATTGTGGAAATTTACAAACATGGATTTGATTTTATTAGAATATTAAATATTATAAACTTTATAACAGCTTGGTACATATTTATCAATATTAGAAAAGTTCAAGCATTTATAAAAAGAATATCTAATATACTAGAAGAAATGGAAAAAGGTAACCTTGAAGCAAGGCTAATAAAAGAGAAAGAAGGTGGAGAACTACTACATTTAGCTTATAGTATTAACTACCTTTTAGATCAAATTGATACATTTGTTAGAGAGATAAAAGCACCTCTTAATTATGCTGCTAAAAGAAAATATTGGAGATTATGTATACCAGATGGATTTCATGGTATATTTAGAAATGTATGTCAACTTGTAGAGCCACCTTTAAAAGCTATAGAAGCAAACGATAGATTTATAGAAAAAACAAAACTAATAGAACAGTTATCAAAAATTGGTGGTGGTATACAATCAAATCTAACAATATTAAGTAGTGATCTATCAAAGATAGTAGAAGGATTACAGAAAATAAAATCAGAAAGTAACAATACTGTTGATGTAGCTGTCAATGGCGGTAAAGAAATAGATAACATTATAAAAAATTTAATTGATGTTATAGAAAGTATAAAAGATTCAAATAAAGTAATAGAAAATCTTGCTAATAAAGTTGAAGACATAAATATAGTTATATCACTTATAAAAGATATAGCAGATCAAACAAACTTACTGGCACTAAATGCTGCAATAGAAGCTGCAAGAGCTGGGGAGATGGGTAGAGGTTTTGCAGTCGTTGCTGATGAAGTTAGAAAGTTAGCTGAAAAAACACAGAAGGCTACAGAAGAAGTAACAAAAGCAATATTTGAATTACAAAACGATAGTAAAGACACATTAGAAAAATCAAAAGAAATGGTAGATATTACGCAAAAATCTGCAAACTCAATTAAAGATTTAAATACTGTATTTAAATCTTTTGAAGAAGCAGCGATAAAAACAGCAAAATTAGCAGAAGTCCTATCAACTAAAGCAAATTTATCTGTTAATAAATTAGGCCACATTATATTCAAAAATAACACTTATTCAAGTGTAACTCAAGAAAAATTATTATTTAAGTTTACAGATCATACACAATGTGCATTTGGAAAATGGTATTATAGTGATGGTAAAGTACAATTTGGTAATTTGGATACATTTATTAAAATCGAAGAATACCACAAAGATTTCCATGAAACCCTTAAAGGTGTTATTGATATGATTGAAAAAGGTGAAGATATTCTTAAATATAAAGAAGATATACTACAAAAATTTGAAAAAGCAGAAAATGATTCATTAGAGCTATTTAAATTGATGGACCTTTTAGCAGAGGAAAAGGCTCGGTAATTAAAAGTCGAAATCAAATAATCTTAAAGGAGGTAAAGCTATGGGTTTATTTGGTTCAAACAAGGAGAGAGAAAAACAACTTGAAATGGAGCTTGTGGAATGTCAAAAAAAGCTAGAAGAGTTATCTAAGTCGGAAAGTAAAGATAGCCAGTGGGAAGAAAAGTATAACGAACTTTTACAAGCTCTTAATAATCTTACAACAGAAGCCATTATGTTTGCTACAACAGATTTTAGAGAAGGAAAAACTGGAAATGAAATTGTTTTTGTAAATAAAAAAGCAAAAGAGATTATCAATAAAATAAGCCAAGATATTAGAAATATATATGGTATAGAAATAAATGGTGATAACATTATAGGTAAATCTATCCATCTTTTCCATAAAAATCCAGATAGAATAAAAGCGTTATTAAAAGAGTTAAAACCAGGTCAAATTGAGAGAAATGCAGATATTATAGTTGGAAATACAATCATTCAATCAGATAGATCTACTATCACTGATAAAAATGGAAATATTAAATACTATATCACAAGTATGAAAGATGTAACTGCAGATCGTTTGATAGAACAAAAAATAATCCCTCAAAGTGCAAAAAATGTTGCATTGGGATTTTTCAATAATGTTATCACAACAGTCGCTGAAATTTCACTTGATCATTACATAAAAAGTAAATTGAAAAAAGTATTGATGGAATCTTTAGCTACAGCTGAAGATGTTAAAAATGTAAAAAGTATTGCTGAAAATACTCAAAAGAAAATAAAAGAGTCTGAAAATGTTTTAAACCTTATACTTGAGATATCAGAACAGACAAATTTACTATCTTTAAACGCTGCAATAGAAGCTGCAAGAGCTGGAGAGATGGGTAGAGGTTTTGCAGTTGTTGCTGATGAAGTTAGAAAGTTAGCTGAAAGAACAGGAAAATCTACAGAAGATGTAAGAAAAATAATATCTTCTGTAATTTCAGAAGTTAACACTGTATCTGAAGCTGTAGAAAAATCTGTTGATAATATTATGAAAAACTCAACAAACTTTGAAAACTCTTTTGAAAAAATGGATAAATATGTTAAGAAAATAGAAGAATCTGCAAAAAGTCTATCTGTGCAGATGTTAGATGCCTGGCAAATCTATAAAGAACTTAAAGAAACAGTATCTAATCAAAGCTTAAAACTGTATATATATCTTTTAGATAAGATTGTTGATCATGGAAAGTTTATGTTAAATATAGCTAATTCACTTGAAAAAGATGAAGTCATATCTATTGTTAGCCATCGAGAGTGTGATTTAGGTAAATGGTACTATTCTGTTGGGTTAAAAGATGTCTCTCAGATTTGCGGAATAGAAGCTGAAAGATTATTTAGAGATTTAGAGGTTCCACATCAAAACATACATGATATAGGTAATGAAGTTATGCAATCATTAAAAGATAAAAACTATGAAAAAACAATAGAATTAATGAGTAAAATGATAGAAGCTTCAAGAGAAATAGCAAATGGTCTTTTAAGACTTGCTGAAAGTTGTATTAAAGTTTAAAAAGGAGGGATACTATGAGTTTGATAAATGAAGTTGAAGAAATAAAGAAGATGGTTGATACAATTAAGAAAATAGCAAAGCAAAGTAACTTACTAGCGTTAAACGCTGCTATAGAAGCTGCAAGGGTTGGAGAAATGGGAAAGGGATTTTCTGTTGTAGCAAGTGAGTTTAGAAAGCTTGCAGATGATACAAATAAAATAGCTACAGATATTTCTATACAAGTTTCCAACTTAGAGGAGAAGATAAAAGAGTTTGAAAAGAAATGCAAGGAGGATTAAACTATGGGATATGGGCTTCCAGAAACACTAAAAACAGGGCAGAATGAACTTGAGATAATAGATTTTAGAATATATGAAAAAAAAGAAAATGGGGATATATACCAATGGATACTTGGTGTTAATGTTGCAAAAGTAAGAGAAGTATTAAGAATGCCTAAACTAACCAAAGTTCCAAATATGCCAAAAGAAATAGAAGGTATGGCAGAAATAAGGGGGGAGCTTATACCTGTTGTAAGTATAGCTAAATGGATGGGTATTCCAGAACCAGAAGAATTTAAAAAATACTTACTTTTTATGGAATTTTTGAGAGAAAAAGTAGGTATTATTATCCATGGTGCAAAAAGAATAAGGAGGATAAAATGGTCTGATATAAAAAAAGCACCAGATGTCTTAAATACAAGACTAAACAGTAGAATCACAGGTGTAGTAGATACAGAAGAAGGACTTCTTTTAATTCTTGATTTTGAAGGTATATTAAATGACATGAATTTATTACAAGTATTTAAAAGTTCTGAAGAAGAAACCTTTAAAGCTAAAAGAAAATTAGTTATTTTATTAGCTGAAGATTCTGCAGTAGCAAGAAAAATTATTAAAGATATATTGGAAAGTGCAGGTCATGAAGTTATAGCAACAGAAAGTGGAAAAGAAGCTTGGGAAAAATTAAATCAAATTTTTGAAAAAGCAAAATCAGAAGGAAAAAATATAAGAGATTACATTGATTTAGTGTTAACAGATATAGAAATGCCAGAGATGGATGGTTTAACGTTGACCAATTTAATAAAACATACGCCAGGTTTTTTAAATCTTCCAGTAATTGTTAACACAACTTTATCTGATGAAGCAAATAAGCAAAAAGCTCTTTCAGTAGGAGCAGATGATTATTTAGTAAAATTTGATGCTACACATCTATTAGAACTGGTAGATAAATATGGAGGGTAAACAATGATACCAGAAGAATTAAGGGAAATATTTGAAGAATTTGTTGTAGAAGCAAGAGAACATCTTGAAAATCTTGAAAATAAACTTCTTGAAATAGAAAAAGATCCAGACAATCCAGAACTTTTAAATGCAGCTTTTAGAAGTATGCACACATTAAAAGGTGGTGCAGGTTTCTTAGGATTAACTGCAATAGTTGAAACTGCTCACAAAGCTGAAGATATCCTTGGGAAGTTAAAAGAAGGGAAACTAAAGTTTACACCAGAAATAGGAGATATACTCTTAAAAGCAGTAGATTTTATAAAAGAAGCAATTAGATTTTACGAAGATGGTGAAACAGTAGAAACAGATCCAGAGATAATAAATAAATTAACAGAAATACTTGAAGGTAAAAAACAAAATGTAGAAGATAAAAAAGAAGATAAACTTGATATTTTACTGAAAAAGTATGGGTTAACACATCTTATTGGAAAACCAATAGAAGAAATTTTAGAAGAACTTGTACTACTACCACCAAATAAAAGACCACAAGAGATAATAGATTACATAGATAGTTTACTGTCTGGTAAAGATGAAGAAAAAGAGGAGGAAACGTCAGATTTCACTTTAATTAAAGTTGTAGAAGAAGAAGCTGCAGAAAAAATGCTCCAAATGTTAGAAGATGAGGTTATAAAGGAAGATTTGAAAGATAACAAAAATCAAGAAAGTAAACAAGAAATAAAAACACAAGAACTTTCTAAACAAGAAACAAAACCAAAAACCCCAGCTAAAAAAGAAGATGAAGAGAGAGTTTTGAGAATAGATGTTCAGAAAATAGAAGATTTAATGAATCTTGTTGGAGAACTTGTTTTAGATAGAAACAGACTTATAAGAACTGTTCAAGAAATAGTCCAAAATACCACTCCAAATAAATACACTGAGGAGTTAGAATCTGTAGCATCTTCTATTGATAAAATTGTGGGGGATTTACAACTTGCAGTTATGAAAACTAGAATGCAACCTGTAAAAAGATTATTCCAGAAATTTACAAGAGTAGTAAGAGATTTATCTAAGATAGTAGGTAAAGAAGTTGAACTAGTTATTATTGGTGAAGATACAGAGATGGATAAATCTATTCTTGAAAAGCTAGAAGAACCTCTTATTCATATTATTAGAAATGCTTTAGATCATGGTATAGAAACGCCTGAAGAAAGAAAGATACTTGGTAAAAATCCAGTAGGTAAAATCATATTAAAAGCTTACTATCAAGGAGATAGAGTATACATTGAAATTGAGGATGATGGAAGAGGTATAGATCCACAAAAAGTTGCTCAAAAAGCGTTAGAAAAGGGATTGATAACAAAAGAGCAATTAGAAAAATTAACAGAAAAAGAGATTTTACAACTTGTATTCATACCTGGATTTTCAACAAAAGATCAAGTTTCTGAAATATCCGGACGTGGTGTAGGAATGGATGCAGTTATGAATACTGTTTTAAACTTCAGAGGAACGATAGATATATGGAGTGAAAAAGGAAAAGGAACAAAAATCAGTATGGCGTTCCCTCTAACAGTCGGAATTATTAGATCATTACTTGTAAGTGTAAGTGGTAGAAGGTTTGCAATACCAATCTTCTTAGTTACAGAGATTCTTTCTGTTGAAAATGTTAAGATAAGACATCTTTCAGGTAAAGACGTTTTAATCCTTAGAGAAAAAGCTTTACCACTTATAAATCTTTATGAAATTTTAAAGATACCACCATCAAAAACTGGATATGTCATTGTTTGTTTGATTGGAAACCAAAGAGTTGCATTTACTATTGAAGATCTTTTTGGAGATGAAGAAATTGTAGTTAAACCTCTTGGGGAAATTTTTGGAGATTTAAATGGTATTTCAGGAGCTACAATTACAGGAGATGGAAAAATTGTCTTAATTTTAGATATTGTTGAACTTCTAAAAAATAGAAATTTAAGAATATAAGAGGTGAGAGATATGGAAATAGTAAAAGCTCCTAAAACTACAGTTGTTCGTTACGGACAGCAAGAAGTTAAAATATTAGAATTTTTAGGTGTAAAGATAGAAGATGAATTTATAGGAATATCACTAAAAAATGTTTTAGAAATCTCTAAAGTACTAGAAGTATTCCCTGTACCACTTTCTCCATCGTACATAAAAGGCGTTATTAATCTTAGAGGTGAGATTTTACCTGTAATATCCATAAAAGAAATGATAAATATAAAGAAAACAAGACAAGAAACAAGACTTATAATAATAGAAACAAATTTAGGTAAATTAGCTATCATGGTAGATGAAGTTTATGGTGTCGTAAGAATAAGTGAAGAACAGTTAGAACCAAACCCTATGACAAGTATATACAGTGATTATATTTCTAATGTAGCTCAGATAAAACATGGATTTATAAGTATAATAGATTTAGATAAATTATTTCCAAGTAAGGAATAATGGCAAAAAGTTTATTTTTGCTTAAAACTATGGAGTTTATAAATAATAAAAGAATGGAACTATTTCAAAGTATGTTTTATAACTTATATGAAAAGTATAATGGTAATCCTGAAATATTTGTAGAAGAATGGTTTGAAAAGTATGCATATCACACATTAAAAAAATATCTCAAAGAAGATTTCTTTATAGAAGATTTTGAAAAGTTTTATTCAGAACAAAAAAAAGTTTTAAAATCTTACATAAAAGCATATTGGGCTTTTTGTAATAATCCACATGCAAAACCTTACTATGTGAAAGAATCAATGAAATTTTTCAATATGAAAGAACTAGATATGCAAGAACTAAAAAAAGTTTATAGAGAAATGGTTAAAAAGTATCATCCAGATGTATATCCTGATAAAAAAGAAGGAACACTAAAAATGATAGAGATAAACCATCATTACCAGATATTAAAAGCTTACTTAGAAAATTTGGGAGGATAGATTATGGAAGATTTGAAAGGTGTTATAAGATCAATAATTGAAGAAGTAAAAACATTAGAACAAAAAATTGAGGAAACAACAAGAAAAGCTATGGAAATAACTAATGTAGTTACACCATCTACTACAGAAAGTTTAAGAGAAGTAATAGAATTTACAGAAGAAAGTTCTAATAAAATTATATCAGAAATAGATAAAGTAGAAGAAAATTGCAAAATAATAGATAAAGAAGTTAATGATCTTTTAAATTTAAATCCTGTAAACTCTATTAAAAAAAAGTTGGAAGTAATTCGAGATAAGAATGCTGAAAATATGCAAATACTTTTAAAAGTTTATGAGCTTTTCTCATTCCAAGACTTATCTGCACAGCAAATAAAAGAAGTTATAAATATACTGGAGGAAACAAAAAAACATCTTTTAAACTTAGCAATAGCTTCTATTGAGGCATCCCAAGAATTAAGTGAAGATGAAAAGAAAGTTGTATCGGGAAAAGTTCATGAATTTTTAACAGGTGATAGAATCTTCCAAGAAGACGTAGATAAACTATTAGAAGAATTAGGATTATAAGGAGGTAAAAATGAGTTTTCCGGCGAGTATAAGAATTTTAACTGTTGATGATATGGCTACGATGAGAAAAATTATTAAAAGTTTACTTAATCAGCTTGGTTATACAAATGTAGATGAAGCTGAAAATGGCAAAGAAGCTCTTGCAAAATTAAAACAAAATAAATATGACTTAGTTTTACTTGATTGGAATATGCCAGAAATGGATGGTATTACTTTACTTCAAGAAATAAGAAAAGATCCACAACTTAAAGATATACCAGTTATTATGGTTACTGCAGAAGCAAAAAAAGAAAATGTATTACTTGCAATTCAAACAGGAGCGAATAACTATATAGTGAAACCTTTTACAGCAGAAACATTAAAAGAAAAACTTGATAAGGTATGGACACAGATTAATAATAAATAATAAGTAGAGGTTAATAATGGATAAACAAACATTATCTGGAAGTGAAAAAACAGCTATACTTTTATCTGTATTACCAGAAGATAAAAATGTCAAAATTTTTAAGCACTTGAAACAAACAGATTTGGAAAAAGTTGTAAAAGCACTTTTAACTCTTGAGGAACCATCAAGTGAAAAAATAAAAGAGATAATCCAAGAAGCATATAAACTTATATCTGAAGCAGCACCACTAAAGCTATTACCAGATAATTTAAGAAAAATTTTAGAAAAAGCATTACCTCCAGAAAAAGTTAAAGAACTTTTTGAAGGCTTAGTAATGGCTGAAGAAGGGAAAAAGGTTTTTCAAGAACTTGAAAAACTTCCTTCAAAAGTTGTTGCCAATATATTAAAAAATGAACATCCTCAAGTTATTGCATTAATTTTAACTCAGTTAAAACCTTCAAAAGCAGCAGAAATCATACAGTATTTACCAAGAAGACAAGGAATATCAAATATACAAGAAGAAGTGATTAAAAGGATAGCAACATTAGAAAAAGTATCTTCCAATATGATAAAAGCAGTAGCAGATTCTATAGAGGAAGAAATATATACCTTAGGAGCTGGAAAAGAGGAAATGTTAAGTGGAATAGATGTATCTGCCGAAATAGTAAACAACTTACCAAAAGAATTAGCTCAAGAATTGTTAGATGAGATAAGAAAAGAGGCACCTACATTAGCAGACAGTATAGAAGAACGTATGTTTAAATTTGAAGACATTATTAAACTTGACAACAGAGCTATTATGGAAATACTTAAAGCAGTTGATAAAAATGAGCTCCTTATTGCATTAAAAGGAGCACCACAAGAGATAATTGATAAATTTACTGCTAATATGTCCAAAAGAGCTGCACAGATGTTCTTAGAAGATATGGAAGTTCTTGGACCTGTTAAAAAATCTGATGTAGAAAATGCAAGAAAGAAAATTATTCAAGTTATCAAAAACTTAATCCAAACTGGTGTAATTGAGTATGGAGCTGGAGGAGAAGAGATAGTATAAAAATGGAGGTTATGTAAATGTCAGAATTTCTCTCTCAAGATGAAATAGATGCTCTATTAGGTGGTGGTAAAAAAGAATCTGTTCTAGAAGAAAAAGAGAAAAAATTTGATTTCAATAAGCTTCAAAAAATTCAAAAGGGTGGATTTAGTGGATTAGAGCTACTTTTTGAAAAATGGACAAAAATATTAAGAGAAGAAATAAGAACAGAATTTCCAGTTGTAAATATGGTAAGTAAAGGAAAAATTTCTGTAATGAGATTTGGCGATTATCTGATAAAAATACCGTTACCGGCTTCCTATACTATATTTACAATGAAACCACTTAAAGAATCTGCATTGCTTGTGATAGATTCAAGGGTAGTTTTTAACTTAGTAAGTGCCATATTTGGCGGTGGAGCAAAACCATTTAAAATAGAAGGAAGAGAGTTTACAAAAATTGAAATGAGAATTGTTGAAAAACTTGTAGATATTATTTTAACTACTTTTGAAAAAATTTGGCAAGATGTCTATCCAATCGAGATAGAAAGGAAAAGTATAGAACTAAACCCAATTTTAGTAAGAATAATCCCAAATTCTGAAAAAGTAATTGTTGCAGAAATTTTGATAGATATTGAAGGTATAGAAGTACCTTTTACCTTTGCTTTTCCTCAGATGTTATTTTTACCTATTAAGGATATAATATATTCAGAAAATTTAAACGCAGAGATGTCTGAAGAATGGATAAATGATATAATAAAAAAAATATTAAAAATAAAACTCAAAGCAACATTAGAATTAGATAAAGTTGTCTTTAGTGTAAAACAGATTTTGGAACTTGAAAAAGGAACAGAGATTAGATTAAATAAAAGTTTGAATGATGAACTAAATCTTCTTATAGAAGATAAAGTTAAATTTAAAGCAAAGCTAGGTAAAATTGATAAAAAATTTGCTGCAATGATACTATCAAAGATAGAAAAGGGGAATGAAAATGGATGATATAGAAAAAAAAGAAGAACAAGAAGATCTAGCTAGCCAATGGGCTAATATGTTGGAAAATCAGGAAGAAAAAGAAGATAATCAAGAAGACTTAGCTAATCAATGGGCTAATATGCTGGAAAATCAAGAAAAAAAAGATAATCAAGAAGATTTAGCTAGCAAATGGGCTAATATGCTGGAAAATCAAGAAAAAAAAGATGTAATAAAAGAAACAGTTGAAACAGAATCAAAGCCGGAAATAAAGCCAGAAATATTAAAAAAATTAGATGTACTATTAGACTTACCTGTACATATATCTGTTGAAATAGGTTCTAAGATACTATCTATAGAAGAAATATTAAAACTTACTCCTAACTCTGTAATTGATTTAGACAGATATTTAAATGAGCCTATAGACTTAAAAGTTAATGGAGTTCTTATAGCGAGGGGAGAACTTTATCAAATAGAAGATAATTTTGCAATAAGAATTACAGAAATATTGACAAAAGAAGAAAGAGCAAATTTATTAACAAAACAGGCAGGTAGGTAAGTAAGATGGCTATAAACTTTCAACCTATATACATATTAGCATCTGGTGGTGAGAGGGCAGTAGAACAGTTAGATACCGTAACAAACAATATATCAAACTCAAATACGCCTGGCTTTAAAAAGATACTTTTAAGAGAGATGAGCCAAAAAATAAATGAAAATAGTGGTCCAGCTAATGATTTACTTGTATTCCCAAGGTTTAGGGATACATCTGTAATAAACTCTCAAGGACCTTTAGTAAAAACAGATAACCCTTTAGACATAGCTATAGAAGGAGAAGGGTTCTTTACTGTTGAAAGTGGTATTGGAAGATTTTACACTAGAAATGGACATTTTAATATAAACCAAGATGGATTTTTAGTTGATGTAAATGGTGCATATGTTTTAGATGAAAATAATCAAAGAATCAAATTGGAAAATAGTAAATTTGAGATAACATCAAAAGGAGAAATATATCAAAATGGCCAAATTTTAGCAAGATTAAGAATTGTAAACCTTCAAAATTTACAATCAGTTGGAAATTCTTACTATACAGGACAAGAAACACAAACTAATAACTACTCTTTAAGACAAGGTTTTCTAGAAAATGCAAATTTAAATATCATTAAAGAAATGATAGAAATGATAAATAGTAATAGAAGATTTGATATATATATGAATCTTACAAAATCGTTAGATGCATTAGAAGGAAAGGTTAACGATATAGGAAAAGCTTAAATAAGGAGGTTTTAGTCATGTTAAGAGCTTTATGGACATCAGCTTCAGGTATGGAAGCACAACAGACAAACTTAGATGTTATATCTCACAATATTGCAAACGTAAATACAGTTGGTTTTAAAAGAAGTAGAGCAAACTTTGAAGATCTAATATACCAAGATGTTAGAGATCCTGGAGTTCTAAGTTCTACTCAAAATAGAGTTCCTGCAGGTATACAGATTGGTTTAGGTGTTAAAGTATCTGATGTTGCTAAAATGTTTGCACAAGGAAACTTAATTCAAACACAAAATCCTTTAGATGTAGCTATTCAAGGTGAAGGGTTTTTTAAAATCGAAATGCCAGATGGTAGTGAAGCCTTTACAAGAGCCGGCAACTTCCAAATAGATAACGAAGGGTACATAGTAAATCCAGAAGGATATAGATTAAGTCCAAATATACAGATTTCAGCACCGGAAACTGTTTTAAACATATCTATAAGTCCAAGTGGGAAGGTCGTAGTTGTAAGAAACACAGGCGGACAACAAACTACAGAAGAAGTGGGAAACATTAAACTTTATAGATTTATAAACCCAGCAGGATTAAAAGCAATTGGTGGAAATCTCTTCAAATACACAGAAGCATCTGGTCAACCAATAGAAGGAGATCCAAATACAGATGCTTTTGGTAAACTTACACAAGGATTTTTAGAAGCTTCAAATGTAAATATTGTTGAAGAGATGGTAAACTTAATAGTAGCACAAAGGGCTTATGAAGTAAACTCTAAAGGGATAACCACAGCTGATGAAATGCTTAGAACAGTCTCAACACTAAAAAGCTAATTGAAATGTTAAGGTTTTTTTTATTTTTTGTTTTATTTTTTACTTTAACATTTGCTGATGATAGGTTAATAAAAGCACAAGAAATGGCTCTAAACTATGCTAAGGAAAATTTTAAAGATGTTGAAATTGTTAGTGTTTTAAAAATTGCTACAAGTTATGAAAACAATTTAAAAGATGATTTTGATAGTATAGAATGTAAAAGTAAAGGAAAAAGTAGTTTATATTTATATTTAGATTGTACATTTTTTAAAAACTCTCAAGAAGTAGGTAAAATTCCAATAACATTTAGGATAAAAGAAAATACAAAATACACAATAGAAAAAAATCAAAAAGTTAAAATTGTTTACGTAAACAAAAATATAAAAATAGAACTTCTTGGTGTTTCTCTTGAAAATGGTAAAGAAGGTGATTATATTAAAGTTAAAAATATATCAACAGGAAAAGAGATAGTAGGAAAAATTATCTCTGAAGATACTGTTTTAGTTGAAGGTGGGCCATGATGAAAAAGTTTGTTGTTTTATTTGCATTATTTATATCTGCTTGTTCTACAAAAAATGAGTATGGAAAACCATTTAACCCTATTCCACCAGATATAAAAGAACAAGAAGTAAGAAGAACATCTGGCTCTTTATATACAGGCAATTATAATAACTTATTCTCAGATACAAAAGCTTATACAGTAGGAGATGTTGTTACTATAAACGTTTTTGAAAATATATCTGGACAATCTACAGCAGCTACAACTACACAAGAACAACAAAATATGAATCTATCAGTCCCAACACCTCAACTGATGGGTAAAAATTTAATAAATAAAACACCAATAGCAGGTATTACAGAACAACAGCAAGATAATTATAAAGGTAGTTCATCCACAAATAGAAAATCTAGTTTAATAGCATCAATATCTGCAAGAGTTACAAAAGTTTATCCAAATGGAAATCTCTTTATAGTAGGCAAAAAAGTTGTTAAAGTTAATGATGATTATCAGACCCTTGTAATATCTGGTATTGTAAAACCTACTGATATCGCTCAAGATAACTCTGTAGATTCATCGAGAATCTCAGATCTATATGTAGAATATAACGGCGAAGGTTATATGGCAGACAGTACAAGACCAGGCTGGCTTGCACAGTTTCTTAAGAAAATTTGGCCATTTTAAGAGGTATGAAAGTGAAGAGATTAAGTATTGTTTTACTTTTATTTCTTAATTTAACTTTCTTTGCTTATGCAAAAAATGAAGTAAAAATTAGGGAAGAGGTTTTTGTAGAAGGATTTAGACCAAACTATTTAACTGGATATGGTATTGTTGTAGGATTAAATGGCACTGGTGATGGTACTACAAGTAGATATACTTTAATAAGTATAGCTAACATGCTAAAAAAGCTTGGCATATACATCACTCCAGATCAAGTAAGAACAAAAAACTCTGCTGCTGTTATAGTCACAGCTGATTTACCACCTTTTGCTAAGCCAGGGATGGCAATAGATGTTCAAGTAGCTTCAATAGGAGATGCTAAAGACATAATAAACGGATTACTTATCAGAACACCTCTTTATGGTCCTGATGGTAAAATTTATGCATTTGCTCAAGGACCAGTTTCTACAGGTGGGGGTTTTTTAGAATCAAACAAAGGTGGGAAAGTTCAAAAAGGCTTTCCAACAGCTGGAATAATAGTTAATGGTGCAATTATTGAAGAAGAACTTCCCTTTGATTTAAACAATTTAACAGAAATAAATTTAAATCTTAAAAACCCAAATTTTGCAAAAGCTACAGATATAGCAAACACAATAAATAAAAAGTATCCAGGAATAGCTTATGCATTAGACCCATCTACCGTAAAAGTAAAGTTACCACAAACTAAAAATAAAACAGAATTTTTAAGTGAAATATTAGACTTAAAAATTGATACAACCAATATTCCAACTATTGTAATTTATGAAAAAACAGGAACTGTAATAATGAGTGGCGAAATTGTTATAGATACACCTGTTTATGTATCTCATGGTAACATTTATGTAACAGTTGAAAAAACACCAATAGTGTCTCAACCAACACCATTTTCTGAAGGTAAAACTGTACAAACAGAAGCAGTTAAAACAACAGTTTCAGAAGATAAGGGAAGAATTATATCTATAGAATCTCCAAAACTATCTGATTTAGTAAAAGCGTTAAATGATTTAGGTGTATCTCCTTACGACCTTATAGCTATTATACAAGCTATAAAAAATGCTGGTAAAATTCATGCTGATATAAAAATAATGTAGAGGTAGTATTATGATAGATAAATTACCACCACTCGAACAATTAATAAAAGAATTCAAAGACATTAAACTTGATGAAAACAAAAAAAATCAAAAAAATTTTGACAATATTTTAAAGGCAAGTTTAGAAAAATCAAAAACAGACACTATAAAAAATTTTAAACCTTACTTTGATTTAAAACCATTACAAGAGATAAAAACACCAGAGGAAGTAGCCACAGCTTTTCAAACAATAATTTTTGAGATGATGCTAAAAGAGATGAAAAACAGTGTAGAGATGTTATCATCTGATAGCTTTTCAAATAAAATGTATACAGATATGTTTTTTATGCAGCTTGCTCAAGTGTTAGCTGAATCAAACCAAACAGGTTTAAAGGATTATATACTAAATGCTATAAATAGTTATACAAAAAATCAGCATAATGAAGGATAGATTTGGAAAGGATAATACCGTTCTTTGAAAAGATAAACCAGTATTCAGATGCTATAATAATAGTTTTTATACTAATAATTCTTGGTTCTCTTATTTTACCTGTTCCACCTTTTTTACTTGATATTTTACTTACTACAAGTATTGCATTTTCATTATTAATATTGATGTCTTCTGTATATGTCGAAAGTCCTCTAAAAATTTCTTCTTTTCCTTCTTTATTATTACTTGCTACACTATTTAGACTCTCTTTAAATGTTGCTTCAACAAGAAGGATATTACTTCATGGGAATGAAGGACCAGATGCTGCTGGTCATGTTATACAATCTTTCGGACAGTTTGTTGTAGGTGGTAGTTATGTAGTAGGAATTATAGTTTTCTTAGTATTAGTTATAATTAACTTTATAGTTATAACAAAAGGTACAGAGAGAATTTCAGAAGTAGCTGCAAGGTTTACATTAGACGCTATGCCTGGTAAACAGATGAGTATTGATGCAGATTTAAACAGTGGGCTCATAGATGAAAAAGAAGCTCAAAGAAGAAGACAAGAGATTCAAAGAGAAGCCGATTTTTACGGTGCAATGGATGGTGCAACAAAGTTTATTCGTGGTGATGCAATTGCTGGAATCATCATAACATTTATAAATATTATAGGTGGTATTATTATTGGAATGGTTCAAAAAGGGATGGATTTTCAATCTGCCTTACAAAATTTTACAATTCTAACTATAGGTGATGGATTAGTTTCACAGATACCTGCTTTAATAACATCTACTGCAGCAGGTTTAATGGTTACAAGGGCAGCATCTGAGACAAACTTAGGTAAAGAAATATTTACTCAACTAACAAGCTATCCAAAAGCACTTTGGATGGCAGCAGGTGCAATATTTATAATGGGAATAATTCCAGGTATGCCAACATTACCATTTTTAATCTTGTCAGCAATTATTGGTTTTACTGGCTATATTATGTATTTAACAATTCAGGAAAAAGAAAAAATTGAAAAAGAAGAAAAAGCAAAAAAACTTATAAAAGAAGTAGAAGAACAATCTTCAGAAAACATCATATCTCCACCAGAAGTTTTAACCTTAGAAATAGGTTATGGGTTAATAAAGCTTGTAGATGAATCACAAGGTGGAGAATTAATAAAACGAATCAAAAATTTAAGAAAAACATTAAGTAAAGAGTTAGGTTTACTTATTCCACTAGTTCATATTAAAGATAACTTAGAATTAAAGTTCAATGAATATAGGATACTTATAAAGGGTATAGAAGTTGGTAAATATGAAGTTTATTTAGATAAATTCTTAGCAATAGAAACAGGATCACCAAAAGAGAAAATTGATGGAATTCCAACTAAAGATCCTGCTTTTGGCTTAAATGCATTATGGGTTGATGATCAAACTAAAGATAAAGCAAGATTATTGGGATATACAGTTGTAGATGTTCCAACAGTAATCATTACACACCTTTCAGAAACCATAAAAAAATACTCCTATGAAATTTTAACAAGAATGCAAGTAAAAGAGATTATAGATAATGTAGCTAAAAAATACCCAATTATTAAAGATATAGTTCCAGAGCAAGTGCCGCTTAACGTACTTCACAAAGTTTTACAAAACTTACTTAAAGAAGGTATACCTATTAGAGACATTATAACCATAGTTGAATCGTTAGCAGATAATATAAGTAAAACAAATGATCCAGATATTTTAACTGAATACGTTAGAGCTTCCTTAAACAGACTTATATCTTCTATGTATAGTAAAGATGGACAGCTTTTTGCTATTGCCCTTGGAACAAAAACAGAAGAATATCTTATAAATTTATTGAAAGAAAACAACTGGCAACTTCCACCATTAAATCCTATTTTCATTCAAAAACTAATAACAGAAATTTCTAAAAACTTTGAAAAGTTTGTCATACAAACAGCACAACCAATTTTAATTACATCTCCAACTATAAGAAGATATATAAAACAAATTTTAGAAAACTATATACCAAATTTAGTAGTTTTGTCATATAACGAAATTGATAGTAAAATAAAATTAAATATTATAGGGATGGTCGATGTAGATGGAACCTAAAATAAAAATTTTCGAAGGACTAAACTTAGATAAATTAATGGAAGATATTAAAAATGAATTTGGCGATGAATATAAAATCTTATACCAAGATAAAATAAAAATTAAAACAAAAGTCCCATTTATAAAAAAAACTAAGTACATAATAATAGTAGAACCAAAAATAAATGAGACAAAATTTGAAGATATTTTAGGCGATGAGATGGAAAAAAATATAGAAAAGGAAGAATTTACTTACAGTCCCTATTCGTATCAAAAAGATAAACAAGAAACTAAAGAAGATAAAACTTTACTAAAAAAAGAAGAAGATAAACCGATAATAAAAGAAAAAAGAACAATAATGTATACTGAAGAACAGTTATATCCTTCTGAATTAACAAACGAATTTACAGGGAAAGCATTAGATTTGATAGATATACTAAGAAAAAAAGAAGTTGAGATAGATATTGCTAAAGAAGTTGTTAAATTTGGTTGTGGTCTTGAGATAGATACAAATAAACTTGATTTAAAACATTTTACATATAGAGAATCTTTAATAGAAGGTATAGAAAAAACAATAGATTTTGCTGGAGATATTTTTGAAAGAGAAAATACTAAAATAGTAGCTTTCTTGGGACCTACAGGAGTAGGAAAAACAACAAGCCTATTTAAAATTGCTTCGAAGCTTATATTAGAACAAAAGAAAAAAGTAGCTGTTATTTCTATTGATACATTTAAAGCTGGTGCTGGAGACCAAGCTAGAAGCTATTGTAATATATTAGGAATACCTTTTTATATACTTTCTGATCCAAAAAAAATTAGAGAAACCGTAGATGATTTAGGTTTTGTCGATCATATTTTGATAGATACTGTAGGAAGAAGTCATTATGATCACTGGAAATTAGGTGAGATAAAAGAAATACTTAGATTTATTGATGAGATTAAATACTTGATGGTTGTAAGTTGTAACTGGAATACAAAGGAAACATATAAACTAATAGAAAAATATCAAAAATTTTTCAAAATCAACTATCTATTTTTTACAAAGATAGATGAAACTTCTTATCCAGGTTTAATAGTTAATTTAGCATACAAGACAAAAATTCCTTTAAGCTATATCAGTACAGGACAAAATGTTCCAGAAGATATAAAAATACTAACTCCTGAACGATTAACTTCATACTTACTTATGGAGCTTGAATAATGGAAGAACAACTTAAGAATTTAAAAAATATTATAGAAAATAATATTCCAGAAATAGAACAAAGAAAACAAAGAAATCCAAAATTTTTATGTATTGCAAGTGGTAAAGGTGGTGTAGGGAAAACAAACTTTTCTATAAATTTAGCTTATGTGCTGGCAAACGTTTTTGGTAAAAAAATACTAATAATAGATGCAGATATTGGTTTAGGTAATATTCATATTATCCTAAAAATACCTTTAATCAAATCTTTAAAAGAATTTTTTGAAGGAAAAGATATAAGAGATAATATTATAAGAGTAAAAAACTTTAATCTCATTCCTGGATTTTCTGGAATTGAAAGTTTAAATGAGATAGAAAATTTAAATTTAGAAAGATTAATAAATAGCTTAGAAGAAATAGCTTTTAATTACGATTATATAATAATTGATACAGCAGCTGGTATTGGAAAAGATGTTATAAACTTTATTTTAGCATCAGATAAAACTTACATAATAACTACTCCAGAACCAACAGCCTTAACAGATGCTTATAGTTTAATAAAATCATTGTACAAGCTTTATAATTACAACAACTTTTCAATAATAATTAATATGGCAAAAAATTTTGAAGAAGGAGAAGAAACATTTGAAAGATTACAAAAATCTTGTAATAAATTTTTAAATTTAAAGTTAAATTTTGCTGGTATTTTACCATATTCTGAAAATTTAAAAACATCTGTACTAAATATGTCATTAATATCAGAAAGTTATCCTTCAGACAAATTTACAAAAAGTTTAATAGAAATTTCTAAAAAAGAAATAGGAGAGGATATTTTAAATACTAAAAAAGAGAGCTTTTTTAGAAAACTATTTTCATTTTTAAAGTAAAAATAACAAGGGAAGGATGTGAAATTATCAAAGAAAGAAAAAGATAAAATTATTTTAGATAATTTAGGTTTAATTAAAAAAGTTGCATCAAAAATATATTACAAATTACCTGATTGCGAAATAGATTTTGATGACCTTGTTCATATAGGTATTTTAGGAATGTATAAAGCTATAGAAAATTATGAAAAGGAAAAAGGAGCATTTTCAACATACGCTTACATTAGAGTAAGAGGAGAAATTCTAGATTATTTAAGAGAACTTGATATAATGCCAAAAATGGAAAAAGAAAAGATAATTACAGAGTATGCTGATAAAATAGGAGATCAATTACCTTTATCAAAACACGCTTTAGTTTTAAGTTTGGATAAAGCTCTGAATGAAGAGGAAAACATATCACTTTTAGATACAATATCATCTAAAACAAATACACCAGAAGAAGAAATATCAAGAAAAGAAATTATAGAAAAAATTTTACAGAATATTGATAAATATTTAGATGAAAATGAAAAAAAGATTATATATTATTTATACTTTGAAGAAAAAGATCCAAAAGAGATATCAGAAATTTTAAATATAAGCTTAGGGAGGATATCACAGCTAAAATCAAGAGCAATAGAAAAATTAAAAAAAGTTATGTATGATATAATATAAAGAGGGATAATAAATATGGATGCAAAATTACAAGAGATAGCTTACGATCAAGTTAGCAATATATCAGGAAAAATTAAAAGTAAAACAAAGAAATCCGATGTTTTTGAATCTATTTTTAGATCATTAGGAAAAGAATCAAAAAATAAAAAAGATGAAATTTCAGATCAAACATTTAATATTTTTGAAAACTTAGGTAGTAAAAATTCAAATATCAAGAAAAACCTCATCAAAGAATTATCTAATATAGATGAGCTTTCAAATAGCTCTGAAAATCAATTGTTAAATTTAGGACAAAATGTAAACTTAATTAATATAAAATCAGAACAAAAAAAAGGAGAAATTTCCAAGGATCAAAATTTAAAAAACAAAGTTAATACTA
Organism: uncultured Aquificales bacterium; assembly: GCA_964648745.1. GTDB lineage: Bacteria > Aquificota > Aquificia > Aquificales > Hydrogenothermaceae > Sulfurihydrogenibium. The sequence continues at coordinate 26,245 of CAZYKX010000001.1, forward strand.
AAAACTTAGAAGAAGTAACATTAAATGCAGATAAATTTAATGGCAAATCTTTGCAAATTGTTTTAGATGCAATTCAAACACATTTAAAAGAACAATTTTCCTTGAATAAATCTAACCTAGAAGAAATAACATCAAACATGAATAAATCTAATAATAAAACTTTACAAAATATCTTAGATGCATTTCAAGCTTATCTAAAAGAACAATCCTCTTGGAGTAAATCTAACCTGGAAGAAATAACATCAAACATAAATAAATCTAATAGCAAATCTTTGCAAATTGTTTTAGATGCACTTCAATCTCATTTAAAAGAACGTATTTCTTTGAATAAATCTAACTTAGAAGAAACAATATCAAATGCAGATAAATCTAACGGCAAATCTTTGCAATTTGTTTTAGATACAGTTAAAAATATTGAAAATAAAAGAAGTGGTTTAAAACAAGAATTGTATAATAAATCCTCAAAAATACAAGAAAATGAAAAATATAATGACCACAATAACAATTTAACGAATATGATTTACCTGAAAGATAATACCCAAAATATAGAAACAAATATAGAAACTAAGCAAGAAAATATTTACTTATCATCAAATCTCCAACAAAGTGATAATAAAACAAAAGAAGATATTAAAACCTTAGATACAAAAGATAATCAATCAAGTTTAGAAAGATCAATTAATATAAATACTTTGATAGAATTAAAAGAAGGTTATGAATCTAATAGTAATAACAATCAGCAAAAAGAAAATACTGATAATTTGCCAAATAGAATGCTTCCAAATCAAAGCAACTTTAATTTTTCATACAATCAAACAAATATAACAGCTAACATAACACAAAACATTCTAAACATGTTTATAAACTCAAAAGATATAATTATAAATCAGAACATGATCTCTGAAATACAAGATATTTTAGAAAAAAGCGGATTTAAAAACAATAATTTAGTCATAAAAGATAAAGAAAAAGTAATAAAAATATATAAAGATGAAGTTAAAGATCTAAAAAATTATGGTATCAATATTGAAGTATGAGAAAAATTTTTCTTATCTTCTTAATATCTCTTTTAATTTTAAATATCTCATACTCTAATACAGAAGCAAATTTACAGAAAGCTTTACAAGATTATAATAATGAATCTTTATACAGTGCATTAGAAGAAGTATCTCAAATACTTTCAACTTCTGATAAAAAAAGTAAAACATACCAGGAAGCGATACTCTTAGCAAGTAAAATATACTTATCCATAGGGCAAAAAACAGGTTTAAAAGAATATCTTTGGACTTCATTAAATCTTATCAATATGTATGTTGGTGCAGGTGGAAATTTAAATGCAGATTACTACTACACAAAAGGTTTAATTTTTGAAAGACTTTCTTTTTACAATAGAGCACTTACTAACTATAAAATTGCATTACTAAAAAAAGATAGCAATAATATTTCTAACAAAATAATACTTGGTATAATGAGAACAAGTATTTTAATGGGCAATAATGATAATATCACAAAATATATTATATATCTTGCTCCATTACAAATTTACGAAGGAAAAGAACTTTCATTCATCCTTGGAATGAAATACTTTTACAATAAACAGTATGATATAGCATTTGAATATTTTAAAGAAGTTTATTCATCTTTTGAACATTATTTATTAGATAATCCCGATTTTTACTACTATGTTGCAGAAACTGCATATAGACTAAAAAATTATAGCTTTGCAAAGATTTTATTTAGAAAAATTGTAACAAATGTGAAAAACGATGATGTTATCAGAAAATCATACTTAAGACTTGGAGATATAGCGCAGATCGAAAATGATAAAATAGAAAGCTTTCAAAATTATTTGACAGTTATAAATAGATTTCCAGAAACTCAAGAAAATACAGTTGCAAGAATAAAAATGCTTGCATTAGCTTTAAAATATCCAGATTTAGAAAGTAAAATAGAAAAAATAAAGGGGCTTGAAGATCCTGTTAGATTTATTATAACAACATTAATTTCAAACAGAACAAACTACATAGGCAAATATGCCATTGGAAATTTTGGTGTTTTAGTTTTTCAATATCCTTCTGATTTTTTATATAAAAGATTATCTTATGAACTATCCATAATTTACCCTTATAACTTTTCTTTTGAACAATCTGAATATATAAGAGATCTTTGGTCCAGTTATCTACTAAAAATAGATAAAAATTATTTAAAAGAGTTATATTTATCAAATCCAAAATTTTTTAAAGATATTTTTGATGAAGATATACTTAAAAGAATTGTTTCTATACTAAATGACAAAAAAGATATTAATATAAAAATTGATCTTTTATCGTATTTAGTACAAAAATATGGAAAAGATGAATACAAAATTATCTTAGCTGAAAATTATTACTATATTAATAAACTTGATAAAGCATATGAGATATTAGAAAGTATGAAAGATAAAAATTGTGAATATTATACGCTAACCATAACAGTAAAAACAAAATTAAAAATGGATACAAAAGAAGATATAAAAAGTTTTAAAAGTAAATGTGATATAAATAATCTTCCTTTCGAAGTTGCTTTTCAATATTATTTTTCAATAGAAGATTACAGATCATTAGTAAAACTTTTAAACAATAACAAGGAAAAATTAAAGGTCATTTACGAAAAAGACGAAAACTTTAGAAATCAAATAAATACTTTACTGGAAAGGCTATATAATATGAAAGATTATAATAATGTTATCTCTATCGTAGACAATATCGATATAAAATTATTAGATAAAAACATGTTATGCAAAATTTCTTCTATGGCTTTGATTTCTAAGATAAAATCAAAAGAAGTTAAAAATCTAGAAATGTATTATAATTATTTAAAAAGTTGTAATGATGAGTTATCTTTTATAGCTTCTCAAATGTATGAAAATTATAAAATATTAATGGAGGTAAAGAGATAATGTTTGAAGATACAGATAAAATAAATAAAATGTCTTCTTTCTATTTTGAACGATCAAAAATTATACAAGGTAATATAGCAAATGCAAATACACCTTTTTATAAACCTGTAGATCTAACATTTGAAGAAGTTTTAAATAAAGAAGTAACATTAAAAACTACAGATGTTAGACACATAAATCCAACAGATAATGAATTTATAAACATAAAACCTATAGAAAATGGCTATTTAAGAGGTTATGATCAAAACAAAGTCAATTTAGAGGAAGAAATGGCCAAATTAGCTGAAAGTTCAATTATGTATAAAACTTTATTAGAAACATTAAAAAAGGAAATGGCAAAGATAAAGCTTGCAATATCAGGTAAATAAGGAGGGAATTTAAAATGCTTTTTAAAGGCCTTGAAGTATCTGTTTCAGGAATGCAAGCAGAAAGAGTAAGAATAGATTTAGCTGCAAGTAACTTAGCAAATGTAAATTCAACTAGAACTGAGGATGGGCAACCTTACAGAAGGAAAGTTCCCATTTTTGAAGCTTACTTAGATAAAGAATCTTCTTTACCAATATTTAAAGTTAGGGTTAAAGATGTTGTAGCAGATCCATCTCCATTTAAACTAAAATTCGATCCAAATTCACCAGATGCAGGTCCTGATGGCTATGTTAGGCTACCTAATGTTGATCCTATTAGAGAAATGGTAGATATGATGACTGCGATGAGAACTTATGAAGCAAACTTAACAGCCTTTAATACACATAAAGATATGCTTTTAAAAAGTATAGAACTTATAAGAGTATAGGGGGATAAGCCATGAAAATAGAAGGATTAACAAGTAGCTTACCATTAAAATTAGATACAGAAAAAAATAACAATACAAAACAATCTTTTTCAGAAATAATTGAAAATTTTATAAAAGATGTAAACAATGATCTTTTGACAGCTAAACAAGTAGAGCAAGATCTATCCTTAGGTAAAATTCAAAACATTCAAGAAGCTATGTATCTTATAGAAAAATCGGATATATCTTTTAGACTTTTAACTGAGATAAGAAATAAAGCTCTTGAAAGTTACCAAGATATTATGAGAATGCAAGTATGAAGGAGATAAATATTGCCACTAGATTTTAATTCTATAAAAACAAAAGTACTTGAACTATTTAAAGATAAATCTAAACAAAAATATATAATCGGTGGCTTAGTAGGTCTATTCATACTTACAATTGCTGGTATTTTAATTACAAAATCTTTATATAAAGAGGATTATGCAGTTTTATACTCTGGACTTTCACCAGATGACGCAGGAAATGTATTAACAGTTTTATCTCAAGAGAATATACCCTACAAACTAGAAGGAAATGGTAATATCATAATGGTACCTAAGGATAAGGTTTATGAAACACGATTAAAACTTGCTGCTAAAGGACTTCCTTCAGGAAAAGTTGTAGGGTTTGAAATTTTTGAAGAACCAAAGTTAGGAACTACTCAATTTCAAGAAAATGTCAATTACATAAGAGCAGTAGAAGGAGAACTTACAAGAACTATAAAGCAATTAGATGCTGTAATGGATGCTAAAGTCAATATAGCTCTTCCTAAAGATTCAATATTTGTAAAAGAAGAAAATGAAGCAAAAGCATCGGTAATAATAAAGTTGTATCCAGATAAAGATTTAACGAAAGAACAAGTTAAAGCTATAGTATTTTTAGTATCTCATGCAGTACAAAACTTAAAACCTGAAAATGTTACAGTTGTAGACAATAGAGGAAGAGTTCTATCTGATATTTTAGATGAAGAAAATGGAACAGCTTCTGGAGATAAAACAGTAGATTTAAAAAGAAAATTAGAAAAACAGTTAGAAAAAGATATTCAATCTATGCTTGCGAAAGTTGTAGGACCAGAAAGGGTTGTTGTAAAAGCAACTGTAGAACTTGAAACTGGAAAAGTGAATCAAAAAGATGAAATTTATGATCCAGATAAAGTGGCCGTTGTAAGTGAAAGAAAAATTAAGGAATCAGAAACAGAAGAGCCTAATCAGATAAATGCACCACCAGGTACTCCTACAAACGTACCACCAGTAATGAACACTCCAATTTTAGGTGGTGGAATAAAGAAAAAAGAAAAAAGTGATATTACTACAAATTATGATGTATCGAAATCTTCAATAGAAACTCAAAAACCACTTTTTGCAATAAAGAAAGTAAGTGTAGGAGTAATGATTGATGGTACATACAATGAAATCAAAGACAAAGATGGTAATGTAAAACTTCAATTTCAGCCACGAAGCCCACAAGAATTACAATCGTATGAAAATTTAATAAAAAGTGCAATAGGATTTGACCCAAATAGAGGTGATCAAGTTACAGTTATAAGTGTTCCATTTGAATCTTCAGAAACAAATAAAACAGAAGAGAAAAAATCAACTTCATATGTATATATGATAGCTGGTGTATCTTTAATATTATTATTAGCTATAATAGCTTTCCTACTCCTAAGAAAGAAAAAAGCAAAAGAAACCCAAGTTATTACGACAGTTCAACCAGCAACATTAGCTGAAACTTTAGCTCAAAAGTTCAAAGAAGAAGAAAAAATGATGCCAGAATTTGAAAAAACACCAGAATACTTGAAAATATTAGAAATAGCAGATGAAAATCCTGCATTAATAGCAAATATTATTACAAAATGGCTCAAAGAGGATGGTAAAAAATAATGTTAAATCTTATTGATTTTTCATTATTATTAAATAATAAAGATATTGAAAAAGATAAAAAAGATAGAGAAGAAGAAAAAGAGATAGATTTATTAAAACAACAGATAATTTTACTACAGCATCAGATTGAAAAAGAAAAAGAGATCGCTTTTCAAGAAGGGTTAAAAAAAGGTAAAGAAGAAGCAGAAAATTACTATGAAAATAAGATGGAAGAAATAAAGAAAGAAAATGAAGAAAAAATAAAAAAAATTTTAAACCAAGAAAAAGAAAATTATGAAAATCTGATTAATAAAATACATAGAGAGTTTAATGAAAAATATAATCAATTTTTAAATTACATTTCAAATATCATCACAGATTCTTTAACAGCTATAATGGATTTTCTTTACATAGAAACAGGAGAAGCAAAAAAAGTTTCAGAAGTTATAGCAAGTATTTTGGAAGAATTAGGAAACGAAAAGATCTTTAAAATAATAGTTAGTAAAGATATAGATTTAGATATTTTAAAAAAAACGTTTCCAGACATGCATATTGAAATTGACAACAATCTTGAAGGTATGGATTTTATATTAAAATTAGAGAGTGGAAAAATAGAAAATATTTTTAAAGAAAAAATAGAGATTGTAAAAGATGAAATTAAAAGAGAGATTAAGAAGCTATCCGAAGTATAGATCTATAGGAAAAGTTAAAAAAGTTATAGGAAATACTATAGAAGCTACTATACCTTTTGTTACTATAGGTGATAGATGTATTATTGATAAAAAAATAGAAGCAGAGGTTATAGGTTTTAAAGATAAAACAGCGATACTAATGAGTTTTGAACATTTAGATGGAATAAAAATAGATAGTAAAGTAGAAGTTTGTTATTCTAAACCCTCCATTTTAGTTGGAGATGAACTTTTAGGTAGTGTTATAGATCCTTTTGGAAAACCTTTAAACAAAGAAAAATTAAACTTATCTAATAAATTTTATTTAAAACTTGAGAATGTAAATCCTTTAGAAAGAGAAAGAATAAATGATGTTCTTGATCTTGGAGTTAGATCAATAAACGGATTACTTACTATTGGAAAAGGACAGAGAGTGGGAATTTTATCAGGTGCAGGCGTAGGAAAAAGTACACTTCTTGGTATGATGGCTAGATTTGCGGAATCAGATGTAAATGTTATTGCACTAATAGGGGAAAGAGGTAGAGAAGTAAGAGAGTTTATAGAAGATAGTTTAAAAGAAGATGGACTGAAAAAATCTGTTGTAATTGTTGCAACATCAGATCTAACTCCTTTAGCCAAAATAAGGGCAGTATTAACATCTTTAGCTATAGCAAACTATTTTTCTTTAAAAGGAAAAAATGTTTTATATTTTGTTGACTCTTTAACTCGTATAGCCATGGCCCAAAGAGAAATAGGCCTTTCAGCTGGTGAACCACCTACCGTAAAAGGTTATACACCATCCGTTTTCACCCTTCTACCTAAAATAATAGAACAAGCAGGAAACTTTAAAAAAAGAGGAAGTATTACTGGAATTTATACTGTATTAGTAGAAGGTGATGATATATCAAACGATCCAGTTGCAGATGCTGCTATTTCATTTTTAGATGGACATATAGTTTTATCAAGAGAATTAGCAAATAAAAGAGTTTTTCCAGCTATTGATATTTTAAAAAGTATAAGTAGACTAACACCACAGATAGTTAGTGAAGAGATTTTAATATATCAATCAAAAATAATTAGCTTAATGGCAAAGTATAAAGAGATGGAAGATATGATTAACTTAGGATTATACAAAGAAGGAAGTTCTAAGGAAATAGATCTATCTATAAAGATGTATCCTGTTATCATCGATTTTATAAAACAAGAAGTTGATGAAAAAATCGATTTTAAAAATAGTATTGAAAATTTAAAAAATATGGTAAACTATTATTTAAGTATAGGGGGTGATTTACAATGATAGATACAAATTTAATGACGTTCCCTGATACAACAACAAAGCCAAAAATTGTAGATGCAAATTATGATAATTCTCAAATGAGTCAAAATGATTTTATTAAAATTTTATTAGCTAATTTGCAATGGCAAGATCCATTAAATGCGCAAGATATCTCAAGTTTTATAGATAATACAGTAAAACTTAAAGAGATGGAATCTTTTAGCAGTATTGAGAATTTAGTGCAACAGTTATCACAGTTTACAAATAGCATTTTAAACGCTTCCTCTTTAATAGGGAAAAATGTAAAGTATGAAGGAAACTATACATATGTAAATAATGGTCAAACAAGTATAGCATTTAAACTAAATTCACCTGCCAAAGAAGCTAATATATCTCTCATCGATGGAAATGGAAATGTTGTAGCATCAAAACAGCTTACTGATTTAAAAGGAAATACAGTATATCCATTACAGGTAAATAATCCAAATTTGCAAAATGGATATTATAACGTAAAAGTATTAGCTAAAGATGAAAATGGAAATAATGTAGACACTACTGTCTATAGTAATGGACAAGTTGAAAGTATTGTAAAAGAAAACAATGGAATTTTTGCAAAAATTGATGGTAACAATGTATCATTAGATAAAATTTCCGAAATTTACTAAAAAGGAGGGTAGATAGCCATGCTTCCATCATTTTATACAGCATTAACAGGCCTAAATGGAAATCAACAATGGTTAAACGTAATCTCAGACAATATAGCAAATGTAAACACTATTGGTTTTAAATCAGAAAGATTAACATTTGAAGATCTTATTGCCAATAGTTTAACAACTTTTGCAAACAACACACCTAAGAATATGGAAATTGGTGCAGGTTCTTTTGTAGCTTTAACTACTAAAGATTTTTCTCAAGGTTCTTTTATGAATACAAATACTCCTACAGACTTAGCTCTTGATGGAGAAGGATTTTTCATGGTTAAGGATAATCAAGGAACAGTCTACTATACAAGGGCTGGACAGTTTAGATTAGATGCAAATGGAGATATTGTAAATGTAGATGGTATGAAATTACAAGGTTGGAAACTTGATAATAATGGAAACATAGCAGGAGCCATAGATAAAATAAATGTACCATATGCTATAAATCCAACTGTTACTACAAAAGTATCATTAGTAGAACCTACCAATTTAGACTCAAGATCTGCTGTTATAACTTCAACTTTTAATCCTACAGATTCTACAACTTTTAACTATGTAAACTCAATGACAGTATATGACTCTCTTGGTAATCCTCATACTCTATCTTTTTACTTCCAAAAAACAGCTTCAAGTTCTAGTGGTTCAACATGGAAAGTTTATACATATGTAGATAATGATTTAACAACACAAGTTGGAAATGCAACCTTAAATTTTGATACAAACGGTAATTTAACATCAGGTTCCCCTATGGCTTTAAGTATAGCTTTAACAAACGGTGCAACTAGCCCACAGTCTATAACAGTAGATCTATCAAAAGTAAAACAAGTTGCTTCAGATTTTATATTCTATGCAAATCAAGATGGTTTTGCTAAAGGTGACTTGCTTAATGTTGCAGTATCAGAAGATGGTGTTATTAAAGGCATGTATTCAAATGGAAAAGTTTTAGATATAGCAAGACTTTCAGTTGCAACTTTTAAAGACAAAGAGATGTTAGTTAGAAAAGGTAATAATTTATACCTACCAAACACTCAAACGTTTACACCGTTAATAACACCTGGAGGTATATTAAGTAAAGTTAGAAGCGGATTTTTAGAGTTATCTAATGTTGATATTTCTAAAGAATTAATAAATCTTATTACTGCTCAAAGATCTTATCAAGCAAACGCAAGAGTAATTACAACAGATGATCAAATATTACAAGAAGCTATGAATATTAAACGATAAAGGGAGTGTAATATTGGCTGAAGAAAAAGAAAATCAACAAGAACAAGAACAAGGACAAGATGGGAAGAAAAAGTTAATAATTATAATAATACCTGTGTTGCTTCTTGTTTTAGGTGGCGGAGGATTTTTTGCTTATAAAACATTTTTTGCAAAAGGAGATAAAGAGAAACCACCAGAAAAAATAGCGAAAGAGATAAAAAATGCAGAAGAACACGGTGTAGAACTTGAAGTTGGAACCTTTGTTGCCAATCTTGCAGATAAAGATGCAGATAGATATATAAAAGTTACTATTATTATGGAAGTTCAAGATGAAAAAGTAAAAGAAGAAGCTACCAAGAGGATGCCCCAAATAAAAGATTCTATAAATACATTACTTTTTACAAAAACCAGTGATGAACTAAAATCTCCTGAAGGTATAGAAAAATTAAAAGAAGAGATTATAAAAAGAACAAATGCAATACTACCTCTTGGTGGTGTTAAAGATGTTTACTTTACTGAATTCATAATTCAGACAAGTTAGTAAGGTAAATATAATGGAAGAAATTGGTGATATTTCAAAAAAGTTAGAGTTTTTAAATGATATAAATATAATAACAAAAGTAGAGCTTGCAAATTTAGAGAAAACTTTTGAGTATATTTTAAATTTAAAAGAAGGGGATATTATAAATTTAGAAAAAAATATAGAAGATTTTGTTATACTTTACTTTATGGATGAAAAAGTTGGCTTTGGAGAGATTGTCAATATAAACGACAAATATGGTTTTAGACTAGTAGACTTAATAAGATGATAGATTTTTATACCTTATTTAAAGTTATATTTTCACTTTTGATTGTCATCGGGACTTTGTATGGTTTACTGTTGTTTATGAAAAAATATATTACACCATTTAATAAAACAGATGTAGAAGATATAAAAATAAGAGATGTAAAATTTATATCAAAAGATATAGGATTTGTAAGTTTAGAATTTGATAAAAAGATTATCCTAATTGCTTTTGATAAAAAAAGTATAAAAAAAATAAGTGAAAAAGTGAATCAACATGAAAACTAAAATACTTTTTCTATTAATTCTATCCCTTTTTAGTTTTTCTTACGCAGATACTTTATCTGAAACATTGTCTGCTTTTAATAGACTTGATACTACATTAAAAATACTTCTCTTAATAACTATAATTTCTTTAGCTCCAGCCATTTTAATAAGTATGACAGCTTTTGTTAGAATTGTTATAGTTTTATCATTACTAAGACATGCTTTAGGTATTCCAACAGCACCACCAAACCAAGTGATTATAGCATTAGCTTTGTTTTTAACATTTTTTATTATGAAACCTACATTTGACAAAATCAATGAAGTAAGTATAACACCTTATTTGAAAAAGGATATATCAGATATTAAAGCAATCGAGAACGCAAAAGATCCTTTAAAAGAATTTATGCTAAAAAATACAAGGAAAGAAGACTTAAAACTTTTTCTTGATTTGGCAAGAGAAAAACCTGCTAAACCACAGGATATTGATTTGACTACATTGATACCTGCTTTTATGATAAGTGAGATTAAAACAGCTTTCGAGATTGTTTTTGTTATATACTTACCATTTTTAGTGATTGATTTTGTAGTGGCAAGTATACTTATGTCTATGGGTATGATGATGATTCCACCTATGTTTATCTCACTACCTTTTAAATTGATGTTGTTCGTTTTAGCTGATGGTTGGGAACTTTTAGTTAAATCATTAGTACAAAGTTATAAATGAGGTTTTAAATATGACCTTAGACATGGCTGTTAATTTAGTAGATTCTATGTTTAAAATCACTATTCTTGTTGCAACTCCAGTTATATTGCTTACCTTTATTGTTGGCCTTTTAATAAGTATCTTTCAAGCAGCAACTCAAATAAATGAGATGACAATAACATTTGTTCCAAAGATAATAGCAGCTGTTATTGGATTGATTTTATTTGGTTCATGGATGACAACTAAACTTGTAGATTATACAAGGGAAGTGCTATCTACAATAATAAAAATTACGAGTTAAATATGGTTTTAATAACACCAGACCAAGCCATCTCTGTAGCACTCGTTTTTACAAGAATTATCTCTTTTTTTATATCATTTCCCTTAATTTCATCTCCACTTATTCCTAATAATATAAAAGTTTTTTTAGTATTAGGATTTTCTTTTTTTATTATGACAAAGTTTAATTTTGGTGTATCATCTAAAGATTACGATGTTTTAGTATTTCTTTTACTCATAATAAAGGAACTTTTTATAGGTTTTTCACTTGGTTTAATCGTTAGTATATTTATGAATGTTTTTTCTTACGCTGCAGAAATAATAGGGTACTTAATGGGACTTACGGTTCTTAATATGTTTAATCCAGCTTTTGGTCAAACATCTGTTTTATCTGGATTTTTTTTATTACTTTTTTATCTTATATTTTTTATCTCTGGAGCATATCAAATCTTTATAGGTTCAATTATTAAAAGCTTTGAAATAATACCTCTTTATTATTTCCCTTCAAATAACGAAAAAGTTTTTGATTTTGTAGTATCAAAAAGTAGTGACATATTTTTATTATCTTTTCAAATGGCATTTCCATTTATACTCGTTTTACTTGTATTTAATATAACGTTAGCATTAATAAACAGAATGATACCTCAAATAAATGTATTCATCGTAGGACTACCAGCTCAAATTTTTATAGGTTTTGTAATCTTAGCATTGACAAGTAGTCTTATTATAGATGTAGGTTTAAATTTGATTGATAGAATGACGAATAATTATCTAACAATTATTAAAATTTTTGGAGTAAAATAGGTATATGGCTAAAGATCCCCGAAAGACAGAAAAAGCTACCCCTAAACGAAAACAAAAAGCACGAGAAGACAGCCAGGTTTTAAAAAGTACGGATGTACCTATATCAGCATCTTTATTTATTCTTTTTTTAGTATTATTGTTTTATCTACCATTTTCCTTTAAATACTTACTTGGATATTTTAAATATACTTTTTCAAATCCAGTTTATCTAATTCCAGAAAATAATAATTTGTTTATCTGGTTTAGTTTAAAAGTTTTTGCAGTCTTAGTATTACCTTTAATATTTTTATTTTTTATCGTTGGTATTGCTTCAAATGTAGCCCAGTTTGGATTTTTATTTACATTAAAACCACTTATTCCAAAATTTGATAAAATAAATTTTATATCTGGAATTAAAAGACTTTTTTCTTTAACAGTTTTGTTTGAACTTATTAAAAATTTATTAAAACTATCTTTAGCTCTTTTTTTATCTTACTTTTTAGTAAAATATCTTTTAAATGATTTTTTAATTTATATTACTAGCTCAATCAATAACCAAATCATAGTTTTTGCAAAAACTCTAATAATATTAGTTATGGCTTTTGCATTTTTATCAGTACCTATTGCTATTACAGACTTTCTTTATAGAAGATATGAGTATGAAGAGAATCTTAAAATGACAAAAGATGAAATAAAAGAAGAAAGGAAATCTTATGAAGGTAACCCATTGATTAAAAGAGAGATTAGAAAAAGAATGAGACAACTTGCTTTAAAAAGGATGATAGCAGAAGTACCAAAAGCTGATGTTGTAATAACAAACCCAGAACACTATGCAGTTGCATTAAAATATGAGAGAAAAAAGATGCATGCTCCTGTGGTAATAGCTAAAGGACAGGATTTAATTGCTCAAAAAATAAAAGAAGTAGCAATGGAGAATAATGTTAAAATAGTGGAAAATCCACCTATAGCAAGAGCTTTATATAGTAGTTGTGAAGTAGGAGATTATATTCCAGAGAATTTATACGAAGCTGTCGCAAAAATTTTAGCATTGATATACAAAAAGAAAAAATGATATAATAATACAATATATGTTTTTTTCACTTGGAGGAAATAAAAAATGAAATTAAAATTCGTTATATATTTATTACTATCTATTTTTTTATTTAAATTTTCTCTTGCTGAAGTTAAATTTAAACCTGGAGAAATTTCTTATTTAGAAATTAATTATCAAAATACAGTAATAGCTGGTGAAAACTACACTTTATCCATAAAAGCTACAGATGCTTTTGGAAACTTATCAAATAACTTTGGATTAGCCAGTAAGATAAAAATAAACTCCAATGGATTAGAAATTGATAAATCAGAATTCTTATCGACTGATATAAAAAATGGAGAGTTTAAATTAACTGTAAAAGGTAAAAAAGTTGGTAATTACTATTTAACTTTTTATTTAGATGATAAACCTTTAATTATAAAAATACTACCTTTAGAAGCATTATCATCATCTTTACCATTTAGAGTAATAAATAACAAAGCGGAAAATGTGATAATAGAATCAAAAGACACTTTTTTACCAGGCTATAGTTATACAATAAAACTTAGTTTCTATGATAAAGAAGGTAATCCAGTTATAGAAAAATCACATATAAACCAAACATTTAATATATCTGCAAATGGTGTCAGTAAAACTCTTAGTTTAAATGATTTTGCAGGCTATACTTTAGCTTATGATATTATTCCATATACAACCACTGACTTTGATATTATAATACAAGATAATGAAAATAAGAAAATTTTAGCAAGTAAAACTGTAAAGCCAGAATTACAAACAATAGGAAAAATTGATATTAATTATCCTACTGAAATTGAAGCAGGCAAACCATTTACAGTAAAGCTAAAAGCATTAGATACACAAGGAAGATTAATTAAAGTATACAACAAAATAGGAAAAGATGTAAAATTAAAAGTAAATGGAACAGGTAAATTGATACCAGATATTATACAGAAAGAAGCTTTTGCAGACGGATATGCTGAAATTCAAGCAATATACACAAAAAGTGAAACTGTCAATATCGAGCCTCTTATACTTGATGTAGAAAAAACAGTAAATCAAGAAATTGAAAAAGAAAATCAAAAAAAATTAAAAGAAGAAAAAATAGAATCTAAACCTGTAGAAAAAAAGGAAAAAAAACAAACTTCATTAACACTTAAATTTCCTTTAGAACTTGGAACATTATCTAATGTAGATTTAATATCCAAAAAAGATAATACTTACATATATACAGCAAGATTCTCAAAAAGAAATTTAAATTATGAAATTAAACAATTTGAAAAAGAGATTAATGTAGATAAAGAAAATATAGGAAGTATAAAATTTTCTGAAGATCAAAAACACAATATAAAAATTGAAGTTTCTTTAAAAGAAGGATTTAAGCCTAGTATTACTCTTTTAACTAAAAACACTATTAAATTACAGGTGACAGAAGAATAATGAGTAAGATAGTAGTTATACCAATAATTGTTAGCTTATTATCGAGCCCTCAAGATAAAAATCAAATTAAGGAAGAATCTATTCCTATTTATAAAGCAAATGTAGAAAAAAATTTAGAAATGGAGAATTATAATAAAAATGAGATAACTATTCCTATAAGATCAAAAATAAAAAATTCTAAAAGAACTAAATCAAATTATTTTGTAAAAGTATCTGAAAGTAAAAATTTTATTAATATTAACATTTCAATTTCTAAAGTTTTATTGAAAAGTAAAAAAGTTCTCAAACTACCACCTAAAAAAGTAGATATAAGTGTTGAAGAATAAAGGAGAAAAAATGCACAAAGGAATAGTAATTTTAGATTTTGGTTCGCAGTATACTCAATTAATAGCAAGAAGAATAAGAGAACTACATGTTTATAGTGAAATTTTACCTTATAACACACCTGTTGAAGAAATACTAAAACATGATCCAAAAGGAATAATATTTTCTGGCGGTCCAGCTTCCGTATACGAACCGGATGCACCAAAACCTGATGAAAAAGTCTATGATTTAGGACTTCCTATACTAGGTATATGTTATGGATTACAACTAATAACACAACATTTTGGTGGTCAAGTAATAAAAGCAGATAAACATGAATACGGAAAAGCTGAGATAGAGATTTTAAATAAAGAAGATTTATTTTACGATATCCCACACTACACTCATGTTTGGATGAGTCATGGAGATAAAGTAATAAAACTACCAGATGGTTTTGAAGTTTTAGCGAGAACATTTAATGCACCTTTTGCAGCAATTAGAAATAAAGAAAAGAAAATTTGGGGTGTTCAGTTCCACCCAGAAGTAACCCATACACTTTTAGGAAAAGATATTCTTAAAAATTTTGCTTTAAGGATTTGTGGTTGTAGTCAAGATTGGACAATGGGTAATTTCTTAATGGAACAACAAGTTAAGATAAGAGAAATAGTAGGAAATAAAAAAGCTATATGTGCTTTATCTGGTGGCGTTGATTCATCTGTTGCTGCAGTACTTGTTCACAATGCTATTGGAGATAATCTAACTTGTATTTTTGTTGATAATGGATTACTTAGAAAAGGAGAAATAGAACAAGTTGAAAAAACATTTAAAGATAATTTCCATATACCTTTGATTGTAGTAGATGCAAAAGATAGATTTTTAAAAGCTTTAAAAGGTATTACTGATCCTGAACAAAAAAGGAAAATTATAGGAAATTTATTTATAGAAGTATTTGAAGAAGAAGCTAAAAAATTAAAAGATGTTGAGTTTTTAGTTCAAGGAACATTATATCCAGATGTTATAGAAAGTGTTTCTGTAAAAGGTCCTTCTGCTGTAATAAAATCACATCACAATGTAGGTGGTCTACCAGAAAGGATGAACTTAAAACTTATAGAACCTTTAAGAGAGTTATTTAAAGATGAAGTAAGAGAGCTTGGTAAAGAACTGGGACTACCTGAAGATATTATATATAGACAACCATTCCCAGGACCTGGTTTGGCGATAAGAGTTATTGGAGAAATAAATGAGAATGATTTAAATATACTTAGAGAAGCAGATGCTATAGTTTTAGAAGAAATAAAGAATGCTGGAATTTATAGAGATTTGTGGCAATCTTTTGCTGTACTCCTTCCAATTTATACTGTAGGAGTTATGGGGGATTATAGAACTTATGAAAAAGTTATTGCTATTAGAGCTGTAGAAAGTACAGATGGAATGACAGCAGATTGGGCAAGATTGCCTTATGATCTTTTAGACAAAATCATGAGAAGAATAATTAATGAAGTTAAAGGGGTCAACAGAGTAGTTTACGATATATCTTCTAAACCACCTGCAACTATTGAATGGGAATAATGTGGAAATAGGCATAGCTTTATCTGGTGGTGGAGCTAGAGGACTTGCCCACATCGGATTTTTAAAAGCATTTGAAGAGTATGGATTAAAACCTTCTTTTATATCAGCAGTAAGTGCCGGTTCTATAATAGCTTCTTTTTACTGTTATGGTTATTCACCAAAAGAGATGGAAGAGATAGCTTTAAAAACAAACCTAAACACGTTTATAGTACCAACTATATCTAAAAAATCTTTTTTTAGCCTTGACAAAGTTGAACAATTTTTAGAAAAGTATATAGGAAAAGTTGATATAAAAGACTTAAAAACACCTCTAATAATAGCTGCAACAAATTTAAACAAAGCGAAAGTTGAATATTTTAGTTCTGGTAATCTTTTAAAAATAGTAAAAGCTTCTTGCTCTATACCTGTAATGTTTAAACCTGTAAAAATAGATAAATATTATTATGTAGATGGTGGAATTATGAACAACTTACCAGTAGAACCATTAAAAGATTTAGTAGATTTTACAATAGGAGTAGAAGTAAACCCTTTTTTAGAAGAAGAAAAAGATTTTGACAATATAATATCGATAGGTATTAGAAGTTTTTTCTTAGCTATTAGATCAAATATAGAAGTAAGTAAAAGATTTTGTGATTTGTTTATCCAACCTCCAGAACTTACTAAAATACCTCTTTTTGCAACTTGGAAAGCAAAAGATGCTATAGAAATTGGTTATAGATATAGTAAAGAAATTTTTATTAAAAGTAAACTTTTTGAAAAACTTCAAAAGCATTAAATGAACTTCTTACCAACTTTCCAGAAAATACAAATTTAAAACCTATCTTATAACCAACTTTTTCTAATTCTTTAAACTCTTCATCTGAATAATACCTAACTACAGGTAAATTATTTTTTGTTGGTTGTAGATACTGTCCAATTGTTATAATATCAACATTACTTTTATAAAGATCTTCCATGAGGTTTATTATCTGTTCTTTTGTTTCTCCAAGACCAACCATAAAGCCAGATTTTGTAAGTATATTTCTATTAAACTTTTTTATATTTTTTAGTAATTGTAAAGATCTATTATAATTACTTTGAGGTCTAGCTATTTTGTATAACTCTTTAACAGTTTCTATATTATGGTTTATAATTTCAGGTTTAGCATCTACGATAATTTTTAAACTTTCAAGATTACCTTTAAAATCAGGTATTAAGATTTCTACAGTACAATTTTTATTTATCTCTCTTATCTTTTTTATAACGTTAACAAAATGAGACGCTCCACCATCTTCCAAATCATCTCTATCTACAGAGGTGATAACAACATGCTTTAGTCCTAACATGCTTACTGCCTTTGCAATATTTAAAGGTTCCAAAGGATTTGGTGGATTTGGCTTCCCATGATTTATACTACAAAAAGGGCAGTTTCTTGTACATATATCTCCAAGGATCATAAATGTAGCTGTTTTTTTAGAAAAACATTCGCCAGTATTAGGGCATTTAGCTTCTTCACAGACAGTGTTTAAATCTAATCTGCGAAGAAGCTTTTTTATATGTAAAACTTCTTCTGAAAGTGGTGATTTTACTAAAGGTTTCAACTACTCTCCATATCCATAATCTTTAAACCAATCTGGGTAAAGTGGATAACTAGAACAGAGAGATAAAACATCTTCTTTAACTTCTTGAATAACTTTTTCATTATCAATATTTCTTAGAACTTTCACTATATTTTTTGCTATTCTTCTCATATCATTTTCTTTCATTCCTCTTGTTGTTAAAGCTGCTGTTCCAAGTCTAATTCCTGATGTTACCGTTGGTTTCTCTGGATCAAAAGGAATAGCATTTTTGTTTACAGTTATATTAGCTTTTCCTAAAGCTTCTTCAGCTATATTCCCCTTTACATTTAAAGGTCTTAAATCTACAAGCATAAGATGGCTATCTGTACCACCAGAAACAATTCTAAGTCCTTGGGCTATAAGTTCTTCTGCTAAAACTTTCGCATTTTTAACTACTTGTTCAGCATACTTCTTAAATTCTTCAGTCATAGCTTCACCAAATGCAACAGCTTTTGCAGCTATAACATGCATCAAAGGTCCACCTTGTAATCTTGGAAATACCCATTTATCTATATCTTTTGCATACTCTTCTTTACATAAGATAAAACCACCTCTTGGACCTCTTAATGTTTTATGAGTTGTAGATGTTACAAATTGCGCGTAAGGTACTGGATTTGGATAAACACCACCAGCTATTAAACCAGAATAGTGCGCCATATCAACCATAAGTAAAGCACCTACTTCATCTGCAATCTCTCTAAATTTAGCAAAATCTATAATTCTTGAGTAAGCTGAAGCACCAGCTACAATCATTTTTGGTTTATTTTCTTTAGCCAATCTATAAACTTCATCATAATCTATTAGTTCTGTCTTTGGATCTAATCCATACTGTACAGAGTTAAAAACAATTCCTGATATGTTTACCTTTGCACCATGTGTAAGATGCCCACCATGATCTAATCTCATTCCAAGAATAGTATCACCTGGTTGAAGTTGGGAGAAAAATACTGCTTGATTTGCTTGAGAACCTGAATGAGGCTGAACGTTTGCGTGATCTGCACCATATATCTGTTTTAATCTTTTAATAGCAAGATCTTCTACTATGTCTACATATTCACAGCCACCATAGTACCTTTTATAAGGAAGTCCTTCAGCATATTTGTTTGTTAAAACACTTCCTTGAGCTTCCATTACAGCTTGAGAAGTATAATTTTCAGAAGCTATCATCTCCAGATGTTCTTGTTGTCTTTGGAACTCTTTTGAAAATGCACTATAAACTTCTAAATCAACTTTTTTTAAATGTTCTAGCAATTCTATCCTCCTATAATTTTCCTTCTTCAATATCTAAAATAAGTTTAACTCTCCTTTCATGTCTACCACCTTCAAAAGGTGTTTCTAAAAATGTGTCTATTATGGCTAAAGCATGATCTAAACCTATAACTCTTTGACCTAAAGCTA
Organism: uncultured Aquificales bacterium; assembly: GCA_964648745.1. Taxonomy (GTDB): domain Bacteria; phylum Aquificota; class Aquificia; order Aquificales; family Hydrogenothermaceae; genus Sulfurihydrogenibium. The sequence continues at coordinate 45,882 of CAZYKX010000001.1, forward strand.
AAATATTGGCATCATTATGAGATCTTGCCATTCTTGCCATAAACTCATTTGTACATAAAGCTGCTCTAACACCTTTTATTTTGTTTGCTGCAATAGAAATACCTATACCTGTTCCACATATTATAATACCAAATTCTGCCTCCCCTAACTGGATAGCTTTTCCTACTTCTTCACCAAAGTAAGGATAATCTACAGGTTCCGGAGAATATGTCCCTTTATCTATGATTTCATACTTTTTAGATTTAAGATACTCTTTAATTTTTTCTTTATAAAAGAAACCTCCATGGTCACTTCCTATCGCAATCTTCAAAATACAATCCTCCAAAAAGATTATATTTAATTTTAGCATAAATGATACCTCTTTATATGATAAAATTTTTAAATTGAAGGAGGTAAACGAATGAAAGTTATATTAACACTTATCTTACTAATATTAAGTTATAGTTATGGAGAAGAAGATTTAATAAAAATAGCAAAAATGAAGGCTTATACAAAAAGAAATGAAACAACATTAAATAAAGCATTAAAATCTTACAATGAAGGACTTTATTCAGACGCTATACAAATAATTGAAAATTTAATGAAAAGACCTCTTTCAGATATAGATACAGAACTTGCCAATTTAATTTATGTTCATGCATTATATAAAAATAGAGAAGAAGAAAAAATGTATAACTATATAAAGAACCTTGATATAGATAAATTTACCCAGTATGGAAAGTACCGAATATATCAAATCGCTATGTTATTATTCTTAGAAAGGAAAAATAAAGAAGGTGAAAACTTTATTTTAGAGAAGTTAGGATTAAAAGAAGATGGAAATATTATATTAGATAAGCAAGAAAATGAGACAGAGAAAATTATAGACATAATCCTTAAAGACAAAATTTCTAAAAAGGAAAAGATAAACAATCTAGTAAAAGATAATAACATTAAATTTTATGGAAAAGATAGTGAAATAATAAACTATAAAGGAGTAGATTTCATTTTAAATAGAAATATTTTTAAACTTGATAAAGATATACCTATTATCGGAGAGTTATCAATATACATATCAGAGAAAGATCAAACATTACTTGAAATTTCAAAAAAGTTAGGACTTGGTTACTATGAACTTAAAAATGCAAATCCATTAATAGATCCTTTTGATGTGAGAAAAAATCAAATAATTATAGTACCACTTAAAAGAATTTTACCTTTTAAAAATTTTGAGTACAATGTAATATACATAAACATATATGAAAAAAGACTTTATTTACCAGTCAAAATAAATGATGAGAGTTATGTTATTACATTTCCAATAGGAATAGGAACCGACGAAGCACAATCTCCTATAGGAGAGTTTAAAATTTCACAAAAAGAAAAAAATCCTGTTTGGATACCTCCTGAAAGTATTAGAAAAGAACAACCAGATTTACCAGCAATATTTCCAGCTGGACCTGATAATCCACTTGGTACAAGAGCTATGAGGCTGGGAAATACAACTTTTCTTATGCATGGAACAAACAAAGAATATGGAATAGGTATGAGAGTAAGTCATGGATGTATAAGAATGTATAACGAAGACGTTGAAAAACTTTTTGAAGTTGTTAATTTAGGAACCAAAGTAGTATCTAATGAGTTTAGGTATAAAATGTACTCTAACTCTAATAGTATTAAAGTTGTTGAAGCATTTGATGATAATTCTATAAATGATTTAGAAAAAAGTGGTATAGTAAGCAAAAAATTCTTAAATTTTTATAAAACAACTTTATTTGGAAAAAGTTTTGCAATAACAGTTTGGTGAGGATAAAAATGGACAAAGAAACACTTATAAAATGGGATAAAGAGTACTTTTGGCATCCTTTTACACAGATGAAAGTCTATAGAGAAGAGGATAATATAATAGTAGAAAGAGGAGAAGGTAATTATATTTATGATATAAATGGAAATAAGTACTTAGATGGTGTAGCATCTTTATGGTGTAATGTTCACGGACATAATCATCCAAAATTAAATAAAGCAGTATGTGATCAAGTATCAAAGATATCTCACTTTACTACACTTGGAGCATCTAATATACCAGCTATTAAACTAGCAAAACGATTAGTAGAAATAACACCTAAAAATTTAACAAAAGTGTTTTATAGTGAAGATGGTTCAGAAGCTATGGAGATAGCTATAAAAATAGCATATCATTATTGGTACAACAAAGGTTTTAAAGAAAAGAACAAGTTTGTTACACTTAATGAAGCTTACCATGGAGATACTATAGGAAGTGTAAGTGTAGGAGGAATAAATATTTTTCATGAAAAATATAGACCTTTACTTTTTGATGTATACAAACTACCTTCACCTTACCTACAAGCTAAAAAAATAGCTCAAAATGGAGAACATTTATCTTATGAGACAACAAAAAAACTTATAGAGGAAGTAGAAGAGTTTATATTTCAACATCATCAAACATTAGCTGGTTTTGTTTTAGAAGCTGGAGTACAAGGTGCAGCAGGTATACTTCCTTTTCCAAATGGATACTTAAAAGAAATTGAAAGAATTTGTAGAGAATACAACATTCTAATGATTGTAGATGAAGTTGCTACAGGTTTTGGAAGAACAGGAGAGATGTTTGCATCTATTAAAGAAAATATTCAGCCAGATATAATGGCCCTTGGAAAAGGAATAACAGGTGGTTATCTACCTTTAGCAGCAACACTAACAACAGAAGAAATTTTTAATGCTTTCTTAAGTGAATTTGGAGAAGCAAAACATTTTTATCATGGACATACCTATACAGGAAATCCAATTGCTTGCAATGTAGCACTTTCAAACATAGATTTATTTGAAGAAGAAAAAACATTAGAAAATGTTAAAAGAAATATAACAATACTAGAAAAAAAATTACCAGAATTTTTAGACCTAAAACATGTTAGTGATGTTAGAAATTATGGGCTTATGGCAGGGGTTGAACTTATAAAAAATAAAGAGGATCAAGAACCTTACCCTTATGGAGAAAGGATGGGATTTAAAGTTGCAAAAGCTATGCTTAAAAGAGGAATCTGGATTAGACCACTTGGTGATGTAATGGTAATAATGCCACCATTATCCATAAAAGAAGAAGAACTAAACTATTTTTTAAATTCTTTAAAAGAAAGTATCATTGAAGTATGTGGAAATTAAAAAAAATGATAAAATTATTTTAGTAAAAGTCAAGGAGGTTTTATGAAAATAAGAGTTGCCCATAGTCCAGATTCAGATGATGCTTTTATGTTTTATGCAATAAATATGAAAAAAATTGATACAAAAGATTATGAATTTATAGATATTCTATCAGATATAGAAACATTAAATCAAGAAGCACTGAAAGGAACATACGAAGTTTCTGCCATATCTATTCATGCATTTCCTTATGTAGCGGATAAATATGCTTTATTATCAAGTGGCGCAAGTATGGGTGATAACTATGGTCCTATGGTTGTTTCTAAAGAAAAGTTTGATTTAAAAGATTTAAAAAATAAAGTTATAGCAGTTCCTGGAACTTTAACATCTGCATTTTTGGCTTTAAAACTTTTTGAACCAGAAATTAAGTATAAAGTTATTTCTTTCGATAAAATTATTGATGCCGTAAAAGAAGGTATAGTAGACGCTGGATTAATTATCCATGAAGGACAATTAACTTATAAAGATGAAGGTTTAGAGTGTTTAGTAGATTTGGGAAAATGGTGGTATGAAAAAACTGGTGGTCTTCCTTTACCATTAGGTGGTAACGTTATCAGGAAAGACCTTGGGGAAAAAGTTATGAAAGAAGTTTCAGAAATTTTAAGAGAAAGTATAAGATACTCTTTAAGCCATAGAGAAGAAGCTGTAGATTATGCATTAAAATATGCAAGAGGAATGACCAAAGAAAAAGCAGATAAATTTATTGGCATGTATGTAAATGATTTAACTGTAGACTATGGAGAAAGGGGTAAAAAAGCAATAGAACTATTCTTAAAAGAAGCTTATGAAATGAAAATTATACCTTTCTTGCCAGAGATAATATTTGTTTGAGGTTTAAAAAAATGAACATAGTTTATATAGGTAAAAATGAAGAAAGTTATAATGTTTTAAATGAGGTTGCTTCTTTAAGTGATTCAAATGTTACTTTTATCAACTCTATTCAAGAGGCTATAGAATTTCTTACAAAAAACAAAGACATCCATGGTGTAATTGCAGAAGTAAAAATAGATAATATATCTTCATTACAGGTAAAAGCTTTTATGAAAAAAGATGAGATCTTAAAAGATATCCCTTTTGTAATTATAGCCGAAAACGTTTCAAAGGAAGACATTGAGTATTACAAAGCAATGGGTGCAGAAGAAGTTTTTGAGATACCTTTTAATCCTTTAGAAGTTTATTTAGTACTTACAGCTAAACTTAAAGATGTAAAAGGTGAAGATGTTGTTAAACAGATTTTACACGAAGCTAAAAAAGATAAATCTATTTTTATGAAAATATTACAGCTTATTAAAAAGCTTTTTGGTAAAGCTTAGAGATTGGAAAAGTTCTCATCTATTGAAGAATGGAAAGAAAAACTATTTGAAGTTTCTAAAGAAGGTAACACTTGTATTTTAGTAGAAGGTATTAACGATTTTAAGAAGCTAAAAAAATACAATATTATCGATAATGTTATTATCTTAAAAGGTCAAAAATACTATGATGTTGTTGAAAAAATCTTAAATAATTACGATAAAGCAATTATTCTATTTGATTTAGATAAACATGGGGAAAAAATAACTGAGAAATTCATTAAACTATTGAAAAATGAAGGATTAGAAGTAGATCTTAGTTTTAGAGATTTTTTAAAAAATATTAATATTGAAGAAATAGAAAATCTACCTTAAATAATATAAAATATTTATTTTCAAAAAGAGGTGAAATTTGCTAGCAAAAAGAATTATACCTTGTTTAGATGTTAATAAAGGAAGAGTAGTTAAAGGTGTAAAATTTTTAAATCTGATAGATGCTGGAGATCCTGTAGAGATAGCAAAAGTGTACGATGAAGAAGGTGCTGACGAGTTGGTATTTTTAGATATAACAGCATCTGCTGAAGATAGAGATATTATATTAGACGTTGTTAGAAAAACAGCTGAGACAGTTTTTATGCCCCTTACAGTTGGCGGTGGTGTAAGAACATTAGAAGATATTAGAAAATTACTAGAAAATGGTGCAGATAAGGTATCTATAAATACAGCTGCAGTGAAAAATCCATCTTTAGTTGAGAGTGCAGCTATTAGATTTGGTTCTTCTACAATTGTAGTTGCCATTGATGCAAAAAAAGTAGATGAGAATAGATGGGAAGTTTATATAAATGGTGGCAGAACACCAACAGGTATAGATGTTATACAGTGGGCTAAAGCAGTAGAGAATCTAGGAGCTGGTGAAATTTTACTTACATCTATGGATAAAGATGGTACTAAAAGCGGTTATGATATAGAACTTACAAAATTAGTATCGACATCAGTTAAAATACCTGTAATTGCTTCTGGTGGTGCAGGAAGTATGGAACATTTCTACGAAGCTTTTAAAGAAGGAGAAGCTGATGCATGTTTAGCAGCATCATTGTTTCACTTTAAAGAGATAGAGATAAAAACATTAAAAAGTTATTTAAAAAATAAAGGTATAAATGTGAGGTCATAAAAATGGAAAAAAAACAAGTCTTAATATATGACACAACATTAAGAGATGGTACACAAGCTGAAGGAGTAAGTGTTTCAGTAGAAGATAAATTAAGGATAGCTGAGAAACTGGCAGATTTTGGTGTTCATTATATAGAAGGTGGATGGCCTGGATCTAACCCAAAAGATATGGCTTTCTTTAATGAAGCAAAAAAACTCAATTTAAAAAATACAAAGTTAACAGCTTTTGGTTCTACGAGAAGAGCAAGTTTAAAAGTTGAAGATGATCCACAGATACAAGATTTACTTAAAGCAGAAACTTCTGTTATTACAATATTTGGAAAATCTTGGGATTTACACGTTAAGGAAGCTCTTAAAACAACATTAGAAAAAAATCTTGAGATGATTTACGATTCTATATCTTATCTTAAAAAGCACGTAGATGAAGTTATATTTGATGCAGAACACTTTTTCGATGGATTTAAGGAAAATCCAGAATATGCATTAAAAGTAATTAAAACAGCAGAAGAAGCTGGAGCTGATTTTATAGTACTTTGTGATACAAACGGTGGAAGCCTCCCTATTGATATAGAAAATGCGTTTAAAAAAGTAAGAGAGTTTAATATTAAAGCAAATTTAGGTATACATGCCCATAACGATTCAGATACTGCCGTATGGAATTCTATAGTAGCTGTTTTAAATGGAGCAACACAGATACATGGAACAATAAACGGTATTGGGGAAAGATGTGGTAACGCTAATCTATGTTCAATAATACCAAATCTATCTTTAAAACTTGGTATAGAAACAGTGCCAAGAGAAAATATAAGAAGATTAAAAGAAATATCCAATTTTGTATCTGATATTGTAAATATGCCTGTTCCTAAAAATATGCCTTATGTTGGAGATAGTGCATTTGCTCATAAAGGTGGAGTTCATGCTTCAGCTGTTCTTAAAAATCCAAGAAGCTATGAACATATACTACCAGAAGAAGTCGGAAACAAAAGAAAAGTTTTAGTTTCTGATTTGGCAGGAAAAAGTAATATCATATATAAAGCAAGGGAGATAGGTATAGAGATAGATGAAAAAGATGAAAAAATTTCAAAACTTGTCCAAGAGATAAAAGAGTTAGAAAATCAAGGGTACCATTTTGAAGCTGCTGAGGCATCTTTAGAACTTTTAATAAGAAAACATCTTGGAACACTACCAAAATACTTTGATTTAGATGCGTATAGAGTTTTAATAGCAAAAAGATATACAGATTTAACACCAATTTCAGAAGCTACTGTAAGAATAAAGATAGATAACCACTATGAACATACTGCATCATTAGGAAACGGTCCAGTAAATGCATTAGATAAAGCATTGAAAAAAGCTCTAATCTCAAAATATCCTATGCTTTCAGAAGTAGAACTGATAGATTATAAAGTTAGAATTGTGAATGAAAGTGGTGGAACAGCTGCAAAAATAAGGGTTCTTATAGAAAGTAGAGATAAAACTAAAAAATGGGGTACAGTTGGAGTATCTGATAACATTATAGAAGCATCATGGCAAGCTGTAGTTGATAGTATTGTATACAAATTAACAAAAGATGGAATAGAACCAGTTTAAGGAGGTTTAATGACAAATAACCATGTTTACATAAGTGTAATACATTACCCAGCAAAAAATAAAGAAGGTAGATGGGTATGTACATCGTTTACAACACTTGATTTTCATGATATAGCAAGACCTGCTAGGACCTATGAACTACAAGCTTATTATATAGTCCAACCTTTAGAAGCTCAACAATTTATTATAAAAGAACAGTTAAAATATTGGACAGAAGGTTTTGGTTCAACATTCAATCCTAAAAGATCCATGGCTGGTAATATAGTTAGAGTTGTTTCTTCTATAACAGAGATGTTAGAAGATATAAAGAAAGAAAAAGGTAAATATCCTAAACTTATATCAACATCTGCAAAAAGATATTCACAAACAGTAAGTTATAAAGATATGAGGAATATCTTGGTAAATAAAGATGATGTTTTTCTTATTCTACTTGGCACAGGATGGGGTATGCCTGAAGAGTTAGTTACAAGCTGTGATTATATCTTAGAACCTATTTTGGGACCTGGAACATACAACCATCTTTCAGTAAGAAATGCAGCTGCCATTATCTTAGATAGATTATTTTCGATAAATAGAGATTAGGGAGATAAAATGTTTTATCATATATTTTACAACTATTTAGATATAAACCTTTTTAAATACATAACATTTAGAGGTTTTTATGCTTTACTTACAGCATTTTTAATTTCGATTATAATAGGTCCTTATATTATAAATAAACTAAAAATTTTTCAAAATAAAGAAGGAGGGTACGTTAGAGAGTATACACCAGATTGGCATCAGATGAAAAAACATACGCCTACAATGGGTGGCGTTTTAATTATTGTTGTCGTATTTCTTACTTCTTTGTTATGGTGTAGATTAGATAATCTATATATTTGGCTTTTACTTTTTACCTTTTTATCTTTTGGAGCTATTGGATTTATAGATGACTACAAAAAAATAAAAGATAAAAAAGGATTGTCTTCTAAATCAAAATTTATACTACAGCTTTTATCTTCTTCTATAGTTGCAGTAATTTTATACATGTATCCAAAGTTTAATACTATTGTTTATATGCCATTTTTTAAAAATATACACTTTGACTTAGGAATTTTATATATACCGTTTATGATCTTTATAATTGTAGGAGCATCAAATGCTGTAAATTTAACAGATGGCTTAGACGGTTTAGCTATAGGGCCAGCTTTAATATCAATAACTACATTTGCTGTTTTTGCTTATATTGCTGGTAATTTTGTTTTAGCAAAATATTTGATAGTTCCTTATGTTGAAGGAAGTGGTGAGATCACTGTATTTTTAATGGCTCTTCTTGGTGCAGGATTAGGCTTTCTATGGTTTAACTCATTTCCTGCTGAAATGTTTATGGGAGATGGTGGTTCTTTATCTATAGGTGCTATTTTAGGTTTAACATCTATTTTAACAAAACAAGAGTTTGTTCTTGCAATTGTTGGTGGTGTATTTGTTATTGAAACACTATCTGTTATAGCACAAGTTGGTTACTATAAGTTCACTGGAGGAAAAAGACTATTTAGGATGGCTCCTATTCATCATCATTTTGAGCTTAAAGGACTTCCAGAGCCAAAGATAGTTGTAAGAGTTTGGATTATATCTATAATTTTATCTATCATAGCACTATCTACGCTAAAGATAAGGTAATTACTTTTTAAAAAGTTTAGTTGCGTTTTTATAAAACTCTTCTAACTTTAATTTTACTTCTTTATGGAAATTTAAAGGGTCGATATCTGATAGTATATATAATGCTTCATCTACATTTTCAACTAAATATATATTAAATAAACCATCTTTAATCGCATTTAAAACTTCATCATCTAATATTACATTATCTTTGTTTCTTAATGGAACTACAACACCTTGTTTACCATCTAAACCTATTATTTTACAAACCTTAAAAAATCCTTCAACCTTTTCTTTTATTCCTCCTACAGGTTGAACATTTCCATGTTGATCTACTGAACCAGTGACAGCTATGTATTGTTTTAAAGGTATCTCACTTATTTCAGACAGAACTGCTAAAAGTTCTGCCAATGATGCACTGTCACCTTCAACTTCACCATAAGATTGTTCAAATGTTATACTACATGTTAAAGACAAAGGAATGTCCTTACCATACTTTCTTCCTAAATATCCAGATAGTATAAGAACACCTTTATCATGAAATGGACCACTTAATTCTACTTCTCTTTCTATATTAATTATCCCTTTTTCACCTATATAAGCTGACGCTGAAATTCTGCTTGGTTTTCCAAACTGATAATTTCCTACAGAATAGACTGATAAACCATTTGTCTGACCTATAACTTTTTTATCTATATCTACAATGATCTTACCTTCTTTGATCAGTTCAATAATTTTTTCTTCCAAAAGATTTTCTCTGTAAATCTTCTCACGAATTGTATTTTTTATATCTTTATCTGTTATGATTTCATCAGCTTTAATATCTGATTCTCTTAAAATATCTGTTATATGACTAAAATTTAAACTTATCTTTTTTCTATCTTCTGATAGTACTATCAGATATTTAAAAAGTTCAGTGAGTCCTTCTGGAGAAACATCTTTAATATTTTCATATAAAATAATATTTTTTACCAATAAAGGAAAATCTTTTATTACCTGTTCGTCAATATTACACCTATCATTAAACTCAGCTTTAACTTTAAATAATTTTTGAAAATCCTCATCAAAAGATGATAAAAGATTATAAGTAAACTCATCCCCAATTAAAATGAGTTTCACTTCACCAGGAACAGGCTGTGGATTAATTCCTACATAAGAATAAAATCCATAAACATCAAAACCATTGATAAAAATTTCCTTATTTTTAAGTGATTTCTTTATTGATTCCCATAAGAGATAGTCTTTTAAAACATCTTTTACATATAAAACTAAGAATCCTCCTCTTGCTCGATGGAAAGATCCTGCCGTTATATTTCTATGATCAGCATATAAAATACCCATCTCAACTTCAAAATTTACACTACCAAAAAAATTTTTAAAACTAGGATTCTTCTCAAAAACAACTGGAGCATGTTCTAATTTTGAGTTATCTACAAAGAGATTTATCTTAAATAAATTTATCTGTTTTTCTAATGTTATATAAAATAAAGAGTTTCTATCTGCAAAATTTATCTCTATAAACTTATCAATATTTTTTAAAACGTTTTCTTTATGATAATTTAAAAAATCAATAATTTCTGGATATTCTTTAAAAGAATTTTCCAGTTTAAAATAAATACTATCCAATTTATGCTTAGAAATTTTCTCTTTAAGTTCATATAAAGACTCATCAAGTTTATAGTCTATCTCTCTCATTTCTTGAAGATAAGATAAAAATTTATCTTCAAATTTATCTAAACTTTCTTTATACTCCTGATATTGTTTTTCTGTCAAACTATCTAAATTAGTTACATAACTACCATTTATGATAGGAACCAGGCTTATGTCATATGATGTTATCAATACTCCTAAATTATACTTTAATGCATCCTTTTTTAAACTTTTTAATATTTGCTCTTTTTTTTCTTCTGCATTTTTTATTATCTTAACTTTTTCTTCTTCATAATCTTTTCCTTCAAAAACTTTATAGATCTCTTTTTTTAATTTCTCTAATGTCTCGTTTATCATTACTTCTAATTTTTTACCTAAACCTGCTTTTACAAGTAAGACTTTCGGTTTATAGATATCTTCGAAATTATGATAATAAATAATATCTTCAGGTACCGGTAAATTTTTTGAAAACTCTTCAAGTTTTTGTTTTGTAAATAATGTCCTCCCTAAACCTTCTTCTCCAGAAACATAAATGTTATAACTTTCATGTTTTATAGATAATCCCACTTCAAAAGCTTTTATTACTCTATCTTGAGAGAAAAACACAGATTTAGGTTCATAGTCTTTTGTAGATTTATCAAATTTAATATCAATATTAAGCTGTTTATAATCTAACTTTTTTATTTCCATCTATGATATCTTTAACTCTATAATAAATTCTGCTCCATTATCTGAAGGTATGGCTTTAATTGTTCCATTATGTTTCTCTATTATCTCTTTTGTTATACTAAGTCCAAGTCCACTTCCTTTTGGTTTTTTAGAAAAGTAAGGTAAAAATATTTTATCTATATCTTTCATCTCAATACCTTTCCCATTATCTTTAAATACTAACACTATTCTATCATTACTTTTATCCAAATTTATATTTAACTGTGTTGCTTCTTCAAAACTATTTTGAACTATATTTGCAAAAGCTTGTTTTAATAACTTTTTATCCCCTTTAATTATAAAATTATCATTACAATTTAATATCACTTTAAAATTTGTTGAGTTATAACTATCAGATATCTCTTTTAAAAGTTGGCAGATGTTAATATCTTCGTAATTTAGATGAGAAAGAGTATTACCAAACTGATTAAATTCTCTTACCAAATTTGTTAAATGGTCTGTTTCTGATATTATTATATTAATAGAACTCTCTAATATTTCTGAGAAGTTTGGATTTTCTTTTTTATAACTTCTTATTATTCTTTCTGCTGCAAGCTTTATTGGTGTAAGGGGATTTTTTATTTCATGGGCAATTCTTTGAGCTACTTCTTTCCACATCTGAAGCTTTTGAGCATGAATGATATTAGTAATGTCATCAAATATAATAACGTAACCTTTACCTTTAATATTTTTTATTTTAAAAAGTAACGTTTTGTTGTTGTAGCTAATAATTTGTTCTTTATTTTCACTTAGATTGATGCCAAGGAAATTAGCTAAACTTTCTATATCCTTTCTCAAAAATTCCGTTACTTTTTCAGAAAGTATATCTATAGCTGATTTATTCATGTTCTCTATAATTCCATCTTCATTTGAGTATATTACACCTGCATTGATATTGTTTAAAATAGCTTCCAAATACTCTTTATTTCTTTTTAATATTAAATTTCTATCTTCTAACTTTTTATATAGAAGGTTTAGCCTATCAACCATTCTATTAAATTCAGATATCAAAATACCAAACTCATCATTAGATTTTATATTTATTCTTACAGAAAGATCTCCCTCTGATAGTCTTTTTGCTACTTCAACAAGAGCTTCAACTGGATTTGTTATATTTCTTACTATATATCTACTAAACCAGATTGTTGAAAAGATTATAAATATTGTTATTGTAAGTAAGATAAGTATATAACCAATTCTAATTGGTGATTTGTAATATTTTAACTCATTGTATACCTTTAAAATTAGTGAAGTGTCTTGTTTTGATAAATATAAGTATTTAGGAAATTCATAAACAAGTATAACTTTTTTTCCATCTTTAAGTTGTTTATTTAATACTATTTTGTTTTCATAAAAACTAAATCCTTCTTTATAGAGAGTATTAAAAACTTCTTTATCGTATGGACTACCATAAAACTCTATTAATCTACCATCTTGATCGTATATTGAAGCTGTTTTTAATCCTAAAATCTCTACAGCTTCTTTAGGAGAAATATTTCCATTATCTAAAAGATTAAAAACTTTTAAAAGCCAATCTTTGTTTGATTCTATATTTTGAACTACAATATTGTCAAGTTTTCCTAAAGCTTCTCCCACTTTTCCAGAGAACCAAAGATTAGTAGCACTTGATATAATAGACATAGAAGCTATGAAAAGTATTAAGGAAGGGATGACAACGATAGATATAAAAATCAATGTAAGTTTTATTTTTAATTTTCCTTCCCTAAACTCTTCAAATAGTATCTTTATAAGATATCTAAGTGTGTAAGCAAAAATAATTATAAAAAATACAACATCAACATTTAAGATAAATAAAAAAAGATATGGATTAATGACATCACTAACTTTTATTAGTTTACTATATATGTAGTAATTTCCGACTATAAATAAGAATAAAGATAAAAAAAATATTATAAAGTTATAACTAACTGATTTAAATGAAAGTTTCATTTGATATTATTTTAACAAATCTCTTTGTTTTTCTCCTATATAGTCTATATCTTTTTCTTCGTCAAGTCTTCTGAAAATTATGCCTTCAGTTAACTCTTCATAAGCATGTGCTACAAGTCCTGGGATTCTACCTATTATAAAAAATCCTTTTCCTAATCGCCAATCAAATCCCATATCTGATGTTATAGCAGCAATAGCACCATCAACATTTAAAACTAGCTTTTTACCCTTTATTTTAAAGATAGAATCTTCCAAAGCTTTAGCCAACTCACAATGTTTTCCATAAAAACCTAACTCTTTTGCTAATGTTAAAAGTTTTTTTGATCTTGGATCATAATCTTTATAGTACTTATGTCCAAAACCAGAGACTTTCCATTTTTCTTCTACTATCTTTTTTGCCAATCTTTCTGCTAAACCATCTATATCTTCTTCATATTTAGTATACTCTTGTAAAAATTTCATAGCATCTTCTAAAGCTCCACCATGATAATCTCCAAAAGCAAGAACACCTGCTGCAATACCAACATGTAAAGGATTTCCTCCAGATATTACATTTCTTAAAGCAACTGTTGAAGGTGGTGCAACACCATGATCTATAATAGAAGTAAATATAGCATCAAACATTTTTTTCTCTGATTCTGAAGGTAAATTCCCTTTTAAAATTAAATATATACTTTCTGAAAAGGATAATGTTCCTATCATCTGCGTTAAAGGATAGCCCCTTATATAAGTCTCTTCTTTTGTATTTAATGTTATTCTTGTTTTCCACTTTCTATCCATTTTATTTCTCCTAAACTATCTGCAATAAAGTCAGGATTCAATGACTTGGCAAGTTCTTTATTTCCATAACCATGTAAAACAAGACAAGTATAAATCAGAGCATTTTTCCCTGTTAAAATATCTGTTTCACTATCACCTATTATAATAGAAGATCTTTTATCTATATTTAATTTTTCAAGTACATGGTATATTGGGATAGGACTTGGTTTTTTCTCTTTTGTTGTATCTGCACCTACTACTATATCTATTAAGTCTAAAACTCCTAAAGAGCTTAATATTTTTCTTGATATATCTTCATATTTATTTGTAACTACTGCTATATTCTTTGATCTATCTTTTAAAAATTTTAATACTTCTTCTGTTCCAGGGTAGAGTTTTGAATAAATGACAGGATTTTGGAAATAAAACTCCCTGAAATATTCCAAAGCTTTATCTTTTATCTCTTGACTTTCATTAGGTATCAAATCTTCTATGAGTTTTTTTGCACCATAACCTACCTTCGATATTACTAGATCTTCACTAAATTTTTTAAAGTCAAGTTTTTCCATAGCATAGTTAACAGCTAAAGCTATATCTTTTCCAGAGTCTAAAATAGTTCCATCTAAATCAAATATGTATAAATCAAATCTTCTCATTCTAATTTAAATTCTTTGTATTTTTGTTTGATTTTATCTATCCATCTCTCTTCTTGAAGGTTTACAACTTCTTGATTTGATTTTTTATTATCACCTATTAAAACGTAAACTTCTTCATTATCTTTAATTAAACCTAAATTCTCTCGAGCTAATTTTTCCAAATAAAATGGATCAGTTTGAATGTAGTTTATTGTTTTTTCTATCTCTTGATTTTCTTTTTTAATATTATTTATCTGTAATATAAGTTCATTTCTTGTTTTAATTTTTTCAATATATTTAAAGATATTATTTTCCCCAAAAAAGATAGTGTATATCACAAGTAAAATACTAAAAAGAGCCGTGAGCTTAAGCCCACGGTCTAATAGGATATTTTCATTAAAACTGGAATGTTTTAAAGACTTCCTTTCCTTTAAATATTGCGCTTTCACCTAACTGTTCCTCTATTCTAAGTAGTTGGTTATATTTAGCTATTCTATCTGTTCTTGAAGCAGAACCTGTTTTAATCTGTCCTGCATTTGTTGCTACTGCTAAATCAGCTATAAAAGTATCTTCACTTTCCCCAGATCTATGGGATATTATTGCAGTATAGTTATTGCTTTTTGCTATTTCTATTGCATCTAATGTTTCGGTTAAAGTACCAATTTGGTTTAATTTTATTAAAACGGAATTAGCAATATTATTCTTAATTCCTTCCTTTATTATCCTTGGATTTGTTGTAAATAAATCATCTCCAACAAGTTGAACTTTGTTTCCTAATGTTGCTGTTAGATTTTTCCAACCTTCCCAATCATTTTCAGCAAGACCATCTTCAATAGAAACAACAGGATAAATTCCTACAATTTCCTCATAAAGTATTATCATCTCATCACTTGACATTTCTCTTTTTTCAAATAGATATTTACCATCTTTGTACAACTCAGATGCTGCACAATCAAGAGCTAAAAATATATCTTCTCCTGGAGTGTATCCTGCTTTTTCTATAGCTAACATAAGTATATCTAATGCTTCTTTTGTTTCTCTCAATGCAGGTGCAAATCCACCTTCATCTCCAACGTTGGTTGAATAACCTTTTTCTTTTAAAACAGATTTTAATGTGTGAAAGACTTCAACACCTGCTCTTAAAGCTTCTTTAAATGAGTTGCCATATACAGGAACTATCATGAACTCTTGAAAATCTAACTCATTATCTGCATGTGCTCCCCCATTTATAACATTCATAAGAGGAACCGGTAAAACTTTTGCATTTGTACCACCAAGGTACCTATATAACGGTATTTCTTTTTCAAATGCTGTAGCTCTTGCAACAGCTAAAGAAACAGCTAAGATAGCATTTGCACCAAATTTTGATTTATTTTCAGTTCCATCAGCTTCAATCATTAGCTTATCTATTCTAACTTGATCTTCTGAATCTTCACCAACAATTATATCAGCTATTTTGTTATTGATATTTTCAACAGCTTTTAAAACACCTTTCCCTAAAAATCTTCTCTTATCTCCATCCCTAAGTTCTAAAGCTTCGTTTTCTCCTGTTGAAGCACCACTTGGTACTATAGCTGAAGCAGAAATTCCACTTTCTAAAATTACAGTAGCTTCAACTGTAGGATTTCCACGAGAATCTAAAACTTCTCTACCAAAAACATCTACTATTATAGACATATTAAAACCTCCTTATAGTTTATGGTATGCAGCTATAGCTGCAGCAATAACTGCAGCTAAATCCTCTGTATTTCTTGTCTCTTTCTTTAGATCAAACTTAGGTAGCTTCTCTTCTATATATCTAGTTGTAAATTTACCTATTTTAAAATCTTCATCTCTAACGATAGATCTTAAAAGTGGCAGATTTGTTGGAACTCCTCTTATTATAAACTCATCTAAGGCTCTTCTTGCCCTATTTACAACATCTTTCCAAGTAAGACCCCAAACAGAAAGTTTTGCAATCATAGAATCATAGTAAGGTGGTATAATGTAATCTTTGTATACAGCTGCATCTACTCTTACACCTGGGCCACCTGGAGAATGATAAGAAGTTATCAATCCTGTTGATGGTGCAAAATTTTTGGATGGATCTTCCGCATTTATTCTAAATTCTATTGCATATCCTCTCATAGATATTTCTTCTTGTAAAAATGGAAGTCTTTGACCTTCTGCTATCTCTATCATCTTTTGAACTATATCTATACCTGTTACCATCTCTGTAACGGTGTGTTCTACTTGTAAACGTGTATTCATCTCAATAAAATAGAAATTATCATTTTCATCTACCAAGTATTCTATTGTACCTACATTTTCATAACCTACTTTAAACATTGCTTTAACAGATGTTCTATACAACTCTTTTTTAACTTCCTCATTCAAAGAAGGAGATCTTGCTATCTCAACAATTTTTTGATGTCTTCTCTGTATAGAACAATCTCTTTCTCCTAAATGAACTACATTACCATATTTATCTGCCATAATTTGTATTTCTATGTGCCTTGGATTTTCTATATATTTCTCTATAAAAACATCACCTTTACCAAAAAACTTTTTAGCTTCATTAAATGCTGATTTAAATAGATCTTCAAATTCAGATGGTGATCTAACTATTCGCATACCTCTTCCGCCACCACCATAGGCAGCTTTCAAAATAACTGGATAACCTATCTCATCTGCAATATCTTTAGCAACTTTTATATCAGAAATTGGTTCATCACTACCAGGAAGAACTGGAACTCCAAGTTCTTTAATTTTCCTTTTTGCTGCTATCTTATCTCCAAAAAGAGCGATATGTTCTGCTTTTGGACCTATAAAGACAATCCCTTGTTTTATACAGTATTCTGCAAACTCTGGATTTTCTGATAAAAATCCGTAACCTGGATGTATAGCATCACATTTTGTTTGTTTAGCTAAATCTACGATTCTAAAGTAATTTAAATAAGCTTGTATTGGATCTCCTGGTATTAAATAAGATTCATCAGCTTTTTTTACGTATATACTTTTTGCATCAGCTTCAGAGTAAATTGCAACAGTTTTTATATCGAGTTCTTTACATGCTCTTATAATCCTTGTAGCAATCTCTCCTCTATTTGCAATTAAAACCTTCCTAATCTTTTTTATTGAAGGTTTTTCTTTTTTCATAATAAATCACCTTCCATATTCTCAATAAAAGCTTCATGTAAAGATCTTACCGCAAGCTCAGCATATTTTTCATCTATCAACACAGAAATTTTTATTTCAGATGTTGATATAGCATATATATTTATTCCTTCTTTTGATAAAATTTCAAACATCTTACCTGCTGTTCCAGAATGTGTTTTCATTCCAAGCCCAACAACGGAAACTTTTGCAATTTTATCGTTTCTTTCTACATCTTCAGCACCAATATCTTTTGCTACTTCTCTTGCTATCTCTTCTGCTATATCTGCATCTGTTTTATTAACAGTAAAAGATATATCTGTATAACCTTTATGAGAAACGTTTTGAACAATCATATCTACTACGATATTTCTGTCTCCTAAAGCTTTAAATAACTTTGCAGCAACACCAGGTTTGTCTGGAACTCTAACAACTGTTATCCTTGATTCTTTTAATTCATGGGAAATACCCCTAACTACCATTTTTTCCATCTCTTCATTTTCCTCCATTATCCAAGTTCCTTCTTCATCATTAAAAGAAGATCTAACATGAATTTTTACACCATATTTAGCTCCAAACTCAACAGATCTTATCTGCATAACTTTAGAGCCAAGGGAAGCCATCTCCATCATCTCTTCATATGATATAACTGGTATTTTTTTTGCACTTTCTACAATTCTTGGATCTGCTGTAAATACACCAGTTACATCTGTATATATCTCACAAACATCTGCATTTAATGCAGCTGCTAAAGCAACAGCTGAAGTATCAGAACCACCTCTACCAAGTGTAGTAATATCTTCACCTTCTGTTACACCTTGAAATCCTGCAACAATAACAACCTTACCTTCATCGAGGTGTTTCTTTATTCTATGTGTATTTATCTCTTTTATTCTTGCTTTTGTAAATACATTATCTGTGATTATAGGAACTTGCCACCCTGTCAAACTAACAGCATCAATACCAAGTTCTTTCAATGCTATAGCTACAAGTCCAATAGCTACCTGCTCACCAGTAGAAACAACCATATCTTGCTCTCTTGGATCAGGTCTGCTTGATAACTCCCTTGTAAGTCCTAACAATCTATCAGTTTCTCCAGTCATAGCAGAAGATACAACTACAACCTGATTTCCTGCATCAACAGCTTTTTTTATTTTCTTTGCAACATTTTTTATTCTTTCTATTGTTCCAACAGATGTACCACCATACTTTTGAACTATTAAAGGCAAATAAAGGTACCTCCAATATATTTTTTTACAGTTTTATTATAACATATATCAAAAAATACAATAGTAATGATTTAGATAATAGTTCCCCCATTTATAAACATTTATTTCTCTCACACACCTGGGGTTTAAAGCTACTTAGAAAATCCATGTAATAAGGATTATCCCTAAGTAAATCCCAGGGAGCACTATTACACCCTGTATATCTCTCCAGATACTGTTTTACCAATATCTGAAGGACTTTCTTTTTCGGTGTGGAGATCTTTATCTCCTTATGAGAACTTCTCTTAAGGATATTTCTTGCTCCATTCACCTATAGCATTTATTTTTCTACCACATGCTTTGCATTCAAATGTTTGTGTATCTTTTCTATTGTTTTTGTCTACATAACCACAGCTACTACTGTAGCAAGAGATAACTAGTAATCAAAGTGTTTTAAGAAAATTTTCATGCCATTGTTTAACATATAAAGTCTTTTCTTCTTTGGATACAAGTACTCCATATTTAAACGCCTTAATTCAACAATAAAAATTTACTATGTTTATTTTCAGTTGACTTTAACGTTATTTTATCTTATAATTTAACTATTAATTAACATAAATTAAAGTGATTGAATATGATATAACTCATAGTTAGTAAATATTTACTAACTTATTATTTTTAATAATTTTATAAGGAGGTTGTAGCATGGATGATGTAGTATTACTTAGTAGATGGCAATTTGCCATTACTGCTCTCTTCCATTTTATTTTTGTTCCTCTTACTCTTGGACTTTCGGTTCTTGTAGCTCTAATGGAAACTAAATATGTATTATCTGGGGACAAAGATTATCTAAGAATGACAAAATTTTTTGGAAAGCTTTTTTTAATTAACTTTGCTTTAGGTGTTGTTACTGGACTTACTATGGAATTTGAATTTGGTATGAACTGGGAACAGTATTCTCGTTATGTAGGAGATATTTTTGGTCCTCCTTTGGCTATTGAAGCTACAGTAGCATTTTTCCTTGAATCTACTTTTATTGGTATATGGGCATTTGGATGGAATAGGCTTCCACCAAAACTTCATGCTATTTCGATCTGGCTTGTAGCTTTAGGAACAAATCTTTCTGCTTTATGGATACTAATTGCAAATGGTTGGATGCAACATCCTGTTGGATATGTCATAAGAAATGGAAGAGCAGAAATGGTTGACTTTTGGGCTGTTATAACAAACTATTATGCGATATTAAAATTCTTCCATACAATTATAGCTGGCTGGGTTACAGCAGGGTTCTTTGTCCTTGGTATAACAGCTTATCACCTCTTAAAAGGTAGAGAAACTACCCTATTTAAAAAATCATTTAGCCTTGCAGCAAAATATACATTTGTAGCTTCTTTACTTGTCGTACTTATAGGAGATTTTCACGCTAGAGAAGTTGCACATACACAACCTACAAAATTTGCAGCTATGGAAGCAATATGGGAAACCTCAAAAGACGTACCATTATATCTTTTAATTGTTCCAGATCCGGTAAATGAAAGAAATATGGTTGAATTTTTAGGATTTCCAAAACTTTTAAGTATTCTTAGTGAACAAGAAGAGTTTAAAGGATTAAAAGATTTTCCTAAAGAGGATAGACCTCCTATGCTTTTAACATTTATAAGCTTTAGATTAATGGTAGCTTTTAGTTTCTTCTTTATCTTTATTTCACTATTAGCTATAATAAAATCTAAAAAAATAGAAGAAAGTAAAGCTTTACTAAAATTTTTACTTTACTTAATACCACTTCCTTATATAGCTTCAGAACTTGGTTGGGTTGTTGCAGAAGTAGGAAGACAACCATGGCTTGTATATGGATTAATGAAAACATCTGAAGGTGTATCAACAGCAATCAGAAGTCCTGAGGTTATTACATCATTAATTGGATTTACCCTTTTCTATGGTTTATTAGGAATTATTGATATTTACTTACTTGCAAAAAATGCAAAAAAAGGTCCTGAACCTATTGATCTTACTAAGAATGAGTATCCGATTGATGAAAAAAATCTTAAAGCTATCAATGTATAACAATAAGGAGGTATAAAAATGGATATTTATACTATATGGTTCTTTTTATGGGGATTACTTTGGGTAGCTTTTTTTGTACTTGATGGATTTGATCTTGGAGCTGGAATATTATATAGATTCCTGGGTAAAACTGAGATAGACAAAAGAGCTATATTAAATGCTATAGGTCCTGTATGGGATGGAAATGAGGTTTGGCTTGTAACTGCGGGTGGTGCAACATACGCTGCATTTCCAATAGCATATGGATATATGTTTAGTTATCTTTATATACCTCTTCTTTTAATACTTTTCGCACTTATCTTTAGAGGTGCTTCCCTTGAGTTAAGAGCTAAAACAGATTCTGAAACGCTAAAGAAATTTTGGGATTATTCGTTTTCCATTTCTAGTTTCCTTATAGCCTTTTTATTTGGAGTTGCTTTCGGAAATTTATTTGAAGGTTTACCAATTGATGCTAATGGATATCACGGCAATATTTTAACATTACTTAATCCTTACGGTTTAATTACAGGATTACTATCCGCAATTAGCTTTACAATTCATGGTGGATTATGGATAGCAATAAGAACACCAGATGAATTTGCTAATCGTACATTAGCAATAACAAAAAAACTTTGGTACGTTCAAGTAGTTCTTGTAGCAATGTTTATGATTCTTACTGGAGTATATACACATCTTTACGATAACTTCTTTAAAATGCCTATTTTATTTGTAGTACCTACTTTAGTTGTAATTTCTCTTATACTTACCGGAATTTTTATAATGAAAAACAAACCTGTTTATGGATTTATTTTCTCATTTTTATTTATTTTAACTATAGCTGCTTCAGGTCTAATTGGATTATATCCAAATCTTCTTTTATCATCTATTGATCCACAGTATAGTATTACAGCATATAACGCAGCTGGTAGTGAATACACTTTAAAAATTATGTTATGGGTAGTAATTATTTTCGTTCCTATTGTTGTAGCATATCAAGCTATGATGTACAAACTTTTTAGTTATAAATTAACAGATGAAGAAATCAAGAAAGGACATTATTAAATTTCTATTATGGGCTGCTTTTAAAGTAGTCCTGGGAAACTTTTTCATCAGCCTTAAGGAACTGTCTTTAGACAGTTCCTTCTTTATATAAATGTTAAAATATTTTTATGATTATTCTATTTTCTACAAAAAATGGTTGGTTTAAAGGAGAAGGATTTTATAAGTTTGCAAAACCATTTTTGAAAATTAGATACTATAAAAATAGATTAGTAGTCAACAATAGAGTAATTAAAACATCCAAACCCCTTCAAATTATAAACAAACTTATAAAAGGTAGTTATGCTTTAGGTTTCATTGGCTATGACTTTAATTTTTATACACAAAAAGCAGTTAATCCAAAAAAAGATGAGCTTAATATTCCTTTAATCTATATAAATCTATATAAATCTTTTAAAAAAATAAATCTAGAAACTTTTAAAATAATAGATATGAAAGTGAAAAACTTAAAATTTAACACAAAAAGAGAAGAGTTTATTGAAAAAATAAAAAAAGTTAAAGAGTATATTCAAGCAGGTGATATATACCAAGTAAATATATCCCATCGTATAGATTTAGAAGGAATTTTTCAACCTTTTGAAATTTTTAAAAATTTAGTTCAAATTCAACCAACACCTTACATGATGTTTATTAAAGATAAAGATTTTTCACTTATATCAGGTTCTATGGAACTATTCCTTGAGAAAAATGGAAATACAATCACCTCAAAACCAATAAAAGGAACAAGGAAACGAAGTAAAGATGAAACAGAGGATAAACAGCTAAAAGAAGAATTAAAACTTTCTGAAAAAGAAAAAGCTGAAAATCTCATGATAACAGACTTAATGAGAAATGATATTGGTAGAATATCTAAACTTGTCAGTGTTGAGAGTTTATTTGATATACAAGAGTATAATACACTGTATCAGATGATCTCTACAGTTAAAGGTGTTTTAAAGGAAGATATTTCTTTTAAAGATATTATTATAAATACTTTTCCTCCAGGTTCTGTAACAGGAGCACCAAAAATAAGAGCTATGGAAATTATAGATGAGCTTGAAGATAAAAGGCGTAGTGTATACTGTGGTTCTACATTTTTAATAAAACCAGATGGTAATTTTGTTATGAGCGTAGCTATAAGACAGATTATATTTAAAAAACAAAAAGCACATATATACGTAGGAAGTGGTATTGTCTGGGATTCTGATGAAGATAAGGAGTATGAAGAAACACTTATAAAATCTAAAGCAAGCTTAAAAGCCTTTAATATTAATAATTTAAATAGTTTAAAACATTCTTAAAATCTGTTGGAATATCTGCTTTAATATTTATGGTTGTATTTTTAAATGGATGTTTTAACATTAATTGATAAGAGTGAAGCATATGTCTACTTACCTTTTTTAAAAGGTTGTTTTCCAATTTTTTAACACCATAAATTTTATCTCCAACTATAGGATGTCTTATGGATGCCAAATGTTTTCTAATTTGATGTTTTCTACCTGTTTCTATAATAACTTGGAAATAACTAAAACCATTTCCTTTTTTTATAACTTTAAGATGTGTTATAGCTTCTTTTCCATCTATCTCTTTATTTATGGTAAAACGTTCAAATGTAGCTTCATTATGTGAGATAGCAAGATAGACTTTATTAACATTTTTACTATCCCATATATCTTTAAATTTTTCAAATATTTTATAATCTTTTGCAAATAATAAAACACCTGATGTTTCTTTATCTAATCTATGAATAGCTTTTATTTTTTCATTTTTAAACTTTTGTCTTAAAATATCTTCTACTGAATTTTTTTCTCTGTCACTTACTGTATTTGGTGGTTTATTAACTGCTAATATATAATCATCTTCATATATTATAGAGATATTTTTTTCTTCCTTAGGAACAAGTATCTCAACAGTATCCCCTACTTTTAAATTGTGAGAAGCTATCCAAACTCTTTTATTATTTACAATAATATTCCTACTATCTATCAAATCTTTAGCTTGATTTTTTGATATATTTAAACTTTCTGAAACAAAATCTTTTAATGTTTTCGGTGTTTTTACTATAAATTTTTTAATCATTTATCTTCCTTAAATAGTATTTTCTAACTTGGTTAAAAAAGTCTGCATTTTCTTTGTAATCTAAGTATGTCCATATTAATGGTTGAAAAGTTTTATGGTGATATAGAAGTTGTAACTCAGCATAAACGCCATTACCTATATAAATTCTTGACCCTCTATCTTTTCTACTTAATGCTACTACCTGATATTCATCTAAAAAAACTGGATCTATATTAACATTTCTATTATTGTTCTCTCTAAATTTATTTTCAAGATTTTCAGAAAATTTTTTTATTTTAATACTATCTTCTTTATCAACGATTTTATCAAAAACTAAAAATTTTTTTAAAAGGTTTGGACCCATCTCTTTTTCATAAAAATGAGAATAATCCAATGTAAACTCATCTGACTGAAAAATTATCTCACCAAAATTTTCTTTTAAATTTTTTATTGCAGCGTTAAGATTCTCTATTTTTTCCTTATTCCACATAACTGCAAATATAATTAAAGCTTTATTTTTCAATGTTTTTTCTCACCTTTTGCCATTCTTAACGCATGTTTTAAAAGTGGCGCAATCATTCTTAAATTGTCTCTCACTCCTCCAGTACTTCCAGGAAGATTTATTATCAATGTACTATTTCCTGCTATACCACATACAGATCTTGAAAGTAAAGATTTTGGTGTAAATTTTATACCTACTATTCGCATAGCTTCTGAAAACCCTATCATTTCTTTTTCAATAACTTCTTTCGTAGCTTCTGGTGTGTTATCTCTCTTACTAAACCCGGTTCCACCTGTAGTAAAAATAATATCTACTTTATCAACTAAAGATTTTAACTTTTCCACAATCATATCTTTATCATCTGGAAGTATAGTATAATCTATAACTTTTCCATTAAACTCATTTTCTATAATGTCTATAGCTACTTTTCCACTTTTATCTTCTGATAAATTTTTATAACAAGAATCACTAAGTGTTATAACAGCACAGTTTAGTCCAGATAGATCTTCTTCATAATCTGATTTTCCACCTTTTTTAGATAGAAGTTTTATATCTGATATAACCATATTCTTATCAAAAGCTTTACACATATCATATACATTTAGTAATGCAGTAGATACTGCCGTCAATGCTTCCATTTCAACACCAGTTCTACCAATACATCTAACAAAAGATTTAGCATAAATACCATCTTCATGAAGTTCTACTTCTACAAAAGCTTGATCTATCATTATAGGATGACAAAATGGTAAAATTTCTGGAGTTTTTTTTGCACCGATCATTCCAGCCATCATAGAAGCAGTTATAACATCACCTTTAGGAATCTGTCTATTCTTTATCATTTCAACAGTTTTTTTATCTAAGTAGATTTTGCCTTCTGCAGTAGCTTCTCTTATAGTTTCAAATTTTACTGAAACATCTACCATTTTCATCTTTTTTCTCCTTGTTAATTTATAATCTCAAAAATTCCTTTCTCAAAATTGTAGTTATATATATCTCCAGTCTCAATAATAAAATACCAACCGTAAATATTTAATTTTCCTTCATTAAACCTTTCTTTTATAAAAGGATATGTAAGTAAATTTTTTATTTGGTTTACTATGTTTAACTGTTCTATTAATAGCTCTAACTTAAGTTCATCGTTTTCTTTAAATAAATTTTTAGCTGTTTCAACAGCTGGCTCTATAAGTTCAATCCATTTTTCAACATGTGGCATATTTTTTAATAAGTGTTTATGAGCTGCAGCATAACAACCACCACAGTTAGAATGTCCACATACTACAATATTTTCAACATTCAAAGATAAAACAGCATACTCTACTGCCGAAGTAGTAGCTACATACTCTTGGGTATCTCTGTACGGTGGTACAATGTTTGCTATATTTCTTACAGTAAAAAGTTCTCCTGGTAATGAACGTGTTATTAGGTCAGGTATAAGCCTTGAATCTGAACAACCTCTAAATAAAGTGTGCGGATTTTGTCTTTTTCCTAACTGTTTAAAAATATCTCTATACTTTTCAAAATCCTCATTTTTAAATTTATAAACTCCTTCAAAAAGTTTCTTTCCCACTTTTATCTCCTAAACAACTACATATATTTCTTTTAAATTTCTTCCTTCTTCTGCCCAATCTAAACCATATCCAACAACAAATTTATCAGGAATCTCAAAGCCAACAAAATCAGCATGAAAATCTACTTCTCTTCTTTCTTTTTTATCAAGAAGTACACATGTTTTTAAAATTTTTGGTTCTCTTAATGATAAAGCTTCTACTAATGCTTTCAAAGTTCTTCCAGTATCAATAATATCATCAACAATTAAAACATTTTTACCTCTTATATCAATGGACATATCTTTGATAAAGATAACTTCACCAGAACTTTCCATACTTGTTTTATAAGATGAAACTTGCATAAAATCAATGTAAACTTTTCCTTCTAATTTTCTTACTAAATCTGCATAAAACATAAAAGAACCCTTTAAAATACCAACTACATATAGCTCCTCATTTTTGAAATAAGATTCTATCTCTTTTGCTAACTGGTGTACTTTAGTTTGAATATCTTTTTCACTTATTAAAAGCTCTAAAGATCTACCTTTAATCTCCATCACATCTCCTTTTTCATCAGTATTGCATCTTCACCATTTGAATAATATTTTTCTCTATAACCATATTGATAGAATCCATATTTTTTATAAAAATGTATAGCTTTTAAATTATTTGTAGAAACTTCTAAATAACAAGATTTGATTTTGTTATCTTTCATAGTTTTTAAATAAAATTCCATTAACATTTTACCATAGCCTTTATTTTGAAATTCTGGATTTATTGCTATAAGTAAAAGTTCTGATTCATCAAATAAAAAAGAGTAGCTTAGAAAGCCAATAATCTGGTTATCAATCTCTAAAACTGTAGGATTATTTATTTCATCAAAAAAAAGCTCTCCAAAATCTCTTGTAAATGTATAAGAAAGTAGATTTTTTACTACTGGTTTATCTTTCTCTTCTAATTTCCTAAAAATCAAACTCTCCAATTTTTTCTGGTTTTTCTTGCCAAGAAAGTTTTCTACTTAAAACTACTTTAACTTTATCATAATCAGAAAGATTTGAAAATTCTATAACCTTTTCTTTTCCATAGTTAAGTGGATCTTTTGGTAGTATAGTATAACCATCAGTGTATACTTGATTACCATTTTTAAATAGAATTATATCTACATAGTATTTTGGGTTTCCATGATCTGCCGTTGGAACATTATGTGGTACCTTTTTGTTTAATAATTTGACTGCTAATATAGAACCAATTTTTTCAACTTTAACATCAAAAAATTCAGGTTTTGATTTTGGAACTATAAAACCATGGTGATGTATCTCTTTTGGCATATGCATATAGCTAAATGGAAATTTTTGGATTAATTTACCTTTTTCAGCTGGCATATGACATTGTTGACAATTTTTATCAGTATTTACAGTTTTCCATTGTTTGTATGTTTCTTGATGGCATCCTGAACATATTTCTGCTTTTGTATACTGTAAGTCTTGTGTAGAAGGATGTGGTGGTGAAAATACATCATAAGGTCCATGCATAGATTTTGTTGAATCTCTAAAGTGACAAGCTACACAGTTTACACCATCCTCTCTATGGAAATCTCTTAACTTTGGTTTTTCTGAAACAGTTATCTCATAAGGAGCATGACAGGAAAGACATTTATCTTTTGAATAATATTCACTTGCTTTTTTAAATTCTGGACTTATCCATGCTTGAGCATGTCTTGATTCTTTAAACTGATTGTATATATTTTCATGGCATTCGGCACACCTTTTTGCTGTAGGTCTTTCTAATAAATCTTTTTCCTGAAAAACATCTTTAAATTTATCACAAGATGTTATTAAAAGAAGGAAAATCAAAGCTAAATATCGCATGATAAGTCCTCTTCTATTATATGGCCAAGCTTATCTTTCTTTGTTTTTATATACTTTTCATTATGGGGGTTTGTGCCAGTAAAGATAGGAACTCTTTCTACTATCTCTAAACCAAACCCTTCTAAAGCTACTATTTTTCTTGGGTTGTTTGTCATTAGCTTCATCTTCCTTACACCTAAGTCTAAAAGTATCTGAGCACCTGTTCCAAAATCTCTCAAATCAGATTGAAAGCCAAGTTTATGATTTGCTTCTACTGTATCATAACCTAAATCTTGTAAATTGTATGCTTTTATCTTATTTACTATTCCTATACCTCTTCCTTCATGGCCTCTCATATAAACCAAAACGCCTTTCCCTTCTTCTGCTATATTTTTCAATGCAAGGTGAAGTTGATTTTGGCAGTCACATCTGAGAGAACCAAATATATCACCTGTCAAACATTCTGAATGAACTCTAACTAAAACAGGTTCATTTTCTTTTATTTCTCCCATTACAAGAGCAACATGTTCTATTCCATCTACAAGACTTTTGTATGCATATATTTTAAATATTCCATACTTGGTAGGAAGGAAAGCTTCAGCTTCTTTTGATATTAGTTTTTCTCTTTTTAATCGATACTGTACTAAATCTGCTATTGTAATTATTTTTAAGTTATGTTTTTTTGCAAAGGTTATTAGATCTGGAAGTCTAGCCATAGTACCATCATCTTTCATTATTTCACATATAACACCAGCTGGATATAAACCAGCAAGTCTTGCCAAATCTACAGATGCTTCTGTGTGTCCTGTTCTTTCTAATACTCCACCTTTTTTTGCCATTAATGGAAATATATGACCTGGTTTTACAAAGTCATTAGGTTTAGCTTCTGGGCTTACTGCAAGCTTTATCGTTGTTGCTCTTTCATAAGCAGAAATACCAGTGGTTATACCAAATTTTGGATGAGCATCTATTGAAACACAGAAAGCTGTTCCTTTTGGATCTGTATTGTTAGTTGTCATTAATGGTATATCCAATTCTTTCAATCTTTCAGGTAACATAGATAGACAGATAAGTCCTCTTCCTTCCTTTGCCATAAAGTTTATTATATCTGGTGTTACTTTTTCTGCAGCACAAACTAAATCCCCTTCATTTTCTCTATCTGGATCATCTACTACTATTACCATTTTTCCTTCTTGAATATCGTTTATAGCTTCTTCCACTGTATTAAACTTGAAATTTTTCATTCTTTTCTCCAGATATTTACAATTATATCTCTAATTATTTTAATGTAATTTTCTATTTTTTCAATAAAAGAAGGTTTTTCTTCTTTTTTCTTTTCTTCTACACCCATTATTTTATCTAACTCTTGATTAGCTTTTTCTTCATACTTTTTTTCTTCATCTTTGGATTTTCTTTTTTCTACATTAGTTTCTTGATTTTCTTGGTTTTTATCAACCACTTCGCTTTTATTATCATTTCCAAATATAAGAGAGTCGTATTTTGATTTTAAGCCAGAGATTTTGTCTGATAAGAAATATAAAGCTAAGATAAGAAAAAATAAAAATATAAGTTTTTTCATTTTAAATTCCAAAATTTGGGTTAATAAAGATATTATCGGATTTTTTAAGAGAAAATTAAATTATCTCCCTGGTTTTCCCAAGGAGATAATTTTAATTTATGTTGTAGAACCTTCTTCGTCTAAGTATAGTTCTCTGAAAACTTCGTCTGTAATTTGGACATTTTCACCTTTAAAACCTGGTAAAGCCTCCATTCTAACCCAAGCAGATCTATACCAGATATCATTTGGAAGTTTATTTACAGGTGCAACTTCTTGAGCTTTTGTTTCACCATGATAGTCCCAGTTCATATATGCATTAAAGTCTTGAATAATATCAGTTATTACCATACCATAATCATTTATAAGAGCTTTTTGAAACTGATGCCATCTTGTAATTGAAGAATCTCTTAGTGTCAATCCAAAGTATCCAACACTACCTTCTTGTTTTAGTGAAGCTATTCCCCTTGCTATAAATGCTTTAAATGCTTTTAATGTTTCTGGTGGATCTGTTATAAATACATCAAAGGATTTGATCCATTCTTCTGGGAATGGATTTCTTAGGTCAAATCTAATTGCTTCAGCATTATCAATGCCTAATTCTTTAAAAATTCTATTATCAAAATCTATAGATCTTTCATCTATATCTAAAACTAAAACTCTTCTTGCCAATCTTGTAATAGCTACTGCTAATCCTGTTAAATCATCTTCAGCTCCCATTACTAATATATCTCTATCTCTCAAATCTTCCCTTGAGTCTAAGAATAAAACCCTTGATACAGTTGTTTCTGGTGTTACACTACCTTGATCATAATCTTGGATAGCTTTTGGTCTATCTTTAGTAACTTGTAAAAATGTATGATACCAATCTAAATTTGCATAAAACGGTATTCCCCTTCCTTCACATGCTTTGCAAGAATAATCAATAGCAGGAGGTATTTTCAATTCTTTTACAAGCTCGATACCTTTTTCTGTAAGTAAAATTTCATCGTTCTCAATTTTTGCTAAACCTTCAGAAACAAGCTCTCTAATAATCTGAGATGTAGCTGGAACTGGTTGATCTGCTAAATCAACTATCTTCCAAAAATCTGAAGTGGTTAATAATCCAGCTAAAACTCTTTCAACGCTTCTTCCATAAAGTTTAATATTTGTTTTTTCTGATGCTCTTTTTGCTACATTGTTTAAAACATCTCTTGCCACTTTCTCACCTCACTTTTATTTTATTAAATCTTCAACGAATTTTGGCAAAGAAAATAAAGAATTGTATATTTTATCACAAAAATATTTTGTATTCAATTTTTCAAACACTTCAGTATTTTTTACATTTTCAGAGAAAATATCTATATCATCTGAGGCCATTGTAAAACTCCACATTCCTGCTGGGTAAGTTGGTATAAATGCAAGGTATGTTCCCCAGTTTTTAAAAACTTGTTTTATTTCATTAACAGCTGTTTTAAAGTATAGAGTTTGCAGAAAAGGTGATTCTGTTTGTGCAGTCATTATTCCATTTTTTCTTAAGGCTGATTTTACTTTTTTATAAAATTCTCTTTTAAATAATGCTTCTGCTGGACCTACAGGGTCAGACAAATCAAGAAGAATAACATCATAATAATTTTTTCTCTCATCTAAGAATTTATTTCCATCTTCGACAAAAATTTGAACCTTAGGATTTTCAAGCTCACAAGATATTGTTGGAAGATATTGTTTAGATAATGAGATAACATCACCATCTATTTCACAAAGATGAGCTTCTTGTACACATTTATGTTTTAAAACTTCCCTTATAGTACCTCCATCACCTCCACCAATAACCAATACTCTCTTAGGGTTAGGATGTTTTAATAAAGCTGGATGTGCTAACATTTCATGATAAATAAATTCATCTCTTTCTGTCGTTTGGACTGCTCCGTCTAAAACTAACATTTTTCCGTATTCATAAGTATCTAGAATTAATATCTCTTGATATTTTGATTGAAACGTTTTAGCTTCTTTTACTTTTAAGGTTATACCTGCATTTTTAGTTTGATATTCTGTAAACCAAATCAATTACAAACACCTCCTAACTTATTTTTATGGCTTTACTACTACACATGCACTTTTAGTAAAATATTTATTAACTATATCTTCTATATCTTTCTGAGAGATTTTCCTTATTATATTTGGAAATTCTTTATCCATTTTATATCCTAAACCCACCGTTTCATACCATCCTAAATAATAAGCTTGTTTTGATCTAGTTTGATGATCCATAAGGAATGTTCCTATGATCTTCTCCTTAGCGATATCTATTTCTTCTTTCTTAATTCCTTCCTTAAGCTTATTTACTACTTCTCTTATTCCTTTTTCAGATTCTTCAGTTTTTTTAACATCTGTACCTATATATGCAACAACTGTTCCGATATTTAATCTTGCAGGAAAAAAAGAACCTACCGCATACGCTAAACCTCTTTTTTCTCTTAACTCTTGAAAAAGTCTAGAAGTGAATCCACTACCTAACACTCCATTTAAAATTCTAAAACTAGAGTAATCTTTATCTAGCAATGTTGGAGCATCATATGCGATTAAAATAGTTGATTGTTGACCTTCCCTTTGTATAAAATAACAAGGACTTTCATTTATAGTCTTGTTTATAACAGGAAATTTAAAATCTTCATCACTTTTAATTTCTGAAAATTTTCTTAATATATTTTCAGCTTTTTTATATGGTAAATCTCCAACAATAGATATAACAATTCTTTTACTATTAAGTAGTTTATTCCACTTATTTTTTACATCTTCAATTGTAATATTGTTTAAAGATTGCTCACTACCTAAAGGACTATACTGGTAGTTTGTATCTTTGTATATTATTTTTCTTAGCTCATCAAAAGCTGCTGCAAAACCTTCTTCTTTCTTTGCTTTAATTTGATATACTATATTTGTTCTTTCTTGGATAAATTTTTCTTCAGGGAATGAAGGATTTTGGAAAATATCTAAAATCATGTCAACAGCTTTTTCAAAATCTTCTACTTTTACACTAAAATCAATATTAGAAAAATCTTCAGAAGTAGATGATGATATAAAACCACCACTATCTTCAAAAAATTTATTTATATCGAGATTTGAATATTTTTTAGATCCTTGAAGTAACAGCTTTAATGTTAAGTTTGTAAGACCTGCTTTTTCAACAGAATCTTCATAACTTCCACCTTTAATAAAAATACTTCCAGAAAGTATTCCCTTTCCTTCTGTTTCTCTATACAAAACAGTTAAACCATTTGGATATACAGTTTTAACCACTCTTTCTCCTCCAAAGGAAGATACAAAACTAAAAAATAAAAAAATAAAAACAAACATTATCCATTTCATTTTAAAATTACCATTTAAAGAATTTAATTTTGATTATGATATCACATTTTGATGAAAAGATCAGTAGAAGAGGAAACAATTTGGATGAAGAGGGGACTTTAAGTCCCCTTTTTGATGTTTAATTTCTCATTAGCTCTCTTAACCAAATATACTTATCTGCTGCTTCTGTTCCTTGACCAACCACAGACATCCATCCTAAGAAATCAGGTATCCAATCAAAAACAATATATGAAACTGTAAACAAAATATATCCAATCCAGAACATCATCCACCAAGTTGGAACTGCATCTGTAACATAGTTGATTTTATCAATTGCTCTTGTATTTTCTAAATGTCCTGCCATTTTTTAATACCTCCCAACTTTTTTTTCTGATTTAATAATTTCCTCTTCTCTTTCTAAAATTTCATATTTTGGACCTTCTATATCTTTAAAGTCTCCTTTCAGATAAGAGTAAACAAAAAGTACCAACCAGCCTGTTAAGGCAATGATATAACTTATAACCTGTACTAAAAATCCTCTTAACTCAAAACCTGCCTCTAAGTAAGCGACAGTTCTTACAGCTATTATCGAACCAACAACAAATATAAAAATAAACATTATCATCAAAGAAACTGTTCTTGGTGTAATTTTCATTTCAATCACCTCTTTAATTTAAAAAGGAAGGGTTAACCCCTTCCTTATATATTATTTCAATACCCATTCTTTAGTTGGTTTTACTTCCCAGGAACCAAGCCACATTATATAAGTAAGTAAACCTAATCCTCTTTCATTTGGAACAATATTTCCATTCTTATCTTTCTCGAAATACCATGGATAGCCAGGCATGTTTGTTCCTGGTGAAGTAGATTCTGGCTTATAAAGGTGAGCAACTTGCCAGTCTATGTTATGAACTGCAGCCTCTCTTATTAAATCTGGTCCTATCCTTTTAGTACCCCAAAGTACTGGTGCTTGAAGCTCATTTTGATATTCTGAAGGGTATGAAACAGTATTAGATACTCCAGGTATACCAAATCTTAATGTTTCATTTGAAACTGGTCTTATCATTTGAGAATGACAGTTCCAACATCCTTCTGCTACATACCAATGATGGCCAACATCTAAAGCTTTTGCAAATGATTTCTCATTAACTTCACCATAGTATTTTTTAAATTGCTCTGGATAGTATCGAGCAATTTTTTCAAAATCTGCCCAAGCAGATGTATTTTTAGCTTTTGCCTCTGCTGCTAAATCATTTAACCTTTTCATAGGGATATCTTTTAATACGAACATAGGTAATGCCCATGATACAAAATCAGCAAATAAAAAGAAGATTAATCCAGCTACAAGCACTACAAACGGAAAACGTTCCATTTTACCCATCTTTTAACCCTCCTTAAACTGTTTGCTTAAGCTGAGCTTCAAGACCTTTGCCAGCTGTAGCTGTTTTATAGAAGTTCATAGCATACATTAGTAATCCAGTTATCATCATAATTCCAATTACAGATCTGAAATACCAGAATGGTTTAGAGAAGTTTACAGAGTCAATCCAAGGGTTTAATCCGATCCAATCAAAACCTTGAACAAGACCAGCAGCTGTTAGATCAAAGAACATAGCTAAAACACCGATCATTAATAACCAGTATGCACCTTCAGACAAACCTTTAGAATACATAGTTTCTTTTCCAAATAATCTTGGCCATACATACTCAGCCATACCTAAAACCCATAGACCAAATGTACCGAACATTATAAGGTGAGCATGTCCTGTTACCCAGTCAGTAAAGTGAATTATTTTTTGGAATGTTAATGTAACGTGGAATGCACATTGGAAACATGTGATCCAGTAGAAGATAGATCCAGTATACATATATCTAAGAGGAACATTGTACTTTAAGAGTTCAGCAGAACCTCTTAATGTCATCATAAAGTTGATTAAAACTGATGTAACTGCAAACTCAATAGCAACTGTTGCAAAAACAGCTGAGTATTGTGCAAACATTGGAATTGGTGACCAAAGAAAGTGATGTACCCCGTTTAATGGATAGAAAAATGCTAATCCCCAAAAACCAAGTAATGATAAACCATGTGACCACATTGGTTTTTTCATGATAACTGGAACAAAGTAATACATTAATCCCCACGCTACTGGTGTAACGTAAAGCCCAACTAAATCATGAATAAATGTAGATTGAACTGCTCCTGCACCAGAACCTGCAGACCAAAATCTTGGTATGAAATTACCCATAAATACAACAAGAGGTGTCCAAACTAACATAGCTGATATATACCATCCTGTGACATATAAAGGTGCTTTTTGAGAAGCTTTTATTATAGGAGTACCAAACTGTACAGCATGTAATAACAACCAAGCAACTATTACAGGATCAATCCACCAAGGTGTTTCACCCCATTCAACGTTATCTGCTTCACCTAAAAATAGTATAGCAACAACTGTAATTAAAACGGCAGCTTGAAGACCTATAAACATAAATCCACCTAAATATTTTTCATCAAATACTTTATAACCTGTAAACCTTGGAACTGCCCAGTAAAGTAACCCAGTAAACATATTCACTAAAAATCCATAAGCAGCCCCTGCTGTATGAATCATTCTAACTCTTCCAGGAGATAAAAACTCAATACCTGGCAATGGGTATATACCATCAAGTTGAAGGGAGTATAAAAATCCCATTAATGCTACAATTATGAAAAAAATAAGACCCATTGCGATATGAAGTTTAACAAGGGTATAGTTAACTAAATTTGCTAATTGTGTTTCTCCTGCTACGTTTGTTGCTGTAGCCATATTTAACACCTCCTTTTATTATTTTCCTTGGTTCATCAAATAAGCAATATAAGAAACAAGATGCCATCTATCTTCTTCTGAAAGATGATCAAACTTAGGCATAGGAGAACCTTCTAACCCTACTGTTAGCACTCTAAATGTATCTTTTGGTGAAGGTCCAGCAGATCTAACAGGATAGGTTAAATTTGTTGGTGGAACTGGTAATGTATTTGCAATTGGTCCATCACCTCTTCCATTTTCACCATGGCAAGCGGTACAGTTTGCAGCATACAACTCTTTACCTTTTTCAATTGATTCTTTTGTTCCAAAGAAGTCCGGAATTTTCTTAATTTGGGAATAAACAGATTCTCCTGATTGTTCCTTTTTCCATCTGTCTGAGAATGTCTTAATGTAGGCAATAACAGCCCTTTTTTGAACATCAGGAACCAAATGGAAAGATGGCATTGCCGTTTGAGGAATACCATAATCTAAGATGTGTAAAAGATCTTCATCTGTTGGCAATGTACCTTCTGGTGTTGATTTCCATCTAAATACACCAGTATGAAAGTTTGGTGGCTTGTTCTTAAAGAAAGGTGCTGCCATGCTGTTACCATCTCCGTTTTCACCGTGACATCCTACACAGAATTTGTTGTAAACTTTTCTACCTGCTTCTTCCATCTCTGTTAGTTCAGCGGTCTTCTTCGCTTGAGCCGGCTTTGATGAGTAAACATGAAGTAAACCATAAACAAACAGAGCTGGGAAGAAGAAGAAGAGTAACCATCTGATGGTTGTGTTTTCTCCCATAACATACCTCCTATAAAAATATGATTTAAATCAATATTAAACCATTTGTAAACAGTTTTCAAGATTTTAATTTAATGTTAAATTTTAATAAATTTAACATCATACTTATAGTTCTTTTATACTTTCATAAATTTCAACAGAAGGATTACCAGCAAACCACTCTTTTGGTGGTGGATTCTGATGGGCTTTTGCAAAAGCATCACTTTTTGTGTAGTTAATAAAGCTATCCATATCCTTCCAATATGTAATAATAACCACATTATTATTTTCTGGCATTGATGGAAAACTTCTACCACTTAAAATTTTCATACCCAAGAATCCTTCCATATCTTTAATACCATGTTTACCAAAATGCTCTTTTGCCCTTTCCTCAAAAGCTTCTTTAAATTCTTTTTTAATAGGAAATTTTGTAAATACTACAATCATAAATTAAACCTCCTTTAAAATCATTTTATGTGCTTTTCCAATAAGTTCTGAATAATGGTCATAACCTTTTCTATCTAAGTGATTTCTCAAATCTTTTAAAATCTTTAAAGGTGATAACGGGTCATAAAAATTTGCCGTTCCTACCTGAATAGCTGAAGCACCAGCTAAAATATGCTGTAATGCATCTTGATAGTTAGATATTCCACCTACACCAATGATAGGTATTTTTTTACCAAACTTTGAATATACTTGCCATATCATTCTTACAGCTATTGGAAGGATTGCTGGACCTGATAATCCACCAGTAATTGTAGATAAAAATGGTCTTTCTCTTTCTACATCTATAGCAACACCTAACAGTGTATTTATTAGAACTAATCCATCTGCATTCGCTGAAACACAAGCATCAGCTGTATCTAATATATTTGTTACATTTGGGCTTAATTTTACTATAAGTGGTTTTGTTGTTATTTTTTTTATTTTATAAACAAGGTTATATAATACTTCTGGATCACTACCAAAAGCTATACCACCTTTTTTTACATTTGGACAAGATACGTTTAGCTCTAAACCATGGACTCCATCAGCTTTATCTAATTTCTCTGCTACAGCTAAATACTCCTCTTCATCTTCTCCAAAAACATTAGCAAATATTTTTGTATCGTATGTTTTTAATTTTGGTAAAATCACTTCTATAAAATATTCCACACCTGGATTTTGAAGGCCTATAGAGTTTAACATTCCTGCAGGTGTTTCTATGATTCTCTCTGGCATATTACCTTTTCTTGGCTTTAAAGAAAGACCTTTAACAACTATAGCACCAAGTAAAGATAAATCATATAACTTAGACATCTCTAAACCATAACTAAAAGTACCAGAAGCTGTCCAAACAGGATTTTTAAACCTTATACCAAAAAGTTCATATTCTAACTTTTCCATCAACGTCCTCTATGGATGAATGATAAAATAATATCATACATTAAAAAATTTGAGGTATCAAATGAAAAATATACTTTTAACAGGTGCTGCTGGTTTTATTGGATGGAAAACAGCTAAAATGCTTTTAGAAGAAGGTCATAACGTAATAGGAGTAGACAATTTAAATAACTACTACGATATCAGACTAAAAGAATATAGAAAAAAGGACTTAGAAAAATATAAAAATTTTAAATTTTATCCTGTTGATATAGAGAATATAAAAGCTTTAGAAATTCTTTTTATGGATAATAAATTTGATGCTGTAATAAACTTAGCTGCAAGGGCTGGTGTTAGATACAGTATGGTAAATCCTCATGTTTATATGACTACAAATGCTTACGGAACATTAAATTTACTTGAACTAATGAAAGGTTATAATGTTAAAAAAATGGTTTTAGCTTCAACTTCTTCACTTTATGCAGGGCAACCAATGCCATTTAAAGAAGATTTACCTGTAAACACACCTATCTCTCCTTATGCAGCATCTAAAAAAGCTGCAGAGGTTATGGCGTATACGTATCATTATTTATATGGTATAGATGTTTCTGTAGTTAGATACTTTACTGTTTATGGTCCAGCAGGTAGACCTGATATGAGTATATTTAGATTTATAAAGTGGATAGATGAAGGTAAACCTATTATTTTGTACGGTGATGGTTCTCAAGCAAGGGATTTTACTTATGTAGATGATATTGCTAATGGTACTATTTTGGCTTTAAAAGATGTTGGTTATGAAATAATAAATTTAGGTGGTGGTAAAAATCCTATAAGTTTAAAGACCGTTATAGAGATGATTGAAAAATATTTAGGTAAAAAAGCAGTTATAGATTTCAAACCATTTCACAAGGCAGATTTAAAAGAAACATGGGCAGATATTACAAAAGCTAAACAACTCTTAAACTGGGAACCAAAAATAAGCTTTGAAGAAGGGATAGAAAAAACTATTAAATGGTATATTGAAAATAGAGATTGGTTAAAAGATGTTGAAGTTGGAAATGAGTAATTTTAGTTAGATTTTTGAATATTTTGATAAAAAATAGATATTAATCTATTTAAAACTTTTGTATTATAATTTTTTTCCTGAGATATTATATCTTTCAAAGGATTTTTAATTAAAGATTTTAGTATTTCTCTTTCAACCTCATTTAAAGGTAAATGTTCTAAACTAAGTTCCCCATTTAAATATGTAAGTCTTATTAAGAATGTTAAATAAATTAAATTTTGTTTTTCTGTTTTGGATAGATAGAAAATAGATTTTTTAAAAAGTAAATATATACGTGGATCATTGTGAGGTGCATACTTATAAATAAGATCTAAAATCTTAAATGCTGTTTCAAATCTTTCGTAATTATCTATTATCAATTGGCCAAAATGTTTTAATTTATCTATTTCTACTAAATGAACTTTATTCTTGTAAGATAAAAAGACAGCTTTAAACCACGTAAAAGGAACTAAAACTGAATAAGGGAGATTTTTTAACATTTGTCCATTTTGAATAACAATACTCTCTCTACCTTTATTTTTCATATAGACAGTTATAGATATATTCTTTTCACCAACAAAATTCCTATTTAGTACAATAGCCTCATCTTTAAAAAGATTTTCCATTACCCTTTATCCCATGTATTAGATATATTTATCTCAAACTCAATAGGCACATGTTTTAATATATACTTTCCTGCTTTTGTTAAAGCTTGCGATAAAATTTCTTTTGTTTTCTCTACATCTTCTTCTTTTACTTCAACTAAAATCTCATCATGAACTAAATTTACAACTTTACAATCTAAATGATCTTTCATTTTATCAAACATTACATCTGCCATTTTTAAAAGATCACTACCAGATCCCTGTATAGGATAGTTTACTGCATCGGTAAATCTATAAGCTATAAGTTTCCTTCCAAGTAATGTAGAAAGTTCTATGTAATGGTGTTTATCTAAAAACTCTTTTATACTTTCATGCCAATCTTTAAAAGATTTAAAGTAGTTAAAATAGTTATCATAGAACTTTTTTGCTTCAGAGAGAGAAATATTAACACCGTAATTTAATCTACTATATTCAACTAATGACTTTGGAGACATACCATATATAAGTCCAAAATTTATTGCTTTTGCAAGTTGTCTTTCTTCCTTCGAAATGTTTTCGTATTTTTTTCCAGTTATAATCGATGCAGTAAATCTATGTAAATCTTTGCCTTCAATAAATGCATTTATCATATTTGTATCTTTTGTATACTCAGCGGCTATTCTAAGTTCTATCTGGGAATAGTCTGCTATTATAAACTTATAACCTTCATTTGTTTTAAAAAGATACTTTAAATTTCTTGGAATGTTTTGAAGGTTTGGTTTAAAAGAAGACATTCTTCCTGTAGAGGTTCCAATCTGTTTAAACTCACCAAAGACCCTTGAACCTTTTGTAAAATTGATAATCTCATTTAACTTATCTAAAATCTTTTTATTTGTTCTTATATTTAAGATTAATCTCACTTCTTCAATATCTATAAAATCTCTTAAATAAATATCTTGCGAAGATATTGATCCTTTTTCTGTTTTTGGTAAAGGTATATTTAATTTTTTAGTTAGATAGTTTGATACTTGTATTGGTGAAAACGGATCTAAATTAAATTTGGTCTTTAAAGTTATATAATCTTTTTGAAATTCTGACTCTTTTTCTTTTTTTAGCTTTTTAATCTCAATAATATCAATAGGCATGCCGTTTAACTCTATATCTACTAAGGATAAAAGAAAGTTCATCTCTAAGGCTGAAACAGAATTGTATACATCGAATATTTTATAACTATAACCTGTTGCTTTTTTCAAAATACTTTCGTTGTTTAATAAATTTCTTTCTTCTTTAAATAATTCTCTTAAAACTGCTATATCTTTTGCTGCATAATTAAGCTGTTCTTCTGAAAGATTTTCAGCATTCCACACTGATTTTTGATAAGATTTATCAACCTCTTCATCTGTATAACGTTTTAATACTGCAACCAAGGAATGTTTTTGCCCACTGTCACCTTTTGATAAAATTTGAGAAGCTATCATCGTATCAAAAACTATTTTTGGGGAAATACCGAGATTTGTTTTTAAAAATTTAATATCAAACTTTAAGTTATGTCCTATTACTCCTTTTTCTTCTATCAAAGGTTTTAAATAAGTTACAACATTCTCTTTATTTAGCTTAAAAAGATCTAATATATAGATATCTTCTTCATTACCAATTTGAATAAGCCTGATTTTATCGTTAAAAAAATCTATATTTTCAAAATCTTTTACAACAACTTCAGTATCCAAATAAATGTATTTATCTTTTTCTAAAGATTTTATCTTTTCTAAATCTTTATCTTGTGTTAGATAGTAAATCATCTTTACCTATTAAAACAACGCCAATTTCCATTAAACTGTCTAAGACTTCTTTTTCTTTATTTTCAAAAACAGGTTTAATAGCATCTTTTAATAAAAATACTTGATAACCTAAATTAACACCGCCTATTGATGTATTTTTAACACAAAAATCAGTTGCAACACCGCAAACAAAAATTCTTTTAATACCTCTTTCTTTCAATAGTGAATCTAAAACTGTGTTTTGAAATCCTGAATAAGCATCAAAATCAGGTAACGTTCCTTTTGATATTATAAATTTATTGTCTAAGGGTATTTTCAAATCTGGATGAAATTTTGCTCCTTCAGTATGCTGGGCACAATGTGAAGGCCAAATACCACCATGATCTTTAAATGATATATGATTCTCTGGATGCCAATCTCTTGTAAAGAATATTGGAAGATTTTTTTTTGAAAAAATATCTATGTATTTATTAATTGTAGGTATTATCTCATCTGCACCTTTTACTGGTAATACACCGTAGGGCATAAAATCATTTTGCATATCCACTACTATCAGAGCATCATTATAAGTTAATTTTAATGTCATTCCTCTTCTTCCTCCTGTTTCATCTTACAGTCTATACATAAGGATGCAACAGGTCTTGCTTTTAATCTTTCATAAGGTATCTCAGCACCACAAGATTCACATATACCATATACTCCAAAATCAAATTTTTGCAATGTATATTCTATTTTTTTCAAAAGCTTTCTTTCTCTATCGAGGTTCCTTAAAGTTAAAATTCTTGACGTTTCCGCTTCAGCTCTTTCCATCTCATCAGAACCTTCAAAAGATAGAGCTTCTCCTGTATTTTGCTTTGTATCTTCAATAATCTGATTTTTCCATTCTATTAATAAATTTTTAATCTCTTCTATTTGTTCTAAAGTTAAATGTTTCATATTTAGACCCCTTTTAATAAAACTTAAATATGGTTAATCTTTTTATTATACCACCTGTAAATGTTAAATTTTAAGTTGAAATTAACATCAATTTATTTTATGATTTAAATCAATAAATTTAGGAGGTATTAAAATGACCAAAAAAGTTAA
This sequence comes from uncultured Aquificales bacterium, assembly GCA_964648745.1. GTDB lineage: Bacteria > Aquificota > Aquificia > Aquificales > Hydrogenothermaceae > Sulfurihydrogenibium. Next base: position 88,153 of record CAZYKX010000001.1, read on the forward strand.
AGTATTAGTTATGTTGTTATTTTTAACTTTTTCCTTAAACAGTTTTGGTTATTCTTTACAAGGAAGTATAAAAGGTTATCCAAAAAAAGCTCCAGAAGTAGAAAATTTAGTGAATGAAGAAGGAAAACCTACAAAATTGGAAGATTTTAAAGGAAAAGTTGTAATATTATACTTTGGTTTTACAAATTGTAAACATGTATGTCCTACAGTAAATGCATTTTTAAAGCAAGTGGCAGAAAAACTTAATGAAAAAGGGTTAAAAGATAAATATAAAATTGTTTTTATAACAGTAGATCCAAAAAGAGATACACCAGAAACTTTAAAAGCGTATAAAAAATCAAGAGAACTTAACGAGTTTACTTTTTTAACAGGAAAAGAAGAAGATCTTAAAAAAGCTTGGAATGCATATGGTATTGAAGTAAAAGAGGTAGAAGCTGGAAGTATGGAACATATGCATCACCATGGGCATAACAGCAATGAAAAAATGATAACACATACCCCCGTAATTACATTTATCATAGATAAAAAAGGAAATATAGTGGAAGATTTTAAAGGTATATACTTACCAGTAGATAAAATAGTATCAGATGTTGAATACTTAATAAATAATCAATAAGGGGTTTATCCCCTTTTTTATCCATCATCTGGTAAAGATTCATCGTATCCCCATTTATAATTGATTTCTGTTTTCTCTCTTTCTTCCCAACAATCTTTACAAAAGTAAATATCTTCTATATTTGGATCTTCTTTAAGGTTTTCTTTACACCCACACTTTAAACATTCTTTTCCTTCCATTTTTCTACCTTTTTAATTGTCTTTAATTTTATAATATATAGAGATAATTTTTTATTTCAAAGGATAAGATGATAAAAATAGTAAATCTTGGTATCATTGAGTATAATGAAGGAATAAATATAATGAAAGATTTACATAACAAAGCAGTAAAAGATAACAATAACTATCTAATAATATGTCAGCATTATGATGTTTATACTGTTGGAAAAAATGAAAATAAAAATTTTCCTGTTTCTGTTATAAAAACAGATAGAGGTGGTTCTATTACATTTCATGGTCCAGGACAACCTATTTTTTATTTTGTTTTTAAAGTAAACAGTCCAAAGAATTTTTATAAAAAAGTGGTTAAATCATTTGATTATGTATTTAAAAATTTAAATAAAGATATTTATCATTATTTTAATAATCCTGGTTTTTATATAGAAAAGAAAAAATTGGCATCTTTAGGATTTAAATTTAGTAATGGTTATTCTTTACATGGCGTTGCAGTTAATCATTCTGTTGATTTAACAAAATTTAACAAAATAAAACCATGCAATTTAGAAGGTTATACAGCTACTTCGTTAGAAAATGAGAATATAAATATAAAACTTGATGATTTTATAGAGTTAGTAAAAGATAGTGTAGTTAAAAATTTTAAGTAATTAAGTAAGGTTTTGGCTCTCCTAAATAAAATCCTTGTGAGTAGTCTATACCTATATCTTTTACTTTTTCAAACACTTCCTTAGAGTGAACAAATTCAGCAACTGTTTTAATACCAAGTTTTTTAGCAAAGTTTACTATAGTTTCAACAATAATTTGAGATTGGTAGTTTTTATCTATATCTTTTATAAGAGAGCTATCTATTTTGAGAAAATCAACACCTAATTTTAAGGTATGACCAAAGTTTGAATATCCACATCCAAAATCATCTAAAGCTACTTTACAGTTAAATTCTTTTAAAATATCTATAAATTTTTTAACTTCTTCATAATTCTCAATACCTTCTGACTCTAAAATCTCAATTGTAAGTTTATAATTTCCTTGCTTTACTCTTTCAATGATATAATCTTTTATTTCTTCATTAAAAATATCCAATACTGATAAATTAACAGATATTTCATAGTTTTTAGCTAACTTTAAAGATTCATCAATTACTTTTTTTGTTATAGATGGATATAATCTTGATTTTTTTGCTACATCTAAAAAGAATATAGGAGAAATTATTTTATCACCCAATTTCATTCTGATTAAACTTTCATATTTTTCAACATTTCCTGTGTGGTTATTTATTATAGGTTGATAATATACAATAAAATTGTGATTTTTTAATGCTTCTTTTAATCTTTTTATCCATATTTGATTTTCTTGATATTTCTTTTGTATATCTAACTCTTCTTTATATATAACATAAGGTTTTTTATGTTGTCTTGCATAGTTTAACGCCATATCTGCTCTTTCTATAATGTTTTTATAATCTTTTGCATTCCCTTCAGAAATTCCAATCGTTATATCTAACTTAATTTCAAAATCTTCTATTTCTATAGATTCAGATTCTATATAATGTATAATTTTTTTTATAAATTGATGAAAAGAAGAATCTTCTATTTTTCTATTTATGAATATAGCAAATTCATCACCACCTATCCTATATACATTATAATAACAATTTTCACAGATAGATTTAATTCTATTAGCTAAAGCTTTTAATACTTTATCACCTATTTCATAACCATAAACATCATTTATCTCTTTAAATGAATCTAAATTTATAAGAACTAACTTAGAATCTCTATAAATATTTATATCTTCTATAAGCTTTAAACGATTTGGTAAACCAGTTAATTTATCAATAAAAAAAGCTTCTTTCTCTTTTGTAACATCTCTTTTTATACCTACGTAATAGATAGTATTACCTTTTTCATCTTTTATAGGAAAAGCAAATAGTTCAATATCTTTTATATTTCCATACTTATCTTTTATTTCTATCTCTCCAAAATAAGAACCTTTTTCTGTTATACTTAACAACACTTTGTCAAAAGTTTCTTCAAGCATATGAACAGTTGGAGTTTTATTTCTTAATTCTTCCAAAGAATAACCTAAAAGTTCTTCATGTGCTTTATTTTGATCTATGTAGTATCCATTTGCATCAAGAATACCAACAGCATCTTTAATATTTAAAAATATTTGATATACTAATTTTAGATTTTCTTCATAAAGTTTTGTAAGATGCATTAGACTTTTATTTAACTCATCTAAATGGGTTAAATCCCTTGCATTTACAATAAGGTAAGAAATATTTCCATTCTCATCGTATATTGCATTAACATTTTTAACCACATGAAGTAATGTTCCATCTTTTTTCCTAAAAAACGTTTCCTGGTCTAAACATCTTCCTGTTGTTTCTATATTTAACATACAAGATTTGTAAATATCTTCATCTACAGCAAAATCTCTGATATGTTTTTCAACTATTTCTTCTTTTGAATAACCAAGTAAACTTGAAAACGTATCGTTACAGTAAAGAATTTTTCCATTTAAATCTATTGTAAAAATAATGTCAGGTGATTTATCAATTACTTCACATAAAATTTCTACATTTTGTTTAGCATCATGTAAAAACATCATTCTTTCCTCTTATAGAATGCATATTTTATATTTTTAAACCATACAACAGCCTCTTCTTTTGTATCAAAGCTTTTTGATTTAAGTGGTTGCGGATGGTTAGTATAAAAAATCCAGACATACTTATTATTTTCCTCTAATAATTTAGCACCAGCTATATTTTCCATTAGAATATAAAAATTCTCATCTATCTCTTGAAACATTACTAACCTTCTTTTTTCTCCAACTCCCTATATTTTTTAATAAACCATCTTACCGCTGATATAACAACGATAGTAAACACTAAAATTCCAGATATAACTTTAGAAAATGTTATATCTATATTCCATATTCTAAACATACTAAACCAAATATAAACATAAGTTAAATAAGCACCATAAAGTAAAAGACCAACAGATAAAGCTTCCCAAAAAATCTTTCCTATCATATTTACACCTTATTGTAATTTGAAAATATCTAATGTATATTTTATCATAATGTTAAAGCTAAAGGTGAATTTATGTTTTTATTTATATTTTTTTCACTTTATTTTTTAATGCATATTTACTTTATTAGAAAAACTATAGGCTTTTATGGGAAAAAATCGATAGGAATATATTTAACTATTTTAATGACTTTTTCACCTTTCATTTATAATTTTTACGATAAAGCTGGATATGATTTTTATTTTCTTTCCTTTTTTATTTTAATGTGGATGGGATTTATTATTCTTTTTTCAATTTATTATTTGATTGTAGATTTTTACAATCTATCAATAAAATTATTCCATATAATAACTAAACATAATCTATTACCAATATTAGATTTCAAAAAATCATATATAACTGTTCTTTTAGTTACATTGTTTTCTATAGTTTATGGATATAACGAAACATTACATCTAAATGTAAATAGATTTGAGATATACTCAAACAATATAAATAGAGATATTAAGATACTTCACATATCAGATTTACATTTAAATCAGGTTATGAGAGAAGATAAAATAAAACTTATTTTAGATATTTATGAAAAGGAAAAGCCTGATATTGTTATATCAACTGGTGATTTGGTAGATGGAAATGTTAAGAATAAAAAAAGTTATATATCTTTATTAAAAATGATGAATCCACCGTTAGGTAAGTATGCAGTTTTAGGAAACCATGAGTATTATGCAGGTGTTAATCAAGCGATAGAATTTACAGAAAAAGCTGGATTTAAAATTTTAAGAGATAGTGTTTTTTCTATTGGAAGTATAAATATGGTAGGTGTTGATGATATTGAAGCAGAAAGGTTCAAAATTAGAAAACTGATACCTGAAGTTTATCTATTTAATCAGGTAGAAAAAGATAAATTTGTTATTTTTCTAAAACATCAACCTGCTTTAGATTATAAATTAATAGGAAAATTTGACTTGATGCTCTCTGGGCATACTCATGGTGGTGTTTTATTTCCAGTTAAATACATTTTAAGAAAAATATTTGTTACTGATTATGGCTTTTTAAAAATTGGTAGTAGCTATATATACGTTAGTCGTGGTGTAGGAACAGGTGGACCACCTATTAGAATCGGTTGTCCACCAGATGTTGCTATCTTTGAAATAAAAAGATATCCTTAATCAAAAGAGAAATATGCTTTCTCAGATTTAATATAAATAAACTCTTCTTTTTCTGGATTATAACCAGTAAGTTTATTACCTAAGCATGCTCCTGTATCTATTCCATAACAGAGATTATTTATATAAGGTTCATCATAAACTACGTGCCCATACACAATTTTTAGAGAATTTTTATCTATTTTTCTGTCTTTTGTCCAGTCAACTCTTTCTGGAAAACCTTTTTCTGTATATCTACCTGTTGTTTCTCCATATAAAACAAAACTTTTTACTTTTTTATCTACTCTTCCTATATATTCATCTTTTATTCCACCATGAGATACAATTACATTATTGTTTATAATCAAATAAAGGGGAAGATGTTCATAGTAATTTATTACGTTTTCTTTTATATTTTCTTGAATGTTTTTATTGTAGGACAGAAATTCTTCAATAGTTTTTTGCATTCCATGGGAAATATTTACATTGCTTCCTTTAAGCCATCTTACAAATTTATTTAAGTGGTTACTTTTTACTTCAAAATATTTTCCTTTTTTAAACAAATCTATTGTAAAGAGCAAAGTTTCAATATTTAAAGGTCCTCTATCTATTGTATCTCCTACAGAAACAATAATAGTATCTGAGCCATACTTTTCATAAACTATATTGATAAGTTTTTTAAATTCTTCAAGGCAACCATGTATATCACCGACAATGACATAAGGTTTTTTAAGTTCTAAATTTAAATAAAAATCCATAACTTATAAATTAAGCCCTTCATATACTTTATCTATGTTAAATCTCATCATTTCAATATAGTTTCTATTTTCTCCAAATGTATCTAAAAATATAACTTTTACACCAGTTTGAGAAACAACTAAATTAACAGTTTTTGGATTGTAAAACTGTTTTGAGGTAAAAATAGCTTTAACATTATATTTTTTAATCTTATCAATTACCTCTAAAATATGTTTTAAAGTTGGTTCTCTTCCATGTCCCATTTCTATTTCGGCTAAATAGTTTAGATTGAAAAATTTTACAAAGTAAGGAAACTCATAATGATATGAAACAAAATTTTTATTTTTTAATTTAGATAATTTTTCTTTACAATAGTTTATAAGTTGATCTATATCTTTTAAAAATTTATCTAAGTTAGATTTATAATAATTTTGATTTTTACTGTCAACTTTTACAAGATAATTATAAATTGATATTGCTATAATTTTGGCATTTTCTAAATGTAACCATAAAGCCGGATGAATCTCATCATGATCTTCTTCTTTAATTAGATATAGTCCTTTCAAATCTATTAATTTTAAAACTTTTTTTTTATTTAGGTTTTTTACAAAATTGTTAATATTTCCTTCACCTGTACCAATATAGATAAATAAATCACTTTCAAAAATAGACTTAATATCGTTTGGTTTATACTCGTAATTATGAAAGTTTAAATTTGGTGGAATGACGTATTTTACACTAACATTATTACCACCAACTTCTTTTACAATATCAGCAAGTGGTTTTATGGTAGTTGTAATATTAATCTGCGCAAAGGATATATTAACAAAAAAAAGTATTAGAAATATAAATAATCTCATAATTTTCTCCTTATCTTTTCTTTAAGAGCTTCAGCAGTTTTTATTAAAAAAGGGGAAATTTCTGGATTTATAGTAACGTATTGGTTAAGAGACTTAAATGTTGAAGGTAGTGTTTTAAAATTTATTAGTGCTTTTTCTTTTATTTCTTTTAAAGATGGTAAACTTTTCACTAACTCTCCATTTTGGATATAAAGTTTTAACATTTTTACAGCATTCTCAACATTTTCATCAAAATGGCTTACAATATCTTTAAATATAATTCCGTTTCTATACTGTCTATAAAGTTGCTTTTTATAAGGTAATGTTATTTTTTTTCTACTTAGTTTCATAGCTGGTTTACCATCATACTCAACCAGTTTATATGCACAGTCCAAATAAGGTAAATCAGCACTTGTAACAAGTTCTGTACCAACTCCAAAAGCATCTATTGGAAGATTTTTATCGTGTAAGAACTCTTTAATAGTATACTCGTTGATTCCACCACTGACCAATATAATAGCATCTCTAAACCCATTTGAATCTAATAGTTTTCGTGCTTCTTTTACTAAGATAGGTATTTCCCCACTATCTATTCTAATGCCTTTTATTCTTATTCCTAATTTTTTAGCTACCTTTATAGCGTTTTCTACACCTTTTAATGTATTATAAGTGTCTACTAAAAATACAGTGTTTTCTGGATACACTGTCGCAAAATTTTCAAAAGCATCTTCTTCTTTTTCATGAGCCATTATAAAGGAATGAGCCATTGTACCATAACATGGAATGTCAAAAAACTTACTTGCAAGAACATTAGAAGTTCCATTAAATCCACCAATAAAACTACTTCTTGCTGCAATTATACCTGCATCTGTCCCGTGAGCTCTCCTAAGTCCAAAATCTATTAATATTTTATTTTTTGCAACGCTATAACATCTTAAAGCTTTAGTTGCTACTAAAATAGATATTTGTATTGTGTTTATTAAAAATGTTTCAACAATTTGTGCTTCTATTAATGGTGCTTCAACTTGAATGATTGGTTCATTAGCAAAAATTATCTCTCCTTCATCTACAGCATAAACATTTCCAGTAAATCTAAAATTTCTTAGATAGTTTAAAAAATCTTCTTTAAACTTTCCTGTTGATCTTAAAAATTCAATATCTTCTTCTGTAAATTTTATATTTAGAAGATAGTCAATTAAAAACTCTAATCCGGAGTTTAAAAAGTAGTTCCTTTTTTGTGTAGGTCTTATAAAAAAGTTAAATACTGCTTTACCATTTAAACCTTTTTCATAATAAACTTGAGCCATTGTAAGTTCATAAAGATCAGTCAAGAGAGACATATTATCTTTATTTACAAATCTATTTACCGGTTTATACATTTTTCTCTCTTAAATATTTTGATATAGAATCACTAAGCTGAGTGATATTACCTGCTCCAAGTGTCAAAACAACATCTCCTTTTTTAATAATATTTTTTAAAAGGTTCTCTGCTTCTAATATATTTTCAACATAGTAAACAGTTTTTCCTTTCTCTCTAACTTTGTCTGCTAAAATCTTACCGGAAACACCATCTATAGGGTTTTCTCCAGCGGAATATATTTCTGTGATAATTGTTATATCAGGTAGATCAAAGGCGTTTACAAATTCTTCAAAAAGTGAGTAAACTCTTGAGTATCTATGTGGCTGAAAAATGCTAATTATCCTTCTTCCTCCAAAGTAATCTTTTGCTGCTTTTAAAGTTGCTTTAATTTCTGTTGGATGATGGGCATAATCATCTATCACAACTACATCATTTGAATATTTAATTTCAAATCTCCTTTTAGCATTTTTAAAGTTTTCTAATGACTCTTTGATTACACAGAAAGGTACTCCAAGCTCATTACATATTGATATTGTAGCAAGAGCATTATAAACATTGTGTATACCAGGGACAGATAAATGGATCTCTCCAAAGTTATTAACTTTAAATTTATATCTTCCATTTTCTAGTCTTAAATCTGTAGCTCTTATATCTGCTTCTTCAGAAAGTCCAAACTTTATTATTTTTCTTTCTATAAATGGTATGATACTTTTAACATTTTCATCATCTATATTAATAGCAACAGCTCCATAAAAGGGTACTTTATTTGCAAACTGGATAAAAGCATTTTTTATATCTTCTATGTCCTTATAAAATCCTAAATGCTCTAAATCAATATTATTAATAGATACAATTGTGGGAGAAAGTTTTAAAAATGAACCATCACTTTCATCTGATTCTGCAACTAAAAATTCGCCTCTTCCAAGCTTTGCATTGCTACCATAAGCTTCAAGTTTACCTCCTATGACAACGGTAGGATCAAAACCTGTTTTACTTAAAACAGTACCAACCATAGATGTAGTAGTTGTTTTTCCATGGCTCCCAGCAATAGCTATACCATATTTAAATCTCATAAGTTCTGATAACATCTCACCTCTTGGTATAGTAGGTATACCTCTATCCTTTGCTTCTAACAATTCTGGATTATCTGGTTTTACAGCAGAAGAATATACTACAACATCAACATCTTTTACATTTTCTCTACTATGACCTATAAATATTTTTGCCCCAAGTTCTTTTAAACGATTTGTTGTTGATGATTCTTTTATATCGGATCCAGTAATTGTATATCCAAGATTTAGTAAAACTTCTGCTATTCCATTCATTCCAGAACCACCAATTCCTATAAAATGAATCTTTCTAATCTTACCCCTAAACATACTTACTCCTTTTTATATATTTGTTTATAACTTCAAAATCATCAAAAGGTAATACTTTATCTTTAATTATTTGATAATTTTCATGTCCTTTCCCAGCAACTAAAACTATATCATTTTCTTTTGCTATATCAATACTGTACTTTATAGCTTCTTCTCTATCTAAAATAACTAAGGATTTACTTTTATCACTTATTCCTTGAAGGATATCATTTGCTATGTCTCTTGGGTCTTCATCTCTTGGATTATCTGATGTAACTATCACTAAGTCAGAATATTTTTCAGCTATCTTTCCCATCAGTGGTCTTTTTGTTTTATCTCTATTTCCACCAGCACCAAACACAGTAATTACTTTACCTTTTTTTATTTCTAATAAAGATTTTAAAATATTTTCAAGAGCATCTGGTGTATGGGCATAATCTATAACAACAATAAAACCATTACCTTCTACAATCTGAAACCTACCTTTCACTGGATTAAGGTTTCTCGCATTTTCTAATAGAAACTCTAACTTAAAATTATCTTTCAAAAGGAAAGAAATAACAGCTGATAGATTATAAATATTAAAAATTCCCCTTAGCTTAGTCTCTACATTATAAATATCTCCTCTATATAAAAATCTAAATTGAGTTTTAAATAAATCTAAGTTGTAGTTCAAAATCTTAAAATCTTCCGAATTTCTACCGTATGTAATAACTTTTTCTTTTTTAATATTGAGATTATCCAATAAGTAGCTATATATCTTTTTTCCATATTCATCATCTGTATTTATACTATAAATTGCATTTTCATTAAACTGATGTATCTGATTGAAAACTTCTCTTTTTGATAAAAAATAGTTCTCCATATCTTTATGGTAATCTAAATGATCTTGTGTTAAGTTTGTAAAGATACCACCAAAAAATTTTGTAGAAAAAACTCTAAATTGATCTGCTGCATGAGAAGAAACTTCAGCTATAACTACATCTGCACCCTTATCTTTCATCTTTTTTAATGTTTTAAACCATTTTACTGGATCAGGTGTAGTATGCCCACTATCTAATATCTCATCTCCTATACTATAACTAATGGTTCCTATTAATCCAACTTTAAAACCTGCTAAAGTATAATACTGAGATAAAAGATTTGTAGTTGTCGTTTTACCATTTGTTCCAGTTACAGCAATTACTTTTAAATTATCAGATGGATTATCATAGAATCTATTTGCAACCTTAGCTAAAGATTTCCTTGTGTTTTCTGATAATAAAAAAGTAATATTTGGATATCTACTTTTTAATTTCTCATATACATCTTTTCTTTGAAAAAAAACTACTTTTGCCCCTTTTTCTATAGCAGATTCTATAAAATTATGCCCATCTATTTTTGTTCCTTCTATTGCAAAAAAAGCATAGTTATCTTTCACTTCTTTACTATTGTCAGTTATTCCTTCAATAGCTATATCTAAGTTTCCTTGTAGTAATAATAAGTTGTTATCTACTAACTCTTTTAGGTTTTTCATCTATACCTCAAGCAACTTTTCTAATGTAAGCTTAACAGATTCTCCTAAAGCAGTTAAATTATAACCACCTTCTAACATATATACACATGGTCTACCATCTGCTGATTTGAGTATATTTTCAACGATAACCCCAATACCTTCTGTAGTAACTTCAAGATATGTTAAGGGATCTTCTTTATGTAAGTCATAACCTGCGGAAACCAATATAATATCAGGATTAAACTCTTTTACTAGCTTAGGTAATATATTTTGGTAAATATCAATATATACATCATCTCCAGTTCCAGCTGGAAGTGGTACATTATAAGTATAACCGTATCCTTTACCTACTCCTTTTTCTTCTTTTGAACCTGTTCCAGGATAAAAAGGATACTCATGGGTTGAAAAATAAAAAACTGTATCATCATCATAAAAAATTTTTTGGGTACCATTACCATGGTGAGCATCAAAATCTACAATAAATACTTTACTAAATCCTTTTTGTTGAGCATATCTTGCAGTAACAGCTATGTTATTAAAAATACAAAATCCCATGGCTTTATCTTTTTCTGCGTGATGACCTGGTGGTCTTACAGCACAAAAAGCTCTCTCTATTTTTTTATCTATTATGCTATCTATAGCTTCCAAGCCAGCACCTACAGCCATTAATGCAGCATCATAAGAAAAAACACCAACATGTGTATCAGGATCAAGATAACCACCACCAGCAGAACAAAAATCCATTATTTCCTGAGGATAGTATGTATCATGAACAAGCAATAAATCTTTGACTGTTGCTCTCCTTGGTTTTAAAAATATCAGTTTATCAGATAGTGGTTTAATATATTTATGTATGTATATTAATCTCTCTGGTGATTCTGGATGTCCGTGGCCGGTATCGTGCTTTAAATAGATATCATCATAAAAATATCCTACCGTTCTCATTTCTTATCCTTTGTGTATAATTTAATATTTAAAATTATACATTAAAGAGGTTTTTTCATGAAAAATTTTTTCATTGTAGATAATGCTGTTTTGATTAATAATTTATCAAAATTGAGAGATAAGAATCTAAAGCCTCATGATTTTAGAAAAGGTTTATCCATTATAGCCAAAATACTTCTATCATACGCTTTAGAGAAAGAAAATACACACTTTGAAAATATAGAAACTCCTATAAGCAGAGGTAATTTTCCATTTCTAGATGAAGAAAACTTTGTTATTATCCCGATTTTAAGAGCTGGTTTACCTATGTTAGATGGTTGTTTAGAACTGCTTCCAGAAGCCAAGGTTGGCTTTTTAGCACTTAAAAGAAATGAAGAAACTTTAGAAAGTATTTTGTATTATGAAAGATTGCCACAGTTAGAAAACAAAGTAGCTATAATAGTAGACCCTATGGTTGCAACAGGTGGTTCCTTAGATCATGCCATAACGATTATAAAAAAATATAGTCCTAAAAAAATAATTTCTTTAAATGTAATAGTATCTCCCGATGGATTAAAAAGATTAGAAAAATATAGCGATGTTAACTTTTATATTGCTAATGTTGACGAGGGCCTAAATAGTAAAGGTTTTATTGTTCCAGGAATAGGAGATGCAGGAGACAGAGCATTTAATACATAAAAATAAAAATATATTTTTATATTCTAAATATAATATAACCTTGCAAAATCAAATATAGATATTATTTTTATAATCAAAATTCTCTTTAGGAGGATGTGTCATGGAAACTTATGTAGTATTTTTAATTCTTTTTACTTTAGGAATGGTTGCTTATGTAATTTACTTTGTAAAAAAATCAAAAGAAGAAATAGCAGAGAAAGTTGAAGAGTTGTCATGTAAAGTAGACCCATTAGTTCAAAAGGTTAGTGGAGAAAAGTACATTTGTAAAGATGATAAAATTGAATTTGAATCAAACGAAAAATAATATAAATAAAGGGGTTAAAACACCCCTTTTTATTTTAAAATAACCTTAAATATATGAAATTCGTCTTTATAATCATACTTTATTTTAAAACCATACTTGTTGCATATTTTTTTAACAATTGAAAGTCCAAGCCCTAAACCTTCAATATTCCCACTTAAATCTTCTCTATAAAATTTTTCAAATATTTTATTAGGTTCTTTTATTTTATTTCCTTGATTTTTAATAGTTACAGTTTTATCTGAAAATACAATCTCTACTGTAGCTTGCACTTTACTGTATTTGATAGCATTTTCTAATAAATTGGTAAACATGATTTCCATATCTATATAGTTTGCTTTTATATTTATTGTAGATTCTTCGATAATCTTTACAGTAAGATATTTTTCATTAATTTTTGCTTTTAGTTTTTCAAGAATATCTTTTATAAGCTCATTTATGTTAATATCTTCAACTTCTGTTATGTCCAAAGATCTTAAAGCTTCTATATTTTTGATTATGTTTTGTATATAATCTAAATTTCGTTCAATTTGATAAAGATTGTTTTCAACATTATTAAAATTTTTTGCTTTCATAATGTAAAGATTTGTTTTTATAACTGTGATAGGTGTCCTCAAGTCATGAAAAATTATACTCAACACATGCTCTAGATTCTCTTTACTTTCTCTAATAGGATTTAATATTCTACCGGAAACAGAAAATGCTAAAATTCCAGCTAAAACTATTACTGCTAAACTAGATAGAAAGATTGATTTTTTTAAATTTTCCAAATCGTTTATTACTGTTGAAATATCGTACCCTATAATAATGTAATAATTTTTGTTATTTTTAAAATTATATCCATACAAGAAAAAGTTGCCTACATATCTTTTTCCTTCAAACATTACAATAGTTTCTGGATTAAATGCATTTTTCTTTATATTAAATGTATCTAAGTTATATATGCATTTTTTTTCTTTGTTATCTAAATTATAAAAACAAATAAACATATTCTTTTCAGGATACACACTTATGTTATTATTTTCTATATTATCTATGATCTCTATGATTTTAGATTTTAGTTTATCCTCAATATCAACATACTTTTGATTCTCATAAGAAAGATAGATAGAGTAAGATAAAATAAAAACAATAATTGATGCAATAAATATAAGTAAAGAAACGATTTTTAATCTAACTTTTTGAAACTCGTCAAAAGAAAATTTAAGGAATCCTATAGCCTACTCCTTCCACAGTTAGTATTATATTCTTTTGAGGATCTATAAGTTTTCTAAGATTTTTTATATTAGTTCTTATGGTCTCTCTTGTAGTAACTTCTGTTATTTCCCAGCATTTACTTGATAAAATTTCATAAGTAACTACTCTTCCCCTATTTCTTACAAGCTGTTCTAAAATACAGTAAAGTTTTGGTGTTAATTCTATAAACTCCCCATTCTTTTTAACAACTTTATTTTTTAAATCAATCTCAAGATCATCTATTACAACAACATCTTTCTTCTCAGAGGATATCCTTCTTCCTATACTTCTTATCCTTGCTAAAAGTTCTTCTACATCAAAAGGTTTTGTTATATAATCATCAGCTCCTAAATCTAAACCTTTAACCTTATCTTTAATTTGGTCTTTTGCTGTTAATATAATAATAGGTGTATTTATCCCTTTTTCTCTTATTGATTTTAAGATATTAAAACCATCAATATCTGGCAACATCAAATCAAGGATAATGATATCATATGTAGAATGTTCTATAAAATTTAATGCTTCGTTTCCATCAAATGCAGAATCTACAATATAATCGTTAAGCTCTAATACTTCTTTTATTGAGATATTCAGCGGAATGTTATCTTCAACTATTAATATTTTCATTTAAACTCTCCTTAAAAATTTACTATATTTTTCTTTTATATAATTTATAGCATCTAATTTATTTTTAAACAAACCATTTAGCTGTTTTTCTAAAGTGTCCTCAAGTATCGTTTTATATAGTTTTGAAGGTTTCAAGCCTAAATTAATTAAATCATTTCCTGTAATTAATGGATTTTTTATGACTCTAAAAATTTCTATTACTATATTATATTGCTTTTCTTCAAGTAATGTAAGTACAGCAGGTAAATAATCATCTTTTATAGATTTTAAAACTTTATACATTTCAAACTTATCAGATGTTTCTTTTAAACGTTTATAGTCATCAATGAACTTTTCTAAAAATTTGGCTTCTTTTTCAAATAGATACTTCTTTAATGTTTGATACATAATCTCTGTTGGTAAATGGGAAAGTAAAATGTAGATATAGTTTGTATTTTTAGGATAATCATATGGTTTTAACTGGTTTAAAAGTATTAATGTATCTAAGAGTTTTTGAATTAGTCTTTCTTTTTCACTATCAATATGGGTAAATGGAAAAATTTTATTTAAAACTTTGTATTTATCGTAAAGTTTTAATATATTTAAAGATTTTTCTTCATTGAAGGTTAAATTTAGCTCTAAATTTATTCTACCTTTTGGTGCAAAATCTATTAAATCTTTTTCTACACAGTAGATTAATAATTTTTCTGTCTTCTTTTCTAATTTAAAATCAAGTCTTCCAGAAAATCTTAAAGCTCTTAATATTCTAATTGGATCTTCTATAAAGCTAAAAGAATGTAGAATTCTTATTCTTTTTTCTTTAATATCTATAAGTGAATTAAAGTAGTCTATTAATTTTCCATAGTTAGATTTTGTTAGTTCTATAGCTAAGGTATTGATGGTAAAATCTCTTCTATATAAGTCTTCAAATAGTGTAGCTTTCTCAACTTTAGGATAAGCTCCAGGAGATTCATACTCTTCTTTCCTTGCAGTGGAAAAATCCAACTTTACATTATTTTCAATAACAACGTTCCCAGTCATAAACTCTTTATAAATATGGTAAGGATAGTTATATTTTTTTGCAAACTCTTTTATTAAATCTGGAGCATCTCCTTCCACAATAATATCAATATCAAGGTTTTTCTTATTTAAAACAATATCCCTAACTACTCCACCTATTATAAATGCTCGATATCCTAATTCCTCTGCAATGATACCAATATCTTTAAGTTTTTCAATAAGAAACTTTGGAAAGAATAATTCTAATTTTTTAGTAAAATTATAAATTTTTGGATTAGGTTTTAAGGTTGCTATAGCTGCTTTCTCTGTGTCTTTAAATAATTGATTTAAAATATCTTTTTTATATATATACCCTACATAAAAACCTTTATCTAAAACAGGAAATATTTCATAATCGTCTTCTATTAATGTTTTAAGATTTATTTGTTTTAAATCACTATAATTTAACGTTTTCCAATCTTCTATAAAGATTGAAATTTCTTCTTCTTCAAATCCATGTTTTATTGCTAAATTTACATAGTTGCCTTTTAGTACACCTAAATATTTTCCTTGATTATCAACAACAACAAAATATTTATACTTTTTATCTAAATCTTTAAATTTAGTATCTTGTAAAACTACAGGAATATCCTTTCTTATTAAGTTTAAAAGGAATTCTTCATCCTGTAGTATTAATCTAATCGTATCTTTTATTTCTTCATAACTTACACCTACAATGGTAGAAGATGCTGCATACTTATGCCCTCCACCACCGAAATAACTTAAAATTTTATTAACATCAATGTTATCATTTACTGATCTGGCAATTACTGTTTTTTTATTTTTTTGGTTTAAAACTACAAAAAATGCATCTGCATCTTCAAAAGATTTTACATACTTTAATAGTCCTGCTATATCATTTTTTATTTTTTTGGAAGTTGCTGATATATAAATTTTAAATCTTGTATGTGTGATTATTTCAGTATTTTGGTTTATATCTTTTAAAATCTCTAACTCTTCTTCTCCTAATTTATCTTGAATAATTTTATAAAATAGTTCTAATTCTATTCCTTTTTTAAATAAAAATCTGAAAGCATTTAAATCTCTAATTGTAGTTCCTTTATACTTAAATCCACCTGTATCTTCATAAATTCCTAGGGATAGTATTGTTGAATCAAGGTTATCTAAATTAATTTTTTCCTTTTTAATTTTTTCAACTATAGCTGTTGTTATAGAACCTGTTTTATAAAAATGAACTTTTGCTTTCTTGGTAATATTTTTATTCTTTTTAGGATGATGATCGTAAATAGTTACCTTTATATTTTCTGGTAAATTAAAGGATATTTCTTGATAGTCTGTAATTATTATCTCTGATACCTTTGACAAATCAAAATCTGTTTTTTTTATTATTTTATTTTTAAATTTATCTTTAAACAAATTTAAAGTTTTTAGAACTTTTAATTCTAAAGAGTTTGGTAAAACAATTTTGAAATTTTGATATAGTAATGTTATTCCATAAGCTGAAGATAATGCATCTAAATCAGCACCTTCTTGAAGTAATACTACTTGCAATTTTCCCTCTCTGT
Source organism: uncultured Aquificales bacterium (assembly GCA_964648745.1). Lineage (GTDB taxonomy): Bacteria > Aquificota > Aquificia > Aquificales > Hydrogenothermaceae > Sulfurihydrogenibium. Next base: position 105,266 of record CAZYKX010000001.1, read on the forward strand.
GATATAATAATTGTACTTATTTGCCCAGGTGGCGAAACTGGCAGACGCGCTATCTTGAGGGGGTAGTGCCCGAGAGGGCGTGTGGGTTCAAATCCCACCCTGGGCACTTCTTATTCTCCAGCTACTGTAATATTTTCAACCACTATCGAAGGACTTCCTAGGTTAGCATAAAATTTAATATCATTGCCAACAAGAATTACATTATTCAATATATCAAGTATATTTCCAGCTATTGTAACACCTCTTACAGATTTTACGATTTCTCCTTTATGGTATACAAGTCCAGAAGCTCCTAGTGAAAACTCACCTGATATAGGATCTGCTGTATGTAATCCCATTAAATCAATAACGTAAAATACTTCATCTACATTTTCAAGAAAATCTTTAATATTATCTTTACCATTTTCTATATAAAGATTTGTAATACTTACTTTAGGTAAAGTTCTAAAGTCATCTCTAACACTATTTCCAGTAGGTTTAACGTTAAGTTTTTTTGCGGTATAACCGTTATGTAAAAATCCTTTGAATACTCCGTTTTCTATTAAAATAGTTTTACCTGTTTCAAAGCCTTCTCCATCGTATGTGGAGGTTTTAAATCCTTTTAATAATCTTCCATTATCTACCAGTGTTATCTTTTCTGATGCAACTTTTTGATTTTCTTTATTTTTAAAAAGTGTTTTATTTTTTATAAGTGAATCACCAGTAAATGCAGAAGAAAATGTATCAAGAAGTTCTACAAAAACATAAGGTGGAAACAGTAATGTCATATTTTTTGTCTTTATCGTTTTTGAATTTAAAAGAGAAACAGCATTAAAAACCGCTTCAGATGCTACCTTTTCTAAATCTAAATCTGCTATAAATCTTTTTCCATTAAAACTCCATGATATCTGGCTATCACCATTTTCAGTTGCAACAGCTGAAACCATAACAGTATAAAAAGTCCCTTTTTCTTTAATCTCTAATCCATAAGAGTTGATTAAAGTTGTTTCTACAATATTTTCTACAAATGTTGAACTTCTAACAGACTTTATTCTTTCATCTTTAGATCTAACAAGTGATTCAAGTTCTATAGCCTTTTCTATTTTTTCATTGAAAGGAAGGTTTACAGCAAAATCATCAAAGTATTCGTACTTCTCAGAAGGGTTTACTTTATCTAATATGTAGTTAGCTTCATCTTGTGTTGTTATCTCTGAAAGATGTTTTGCATACTCTATAGATTCTAATATATCTTTATCTTCAAAAGATGTTGAATAAGCAAATCCTTGTGATTTTCCATTTAGAACTCTTATGGAAAAACCGGCATCATCAGAAATAGAAACCTTATCTATCTTTAGATCATTTGATTGAGATTTTATTTTTTTATTTTTAACGTAAAAAATTTCCCATGTATAACCTTTTAACTCTTTCTCTACTATGTTTAAAACTTTCTCTATCATCTTTACCTCATCTTTTCAAAAAGTTCTTTTGGAATTTTAACTATCTTTTTTGTTGTTTTATCTAAGCAACAGTGTTTCGTTTTTCCTTCTGTTTTTAATTGATTATTAGATATTATCTCATATTTAAAAGTAAAAAAATATTTATCTTTTTCTTCAATAAAGAATTTTATCTCAAACGTTTCACCAAAGGTAATAGGTTTTAAATATTCTACATTTAAAGAAAGTAGAACAACATCTAGATTTAAGTTTTCTCTTAGAAAGTGATATGGATAGCCTATAGATTCTAAATAAAAACCTCGAGCTTCTTCAAAATAACGGGGATAGTTTGAGTGATGAACTATCCCTTGAGCATCTGTTTCATAAAAATTAACTTTTCTTTTGTAATAAAGAATCATTCTTCAAAATTTTCACCTAGTAACACTTCTGCTGTTCTTTGACAACCTTCTATAAAGCCAAGTGTTAAATCATCTAACTCTATTGTTATTGTTGGCACATTCTCAAATTTTTTATTATCGAAATCTGTCTGAGATATAAAAGCTAATTGAAAGTTTCCTTTTTCTACTAAAATATTCCATGCTTCTCCATAAGGAACTGCAAAGAATATTTCATTTTCTCCAAGATAAACTGTAAAAAGTAGGTAAAGTTCTTCATCTTCATCATCATAATCTACATCTACATCAAGTTCTAAGGATAATTTTTCATTTTCCAATGCTGAAAGAAGCTCTCCTTCAGGTTCAACTAAAACAATAAGTTCGTTTTCTTCTGAAATTAAAATCTCAAAAGGCTGAAACATATTTTCCATCTTAAATCTCCTTTATAAAATTAATTGTTTTCCTGCATCTATAAGTTTTTCTGTTAAAGTTCTTTTTGGCGTTTCTGCGTAAATTCTTAAAACTGGTTCTGTTCCAGATGCTCTAAACAGTATCCAGCTATCATCTTCAAAAATAAGTTTAACACCATCTGTTTTATCTTTTTCTACAACTTTTAATCCAGCAAATTCTTTAATATCTTTTTCTCTTAGACTTTTTACAAGCTCTAAACCTTTGTTACCTTCCACTTTTAAATCTTCTCTTTTATAGTAAGCTTCTCCAAACTCTTTAAATAGATCCTTTATAATTTCTGTAATAGGTTTATCGTAAAGCATTAACATTTCTATTATTAACATGCCAGATAATATTCCATCTCTTTCAGGTATATGAAATCCAAATCCATATCCACCAGATTCTTCGCCACCAAAAGCTACCTTTTCTTTTAGCATTATATCAGCAACATATTTAAACCCAACTGGTGTTTTGTGTACTTTTATTCCATATTTTTTTGCAATTCTATCAACTAAGTAAGATGTAGAAACTGTTTTTACAACGCTACCTTCTGTTTTTCTATTTTTTACAGTATGTATTAAAAGTAGGGCATACAGTATTTGAGTGTTTATAAATTCTCCATCTTCTGCTACTATACCAACTCTGTCTGAATCTCCATCATTTGCTATACCTAAATCTGATTCTGTAGTTACTACTTTAGCTTTTAATAAAGATAAATTTTTATCTATTGGTTCTGGATGATGAAATCCAAAGTATGGATCTTTAAAATGATTTATATTGTTAACTTCAACAAATGTATTTTCAAGTAGTTTATTATAAATACCAATGGATGTTGCAAACATAGGATCATGTACAATTTTTAATGATTTTTGTTTAAAAACAGAGTGATCAAAATAAGATCCTACTTTTTCAATATAATCTTTATTGATATCTCTATAGGTAAAATCTGTTTTACCTCTTAATACTTGATTTTTGCCTATTTTTTCTTCAACATCTTTAATTATATCTGGTGTGGCTGGTCCACCATAGTAACCTTTTATTTTATAACCGTTATATTTATAGTCATTGTGAGATGCAGTTATCATAATACCTTCATCAGCTTTTAAATTTTTTACTGCTAAAGATAAAGCTGGCGTTGTACAACTATTGTCAGATAAGATAACTTCAAAACCATTAGATGAAAAAACTTCTGCAACCAAATGTGCATAATCTGAAGACATAAACCTTGTATCATAACCTATAACTACTTTTTTTCCATTTCTTTCTTTTAAAGAATCAGCTTGAGCTTGTGCAATCTTCATAACAATATCAAAAGTAAAATCTTTACCTATTATAGCTCTATAACCATCTGTACCAAACATTATCATGAATTTTCCTCTAAATTGATTTTTTCTTTTCTTTTAGAGAATAGTATACATTGTTTAATACTAAATTTACAAGTTCATAATATTCTTTAGCTAAACTATCAGAATTTCTATTTTCAATAAGTATTTTCCATAAGTAAGGATTGTTCCCTACTACAGCAGTCCCATCTCCAAGATCATAGATAGACAATGTAACTACAACCATGGAAGGTAAAGATAAAGATATATTTTTCGCTTTTTCAATATAGTTTAATGAGTAAAGTTGAACTAAGAAATAATTATTTTCTATAATTAGATCTTTCACTGTAAAACCATTTTTTGAAGCTATATTTTTTAGTTCATAGTAATATTCTTGAGGTTTTATTTTTGGATAAGCTCTTTCCATTATAGCTTTTTCTCTAACTGTAGATATAGATTTTTGATATACAAAAATGAATATGAAAATCAATGTTGCAACAATTCCAAAAGCTGTAATTACAATAAAAGGATAGTTAAGTTCTGTTGTTTTCTGCTGATTGTTCATCATTTTTTCCTTGTTCTTGCTTTTGTTTCATCTTTTCTTCATTGTAACTAGCTTTTATTGAAAGTCCCCATAATAAACCAACTATTATGACCATCCATGTAAAAAATATTATACCTCCAAGCTCAAACCAGCTGCTTTCTGTTTCCATTTTGGAAACCTCCTAATGTTTTATTCTTTTTTACTTACTTTTTTTTCAATTTTTATTCTCTTATTTTTTAATATAAAATTTTTTTCCGATACGAAAATATATTTTGGAATATAGTATATACCACTTAATACAGTTAATAGGATAGACAATCCCAAATAGTCGTAAAATTTTAAGTAAGGTGCTTTTATAATTACCTCTCTCAAGACAGCTATTAAGGTTGTTTTTACAATTAAAGGTGTATCTATTCTTCTTTCTGATAGATAAACTATGTTTAATCTAAAAAGCTCTATAAGGATAAAAATATAAAGAAACTTAGGAATTAGATCCATAAATGTATATTTTTCCGAAATTAGAGAGAGTCCTATATCATAAAGAGCGTTTAGTGTCAAGATAAACAGCAATAATGTTAAAATAACAATTGCAAAATCTTCAAATGTCTCGAATAACTCTCCAAAAATATTGTGAAATGTATACTTTTTTAATATATCTTTTATTTTCATTTTTAAAATCCTATCAAAAAGTTTTCTAATATTTTAGCATGATCAAAAACCAATTTATCAAAAGGTATCTCCTCTAACTTACAAACCTTAACTTCTTTTGCATCATCTTGAGCCTTTGGAATACCATAAGCCTTACAGATAAAAACTATAGAAACTGTATGAAATCTTGGATCTCTATCTGGATTTGAATAAACATTAAATAGTCTTATAATTTCAACATCTAAATTTACCTCTTCTTTCATCTCCCTCTTTAAAGCATCTTCCACACTTTCTCCTATATCTACAAAACCACCAGGTAAAGCCAAACCTAAAGGAGGATTTTTTCTCTCAATAAGAACAATACCTTGAAAGTTGTTATTTTCATCAAAAAGTTTTATAATGCCATCAACAGCTACAAATGGAGTTTTAATAGCCATTTTTTCTACCTTTACAATTTATTTTTTATAAAACTTGACAATGATACACTAAACATTATATTATTAATATCTAATATTTTCAAGAGGTAGGCTGATGGCAAATAAAAGGGATTACTATGAAGTACTTGGTGTAAGCAAGAATGCTACACAAGATGAAATAAAGAAAGCATATAGAAAACTAGCAAGACAGTATCATCCAGACTTAAACCCAAACAATCCAGAAGCTGAAGAAAAGTTTAAAGAAATCAATGAAGCATACCAAGTTTTATCAGATCCAGAAAAAAGGAAGATTTATGACCAATTTGGACATGCTGGATTTGAAGGTTATAGTTCTCAAGGTGGTAGTTATAGAACTTATGGAATAAATGAAGATGACATATTTAGAGATTTAGAGGATATTTTTGAATTTTTAGGTGGTGGAAGGAGAACAAAGAAAGAAAAGAAAGTACACTATCAAAAAGAAAATGGTGCAGATATTTATCAAAATATTACAATTTCACTAGAAGATGCATATAAAGGTAAAACCGTTGAATTGGAAGTTCCTCGTTATGTTATATGTGAAGTATGTGGTGGAACAGGAAATCAACCTGGATCCGAATCTAAGATCTGTCCAACATGTGGTGGAACAGGTGAAATTTATCAAAGCTTAGGTTTTATAAAAATATCACAGGTCTGTCCAACATGTGGTGGAACAGGTATTTTACAAGAACCTTGTAAAAATTGTAATGGAAGAGGTTTAGTTATAAAGAAAGAAAAAGTTAAAGTAAATATACCACCTGGTGTTGATAATGGAAGTAAACTAAGAGTGCCAGGTAAAGGTCATAGTGGTAGGTTTGGTGGTGTACCAGGTGATCTATGGATTATAGTTAAAGTAGAGCCACATCCACTTTTTGAAAGGAAAGGAGACAATCTTTACATTAATGTTAATCTTTCAGTAGCAGAAGCAATAGCAGGAACAAAGTTAGAGATTCCTCTAATAAATGGTGAAACTGAAAAGATAGAAGTGAATCCAGGTACACAGCCAGGAGATATTTTAAAAATAGTAGGAAAAGGAATGCCAAAATTAAAACATAGCGGTTATGGTGATTTAATCGTACAGTTTAATGTAATAATACCAAGTATAAAAGATCTTCCAAAAGATGCAAGAGAATGCATAGATTTTTTGAAAAAAAACCAAAAAATACAACAACGATTTTTTCAAAACTTATAAGTATATTTAAGAGGTGAAAACCATGAGAAATAGAAGCAATGAAGCAGTATATATGATAGGAACAGTAGCAAGAATGTATAACATCCATCCTCAAACATTAAGGTTGTATGAAAGGGAAGGATTACTTGTACCTTCAAGGACAAAAGGCAATACAAGGATGTATTCTGAAGAAGATTTAAAAAGATTAGAGTTTATACTATTTTTAACAAGAGAACTAGGTATAAACCTTGCAGGTGTAGAAGTAGTTTTAAAAATGAAAGAGCAAATAGAAGATTTACAAAAGCAAATAGAATTTATAGTTAGCTATCTAAGAGAAGAAGTAAAAAATAGATATACAGATGATATAGAAAAACAACGAGAAGCATTAGTTCATATTCCAAAAATTGAAATTATGAAAATAGAAGAGTATATTTATAACAAATATAAAAAAGGTAGGTAATAAAATTGACTAAATTTACATGCCAAATCCCAACAAACTTATTTGAAATCTTTCTAGTCGAACTAAATGGTTACGGTGTAGAAATAATAAAAAAAGATGAAAATGAAACATGGTTTGCTGTATATGCACAGAAAGAAAATTATAAAGAAATGAAAAATATCTTAAACACAATTTTTGAAGATATTGGAAATGGAAAAATCATATTGGAAGAAGAGATTGATGAAGAAAATTGGGAAGAAAAATGGAAAGAAAATTTTAAACCTATAGAAATACCTCCATTTATCATAATTCCTGAATGGGAAGTATACAACGAAAACAAGTATATACCTATTAAATTAAAAATAGCAATGGCTTTTGGAACTGGTTTGCATCCATCCACCCAGATAATGCTTACATTAATACCAAAGTATATAAATAAAGATGACACTGTATTAGATATTGGTTGTGGAACTGGTATACTATCAATTGCAGCTGCAAAACTTGGAGCAAAGGTAGATGCTTTTGATATAGAAAAAGAAGCTGTTGAAGAATGTAAAATAAACAGTTGGGAAAATCAAGTATCTATAAACTGTTGGCAAGGAGACATAGAAAGTATAGAAAATCAGTATGATATAGTGTTATCAAATTTACAGATGGATATTTTCGATAAATACTTTAATCAAATTAAAGAAAAATTTAAAAAATATTGGCTTATATCTGGTATATTCAAAGATGAAAAAGAACAAATTAAAAAATTTTGTCAAGAGAATAATTTAGAGATAATTGAAATGTTATCTAAACCAGAAGAAGGAAAACCTAATGAACTTTGGCACGGATTTGTTATTAAACATAGATAGATATATAGATCACTCAATTTTAAAACCATTTATAACCAATGAGGAAGTTGAAAAAGAATGTTTAGAAGCAAAAAAGTATAAATTTGCATCTGTGTGTGTAAATCCTTATCATGTTAAAATTTGCTATGAAATATTAAAAGACAAAGATATTAATGTTTGTAGCGTAATTGGATTTACTTTAGGATTAAATAAAACAAAAACTAAAATAGAAGAAGCTGTTTTGGCTGTCGAAGATGGTGCTAAAGAACTTGATATAGTATGGAACATATCTGCTTTTAAATCTAAAGAGTATAATTTTATAGAAAATGAAATAAATGAGATAATTAAAAATACAGAAAAGGCAACTCATAAAATAATTGTAGAAACAGCTTATTTAACAGAAGAAGAAAAATTAGAAGCTATAAAAATCGTAGCAAATACAAAAGCAGAATTTATAAAAACTAGTACAGGTTTTGCACCAGAAGGAGCAAAATTGGAAGATATAAAAAAATGGAAAGGATTAAACTACAATATAAAAATAAAAGCTTCCGGTGGGATTAAAGATTTAAACACAGTATTAGAATTTATAAAAGCAGGTGCTGACAGAATTGGAACAAGTAGTAGTTTCCAAATTTTAAAAGAGAGAGACAAATATGTATAGTGAAGAAAAACAAAAAGAACTTATACAACTTTCAAAAGAACTTCTACAATTAGATATAAAAAAAATATCTGCAAAAGAAGCAGAAGATATAGTTAAAAAACTTAGAGAAGTTATAAACTACCATGATTGGAGATATTACGTTTTAGCAAGTCCAGTAATTTCTGACTATGAGTATGATAAACTTTTCAAACTTTTAAAAGAACTTGAAAATAAATATCCAAACCTTATAACACCAGATTCACCAACCCAAAGAATACCAAAAGAGATAACAAAAGTATTTCCGGAAGTTAAACACCTAACACCAATGCTGTCCTTAGACAACTCTTATAATGAAGAAAATTTAAAAGATTTTGATAGAAGAGTAAGAGAATTAACAGGATTAGATAAAATAGAGTATGCCGTTGAACCAAAGTTTGATGGAGCTGGTATATCTTTAATCTATGAAAATGATATTTTTGTAAGAGGTGCAACGAGAGGAGATGGAGAAGTTGGAGAAGATATAACAAATAATTTAAAAGTTATTAAAACAATTCCTTTATCTGCAAAATTCTCAAACTTCAATATAGATAAAGTTGAGATTAGGGGTGAAGTTTTAATACGAAAGGATATTTTTAAAAAAATAAATGAAGAAAGGATCCAAGAAGGACTTCTACCTTTTGCAAACCCAAGAAATGCAGCAGCAGGCTCAATTAGACTACAAGATCCAAAAGAAGTAGCAAAAAGAGGCTTAGAAGCATTTTTATATCAGATATCATATGCAGAAAAAGATGGAAAAAACCTATTAGGCTCAACTCTAAAAAAACACTCAGAAAATATAAAAATGCTACATACCCTCGGATTTAAAACACCTTTTGATGTTATGAAAGTTTGTAATGGAATAGAAGAAGTTATCGATTTCTGCAGAGAATGGGAGAAAAAAAGAGATAACTATCCATATGAAATAGATGGAATGGTAATAAAAGTAAATGATATATCCCTTTATGAAAAATTAGGCTTTACATCTCACCATCCCAGATGGGCAATAGCTTTTAAATTTAAAGCAAGACAAGCCACTACAAAAATAGTTAACATTATATTCCAAGTAGGAAGAACTGGAGCAGTAACACCTGTTGCAAAATTAGAACCTGTAGAAATTGGCGGAGTTATAGTATCATCTGTTTCTTTATTTAATGAAGATTTTATTAAAGAAAAAGATATTAGAATAGGTGATACTGTCTTAGTAGAAAGAGCTGGAGATGTTATACCTTACATAGTTATGGTTATAAAAGAAGCAAGAACAGGAAACGAAAAACCTATAGAGTTTCCAAAAAACTGTCCATCTTGCGGTTCCCCATTAGTTAAACCATTAGGTGAAGCTGTATATAGATGTATAAATATAAACTGCCCAGCACAAGTTATTGAAAGAATTATACATTTTGCATCTAAAGATGCTATGGATATAAAAGGTTTATCAGAAGCTACTGTCAAAAAGTTCTATAACTTAAAACTTTTAAAATCTATTCCAGATATATATAAACTAAACTTTAATTTAATCAAAAATATTCCTGGTTTTGGTCCAAAATCTGTTGAAAACTTAAAAAATGCTATAGAAGAAAGTAAAAACAGACCTTTATATAGGCTAATATATGGTCTTGGAATAAGGTATGTAGGAGAAGTTACAGCAAAAACATTAGCATCAGCTATAAAGTGTATAGATGATTTAGAAAATTTCACTATAACAGATTTAATTAAACTTGAAAATATAGGTGAAAAAGTTGCATATGAAATTTATAGTTTTTTCCATAATCCACAAAATATAAAAATGATAAAAGAACTTAAAAAATTAGGTGTAAAAGTTTGTAATGAAGAAGAAAAGAAAGGTAAACTTTCTGGTTTAAATTTTGTTTTTACAGGCACTTTGAAATGTTGCAGTAGAGAAAAAGCAAAAGAGATAGTTGAAAATTTAGGTGGTAATGTTCTTGATACTGTTTCTAAAAAAGTTCACTATTTAGTTGTAGGAGAAGAGCCAGGTAGTAAACTACAAAGAGCACAAAAATTAGGAATAAAAACAATAAATGAAGAAGAATTTTTGAAAATGATAAGTGATTAGTATTAATTACAAGTATTTATTTAAATAGCTATATATAGCTATAAATAGCCATTTAAATACGAATGCACTTGACTTTTTAGATAAAAGGAGTTGTGACGTGAAAATTTGCAGAAAATATAATAAAAGATATACAAAATGAAAATATTGAATAATTCAAGCAGAATAATTGGATCTTATATCTACCCACACTTTGCAAATAAAAGTAAGATCTCAAAAATTATTGAAGTATTAAAAGAATACAGAAACACTGCTTATAAAATAGGAAATTTCCACTGGAAATACTTTTTTACTAACAATGGAAAATTAAACAAAAATATAAAACTGTCTTCTATAGAAAGTAAACTCTCACAGTGTATAAACAAACATGCTCTTATCAGGTTGTTTTAATAGAAAAGACACACAAAACTTTAAATGTAAAGCATGTGGTAGAAAAATAAATGCTATAGGTGAATGGAGCAAGAAATATCCTT
>CAZYKX010000002.1:0-59684 GCA_964648745.1 uncultured Aquificales bacterium
GGATAATCCTTATTACAGGGATTTTCTAAGTAGCTTTAAACCCCAGGTGTGTGAGAGAAATAAATGTTTATAAATGGGGGAACTATGCTATGATAAATATAAATTTAAATCCTAAAAAGAAAACAAAAGAAAAATTATCATTAACAAAGACAGGACTTTCTCTTCCGAAAATTGATTTTAAGAACTTAAGTCCAATGTTTATAGTTGGAATTGGTGGTGGATTAATTATAGCATCAGAGTTTGTTTATTCTCTTTATATTACAAAAAAAGTTAGTGATTTAAAGGAAGAAAAGAATATTTTACTTTCCGAAAATGAAAAATATAAAAATTTAAAAGAAAAAATCGACAAATTAAAAAAATTATTGGTAGAAGAAGAAAAAAATAAAGAAAAATTAAATCTCAAACTAAAAACATTAGAAAAAATAAGTGAAAGCAAAAAACCATTAACACCAAAGATAGAAGTTATAGTAAAATCTGTTCCTTCTGGCTTATGGCTTGATACCTTAGAGTTATCTCAAAACAATGGAAAAATATCAGGTTTTTCATTAGATCCAAATTTGATATCCACCTACTATAAAAACTTAAATACAACATATAAACAGTTGACTTTTAATTCTACAGAGAAAAAACAAGCAACGAAAAATTTAGATTATTACAGCTTTACCTTTGAACTTAAAAATTAAGGAGAAAATGTTATGGATATAAGAGAACAATGGGAACAGACACCTTATTGGCAAAGAGTGTTATTAATAATTATATTTTTACTGATATTCGCTTTTGTTATATATAACTTTCTTTTATCTCCAAAATTAGAAGAGTATAAAAGTTTACAAGAAGAAGTATCAAATCTTAAAAATCAAAACGAACTTTTGAAAAATTCAACTGATGCTAAAAAACAAGAAATGTTAGAGAAAAAATTAAAAGAAATTAAAGAATCATTAAAACAAGATCAATTAAAAATGAAATCTTTATCTAATATCATTCCACCTAAACCAAATTTAGATGATGTTTTAGCTATTGTTTCATTGACTGCAAAGAAAAATATGGTAATACTAAACTCTTTTAAGATAGATAAAGAAGAAGAGATTTATCTCTATTACAACAAAGATACAGATAAATTAGAAGAAATTAAACCAAAGCAAGATAATGCAAACAGTAATGATAAAAAAGATAAAAAAATCCAAATTCCTGAAAATGCAATAAAACTTAAGAAAGTAATTATAAATACTGATCTATCTGGTGATATTAAAGGTATAAAAAACTTTTTAGACGATATATCAAAATCTGAAAGATTTATAGTTGCAGATAATGTTGTTTTGAAGAAGGAAGGAAGTATTTTAAGATCTACAGTTAATTTAGTAGTTTACTATCTACCGGAGGAACAAAATGGTTAGGATAATTTTATTTTTGATACTTTTATTTAAATTCTCATTTGCAGAAAACATCAATTTACCACCATTACAAGATTTAGGTCCATTTGTAGGATTGGAAGCTACTGTAGGGTATATCCAAAAAGAAAATGGAGAAAAATTTATGGTTGTTGAAACACCAGAAGGGACAAAGTTAGTTAAAGTTAAATCAATCCCTCAAGAGATTATAAATAAAAAAAATAAATAATGGAGATATGCCATGAAGAAAAGATTATTTCTATCAGCTATAATATCATCATTAGTTGTTCCATCTATTTCAATGGGAGAAAAAATCTCAGCAGAGTTTAACAATGCGAAGCTTTCTACAGTAGTAGATGCGATATCTCAAGCTTCTAATTTTAATATTATATGGGATAAAGATGCGATTGCTCAAAAGGATAAATTGGTAAATCTCTCTATAAAAAAACCTATGGAAGCAGAGTATTTATTTAATCTCGTTCTTCTTGAAAATGGTCTTATAGCCATAAAAGAACAAGGGATATACAAAATCAAAGCTACTGATGAGTACTCTATAACGGTACCTGCAGAAGTAATAAAAGCTTTTGGAAAAGATTTGTTTGATGGAATTGTTTCAAATGTTAAAAAATATACTTCACCTTCTGCATTAATAAAAGTAGATAATTTAAGTTATACAATTTTTGTTAAAGATGATAAAGATAATATAAATAAAATAAAAGCATCAACCACTACTTACATTGATAGTATAAAGAAACAGTCAGAAGAGATATCAAAAATACAACAGCAAGAAGGTCAGTTTACTAAAAAAGAGTTTAATATAGATTATGAAAAATTTAAATCTATAGAAGATAAAGTAGCAGAAAGTATTGGATTGTATGGAAAGTATGAGTATGATAAACAAAAAGAGAAGTTGATTGTTTTTGATACTAAAGAAAACGTTATGAAAATATCAAGATTGATAGGTCAACTAACACAGGACAAAATCGAGACAAGATGTTTTTATGCAAGAGGTCTTGAACCAGGAGAAATTATAGAGAATATAAAAGAAAATGATTTATCAGAAAATGGAACTGTAGTTTTTAAAGCAAAGGGTGTTACTGAAACTGGGGGAACAGAACAAAAACAAGCGGCAACATCAGGATCTGCACAGTTGAGTGGTACGACAGCAGGTATTAGTAAAACTACATCTCAACCAGCAGGTATAATAACATCTCTACCAAAAATTTGTATTACAGATACAGCAAAAGTTATAGAAAAAATAAAATATAAATATTCAGATTATTTACTTGATAGACCTTATCAAATAGCTATAGAAGCAAGAATTGTTCAGATAAGTACAAAGAATTTAAAAGATTTAGGTATTCAATGGGGTGGAGCAGGACTTAATTTAGATAACAATAATACAAAAGTAATTTACGGCGCAAATACAAATAATTCCACATTAACCCTTAATGCCACAGCTTCAAATTGGAGTATTACAAGAAACTACACAGGTGGGTTTGCAGCAGATTTTCCAGCTTCTAATGCAAAATTAGGTTCTGGGTTTGCTCTTGGATTTATACTTGGTGGTGCTCAAAACTTTTTAGATATAAGACTTAGTGCATTGCAAAGCATAGGAAAATCTAAAATTTTATCTAAACCACAGATTGTTACAATAGATGGAGAAATGGCTGAAATCTCTCAAGGTTATGAAGTGCCTTATACAACAGCAGTAGCAGCTGGTGGAGGTACTACAGCTTCAGTTTCCTTTAAAAAAGCTGTTTTAAAACTAAATGTTACACCAAGGACAACAGCAGACGGAAATATTATAATGGATCTTGTTATAACCCAAGATATACCAGACTTTAAAAACTTAGTCCTTGGGAACCCACCAATACAAACCAAGACAATAACAAGTAAAGTTGTAGCAAAAGATGGAGCAACTGTTGTAATAGGTGGAATTCTTGAAAAAACAGAAGATCAACAAAGAAATGGTATACCAGGACTTATGAATATACCAATTTTAGGTGGATTATTTAGAGAAGATATTAACCAAGCACAATCTACAGAGTTGCTAATTTTCTTATCTCCTAAAATTGTTTATGAGTAAAATTTTTGAATTTTTGCAAAAATGCATAAATGAATATGGAAAAAATCATAATTTATTACAGATAATATATTGGCATAAATATTGAATATAAAATATAACAATTGAATAAGATATAATTTGATAAAAATCATAAAAAACTTGACAAATTAAAAATTTAATGTTATAATTTGTTTTAAAAAACTTAATAAAATTTTATTAAAGGAGGTTGTACAATGAAAAAAGTAGTTGGATTGGCAGCGGCAGGTTTATTAGCAGTTTCAGCTGCAAACGCAGGTCAAATTACAGTGGCAAACACAGATTTAACACTTCTCGGTGGTGTATCAGCAGGTTACAACGTTCAAAACAATGATAACCAATTAAACGGTGGTGGTTTTAGCAAAGACTCTTTTACAGTTAACAACTTTGTTATAGCTCTTGCTAAGCCAGCTGAAGTAGGTGGTATTGGTTTTGTAGCTGCATTTGGTTCATGGGAAGCTCCAACAGTTGTAGCAAGTTCTAAGGCAGTTAATGATCTAGGTCTCGTAGGTCATGGTAAAACTACAGACTTCAAACCATGGAAAGCTTTTCTTACTTACAAACCTATCCAAGGTCTTACATTAGATGCTGGTTTACTTTGGGTTAACTTTGGTGAAAAACCAGTTACAATATTTAACCCACACATTACAAGAGGTGTACTATTTACAGCTAACCCAGCATTGTTTGCAGGTGCAAGAGCTACTTACGATGCAGGTATAGCAAAAGTTTACGTTGGAACAGGTAAAGTAGGTACTCAATTAATGCAACCTGTTTATGCTAATTTAGGTATTATATCAGGTTTAGGAGCAGCAGCAAATGTTACACCTAAATCTTACATAGAAGCTGGTATTACTGGAAACTTAAAACAAGTTGGTTTACCAGTAGATGTAGGTTTACATACATACAATGAAGCTGGTGGAAGAGATATTTATGCTCTTACAGTGGGTGCAGATTATGGTATAGTTACAGCTGGTCTTGAAGTAGACTACTTCCATGCTGATGACAACTTAAAAACTTTAAATGGCCAGTTACCTGCTGCTGGTCTGCCAAACTTAGGTTCTTCTGCGTGGGGTACTGCGTTATGTGTTAACGTAAAACCTGTAGCTGGTGTACAAATACCAGTAAGAATAGAGTATGCAGACAACAAAGACTCTGTTCTAATCCCAGCTATAGCTGTAGGATATAGTAATAATGCACCTGGCATACTTTTACCAGTAGGACCTACCGGATACCATAATAATGTATGGACATTTACAATTACTCCTACATACAACCCAACAAAAAATACTTTCATAAGAGCTGAACTATCTTATGCAAAAGCAAAAGAAATCAGTAGTGGTGGATTTAACTACTCTCTATTTGTAGACAGCAAAGGAGAAACTAAATCTTCAAGAACTACTGGCGCTGTAGAAGTAGGATTCTTATTCTAATAAATCTCTTAAAAGAGGGGCTTTTGAGCCCCTTTTTTTATTTTTAAATCTAAATTCTTCATTCTTCAAGTTTTAAAATCTTTAAATCTTTTCTTTTAATTGATTCAAATTTGCAACTTTAAATTTAAGTTTAAATTTAATGAGTATCCTTAAACGTTGGAATATCTCTAAAATTATAGTGATAAATTACCTTAGAAATCCTTAAAATGGCTATCAAGAATTATTATTTTGATGATGGATAAAATTATTTTTAAATATTTCTTTAATGCGAGTGGTGGGAGTTGAACCCACACGCCCTTTCGGGCACGGGATCCTAAGTCCCGCGCGTCTGCCTGTTCCGCCACACTCGCAATGAGAATATATATTATATCACATTAATTTTAACTAAATAAAGCTTCTACAAACTCTTTAGCATCAAAAAGCTGTAAATCCTCTATAGATTCTCCTACACCTATAAACTTTACTGGTATTTTTAAATCTTTACATATAGGAATGATTGCACCACCTTTTGCAGTACCATCAAGTTTTGTTATTATTATTCCACTTACATCTGTAGCTTCTTTAAATGTTTTGGCTTGGTTTATAGAGTTTTGTCCAAGTGTACCATCCAGTACAAGTAATGTTTCTACTGGCTGATTTGAAGAAAATTTTGCAATAGTTCTTTTTATTTTTTGAAGCTCTTTAATGAGATGTTCTTTAGTATGAAGTCTTCCAGCTGTATCTACTATTACTATATCTTCATTTTTTGCTTTTGCGCTGTTTATAGCATCAAAAACAACAGCTGAAGGATCAGCCCCTTGATTATGTTTTACTATTCTAACATTTACCCTATTTGCCCAAACTTCAAGTTGTTCTATTGCAGCAGCTCTAAATGTATCAGCAGCTGCTAAAACTACTGATTTACCTTCTTGTTTTAGCAAAAAAGCAAGTTTTCCAACAGTTGTAGTTTTTCCACTTCCATTTATTCCAAGGAATAGTAATACATCTGGTTTTTCACCTAAAAATTTAAGTTTACCTTCACAATCTTTTAAAATGTCGTATATTTTTTCTTTTAAAAGTTCTTTAAGTTGTTCTCCTTCTGTTATTTTTCTTTTTTTACTCTCTATTTTTAAAAATTCTATTATCTCTTGCGTTGCTTGAACACCAACATCAGCTTTCAATAAAACTGTCTCTATCTCTTCAAAAAGTGATTCATCTATTTTTCTACCAAAAGATATTTTATTAAAACCTTCAATAAGTTGTTTTTTTGTTTTTTCTAAACCTTTTTTTATTTTATCAAACATAGATTTTAGCATTTACAAGCTCCTTATGTTTTCATGTTATAATTATTATAGCATTTATAAAAGTGGAATATTTTAATGGAAACGAAAATAAAAGTTGAAAATCTTACAAAAAAGTTTGGTGATAGAGAAGTTTTAAAAAATATAACATTTGATGTAAAAAAATCAGAAGTATTTGTTATAATAGGGGGAAGTGGTAGCGGTAAAAGTACAGTAATTAAACATATAATAGGACTTTTAAAACCTACATCTGGAAAAATCATTATAGATAATGTTGATATATCTACTTTAAAAGATTTTGAACTTATAGAGTTTAGAAAAAAGATAGGTTATTTATTTCAAGAAGGTGCTTTATTTGATAGTTTAAAAGTTTGGGAAAATGTTGGATTTTATTATCTTGAAAATACAAAAATGCCAGAAAGTGAAATTAAAAAGCTTGCTAAAGAAAAATTAGCTTTAGTTGGACTACTTAATATAGAAGATCTTTATCCTTCTCAGTTGTCAGGTGGAATGAGAAAAAGAGTTTCTTTAGCAAGAGCTATATCATACAATCCAGAAATTGTACTTTACGATGAACCTACATCTGGTTTAGATCCTGTAACATCAGCTATGATAGACCAACTAATACTGAAACTTAGAGATAATCTTGGTGTAACGTCTATAGTTGTTACTCATGATCTTGAAAGTGCTTTTGGTATAGCAGACAGAATTGCAATGATACATAAAGGTGTAATTTATGTAATAGGTACACCAGAAGAGATAAAAAATCATCCAGATCCAGTAGTTCAACAGTTTATAAATAGAAAACCAGAAGGACCAATAACAGAAGAGATTATGAAAGAGATAAACATAAAAAAGTAAAGGAGGCATTTCTTCTTGGGCTGTAAATGGAATGGTATAATAGAAGCTTATAGAGAATTTTTACCAATCAACAACTCCACACCAATAGTTACATTATGTGAAGGAAATACACCACTTATAAAAGCAGATAACCTATCAAAAGAAATTGCAAAAGGTTTAAATTTAACTATTTATCTTAAGTATGAAGGTTTAAATCCTACTGGTTCATTTAAAGATCGTGGAATGACAATGGCAATATCAAAAGCAAAAGAAAATAAAAAAGAAGCTGTAATCTGTGCATCTACTGGAAATACATCAGCTTCTGCAGCAGCTTATGCAGCAAAAGCAGGTATGAGAGCGTATGTTTTATTGCCAAAAGGTGCAGTAGCACTTGGAAAGTTATCTCAAGCAATGGTATATGGAGCAAAAATAATAGCTGTTATGGGCAATTTTGATGATGCTTTAGAGATAGTTAGAGAGATTGGAGAAAAATATCCAGTGGAAGTTGTAAACTCAGTTAATCCTTATAGAATAGAAGGTCAAAAAACAGCTGCTTTTGAAATTTGTGATTACCTAGAAGAAGCACCAGATTTTCATTTTATACCTGTTGGAAATGCTGGGAATATAACAGCATATTGGAAAGGCTATAAAGAATACTATCAACATGGAAAAGTAAAAAAATTACCTAAGATGATAGGTTGGCAAGCTGAAGGTGCAGCACCTATAGTAAAAGGATTCCCAATAAAAAATCCACAAACCATAGCTACAGCTATAAAAATAGGTAATCCCTACAGCTGGCAACCAGCATTACAAGCAGCAAGAGAAAGTAATGGTTTTATAGATGCAGTATCTGATGAAGAAATTTTATATGCTTACAAACTTGTAGCTTCTACGGAAGGTGTATTTTGCGAACCAGCATCTGCAGCTTCAATAGCTGGTGTTATAAAATCTGTAAAGAAAGGTATCTTTAAAGGTGGAGAAACTGTAGTATGTACCTTAACAGGAAATGGTTTAAAAGACCCAGATACAGTAATAAAAGCAAGTGAAAAACCAGTAGAGCTACCACCAGATTTAGATGAAATAGCTAAGTTTTTAGAATTAAAATGAAAAATATTTTAGTTGTTGGTCTTGGAGCTGTTGGAACTGTATTTGCTACTTTTTTAAAAGAATACGGTCATAATGTATATGGTTTAGTAAGAAAAAAATATTTAGATAACAATTTAAAAGTTGAAGGAATTTGGGGAGAGCATAAAGCTACCCTTGATAAAATAACAGATTCTGTAGAAGATTTGAAAAATATAAATTTTGATCTAATCATATTAGGTGTAAAATCTTTTGATACAGAAAATGCAGTTAAAAAGATAAAAGATTTAGTCACAGAAAAAACAAAATTACTTTTAACTCAAAATGGTTATGGAAACTATGAAATAGCTTCTAACTATGTAGATAAATCAAAAATACTTATTGGAAGAGTTATTTTTGGTTCAAAGATAGTACAACCACTTCATGCTTATATTACAGTAAACGCTGATGATGTAAGAATAGGACAACCAGAAAATTTATTAGATGACAAAGAAGTTTTAGAAGTTGTCTGTATGATAAACCATTCTGGTATACCAGCATCTTTTTCAAGGGATATTTATAAAATACTTTGGGATAAAATACTTTACAACTGCGCTTTAAATCCACTTGGTGCTTTATTAGAGTGTAATTACGGTACTTTAGCAGAAAATAAAGAAACAAGACAGATAATGGATTTTATTATAGATGAGATATTTTTAGTAACAAAAGAAAATAAGATATCTCTTAATTTTAAAGATCCTGAAGATTATAAAAAACATTTTTATACAAATCTTGTCCCACCTACAAAAGATCATTTTCCTTCAATGTACTACGATTTAAAATCTGGGAAAAGAGTAGAAATAGATGCTTTAAATGGAGCTATTGTTAAACTTGGAGAAAAAGTAGGCATAATACCCAAAACAAATCTAACAATAACAAATCTTATAAAATATAAAGAAATAACTAACCTAAGATATTCTGAATAATTTTTGTTTGAAACATCCCAATTATTCCACTAAAAATAACATAGAAAATTATAACAACTATAATAAATTGGAAATTTTTAGAGTTTTCGCTTGGAATTTTTAAAACTTTTTCAGAACCTATAAAAATCAGATAAAACATATAAAAGCTACTTAAATATAATAAAAAAGCTGTTATTGGAAAGTTTACCATATAACTAATCTCACTTACCCATACAGGAATTAAAGCAAAAACCACCAAATTAAAAACCTTTAAAGGATTATCTTCACCACCAAAAGATTTACCAAAAAAATAAACTAACACAGTTAAAAATACAGGTTTCATAATCTCAAATAACCAAACAATAACTAAAAAGAGAAATATTTTATTGTAGTTAGAAGTTTGCAGCATATTTAAAATAATATTCATATATCCTATAACAGATTTATCAGCATTTGGATCATTTTTTACATATTCCAAAAATTGATTTATAGAAGATAAATAGTTTGATTTTAAAACAGTAAAACCTATAAGATAACCAATAACTGGCATTAAAGAAAAAGGTATAACATACTTTAGTATCAACTCTCTATAACTTTTAATTTCTTTATTTAGCCTTTCTATACCACTTTTTGGAGAAAAATAAATATCAAACATAAATAACCACTCCATATTTTTGATTATAGTTAAATTTTACCATATAAACCAATCTTTCATGCTTTATTTGTGTTTTAATGTAAGTCGATTAATATTTTATAATATTTATTTTAAATACTATTATCAATGGTGAGAAGATGATAAAAAGCATTTTTTTAAGAAGTTGTCCTAACTGTGGTGGAGATATATCTTCTGAAAGATTATATATGGGTTTACCTTGCGAGAAGTGTTTAGAAGATGATGTCTCAGATGTTTGTTCTCATCTAAAAAAAGAAGGATTTTTAAAAGATATATGTAAAATATCAGATACTTTGGAAGAATGGGAAAGATTTTTTGAAAAGAAAATAAAATCCTTACCATGGAGTCTCCAAAAAGCATGGGCTAAAAGAGTGTTTTTAGGAAGATCTTTTGCATTACTTGCACCTACAGGTATAGGTAAAACATCTTTTGGATTGATAACAAGTTATTTTTTAGCAAAAAAAGGAAAAAATCTTATATCATTGTTCCAACAAAACTACTTCAAAACCAAGTTAAAGAAAAACTTCTATCTTTAGGTATGAATGAGAATGATATATTGACTTTTGAAGAAGAATGTAAAAAATCTAAAGAAGAAAAGAAAAAAAGATTAATAAAAGGCGATTTTAAAATACTTATTACAACTTCCATGTTTTTATACAAAAATTATAAAGATTTTCCAAGAAACTTTTCTTTTATTTTTATTGATGATGTAGACTCTTTTTTAAAAACTGCTAAAAATATAGATAAAGTTTTATATTTAATGGGTTTTGAAGAAGAAGATATAAATTTAGCAATGGAATTGATAAAAGAGAAAGCTAAACAAAATAGAGATTTACAAAAAATAGAACATTTATCTCAAAAAGTTAAAAAAATATCTCAAAAAAAAAGGTGTTCTTGTTGTTTCATCTGCAACATCCAATCCAAAATCAAATAGAATAAAGCTATTTCGAGAGCTTTTAGGTTTTGAAGTAGGAACACCAACATTTTACTTAAGGAACATCGTAGATACTTATACAGAAGAAGATTTTAGCTATGAAAATTTAGTAAAATGGATTAAAAAGTTAGGTAAAGGTGGACTTGTATTTGTATCTTCAGATAAAGGAAAGCAAGAAGTAGAAAATCTAAAAAATATTCTTAATAGTTTTAAAATAAATGCATTAACATACGAAGAACTTGATGATGAAAATATAGAAGCTTTTAAAGAAGGAAAAATTGAAGTTTTAATTGGTATATCATCCTATAGAAACCCATTGGCAAGAGGTTTAGATATACCTCAAGCTGTAAGGTATGCTATTTTCTTTGGTGTACCTAAAATAGTAATATCTGTAAATTTTGAAGAGAATTTATCTCATTTACTTTGGACTTTAACATCTATAAGATCAATAATTATAAAAGTTTACCCTGATTACTCTTTTAAAATAGAAAAATGGATAGAAAAGCTAAAGAAATATCAATATTTAACAGATGAATTTTTACAAAATCACCCTCAGATATTAGAGAGAGTAGAAACATTAAAAAAAGAGATTAGTGAATTTTTATCATCTCCAGAGATAGTAGATCTGCTAAAAAATAGTGAAGATATAACATTAAGACAGACAGAAGAAGGTTACTTTCTTGTTGTATCAGATGTAACTGGTTATCTTCAAGCAAGTGGAAGAACTTCAAGAATGTTTGCTGGTGGAATAAGTAAAGGACTTTCCTTGATTATGGTAGATGATAAAAGAGTGTTAAAACATCTCCAAAAAAGAGTAAGATGGTTTAATGATGAAATTGAGTTTATACCTATTGAAAGTGTAAATCTGGAAGAGATTTTAAAGGATATAGATAATGATAGAGAAAAAATTAAAAGAATACTTGCAGGAAAAGAAAAACCACAAACAAAAGAGTTGTTAAGATCTGTTTTAATAGTAGTAGAATCACCTAACAAAGCAAAAACTATAGCAAACTTTTTTGGAAAACCAATCAGAAGAAAAATAGGAGAACATGAACTTTTAGAAACATCAGTAGAAGATAGATACCTAATGATAACAGCTTCCTTAGGTCATATTTTAGATTTAAATAAAGAAAATGGTTATTTTGGTGTTTATGTAAATGGTGATATTGTACCTATCTATGAAGCAATTGAAGGAAAGGAAGGTATAATTGACAGTTTAAAACTTATGGCAATAGAAGCAGAAGAGATACTAATCGCAACTGACCCTGATACAGAAGGTGAAAAAATTGGTTGGGATATAAGATTGTTGATAAATCCATTAATAAATAACATTAAACGTATGGAGTTTCATGAAGTTACAAAAAAATCTATACTAAAATCAATAAAAAACCCTCGTGATTTTAATGAAAACTTGGTAAAAGCTCAGATAGTTAGAAGAGTTGCTGATAGATGGGTTGGTTTTGAATTTTCTCAGATACTTTGGAAAGTTTTTGGTAAAAATTGGTTATCAGCTGGAAGAGTACAAACACCAGTATTAGGTTGGATTATAGAGAGAGAAAAACAATCAAAAATAAAAATATACAAAGTAATTATAAACTTAGATGAAAATGGTAAAAAATTTCATTTAGAGTTTAATTTTGAAAAACAAGAGGAAGCAAACGATTTTTTCAATAGTTTAAAAGAAATCAATGTTGAAAAATTGGAAGAAAAAGAAGATTTGATAAATCCTTTACCACCATATAGAACAGATACACTTTTAAAAGATGCAAATGATAAGTTTAAATTTTCTCTACCAAAAACAATGGAGTTAGCTCAAGATTTATTTGAATTGGGTTTTATTACATATCATAGAACTGATTCTATCAGAGTTTCAGATTTTGGTATATCTTTAGCAAAAGAATATATAGAAAAAGAGTTAGGAGCAGGTTATTTCTACCCGAGAGTCTGGGGAGAAGGTGGTGCTCATGAATGTATAAGACCTACGAAAGTACTAGAACCAGAAGAACTAAAATCTTTAATGTTAAGTGGACAGATAGAGGGTATAACACGGGAACATATCCTTCTTTACAGTTTAATATTTAAACGATTTATGGCTAGTCAAATGAAACCTGCAAAAGTGAAAGTTTTAAAGGTAGCTATTAAAACCTTAGATAAAGTTCAAGAAGAAGAACTAAAAACTGAAATAATAAAGGATGGATTTAATATCTTAACTCCTATTATACTAAACCCTTATTTAGAAGGAAAAATAAATGTAGAAAATAAAAAAATAATGAAAGTAGTTCCCAAGGCTTATCTTTATACTCAAGGTGAACTTGTTAAAGATATGAAAGAAAGAGGTATTGGAAGACCTTCTACCTATGCTACTATTATAGAAAAACTTTTTGAAAGAAAGTACATAATAGAAAATAAAGGCTTTTTAATACCAACTACCTTAGGTAAAAAGGTTTATGAGTATTTATCAAATAAAGATAAAATTAAGGAATTTATATCTGAAGAGTTTACAAAAAATTTAGAAGAGTTGATGGATAAAGTTGAAGAAGGAACTTTTGATTATAAAAACATCTTAAAAGATTTACATAAGGAGTTATTGGAAATAAAAAATACTGCCTAACAAAGCAGGCAGTACTTTAATTTTAAGCATTTATAACCATTTTAATTTCATGAAGTAAATTTGCCGGATTTTTAATTGGATAGTGTAATTTATCTACAACTTCTTCAGCATTCATGTTTTTTAATTTTATACCTTTTAATCTTTCTTTTAAAACTTCAGCATTTTCAATAGGGTATTTTATACCTTTTGAATGTTTTAAAACCAAGTAAGCCCAAGGTATATCTAACGTTTGTACAATATCTTGAGCAACAACTGTACAAAAATGAGTTAAAGTTTCAGCATCATTACCTTCTTTAACCAATCTATAAGCAAGTTTAGCAATTCCACCAGCTGTATGAACTCTTAATTCTTTTGCTTCTTCTTTTGCAAACTCTTCTAATTTTTTAATCTTTTCTAAAGCTAAAGTTGGGTCAGCTCTTAGAATGTTTCTAACAGTGTTTTTAGTTAAACCTACCTTTTCTGCAATTTCTTCTTCTGTTTTAAGATAGCCTTCCCTTAGAACAATTACATAACTTGCCCTTGTTAAACTTGGCAACCATGTTAAAGTTCTGTACTCTGTAAGTTTGTTAAGTCCACCAAGTAGATCAATAGATTTAAAAAACACTCTACTAACTAAATGTTCAAATCTTTTTCATTGATCTGGGTTGATGGTAAACCTGTAATTTCAATAACCATTTTTTACCCTCCTATAGGATTTTTTATTTTAACTAAACCGGTATCTGTTATCTCTAAAAAGTGAGTTTTTGTATCATGTCCTGACATTCTGCATCCATCTATTCTAAATAATCTTACAATATCTCCAATCTCTTTTTTATATAATTTAGCTTTGAAAGGAGAATCAACAAGCTCTTTAGCTAAAACCATAGTACCGTCAACGATATGCCCGACAGCATATCCACCTGCAGCCTCTGCTGTAAGCTCTTCGTGTCCACTTCTTTTTTGAGATACAAATAATGCTGTTTGATACCATTTTTTCATAAAGTTGAATAATCTTCTTACGACAGCTCTTGCAAGCATTTCTTTATTTTCAAAAAGTCCAGTAACAGAATCAATAATTGTAAATTTAACTTTGTAAGTTTTTATAACATAAGCTAAAGTAGCCAATAAATCTGGTATATTTTCCCTTATCTTTGTAGAAGATGCAGCATCTATTAGAATAATATTATCTTCAAATTCTTCAAAATTTAAGCCCATTGCTGAAGCTCTTAATTTTAAAGATGTAACTACAAAGTTGGCTGGTGATTCCACAGTTATAAATGCAACTTTACTACCTTTACTTGCTTGAAAAACGGCAAACTGCTCTACCATTAGAGATTTTCCAGTATCAGATACACCAGTGATATTAAAAACAGAGTATGATGGAATACCACCTAAGGATTTTTTTACTATTTTCCCTTTTTCAGATTTAACAATAAAAAATAGATCATCTAAACCTTCTATACCTGTTGGTACACCATAAATTTCAGGTGCTTTTTCTAAAGCCTGTGAACCTGTAAAAACTACAGATAGATCAGGTTCAGGATGCTTGTAAGATTTTTCTTCTTCAAATTTTTCTATTTCTTCCTGAGAAATATCAATATCTTTATCTTTTTTATCCATAAAAACCCTCCCTAAGTTAAATATTTAAATATAAAGATACTTTTTGATTTAATTTTTGCAACGATATTAAGCAATATTTACCAGATCAAATCGCTGTGAATATTTTTGGAAAATAAGCTGCTTTAGTTCACTAAATTTTTCTAAATCTGGATTTTGTTTTATAATCTCTTCAGCTTCTTTTGATGCTAAATTAAGTAAATCTTCATCTCTTTTTAAATCTGCTATAAATAACCCACTTTCTCCTGATTGTTTTGTTCCTGTTATTTCACCAGTTCCTCTTAGTTCTAAATCTTTTTCTGCTATTTCAAAACCGTTATTAGTCTTAACTAAAATTTTTAATCTTTCTAATGTTTTCAATCTTGATTTTTCTTTTGATCCATCTTTAGAAGTAAATTTTAATTCTGAAGGTGCTATTAAAAAACAGTGACCTTCATACTGGCCTCTACCTATTCTTCCTCTTAATTGATGGATTTGTGATAATCCAAATCTATGAGCTTCTTCTATTACCATAATGGTAGCATTTGGAACATCTACCCCTACTTCTATAACTGTAGTAGATACCAGAATATGTGCTTTACCTTCTTTAAACATTCCCATAATTTTATCTTTCTCATCTTGTTTCATCTTACCATGGAGTAATAAAACTGTCTTATCTGGAAATCTCTCTTTCCAATGTTTATAACCTTCTTCAGCTGATTTTAAATCTGTTTTTTCAGATTCTTGTATTAATGGATAAACTACAAAAGCTTGTCTACCTTTATCTAGTTCCTCTTTTACTATTTCATATAGTTTTTCTCTTTCATCATCAAAAAGTAAAACTGTTTTAACAGGTTTTCTCCCCTTTGGAAGCTGATCTAATTTTGAAATATCTAAATCTCCATAGTTAGCTAAGGTTAATGTCCTTGGGATAGGTGTTGCTGTCATAACTAAAACGTGGGGCATCCTATCTGACTGTTCCACTAATGCCTTTCTTTGTTCTACACCAAATCTATGCTGCTCATCAACTACAACTAATGCAAGATTTTTAAATGTTAATTTTTCTTCAAGTAATGCATGCGTTCCTATAACTATCTTAATTTCTCCACTTTTTATAAGATTGTATATTTTCTTTTTTTCAGAAGCTTTCATACTACCTGTTAAAATAGCAATTTCATAATCTTTAAGATATTTATTTAAAAATACTTTGAAATTTTTATAATGTTGCCAAGCTAAAATTTCTGTTGGTGCCATTACAGCTGATTGAAAACCATTTAATGCAGTGACTAAACAACCTGCAGCAGCTACAACAGTTTTACCACTACCAACATCTCCTTGTACCAATCTATTCATTGGTACATCTCTGTTTAAATCGTTGATGATCTCTCTTATTGTTCTTTTTTGAGCTTCTGTTAATTCAAAAGGTAAATTTTTCTCAAAATTTTCTAAAAAGTTTTTATGACTTTCTATTTTATAAGTTTTATGTTTTTGAATAAGGTATCTTCTATATTTTTGAGCAAGCATTAGTAAAAACAGTTCATCAAAAATTAATCTTTTTTGATAAATATCTTGAAAATTATTGAGTATATCTATATCAGCATTTCCTTTAGGAAAGTGTGTATATTCAATAGCTTCATGTAAAGGTGGGAAGTTGTATTTTTTTAATATATACTCAGGCATATAATCTTTAACTTTAGAAAACTTACTAACAATTTTAAACATTCCTCTTCTAAGATGGTTTAATGTTTGTGTAGTTGTTTTGATTGTAGTGTCACCTCTTAATGAATAAATAGGCATAATACTATCTATAATGTCTTCTTCATCTTTTAAAATTTCTGGTTGAATAATAGAATAGTTGCCTTTATAGACATTTACTTTTCCAAAAACTTTTACTTTTTTACCTTTTCTAAAGTATGTATAAAGGAAAGGTTTATCATATAGATAGTATAGTGAAAATTTTACTTTATCTTGATTTAAAACAACTTCAACTTTTAATTTACCTTTGTTTATTTTCCTTATCTCCTCAACTTCTCCATATAAAGTTGCTGTTTCTCCATCTTTTACTTTTAATATTTTTTTTATTCTTCTGTCTTCATATCTATCTGGTAAGTAAAAGAGAGCATCTTTAACATTATCTATTCTTATTTTTTTTAATGCCTTTTTTTCGATTTTCGATAGAGAAGAAAGTTTCTCTATATTCATTTTTGAAAGCTGAGCTAGATTGTAAGACAGTTCTTCTACTTTTTTTTCTTTATCTTCCTTAGGATTATTTATACTTTCTAAATGTTTAAGTAATATTTCTAAAAGCTTTCTTTTTTTACCTGAAGGTAGATTATCGATATATTTTAAATCTTCTAATAAACCATCTGATATATAATCTTTAACTAAGGGTAAAATAGTTCCATCTAAATTTTTTATTCTATCTAATGTTTTTTCATCATAAGACAGAATTTTTTTTAAAATATTTAAGGCATTACTGATTTTTTCCATAATCTATTATAAACTGTTTTAACTCCTCTACAAATTTTACTGGATCATGTCCATAGTTTATAGCAGCTATCCTTAATCTTTCGTGTGGTTTACATGCACAAACATTACAGTACATATTTTTAGATTCAAAAAATCTTCTTGTAAAAGGATATTTTCTCAATACTTGTTCAACTGTTGTATCTAAAGTTATGTCTTTCATTTTTCCTCCATTTTTTGTAGTAAAACAGTAACATAACAAGATGCTGCTTCTTGTTTTCCAATACTATCAAGTTTTTCATTTGTTTTTGCTTTTAAAAAAATTTTATCCTCACTTATATTAAGGATTTTTGCCGTATTTTCAATAATAATTTTTCTATAAGGTAACAACTTAGGTTTCTCTATGATTATAACGCTATCTATATTTAAAATTTTATATTTTTTATCATCTATAATTCTTTTTGCTTCTTTAAGGAAAAAATCACTAGATTTTCCTTTGTAAGATTTATCAATATCTGGAAAAAGTTCTCCTATGTCTCCATATCCTATTGCTCCAAGTAAAGCATCTGTTAATGCATGAAAAAATATATCTCCATCTGAGTGGGCAACAAAACCTTTTTCAAATGGAATTCTTACACCACCAATTGTTAAGTATTTACCACTTTCTAATCTGTGTATATCATAACCAATACCAACTCTTATTTCCAATTAAGTTTCTCCCTAAGTATATCAAAATAATTTTTATAAGGAGTTCTAACAATGTGAGCATAGAAAGGGGATTGTTTTACTACTATTTTGTCTCCGTAAAAAAGTTGCGTACCTTCTTGTCCATCTAATGTAAGCCATGCGTCTTTCTCTTTTGATACAATTTTTATAGTTATAGGTTCTAAGGTAGGTAAAATAATAGGCCTATCTGTTAATGTATGTGGACAGATAGGGACTAAGACAAATACTTCCATCATTGGATATACAATAGGACCACCGGCAGATAAAGCATAACCAGTAGAACCATTAGGTGTTGAAACTATAATACCATCACCATTGTAAGTAGTAATATACCTATCTCCTACATAAACAGCAACATCTACAATCCTTGCAAGTATCGCTTTATTTACTACAACATCATTTAAAACATCTGCTTCTAAAATCTTTTTCCCTTCTCTATATAAAGTAGCTCTTAGCATCATTCTCTTTGATATACATAATGGTTTTGAAAGTAACAGCTCTAACTTTTCAAAAGCTTCATCTTCATTTATCTCTGTTAGAAAACCAAGTCTTCCAAGATTTATCCCTATTATAGGGATCTGATGTTTTGCAACTCTTCTTGCAGTTATAAGTAAAGAACCATCACCACCAACAACTATAAGTATATCAATATCCTTTATATTCTCTTCCTTTTCCAATTCATTAACATTTTCAATAATATTAGAATCTATATTTTTACTTTTTAACCAATCTTTAAGTTTTTCCGAAAAGTTCTTTGCCTCTTCACTTGATTTTGTAAATATGTTAATTTTTTTATAAAATGGAAGTATAGCCATATTTTTTACCTATGCTTTAATTAGTTTTATTTTATTTTACCAAAAAAGGTTTACAAATTTAATTTTAGTTGTTATAATTTTCAAGGTTAATAAAAAAGGGGGAATAAGATGAATCTTGTAAAAAAAGTTGTAGGGATTTTTGTAGGTTTTTCACTTATATTCTTACCTTCTATATCTGAAGCAAAACAAGTAAAAAAACATGAAAAAGTATCAAAAAAAGCAAATCATCATAAAAAAACATCTAAGAAAAATGAAAAAACTAGTAAACACAAAAAATTTAAAGTTAAAAAGGTATCTTACTACAATCCAGGACCTATTGTATATGGAGACAATCTTGAACCAAACAAAGATATTTACAAGTACGCAGTAGGACTTCTTGGAACAAGATACTCTTTTGGTGGTACAAGTATCAATGGTATAGATTGCTCTTCTTTTATTCAACACGTTTTTGATTTAGCTGGATTTAAGCTTCCAAGAACTGCCAGAGAACAAGCAAGATATGGTTATTTCGTATCAAAGGAAAATATAAAACCAGGAGATCTACTTTTCTTTGCTACGTATGCAAGGTATCCATCCCATGTTGGCATATATATAGGTAATGGTAAAATGATTCATGCATCTTCAAGGGGAAGAAAAGTAGAAGTAACAGATATAAACCAAGACTATTATCAAAAAAGATTTTTATTTGCAAAAAGAATACCAGAAAACATTAAAGATTTAAAAGAAGTTGAAGATGTAGATACTATGCAAGAAGTTATGACAGAAAGTGAAAATGTGAATGATCCTATTGCAAAGATAATAAAGGAGAATAATGGAAAAAATTAGAAGTACAACGATACTATTAGTGAGAAGATATGGTAAAACTGTAATAGCTGGAGATGGTCAGGTAACTCTAGGCTCTTCTGTATTAAAACAAACAGCTAAGAAAATAAGGGTTTTAAATGATGGGAAAATTGTTGTAGGTTTTGCTGGAAGTGCAGCTGATGGATTAGCTTTGTTAGAAAGGCTTGAAGAAAAATTAAATAAATATAGAGGAAACTTACTTAAATCAGCAGTAGAACTTGCAAAAGATTGGAGATTAGATAAATATCTAAGAAGACTTGAAGCGGTTATGGTTGCTGCTGATAAAGAAAGTATGTTTTTAATTTCAGGTAATGGAGATGTTATAGAACCAGATGAACCTATCCTTGCTATTGGTTCTGGTGGAGATTATGCAAGATCAGCAGCGCTTGCATTATATAGAAATACAGATTTAGATGCAAGAAAGATTGTTGAAGAAGCTATGAAGATAGCAGGGGAAATATGCGTTTATACAAACTTAAATATAACTATAGAAGAGATTGCGTAAAGTTTATTTAGAAGTAGCTGTTCCTTTTCCTATTTTTCAAACATTTTTTTATGAATTTAACTTAGAAGAAGATATTGATCTACAACTTCTTATAGGTAAAAAAGTAACAGTTCCTTTTAATAAAATACAAACATATGGAATAGTTTTAAATGTTTCTGATCATTTATCTATCAATATAGAAACAAAACCAATTTTAAATATTGACGATACACCTATTTATAGTGAGAAGGATATTGAGATTATTAAGAAAATTTCTGATTACTATATTACTCCAATTGGAATGACATTTGATTTTTTTATTCCTAACTTCCTTAAAAAGAAAAAAATAAAGGATGATTACTTAAATAAGGTATTAACACTTAATGATGAGATAGATTTAACTAAATATAAATTAACAGATGCACAAGAAAAAGTAATAAATATTATAAGTCATCTAAAAGAAGCTTACTATGAAGAAATTTTAGCTTTAGGCATTAGAAAAAACATTATACAAGCTCTTATAAAAAAAGATATTATAAAAATTTCAGAACGAAAAATCATATCATTATCAAATAATTTCACCTTTGAAAAAGAAGAATATCCTAAAGAAGATATATATATCAAAAATAAACTTATGCTTTTAGATGAGTTTTATTTACAAGATAGAATAAGATTTTACTTAAATATTTCATCTAAATTTTTAAAAGAAAATAAAAGTATACTTATTGTATTTCCATATATTAATCTTTTAAATAAATTTTACGATTTGTTTAAATCAAAGCTTACAGATGTTTATGTTTTTCATGACTCGATGAAAATAAGTGATCAAAAAAATGTTTTTAAACAGATAACAAGCAAACCATCTATAGTACTTGGGACTGTATCTTCTTTATTTTTACCAATTAAAAATTTATCTTTAATAGTTATTGAAGAAGAAAATTCTGATATCTATAAAGTTTTAAGGACTCCAAAAGTTGATGTTAAAAGAGCAGCTTACTATATACACAAAGAAAAAAATATACCTTTAATATTATCATCATCTTTACCATCAATAGAAACATTCTATCTAAAAGAAAAAAAACAAATACATTTGTTAAAAAAAAACAACAATATAATAAAAACAAAAATAGAGATTTTCCCTTTCAAATCTTTAAAAGATATAATATTAAAGATAAAGAAAATTACTAATGATAAAAACACTCTTATAATTTCAAATAAAAGTTACTATAGTGGTTTTGTGTTTTGTGAAAGATGTGGTTGGGAAGCTTTATGTCCAACTTGTAATGTTCACCTTAAAGTTTACTCTTATAAAGATGATAAAATCTTTAAATGTCCGTTATGTAATAAAAAGTATGAATTTTTCAAAAATTGTCCTGATTGTGATTTTAAACTGAAAGAAGTAGGTTTTGGAAAAGAAAAGATTATAGAATTACTATCTGATACTGTAAAAAGCAAAAAAATAGAAGTAGTTAGTACCTTTACAACCACTTTAAATCAGTATGATACAGTTATAAATATAAATCCAGATTTTATTTTAGATTTGCCGGATTTTAGAGCTAATGATAGATTTTTTGAAAATATTGTCTTTCCTTTAACAGTTGCAAAAGAGAACTACATAATATTTTCAAATTTAAAAAATAAAATAGAAAGTATGTTAGATAAAAATATAGATAAAGCAATAGAAAAATTTTATAAAAGTGAACTTTCTTTTAGAAAAGAAAATAACTTACCCCCTTATTCTAAATTTGTAAAAATAACCATTCCAGAAAAGAAAAAAGATATATTAGATGACTTTTTAAAAAACAACTTTAAAATAAGATCTGAATTTGTAGTTAGTAAGAATAGAGTATATATTGTTGAATTTAAAAATGAAAGTGAACTTAAAATATTAAAAGATAAAATAATTAACATATCTAAAAATTTAGTAATATCTGTAGAAGTAAATCCTAAGAATTTCTAATTACAATATTTTTCAAAGATTCAATAAATAATGGATGAGTTTTTAATGTGGGTATTCTTATGTAGCTTTCTATACCTAGATTTTTAGCTAAGTTGCCATAAAGATAATCAAGTTCATAAAGTGTCTCAGAATGTTCTGATACAAAGCTAACAGGAATAACAACTAATTTTTTAATACCTTCATTAGCAAGTTTTTTTATCTCATTTTCAGTAAAAGGTTCCAACCACTTTACAGGACCTACCTTAGACTGATAAGCAAGAGAATATTTAACTCCTGGGAAATTATTCATTATAAGTTCTACAGTTGTTTCTGTTTGTTTTTTATAAGGATCTCCATCTAATATTATTTTCTCTGGTAAACTGTGAGCTGAAAATAAAAAGTAATAATCTTTATAGTTATAAGGTAGATTTTCTCTAATATTTTCAACCATAGAAATTATATAATCTCTATTGTCAAAATAACAATTTATCTTTTTAATCTCGATGTTTGAAGAATAATAGTATGGTGATTTTTGACCTTTTAGTGTAGATAACACAAAGTATCTTCCTGGTTTAATAAATTTCTTTATTTTTCTATCAAATTCATTAAAAGATGATCCAGTAGTTGTTTTACTGTAATGAGGGTAAAGTGGTAAAAGGATTATTTTTTCAATTTCTTCTTTAAATAAGTCGTTTAAAGCTTCTTCTGTAAAAGGATGCCAATATCTCATTGCAACAACTACTTTATATTTATCACCTAAGACTTTCTGTAAAGCTTGAGCTTGTAGCTGAGTTTGCTCTTTTTGTGGAGATTTACCACCCATTATTTCATAATATTTTTTAGTTTTTTTACTTCTAATTTTAGATATTAAATAAGCAACAGGTTTTTGGATTGGTTTTGGTATCTGTATAATATCATGATCAGAAAAGAGATTGTATAAAAAAGGTTGTATAGCATCTAAAGAGTCAGGCCCACCCATATTTAAAAGAACTACACCAATTTTTTTCATATTTACCTCATAAATTTTTAGTTTATAATTTATAACATAAAGTTTATTAAAGTGGTTTTCAAATTAAAAAAAATTTATATGAAATGGAGGATTTGAGTATGGAAAGGCTATATTCTCCTTGGAGGTCTCAATATATAGAAGGTTTAGAAAAATCTGAAGGATGTTTTTTGTGTAAGGCTTTTCAAGAGAAAGAAGATGAGAAAAATCTAGTTTTATACAGAGGAGATAAATCTTTTGTTATCTTAAATCTTTTTCCTTACAATGCTGGACATTTAATGGTTTGTCCTAATGAGCATATTGGAGATTTTACTACTATTGATAATGAAACATTGATAGAGATATCTTTACTTACAAAAGATATGATAAAACTTTTAAAAGCTGTTTTAAAACCTGATGGATTTAATATAGGGTACAACTTAGGTAGATCAGCAGGTGCTGGATTGGAAACACATATTCATAAGCACATAGTACCAAGATGGAACGGTGATACAAACTTTATGCCTGTTTTAGGTGAAGTTAGAGTGATATCGCAAGATTTAAAAGAAATTTATTTTAAATTATATGAGGGTTTAAAGTATGTTAAGTAAAATTAGATTTATAGTTTGGCTTTTTATACTAATATTAGTAGCTTATTTTGTAGCAATGAATAATATGTCTGTAAGTGTAAACATATTTCCTGGCTATGCAACTATACCACTTCCATTGTCGGTTTTAATGGTTATTTCTATTGTTTTAGGAGCAATACTTACACTAATTATAGCTATTAGTGATTGGATAAGGTTTAAGATTGAAATATCAAAGTTAAAAAAGCAACTCGATGAATGTGAAAAAGAAAGAAAATCTCTTATTTCTAAAACTAATGAAAAATTTGAACAACCTTAATTTTTATGATAAAATTACCAAAAATATTAAAACGGTGGAGGTACTATAATTTGTCTATTGGTAAAAGAGTCAGATTAGAAAGGCTTATAAATAGAGATACTGGGAAAACTGTTTTAGTCCCAATGGATCATGGTGTTAGCTCAGGTCCTATGAAAGGTATTATAAATTTAAGAGAAACTGTTGAAAAGGTAGCGGAAGGTGGTGCAAATGCTATTATTCTACATAAAGGCATAGTAGAAGCTGGACACAGAGGAAAAGGTAAAGATTTAGGACTTATTATCCATATGTCAGCGTCTACCGATCTGTCTTTAAGAAAAAATGATAAAGTTTTAGTTTGTACCGTAGAAGAAGCTATAAAACTTGGTGCAGATGGTGTTTCTATCCATGTTAACATTGGTGCAGAAGATGAAAAACAGATGATAAAAGATTTTGGAGAAGTATCAAAAAAATGTTTAGAATGGCAGATGCCTTTATTGGCTATGATGTATTATAGAGGCCCCGAAGTAAAAAATCCATATGATCCTAAAGCTATAGCTCATATTGCAAGGATAGCTGCTGAACTTGGAGCAGATATTGTTAAAGTTCCATATACTGGTGATCCTGAATCTTTTAGAACAGTTGTTGAAGGTTGTCCTGTACCAGTTGTGATAGCTGGCGGCCCTAAAGTAGATTCTGATGAAGCTTTATTAAAGATGGTTTACGATGCTGTTGTAGTAGCTGGATGTGCTGGTCTATCAATAGGTAGAAATATATTCCAGCATGAAGATGTAAAATTAATAACTTCTGTCCTTTCTAAGATAGTTCATGAAGGTATATCGGTAGAAAAAGCTTTAGAGATTTTAAAAAAATAAAATTTGATTTTTTTAGATTAAATGTTTAAAATTATTAAATAAACTTAAGGAGGTTGTATCATGGAAGCTTGGGTACCTTTTATTATTATGACAGCTTTTACAGTTTTAACAGTTGGAATTGTGTTCTTAGGTGGTGCTTTAAAGAAAGGAGAAGAATAATATAAGGAAGATTTATTGTTTAACGATTTACAGAAGTTAGGAAATATATTTTTTATTATTTCCTTTCTTCTTTTTCTTTTTATTGGATATTTAATATTTGAACCATTTATAGGTATAATTACAGTTTCTACAATACTTACAATTATATTCTACCCAGTTCACATTAAGATATATAAGATTATAAAAAATGAAATAGTTAGTTCTTTATTTTCTACAGTATTAATAACTATTACATTATTACTTCCTTTTAGTTTAGTTATCTTTTTTCTTGTAAAAGAGATTATTGATCTTTATCCTGTAGTTAGCCTGTATTTATCAGACCCAAATCTAATAGTAGATAAAATTAAGCAGTCTCCTTTTTTATATAAAATATATCAAAAGATTGAAAGTGAGTATTTTGATAAACTGAATAATAATTTTCATGATTCTCTCGTAAACTATTTAAAGCAGATATTTACTTTTTTATTTAATTTTGCAAAGGATTTATTAAAAAATATTATACTATTGATAGTTGGAATTTTTATTATGGCTATAACTATTTTCTTTTTACTTAAAGATGGTAAAAAGTTGTATCAACTTATATATTCACTAATTCCTTTAGAAAGAGAAGAAAAAGATTATCTGTTTAATAATTCTTACCTTGCTATACAAGGTGTGCTGCTTGGCGCTATTTTTGTTGCAATAGCTCAATCATTATTAGCGCTTGTTGGTTTTTGGATTGCTGGTATGGATTATAGTATTATATTAGCAGTTTTAACATTTTTTGCATCATTTATACCTTTTGGTGGGGCATCGTTAATTTGGATTCCCGTAGCAATATATTTATTTTTTAGTAAAGGTACTGTAGTTGGATTAATGTTTTTCTTGTATGGTACATTTGTTATTAGTACTGTAGATAATATAATAAGACCTATAGTTGTTGGAAGTAAAATAGATATTCATCCTTTAATACTATTTTTTGCTATTTTAGGTGGACTAAAAATATTTGGATTCTTAGGAATATTTATAGCCCCTGTAGCAGTAGCAGTTATAGATGCCTTTATCCTTCTTTATAAAAAGCGTTATATAATAGAAGATTAAAAACCAAAACTAATACCAAAATTTTGCTGCTGAATTATACCTTTTTGTTTCCCAAAAAACTCTATCTGTAATATATCATTTTCAACTGGTATTTGTTTTGGACAACTAAATGTACAGTATTTGCAATGTATACATGAAGTTATATTATTATTTTTTGCTATCTCTATTCTTTCATCTTGAAGTGCATCATTTTTATCTTTCCAAAATCTAAAAATTTTAACAAAGTTAATTGGTCCACCAAAATTTTTATCTACTTGAAATGCGGGGCAAACACTATAACATAATCCACATAAAATACAGTCTGTTTCTTTATCATAAAGGGCTAAATCTTCTGGATATACTTTATCAAAATGTTCTTTTGGTATAAACCAAGCTTTAGCATTTTTTAATTTCGATAAAAATTCATCATGATTTACAACTAAATCTTTTATAACTTCCATGTTAGATAAAGGTTCTATTAAAATCTCATTACTATTAGCAATATCTAAAACTTTTGTTTTACAAGCAAGAACTGGTTGGCCATTTACTTTTACAGCACATGTCCCACAAATAGAAGCCCTACATTGAACCCTGTAAGATAAAGATATGTCTTTATAAAATTTTATATACTCTAAGAGCTCTAATACAGTAGTTCTTTTTTCTATGTTTTCTATATCGTAAACTTTTAAACCATCACTTTTTTGTATTTTTACTATCATTGTTTTATTTTGTTAAAGTAATCTGCTCTTTTTAAAAGTAAAGAAGTAATAGTCCTAACAGGTATACCAGTTGCCCCTTTTGGATGGTAATACCAACCACTTGTATGATGTGAAGGTCCTGCTATATCTATATGAACCCATGCTATTTTCGGGTCAACAAATTTTTCTAAGAATAAACCAGCAGTTATTGCACCACCATATCTAGTTGTACCAACATTGTAAACATCAGCATGTGGAGCTTTTATCTGCTCTCTTAACTTATCATTAAATGGAAGTTGCCACATCCATTCTCCAGTTTCTTCAGATGTTTTTAATACTTCATTGATAAACTTTTGATTATTTCCCATAACACCTGCTGTAAACTCTCCAAGGGCTACAACACAAGCACCTGTTAAAGTAGCCATATCTATTATGGCATCTGGTTTTAATTCTGATGCGTAAGATAAAGCATCTGCTAATGTTAATCTACCTTCAGCATCTGTGTTTCCTACTTCTATAGTTACACCGTTTTTAGCTTTTAAGATATCATCTGGTCTATAAGCTTTTCCACTTGGCATATTTTCAGCTGCTGCAACAATTCCGTGAACTGTAATATCTGGTTTTAATTCACCTATAGCTTTAAATATACCTAAAACTGCACAAGCACCAGATTTATCTGATTTCATCCATCTCATAAAATCACCAGTTTTTATATTAAGACCACCACTATCAAACATTAAACCTTTCCCAACGATTGCTATCTCACCTTTTGAGTTTTTAGGTCTGTATGTTAGATGTATAAATCTTGGTGGATTTTCACTTCCTTTAGCTACAGCTAAGTATGCTCCCATTCCCATTTTTTCTATTTCTTCTTCATCGTATATTTTTATCTCAAAACCATACTCTTTTGCTAATTTTTCTGCAATCTCTGCAAATTCAACAGTATTTATAATGTTAGCAGGTTCGTTTACCAAATCTCTTGTAAAGTTTTGAGCTTCCGCCAACACTTTTCCAATATTAACATAATGATTTAATTTCGTTTTATTTGCGTTTTTTGAAACATTTATCTGAATTTTTGAAACTTGATGACTTTCCTTTTTAGTAAAATATTTGTCAAAAGAGTAATCACCTAATATAAACCCTTCTGTTAAAGCTTGAACTATATCTGTATCGTTAAGATTTTCTATATCATTGATATCAAATAAAATATTTGAAAGTTTTAACTCTTTTGATTTTCTTACAGAGTAAGCAGCAACTCTTCTTAAAATATCA
The DNA here is from genome assembly GCA_964648745.1 of uncultured Aquificales bacterium. GTDB lineage: Bacteria > Aquificota > Aquificia > Aquificales > Hydrogenothermaceae > Sulfurihydrogenibium. The sequence continues at coordinate 28,066 of CAZYKX010000002.1, forward strand.
GGCTCTAATTTTTTTTCTTGTCCAATACCTACAATAATAACATAATCAGATTTTATTTTTCCAAATGTTGGAATAGCTAGGATTTTACCTTCAGATGCTTTAAATTTTTGAGATTTTATAACTTTTGATAAAGCTCCTTCTAGTAAATCATCAACTTCTTTTACTTTTCCCATTAATTTTTTATCATCTTCACTCATAGGTAAAAATATAGCATCTACCTTTACTGTATCTATATTTTTAGACGTTAACTCTATATTCATTTTTAAAACACCTCTAAATTGAATTTTTTGAATATTATAGTTTAAAGAGGTAAATATTTCAATAAAATTGTTTTATAATTAATGTAATTTAAATTCTTTCTTGTGTGGGTAAGTCTTGTCATTTGTAATAGTTTAATAACCTCTTTAGATTTTATATTCATTTATTGAATAATTTATCTATCAACTATCTTTATTTTAAGAAATAAAGCCTTTTTATATGGTAAAATTTAATTAAATATTTATTTAGGAGGTATTGATTTTGGTTAAAGTTGCATGGAGTTTGACACATCAAGAATTTATAATATCTGACCATTACTATTTTTCAAAACTTCAAAGATACTCAAAAGAAAATGATATTTGTGTTGATGAGGTAGATGAGTTTGAAAAGTTTGCAAATTATGATGTAGTTATATTTAACTATCCAGAAATACCATTTAAAAAAGATGAAGTAGACTTTATAGAAGATCTTGTTAAAAAAGGTAAAAAAGTAGGAATTTTTGCTTACTATAAAAATGAAGATAAAATAGCTGATACATGCAACACTATGGCAGAAAGGTTCGGAATAAAATTTAATGGTGATATTATTACAGATAGTTCAAATAATTATGATAATGACAATTTACTGATTACAACAACAAAAACATCCGAAAACATGAAAGAAAAATGTATAGATAAAGTAATGTTAGCTTGTACTGACAGTTTAACAATCATTGGTAAAAATGTTATGCCTATGATATCTGCTGAAGATACAGCTGTATCAAAACTTGGAAAAGAAAAAATACTGTTTGCGAAATATATGGATCCATCAGGTGGATGTTTTATAGCAGGTGGTACGTGTGTATTTTGGGACAACTATTCAATAGACCTTTATGATAATAAGAATTTAGCAATAGCACTTTTAAGTCATAAAAAATGATAAAAGATGGCGACACTGTACATTTAAAAGGTAAAAAAAGTTCTTTTTTTGTGGTGGTAGAGAATGGAAAAGAGTTCTCTACCCATCTTGGTTCTATAAAGATTGATGAGATTATAGGTAAAAACTGGGGAGAAACTGTTTACACTCATAAAGGGGAACCTTTTAAGCTTTTAAAACCTACCCTTTATGAAATTATAATGTACGGTATAAAAAGATACACTCAGATAATATATCCAAAAGATTCAGCTTATATTACTTTGAAACTTGGTCTTACAGATGGAATGAAAGTTTTAGAGTCTGGTATAGGGAGTGGAGCTCTTTCAATAGTTATGGCAAATGCTTTAAAACCATCTGGAAAGCTATATGTATATGAAAAAGAAGAAAAATTTTTAAAAAATGCTTTACAAAACTTAAAACTTACAAAACTTGATTATGTTGTAGTACCACATCTACAAGATCTATCACAGCCTATAGAAGAAAAAGATTTTGATGCTGCTTTTATAGATGTTAGAGAACCTTGGATATATTTAGAAAATGTTAAAAGTGCATTGAAAACAGGTGCAGTTATTGGATTTTTAGTACCTACAACGAACCAAGTATCTGAAACGTTAAAAGAATTAAAAAGACTTGATTTTATAGAAATTGAGGTAGAAGAAATCTTAATAAGATCTTACAAGCCTGTACCAGATAGATTAAGGCCTGAAGATAGAATGATAGCCCATACAGGATATTTAATTTTTGCAAAAAAAGGTTAACTAATGGATAAATTATTTTATCTAAATAAAGCTAAAAAAATAGTTATAAAAATAGGTTCTGGTGTTTTAGAAAAAAATAGTGATATTGATAAAGAGTTTATAACAAATCTGGCTAAGCAGATTTTTCAATTAAAAGATAAAGAAATAGTAATAGTTTCATCAGGAGCTGTTTTAGCAGGTGTAAAAAAATTAAAACTAAAATCAAAACCTAAAAATATTACAGAAAAACAAGCGGTTGCAAGTGTAGGGCAAGCTTATCTAATGCAGATATACGATAAAATTTTTTCTAAGTATAATTTAGTTATAGGACAAGTTTTATTAACATTAGAAGGACTAAGAGAAAGAAAAAGATATATATACGCAAAAGAAACATTAAATAAACTTTTAGAACTAAAAGTCATCCCTATAATAAACGAAAATGATGCCATAGCTATAGAAGAAATTGTTTTTGGAGATAATGATTTCTTAGCGGCTCATGTTTCTATTTTACTTAATGCAGATTTACTAATAATAGTATCTACTGCAGGTGGACTTTATACAGATGATCCATCAAAGCCAGATGCGAAACTTATAGAAGAAATAAAAGATATTCAAGAAGCTTTAAACTTTGCTAAAGCATCTAAATCATCTTTTGGAACAGGAGGAATGAGAAGTAAATTAGAAGCAGCAAAAATAGCAACTGAACACTCTATTCCTGTTGCAATATTACCAAAAAAAGAAAACTTTTTAAATCTACTGTTTACTGAAAAAATTGGAACATTTATATACCCATCTAAGGAGAAAAAAAAACCAAGCAAAAAAACATGGTTAGAATTGCTATCTTATCCAAAAGGTAAGATAATTATAGATAAAGGTGCAGAAATTGCTATTCAGAAAGGCAAAAGCCTACTTCCAAGTGGAATTAAAGATGTAGAAGGAATATTTAATCAAAATGATGTTGTTGCAATTGCAAATGAAGAAGGTAATATTATAGGAAAGGGTATATCCAACTTAAACTATAAAGATATTAAAAAAATAAAAGGTTTAAAAACATCAGAAGCTAAAAAAATACTAAACAAAGAAGTAGAAGAAGTTGTACATGCAGATAATATGGTAGCTTTTAATAAGGAGTAAAACATGAAAAAGAAAATAATTATTGGTTTAGTTGTTTTAATTGCTTTATTTTATATCATCTCAGCAATAACATACGAAAGTAAACCAAAAGTAGCATTAATATCAATAGATGGAACCATATCAGAGTATGTAGATGTCATAGATAACATCTCAAAAGCAGAAAAAGAGTCCTCTGTAAAATCTGTTGTTATTAGGGTTGATAGTCCTGGAGGAGCAGTAGGATCATCTCAAGAAATATACAGAGCCATAGAAAAATTAAGACAGAAAAAACCTGTTGTTGTGTCTATGGGAAATGTAGCTGCATCTGGTGGTTATTACATATCTGCACCAGCTAATGTTATATATGCAAACCCAGGAACAATAACAGGTAGTATAGGTGTTATCATTCAACATGTAGATGTCAGTGAGATACTTAATAAGTTAGGTGTTAAAGTAAATACTATTAAAAGTGGAGAAAATAAAGATATACTTTATCCTACAAAACCTTTACTTCCAGAACAAAAAGAAATTCTTGAAAAAACAGTTTTAGATGTTTATGAACAGTTCTTAGATGCAATTGTTAAATATAGACCTATTAAAAAAGAAGTTCTTAGAACTTATGCAGATGGTAGAGTATTTAGTGGAAAAGAAGCACAAAAACTTGGACTTGTAGATAAGATAGGAAATATTCAAGATGCTATAGATGAAGCAAAAAAACTTGCGAAACTTCCAGAAGACGCACCAGTTATAGAAATAAAAAATAAAAAATCATTTTTAGAAGAGTTTACAAATTCTAAACTTTCGATAGATAAAATAAAATCTGGAATATACTATATGCTTTCTTTTTAAAATTACCTTGTTTTTCCAATATTTAATAATGATATAATAATTTTTCTATATCTTGAACAAGGAGTTGATAGATGGAAGAGATTATTTTAAAAGCTCATGGATTAAATATCAACGAGTATCAAAGAATAGTTTCATTAATTGGAAGAGAACCAAATGAAATAGAACTTGGTATTTTTGGAGCACTTTGGAGTGAACATTGTTCTTATAAATCTTCAAAACCATTTTTAAAAATTTTTCCTACAAATGCACCGTGGGTAATACAAGGACCAGGAGAAAATGCTGGTGTTGTAGAAATAGATGATAAATACGCAGTAGCATTTAAAATAGAGTCACATAATCACCCCTCTTATATAGAACCATTCCATGGAGCAGCTACTGGTGTTGGTGGAATTATTAGAGATATTCTATCAATGGGTGCAAGACCTATAGCATTAATGGACAGTTTAAGATTTGGAGATATTAGAAATGATGGAAATAGAAAAGGTATAAAAGACTCAAAACCTATAGTTAAAAGAGTTGTTGAAGGTATAGGATTTTATGGAAATTGTATTGGGGTTCCAACTGTAGGTGGAGAAGCAGTATTTGATGAAGTTTATGCAGGAAACCCATTAGTCAACGCTTTTTGTTTAGGTGTCCTTGAAAAAGATAAAATGTATAGAGCAAGAGCTACAAAAATAGGACAAAAGATGATTATGGTAGGTTCATCTACAGGGAGAGATGGAATACATGGAGCTACAATGGCATCAGCTGAGTTTAGTGAAGAAAGTGAATCAAAAAGACCAAATGTCCAAATTGGAGATCCATTCTTTGGAAAGAGATTGATAGAATGTACTCTTGAAGTTATGGAAAAAGGTTTGATAGTAGGATGTCAAGATTTTGGAGCTGCTGGACTTGCTGGTTCTACATCAGAATTTGGAGCAAAATCTGGTATGGGGGTAAAAGTATATCTTGAAAATGTTCCATTAAGAGAAGAAGGTATGACACCTTATGAAATCTTACTCTCAGAATCTCAAGAGAGAATGTTATACGCTGTAGATGATGAAAACGTTGAAGAAGTATTGAAAATTGCAAAAAAACATGGACTTGAGGCTGCTGTAATAGGAGAAACAACAGATACAAAAAGAATGGAAGTTTTCTATAAAGGTGAAAAAGTAGCAGATTTACCTATATCTGCAATTGTAGATGATGCACCAGTTTATGATAGACCAAGGAAAGAGCCAGAATACCTGAAAGAAGTTAAATCATTTAATCAAGATAATCTTCCAAATATAGATATTTTAGAATCTATAAAAAAAGTTTTATCATCACCAACGGTAGCTAAAAAATCTTGGATATATTCTCAGTACGACCATGAAGTTGGCACAAATACAGTATTTAAACCTGGGCACGATGCAGCAGTTTTAAGACTAAAATGGGCTATTAGACCTGAGGTAAAAACAGAAAAAGGTATAGCAATATCTTCCGATGGAAATGGTAAATTTGTTTATCTTGATCCATATGAAGGTGGTAAAAGAGTTGTTGCGGAAGCTATAAGAAATGTATACATCACAGGAGCAAAACCACTTGCAATTACAGACTGTTTGAACTGGGGAAATCCAGAAAACCCAGAGATTATGTGGCAATTTGAGCAAGCTACAAAAGGAATGGCAGATGCTTGCAAAATACTAAATACTCCAGTAATCAGTGGTAACGTATCCCTTTATAATGAAACTGTTTTGTCAGATAAAAGAGTAAATATATATCCTACACCAATAGTTGTTGCAGTTGGTGTTATTGATAAAGTAGAAGAAGCTATTGGATCATTTTATCAAAAACCAGGTGATATAATAGCAATTATTGGAGAAGTAGACAAAAAACCAAACATTGCTGGTAGTGAGTACTTAAAAGAAGTTTTTAAAATTGTAAGTGGAGATATCGGAAAAGTTTCCTTAGATATTGAGAAGAAAATGATGGAATTTATAACTATTAATAAATCTAAAATAAAATCTGCACATGATGTGGCTGATGGAGGCTTAATAACAGCTTTATTAGAACCAGCATTTAAAGAAGAATCTTTGTTTGGTGTGAAAATAAGTCTAAATACACCACATAGACCAGATTTTGAGCTTTTTGATGAGTTAAGATCAATAGTTGTTATTACCTTGGAAGAAGAAAATTTGAAATATATTGAAGAATCTGCTAAAAATTTAGATTTAGGATTTAAAGTAATAGGAAAAGTTTTAGAAGATCCTATATTAGATCTAACCATAAATGATTTAAACATAAAAGAAGATATGGAAAATTTAAGAGAACTTTACGAAAATAGTTTTAATAAATTGATGAGGTAAAAATTTTTATTAAATGTCAAGCAGGATAAAGCACTACCTTATTAATGAGAAATATGAAGATCCAGGAATTGTAATTGAAATTCCAGAACTTAAAGATTTTATACTTTTTGATATAGGTAATATTTACAAACTTGATAGAGATCTTATTAAAAAGATAAACAAAATTTTTGTATCACATACGCATATGGACCATTTTATAGGGTTTGATTTTTTACTTCGGAATAAACTAGGAAAACCTCAAATAGTTGAAATGTTTGGAATAGACCCTTTAGCATACAATGTTTATTCTAAACTTCAAGGTTATACATGGAATTTAGTAGAATTAGAACCTCAGATTATTTTTAAAGTAAAAAATTTAAATCAAAATGCTTTTGATTACTATGAATTTGATATTAAAAAGAAGTTTGCGAAAGATTACATTAAATCAGAAGATGTAAATGATGATGTAATTTATGAAAATGAATATTATAGGATAAGATATGCAGTTTTAGATCATAAAATACAAGTAATGGGTTACAGTTTCGAATATAAAGATAGACTTTTTTTAAAAAAAGAAAAAATAGAAACGTTGCCACTTAAAGGTAAAGAGATCGGAGAATTTAAAAAATGGTTAGAAAACGACGAAAATCAAGGAAAAACTTATAAAATAGGAGATAAAGAATATACTTATGAATTTTTAAAACAAGAGTACAGTTACACCCAAAAAGGTATAAAAATATCTTATATTACAGATGTTATCTATAAAAAGAAAAATAAAGAGAAAATTATAAATTTAGTAAAAAATTCTGACTATCTATACTGTGAAGCTGTATTTTTAGAAAGAGATAAAGATCAAGCTTCAAAAGTTTATCATCTTACAACTACTCAAACAGCAGAAATAGCAAACTTAGCAAATGTAAAAAATCTTGTAGTCTTTCATTTTTCAAGAAGATATGGAAAAAATAAAGATATTATCTTAGACGAAATTAGAAAATTTTTCCCAAATGTTTCGTAAAATACTTTTTCCACTCTCTATTTTATACTCTATAGGGGCTATAACAAGAAGATATTTATATCAAGCTGGAATTTTAAAACAAAAAAAGTTGCCTATTCCTGTCATATCCATTGGAAATCTATCAGTAGGTGGAACAGGAAAAACACCGATAACAATCAGTATTGCAAATTATCTAAAATCTAAAAACATTAAAGTTGCAATACTAACAAGAGGTTATAAAAAAAAATCAAAAGATGAAAATTTTCCATGTAAAGTAAATATGAACTATACTATCTGTGGGGATGAAGCTTATTTAATGGCAAAAAAAGGATTAGACGTTTACGTAGGTAAAGATAGATATAAGTCTGGTATTAAAATATACAAAGATTATGATATTTTTTTATTAGATGATGGATTTCAACATTTTCAACTTTATAGAGATTTAAATATCCTTGTGATTGATGCAACAAATCCATTTTGGAATGATAGTTTACTACCTGTAGGTAATTTAAGAGAACCAAAATCATTCTATAAATTTGCAGATATTTTTATAATAACGAGATTTAACCATATAAAAGATAAAAATATGTTTATACAAAAACTAAAAAAGTATAGTAAACCATTTTTTATAGCAGTAGAGAGATTAGAAAGGTTAGTAGATGTAAATTTTAATAATATACCTCTATCGTTTTTAATAGGAAAAACTTTCACTGTAGTTTCTGGTATTGGGAATAATAAACAGTTTTTTGAAAGCATAAAAGAACTGTCTAAAAAGTATAACTTTAATATATCAGAATTTATACAATTTCACGATCATTATGATTATAGAGATTTTAAATTTGATAGTAATAAACTTTATCTTACAACCGAAAAAGATATTATAAAAATTAAAGATAAGAATGTTTATGCAGTTAGTTATGATTTAGAACTTCCTCAAGAATTTTATAATTTTATAGAGGAGAAAATCTATGGATCAAAATCCGATAGATATAATAATTAAACTCGTCATCAAAGGAGAGATAGATCCCTGGAATATTGATATAAATGTACTAGCTGAAAAGTATATAAAAGAGATTAAAAATATGTATATACCAGATTTTATAACTGCTTCGAAAGTACTTATAGCAGCATCTTTACTTTTAAAGTTGAAAGCTGAAAGTTTGAAAATAGAAGAAGATGAAAGTGAAAATAAAATATCTAAAAAAAGAATTTTTGGTATAAAACGATTTTATACATTAGATGAAATTGCCTTAATACTTAAAGAATACACATCTCCACCGTTAGAATATAAACCATCTAGAAGAAAAAGGGAAAGTCAAGAGATTAAACCAAAAGTTAGAAAAAATAATAAACAATTTGATTACAACCTTCATAAAGCTGTTTTAGAGGATGCAATAAAATATTTAGAAGAAGAGATTAAAAACTTTCCTGATTTGATAAAATTCTCAGATTTAAACTATCCAACTAAACCCCAAGCATTTGTAGCTCTACTGTTTTTGGACTATGACAATAAAATTAATCTTATACAAGAAGAAGCTTTTGAAGAAATTTATATAGAAAAGTTATAAAGAAGGGGAAAATATCCCCTTTTACTTTTATTTTTTATTTTTGAAATTTTCTATAGATTTTTTAATATCTTCCTTAGCTGCAGAAGAATCTTTGAAAGATTTTACTTTAACCCATTTACCTGACTCTAACTCTTTGTAGTGTTCAAAAAAGTGTTTTATTTTGTTTAAAGTTGCCTGTGGTAATTGATCTACTTCATTTATTCCTTCAAATGTTTGATCTAGCTTTGAAACAGGTACAGCAATAATTTTTGTATCTATACCTTCTTCATCTTCCATCTCAAGCATTCCTATTGGTCTACATCTTATAACACTTCCTGGAGTTACAGGTTCTCTTGATATAACAAGGACATCTGTTGGATCTCCATCATCTGCTAATGTATTTGGTATAAATCCGTAGTTAAAAGGATAGTACATAGCAGTAAATAAGAATCTATCTACAAATACAGCACCACTTTCTTTGTCTACTTCATACTTTATGCTGCTTCCTTGTGGTATCTCAACAACAACATAAATATCTTCAGGTGGATTTTTACCAGCTGGAATTTTAGAAAGATCCATTTTAAACCTCCAGATTATTTTTATGATATAAAAAGAAGCTCCCGAGGAGGGATTCGAACCCCCGACCAGTCGGTTAACAGCCGACCGCTCTGCCTGCTGAGCTACTCGGGAATTAAATTATGTAAATATTATAACAAAGAGTTTGAAAAATTTCAAGATGTTTTATATTCTCTTATCAATAAGTACAACCTAAAAAGAAGTTTTCCAGAATTATTTTCCAAGAACGATCAATTATGTTTATCTTTTAGATTAAAAATGAAAAAACCTATTAAAGGAAATATAAACATTAAAAAGGCAGATATTTTGTAGTTATCTCCTGTTATAGCTAAGAAAAAAGCCCAAATAAATAAACCAGATGTTGAAGCTATCCTCTCTGTTAGTGATAGAAAAGACATTCTTGTAGAAACTTGATATGGTGGAAAGTTTTTTATAATATAAATTCTACTTACAGTCCAAAGATGAGATAATATAAAACCTGCATAAAATCCTACTATCAAAATGAAATCAACAGTGACAAATGGTAAAATAATAAAAAACAGACTCCACATTAAAAAGCCCAGAGAGAAAATTCTGTTTGGATGGAAAATATCAACCATTTTTCCCCAAAAGATACCGCCAAAAATACCTCCTATAGCAGAAAAACCTATAACTTTATATATCTTTAACTCATCTAAGTTATAAACATTTTTTAGATATATGCTCATCATAGAAATCAATGTGTTTGCAACTTCTGTAAGTGTAAGAATTGAAATAATAGTTAACATAAACTTTTTATCTCTAATTATCTCCTTTAGATCAAAATCTTGCTTTACTGATGGATTATCTAAGAACAAAATAGATGGTAAAGAAAGTAAGACAAATATAAATGCTGTATAAAAATATACATTTGGAATATTTAAAAATCTTGCTAAAAATATAAGAGTAACAGCAGAACCTATATAGCCAAAAGCAACACCAATACCAGAAACAAAACCTTTATTTTCAAAATTTAAAAGTAAAGAATTGTAAAAAACAAAACTTTGCTGATTAAATATAGACATTAAAGAAAAAATGATTAAAGAAATGATAGGATATTCTGTTAAAAAGCCAAGTAAAAAGCAAAATAGAGCAGTCAACATTAAAAATATAGAAAAAAGTTGTTTTCTTAAACCTTTCTTGTCTGCTAAATTACCAATTTTTAATGCAAACAAAAAAGATATTAAAAATGTAAATCCATAAACTATACTATAAACCTTTGTATTTATATGTGATGTTATATAAAGTGGGAAAAATGTTGAGTATATTAATGCACTAAGGATGGTTGCTCCAGTATCAAAAAGAGAAAATGATAAGATTTTTTTATTTATCATTTAGATTTACAAGTTTCTTTAACCCTTTTATTTCATCTTCTGTTAGTTCTCTATATTCACCTTCTTTTAAATTTTCATCAAGGTATAAATTACCTAATCTTACTCTTTTTAAGTATAAAACTGGATGGTTTAACTGTTGCATTATCTTTTTTACTATATGATATTTACCTTCTGTAACGGTTATAAATATTTCAGACTTTTCTTTTGAAGTAGATTTTATGTTAATTTTAAATGGTTTTGTTTGATATTTATCTTTTTTTAGAAAAATACCCTTCTCTTCAAATTTTGAAAAATCTATATCTGATACATCTCCTTCAACAATTGCAAAGTACTCCTTTTCTATTTGCCATTTTGGATGGGCTAAACGGTGGGCAAGTATTCCATCTGTTGTAAGAATAAGTAAACCTTCTGTATCTATATCTAATCTACCTACAGGAAAAAGTTTAGATTTTATACTATTTTCAAAAAGATCTAAGACTGTAGGATAATTTTCATCTTCAGTGGCTGTTATATAACCTGCAGGTTTGTTTAACATAAAATAAAAATTTTCTTTGTAATTTATTATTTCATCTTCGATTTCTATAATATCTTTTTCTGGATTTATATGGATAGATGGAGATTTAACGACTTCCTTATTTACAGAAACAAGACCTTTTTTGATTAGTTTCTGAACTTCTGATCTACTGCCAACACCTTGGTTTGAAAGAAATTTATCTAATCTAATGAGAATCTCCTTTTTAAAAGGGGCAATATTGCCCCGTTATATTTACTTTTTATTGACTGCTTCTTTTAAAGATTTAGCAGGTGTAAATGAAACTACTTTTCTTGCTGGAATTGTAATTTCTTTTCCAGTTCTTGGGTTTCTTCCTTTTCTTGCTTTTCTTTGTTTTACATTGAATACACCAAGACCAGGGATAGCTGTTCTTTCACCTTTTGAAAGAGCTTCTACCAATGCATCAATTGCAGCATTTACAGCTCTCTCAGCTTCTGCCTTTTTTAATCCAGCAGCTGTAGCTACCTTTGAAATTAATTCTGCTTTTGTCATTTGAAAACCCTCCTACATATAACTGTTAATATCTTAAATTTACAATAATATAAATTATTTGTCAATAGATTTTAAAGTTTTTAACTTGTTTTTTAGACTATTTAAAATTATTAGAGCATCTAAAGGAGTTATATTTCCAATATCAACGTTTTCAATTTCTTCAATGATACTAGTATAGATAGTCTCTCTATAGGAGCTTTCGTCTAGTTTAGAATGATTTTCTTCTGCTAAATTGATTTGATTTTCAAAAAGATTATAAATTTCTTTAGTTTGATTTAATGTATTTTCAGTTAATGGTTGATTTTCCAATCTGTTTAAAATCTCTAAAGATCTTTTTATTATATCTTCTTTTATTCCTGCTAATTTGGCTACATGAATACCATAGCTTTTTGGAGAAAATCCTTTTACAACCTTATATAAAAATTTAATCTCTCCTTCTTTATCTTCCTTTATTGCAAGATGATAGTTTTCAACACCTTCTAACTGATTTTCTAATGTTACCAACTCGTGATAGTGTGTTGAAAACATCGTTTTTGCTTTTATTTTGTTTACGATATATTCTGAAACAGCCCAAGCTATAGCAATACCATCGTATGTACTTGTCCCTCTTCCTATTTCATCAAGTATAATTAGACTGTTTTCTGATGCGTTATTTATAATGTTAGCCACTTCAAGCATCTCAACCATAAAAGTAGATAATCCTTTAGCTAAGTTATCGCCAGAACCTATACGTGTGTACACAGCATCAACTATTCCTATTTCTGCAGATTTAGCTGGAATAAAAGAACCTATTTGAGATAGTATTACAAGTAAAGCTGTCTGCCTTATATAAGTACTTTTTCCAGACATATTTGGTCCTGTTATTATATGGAAAAATCTATCTTTATCAAAGATTATACTGTTTGGAACAAAATCTTTATGAAATTTTGCCACTGTTGGATGTAATCCTTCTTCTATATATATTTTATAACCATTGGTTAACTTTGGCCTAATCCATCCATTTTCAACAGCCACCTGTGATAAAGAAGAAATAGCATCTATTATTGCTACAATTCTCCCAGTTTCTTCAATCTGTTTTGATAAACTAACAACATAATCACGTACTTGTGTAAATATTTCATACTCTAAATTTTTTATTTTTTCATCAGCTGATAAAATTTTTTCTTCTAAGGAAGTTAAGTAATCTGTTGTAAATCTTTCTGCATTAGATAGTGTTTGTCTTCTTTTGTAATCAGGCGGTACAAATTTTAAGTTTGGTTTTGTTATCTCTATATAATAACCCATAACTTTGTTAAAACCAATTTTTAAACTAGATATACCTGTCCTTATCTTCTCTTTCTCTTGATAATCTTGAATCCATTTCTCGCCATTTTCTTTAATATCTTTCAGTTCATCTAAAGTTTTATCTACGCCTCTTTTAATTAATCCTCCCTCTTTTAAATGAAACGGTGGATTGTCTTCTAAGTATCTATCTAACTTTTCAACAATTTTGCTATTATCTGGAATACTGCTAAACAGCTCTTTAAGAAGTTTAGATTTAAAATTACTTTTAACAGATTTCATCTCTTCAACTTTCCTTAAAGACTCTCTTAAAGCTATCATATCTTTTGGTTTTAATGTATTTGATGTTATTTTTGAAATTAAGGTTTCTATGTCAAAGATTTTATTTAAATAGTTTCTTATTTTTTCTCTTAAATCATGATTTTCAACAAGTTCAGAAACAGCTTCTTGTCTCTCTAAAATTTCATCTAGATTTTTAAGTGGATGAAGGAGAAAAAATTTTAATCTTCTTTTGCCCATTCCAGTAATTGCTTTATTTATAACATTAAATAAAGACTTACCATGTTCTAAGGTTGATATAAGTTCTAAATGTTTTATAGCAGAGTAGTCTAATTTTATATATTTATCTTCTATGTATGGTTTAGGTGTTTCTATGTATGGTAAAAAACTTTTTTGTGTGTATTTCGCATAGTTAAAAGCTGCTGCAATCACTTTCAGCAAATTATCATCATCTTCGAAACCAAAAGCGGTGATTGTTTTTATATTAAAATATTTTAAAAAATCTTCTGTGTTCTCAAAGAGATCATCTGGTATTTGATTATGGAAAAAATTTTTATAGTCTTGATTTATAAAAGATATATCTAAATCTTTTGGTGTTAAAATTTCCTTTGGTGTAAACTTATTTAAGAATGATATTAAACTTTCTTTATTAAACTTACTTGCAAAAAACTCTCCTGTACTCAAATCAAGAAAAGCTGTAGCAAATTTATTTCCATCTTTATACAGTACAACAATACCACCTTTAAGATGTTCATTATCGAAGTATGTCCCTGGTGTAATAACTCTTATAACTTCTCTTTTCACTATACCTTTTGAAGCGGAAGCTGGTTCAAGTTGTTCACAGATAGCAACTTTATGTCCTTTAGATATAAGTTTTGAGATGTAGCTATCTGCAGAATGGTAAGGTATACCACACATAGGAATTTCTTTATCTTTACTTATTTTTTTCTTTGTCAAAACAATGTTCAACTCTTTAGCACCAACTATTGCATCTTCATAAAAAAGTTCATAAAAATCACCAAGTCTATATAGTAATAAACATTCTTGATATTCATTTTTTATTTTATGATACTGTGTAATCATAGGTGTTAAATTTTCCATATCCAACCTCAAGCTTTAGTGTGTTATAATTTAAAAATGAGATTAAATATCCATCCAATTATAGTTTTTATTTTAGGAATTATTTTAACATTTTCAAATATTAGAGATTACAATGTTATAATTGTTCCAGAATATCATACAGATATGCAATACCATCAAAAACAACTTGATGTTATAAAAGAGTATCATAAATACAACAATAAAATCATTATAGCAATGGAGATGTTTCAACAACCTTTTCAAATTTATATAGATAAATACATAAACGGAGAGATTTCAGAAGAAGAATTTTTAGAAAAAACAGAGTATAAAAAACGTTGGGGATATGATTTTAAGTATTACAAAGATATTTTAAACTACGCAAGGGAAAATAAAATTCCTGTGTATGCTTTAAACATACCTACAGAGCTTTTAAAAGAGATAAAAGAAAAAGGTATAGAGAATATATCTTCTACTTACTTACCAAAACCCTTACCAAAATATACACAAGAAGAAATAGAAACTATTGATGATGCTCTAAAAGAGCATAAAAATATAAAGAATAAAAAAGCTTTTTTTGATATTCAACTTGCTTGGGACTACTCAATGGCTTATAAAATATACAGTTTAGTTAAAGAAAATCCAGATAAAAAAGTTATAGTTTTAATAGGAGAAGGTCATGCAAAAACAGTTAAAAGATTTATAGAAAATTTAGATAGTAAGATTAAAATTTTTATATACCAGTGATAGGTAAGAAAGATGGTTATTAGATTTTTTCTATTGCTTTTATTTATATCAAACATATCTTTAGCGTCTGTTGTAATAGGCAATTGGAATGAACCTATAACTCCAACAACTTCTGATTATATAAAAAGATTAGTAGATACAGCAGAAAAGAAATCAGCAGATTTAATTATACTTCAGCTTGATACACCAGGTGGTTTGGAAACATCTATGAGAGATATTATAAAAACCATGCAACAAACACCAATTCCTTTTGTAGTTTATGTAGCTCCAAACGGTGCAAGAGCTGCATCAGCAGGTGCTATAATAACAATTTCAGCAGATATAGCCGCAATGGCACCATCTACAAACATAGGTTCAGCTTCACCTGTTAGTATGGAAGGAAAAGATATAGAAGATACAATGAAAAAGAAAGTTATAAATGATATGGTAGCATTTGTAAGAGCTGTTGCAAAAGAGAAAGGTAGAAATGAAGAAATAATAGCTAAAATGGTAACAGAAAGTATAAATTTAACATCAGAGGAAGCTTTAAAAAATAATGTTATAGATTTTATAGCAAAAGATATAAATGATTTATTGAAGAAAGTAGAAGGTAGAGAAGTTGTAAAAAATGGTAAAATAATAAAATTATCTCTAAAAGATAAAAGTATCATCTACGTAGAGACAAGTTTAAAAGAGATGATTTTAACAATTCTATCAAATCCTACAGTGGCTTATATTCTTCTTATGATTGGATTTTATGGATTGTTTTTTGAACTTTACAATCCAGGAAGTGTAATTCCTGGAACGTTAGGAGCTATATCCTTAGCGTTAGCTTTATACTCTCTTAGTGTAATTTCAGCAAATTGGCTTGGTGTTATACTTATAGGACTTGGTATACTATTTTTTATCCTTGAGATGATAACGTCTTTATCTGGTGGCTTAGCAGTAGCTGGTGTTATATCTTTGTTCTTTGGTTCTATTGTTTTATTTCCATCAGATTCACCTTATGGAGACATATCTATACAGTTGATAGTTTCTATCGTAATTTTGAGCTCTATATTTTTCCTTACAGTGGCATACTTTGGTGGAAAGATCCAAAAAGAAAAACCAAAAACAGGAAAAGAAGCTATGATTGGAGATAAAGCTGAAAGTATAACAGATATAGACAAAAAAGGTGGAAAAGTTTTTTACCATGGTGAAATATGGGATGCATTTTCTGATGAATTTATTCCAAAAGGTGAACAAGTTATTATAAAAAATGTTGAAAACTTAAAACTTAAAGTTAAAAAAGCTTAAAAGGGGAAATAGTTGAAAATAAAACCATTGCCAGAAGATGTTATAAATAAAATTGCTGCTGGAGAAATAGTAGAAAGACCAGCATCAGTACTTAAAGAACTTATAGAAAATAGTATAGACGCAAATGCTACAAAAATAGAAGTTTTTATAGAAAAAGCTGGTAAAAGAGAAATTACAGTGGTAGATAATGGAGAAGGTATTGAAAAAGAAGATCTCCTAAACGCAGTAAAAAGACATTATACAAGTAAAATAAAAGCAGAAGAAGACCTATTTAACATAATAAGTTTTGGCTTTAGAGGAGAAGCTTTATCTAGTATATCTGCTGTATCTAAGATAAAAATAACATCAAGGACAAAAAACAGCTTAGTAGGAAATCAGATATATATAGAAGGTGGCAAACTTTTAAATTTTTCAGAAATGGGAGCATCTATAGGAACAAAAGTTGAAGTTAAAAACCTATTTTTCAATACTCCAGCACGAGAGAAATTTTTAAAATCTGATAATACAGAGAATCTTCATATAGTAACAACCTTTATAAAGTATGCCCTTTCTAATCCTTCAATACATTTTAAACTTTATAATGAAAACAAGGAAATATTTAATCTTTATCCATCTGATTTAGAAAAACGATTAAAAACTATTTACAATGAAGATTTTTTTAAAAAATTAAAATATGTAGAATACGAAAACCATTTAGGTAAAATATACGGTTACATCAGTTTAGAAGGTGAAATATCTAAAAGAAAGTATCTATTTATCAATAAAAGACCTGTAAAAAACAGTATAGTATCTAACTATATAAAAAAGAAAATCGGAGATGGTTTCTATCTTCTTTTTATAGAAATACCTCCTTACATGGTAGATGTGAATATACATCCATCGAAAGAAGAAGTAAAATTTAGAAAAGAAAGTGTTGTTTTAAATCTTATAGATGGTTCTTTCCAAAAGCAACTAAATCAGTTTAAAACTTCTGTAGTATCTTTTCAAGAAAACTACTTAAAACAAAATAAAGCACTTTATGATCCAGAAAAAGAAAATTTTGAAATAATTGGACAGATTGAAGATACTTTTATAATAGCTTACTACAACAAAGAAGTTTACTTTATAGATCAACATGTAGCCAATGAAAGAGTTATTTTTGAAATACTAAAAAACAAACTTGAAGAAAAAAATAAAATAAATTCTCAAAGATTAATTTCTCAAAGATTAATTTCTCCAATGAAAGTACAACTTACACCAGAACAAAAAGAAATGGTAAAAGTAATATCAAATGATTTAGAAAAAATTGGATTTTTATTAGAAGAAAGTAATGGAGATTTTTACATAAAAGGAGTTCCTTACAACCTACCAGTAGAAAAATCTATAACGTTGTTGTATGAGCTATTAGAGAAAGGAAAAGAAATTACAATAGATAGTATCTTATCGTCTTTATCATGTAGAATGTCTATCACAGCTGGAGATAGATTAACTCTTGAAGAAGCAAAAGAAATATTAAAAATGTGGATAAAAACAGAAAATCCAAACATCTGTCCCCATGGAAGACCTATATACTACAAAATTCATATAGATGAAATAAAAAAAGTAGTAAATAGATTATAATATATAAATATAAAAGGAGATTTTAAAAGTGGTAAAAAAGTTAGCTTTTGCCTTAGATGTAGAAAATGTATCAACAGCATTGTCTATATTAGATGAGATAGAAAAGAAGATAATAATAAAAGTTGGATATGTATTATTTATCAAAGGTGGAAAAGAACTTATAAAAGAGATAAAAAACAGAGGTTTCGAAGTTTTCCTTGATTTAAAACTTCATGATATACCAAACACTGTATATAACGGCGTAAAAGCTGCTTGTGATCTAAATGTAGATTATCTTACAATACATGCTATTGGCGGACCACAGATGATGGATTATGCAGTTAAAGCAAAGGAAAATACAGATTTAAAACTTCTTGCTGTTACCATCCTTACAAGTCATAGTGAAGACTATACAGACTACATAGGTTCAACATACAGTTTAAATCAACTTGCAGTTAAATTAGCTAAAACAGCAATAGATGCAGGTATAGATGGTATTGTAACATCAGCTCATGAAGTAAAAATGTTAAAAGAAAGCATAAATAAATCTTTTATAGCTGTTGTTCCAGGTATTAGACTTTCAAAAGAAAAAACAGATGATCAAACAAGAATAGCTACACCTTCAGAAGCTTATAAAAACGGTGCTGATATCATTGTAGTTGGAAGACCAATTTTAAAAGAGAAAGATAAAAATAAAATAATAAAACAAATATTAGAAGAAAGCATTACATGAAACAGAATTTAAGTTTAAAACTTCAGAATAAGCTACATTTAACACTAAGTTTAAAACATCAGCTAAATATAATGGTATTACCAAAACAAGAACTTATAAGAGAAATAATTTCAGAATTAGAAGAAAATCCATTTTTGGAAGAAGTTATTCATATTCAGCCACAAAAAGAAAGTAACTTTCATAATGAAGATGAAGAAGAATTTAATCCTTTTAACAATTTGGCTTATAAACCTTCTCTTCTTGATACACTCAGCTTACAAGTAGATTTAGAATTTGATGACATTTTTGATAAAAAAATCGCTTTAGAAATAATAGATAGTTTAGACGAGAAGGGATATTTAAGAGAGGAAAATATTAAAGATATAACCGAAAAGCTTAATACAACAATAGAAAAAGTAGAACAAGTTAGAGAAAAAGTTATAAATTTTGAACCTACCGGTATTGCTTCAAAATCATTAAAAGAGTTTTTAACCGTAGAGTACATAGATAAATTTAGCAAAAACGAAACAGCCATAAAGATAATAAATGAAGATTTAGAAAAAATAAGAGATAAAGACTATTTAATAAAAAAGTATAACATTTCAAAAGAAAAGTTAGAAGAAATTCTTCACAATATAAAACTACTTAGACCTTATCCACTTTATGGATATGAAGATTTTGAAGTTAGATATATTGAACCAGATATTTTTATATACGAGACCAATGATGAAACAAAACCTTTTAAAATAGAGATAAATGAAAAAAATATCCCAAGTATAAACCTTACAACAAACTATAAAAAACTTATAAACGATAAAAATCTGCCTCAAGAAACAAGAGATTTCTTATATGAAAAACTACAAAAGGCAGTTGGTCTTATAAAGGGTATACAACAAAGAAGAGAAAATCTCTATAAACTTATGGAAACTCTTGTAGAAGAGCAGAAAGATTTTTTAAAGTATGGTAAAGAATTTTTAAAACCTCTAACATTAAAAAATGTATCAGAAAAAACAGGATTACACGAATCTACTATAAGTAGAATAGTTTCAAACAAGTTTGCACAAACGCCATTAGGCGTAATACCACTAAAATCATTCTTTTCCAACAAAGTAAGCAAGAAAAGTGGAAATATATCTTCTGATCGTGTAAAATATTTAATCCAAAAATTAATAGAAAGTGAAGATGCTCAGAAACCTTTAAGTGATAACGATATAGTAAATATATTAAAAAAAGAAGGAATAAACGTAGCAAGAAGAACAGTTACAAAATATAGAGAAGAATTAAATATTCCAGATTCAAGAAAAAGAAAAACAGGAGGATTTGAAAATGCAGGTTGAACATGTAGGGAAAAACATTGAAGTAACAGAATTTATAAAAACTTATACAGAACACAAATTAGAAAGACTTAAGCACTATTTAAAAGACTTAGATACTAATGAAGATTCTGTAAGAGTAAGAGTTGTTTATGATTTTGAAAAACATAGACACAGAAATAGAGTAGATATTGATATTTATTTTAATACACCTGGTGGTGGTGTAATACACGCTTGGGAAGAAAGTAATGATTTATACTCAGCAATAGACTTTGTAATAGATGAAGTAGAAAGACAATTAATAAGATTAAAAAGCAGAAGAGTTGAAGAAAAAAGAAGAGAAGCAAGATTAGAAAAACTAAAAGAACACACAGTTACAACACCTTCAATAGAAAGACCATTAATAACAGTAGAACCGTTACCAGTAGATAAACCAATAACTGTAGAAGATGCTAGATTAATGCTTGAAGAACTTGGAGCATTCTTTTTACCATTTATAAACTCAGAAACAGGACAAGTAAACGTAATATACAGAAAAAAAGCTGGAAACTACGGACTTATAACGCCAAACGTTTAATATATTGCTAAATAAATATATTTATGTTATAATACTATTTTGAATTTTTTGCTGAGAGGAGTAAAAGGATGAAAACATTCCATTTAAGAAAAGAAGATGTAAAGAGAGATTGGTATATTATCGATGCTAAAGGTAAAAATCTTGGAAGATTGGCAGCTTTAATAGCTAATACGTTAAGAGGAAAGCACAAACCTACTTTTCAACCTGATGTAGATTGTGGAGATTATGTTATAGTTCTAAATGCTGATAAATTTACAGTAACAGGTAAAAAACTGACAGACAAAGAATACAAATTTCATACAAACACACCAGGTGGTTTAAAAGTAAGAAATCTTGCTTGGATGATTGAACACAAACCTACAGAAGCTTTATCTTTAGCTGTAGAAAGGATGTTGCCAAAAAATAAACTACAAAAAAGATATATGAAAAGATTAAAACTCTACACTGGTGAAACTCATCCACACGTAGCACAAAATCCAAAACCATTGGAAGAATTATCAAAACTTTGGAAAGCAGTTTAATAAGGAGGTTTATACATTGGAAAAATCAATTAAAATAGACCCTAAGATAGCTCAATACGGAACAGGAAGAAGAAAGGAAGCAGTAGCCAGAGTTTGGATTTTACCTGGGACAGGAAGAGTATTAGTTAGAACTGCTTCCGGAAAAGAATGGGATGCTAAAGAGTATTTTGAAAGAGATATACTTATGGCAAAAATAAATCATCCTTTTGTTGTAACTGATACGGTTGGAAAGTTTGATGTATATGCAACTGTAAAAGGTAGTGGAAAACCTGCTCAAGCAGAAGCTGTAATGTATGGAATAGCAAAAGCTTTAGAAAGCTACAATCCAGAATTAAGAGCACCTTTAAAAGCAGCTGGTTTAATGACAAGAGATGCAAGAGTTAAAGAACGTAAAAAGTACAACCAAATGGGAGCAAGAGCGAAATACAGATGGTCTAAGCGTTAATATTTATGAAAATTTCAATAGCTGGAGCTTCTGGTTATACTGGATTAGAGCTATTAAGGTTATTAGATCTATATAAAGAAATTGAAGTCAAAGAGATAACATCAAGACAGTATGCAGGGAAAACTCTTAAAGAAGTTTTTCCTGTTTTCTCTTCTTCTAAGTACAAAGATTTAACTTTTCAAAGCGAAACAAGTTTAGATTGTGATATATACTTTCTTTGTTTACCACATGAACCGTCTTTAGATTTAGCAAAAGATCTGATAGACAATGGAAAAATTGTTATTGATTTATCTGCTGCCTACAGAATAAAAAATTTAAAAATTTATCCAGAATACTATAATTTTAAACATAAATACCCTGAACTTTTAGAAAAAGCAGTTTACGGCTTACCTGAAATATTTAGAGATAAAATAAAACAAAGTAGATTAATAGCAAATCCAGGTTGTTATCCAACAGCAACGATATTAGGACTTTATCCCCTATTGAAAGAAAAGTTAATAGATGATGATACTATAATAGTAAATGCCTTATCTGGAATATCTGGAGCTGGAAGACATCTAAAAGAAGACTTTATGTATCCAGAAAGTTTTTCAAATGCTTATGCTTACAATATAACAAAACACAGACATACACCAGAAATGGAAGATGTTATACTTAATATTTCACAAATGAACATAAAAGTAAGATTTACACCACACATAATCCCAGTTTCGAGGGGAATGATCAGTACTATTACAGTAAGAACAAATTTAACAAAAAATAAGCTGACAGAACTTTATAACGATTACTATCTTAGGGAAGCCTTCATAAGAATACAATTAAGACCTCCAAGAATAAAAGAGGTTATAGGAACTAACTACTGTGATATATTTTTTGATATAGATGAAAGAACAGGATATACAGTTATAAACACATCGATAGATAATTTAGGGAAAGGAGCATCTTCTCAAGCTCTTCAAAATATGAATATTATCTTAGGTTTTGAAGAAAATTATAATTTAAAAAGTTTAGCACTTTATCCATGATTACAAAAGAAAAAGCATCAAAATTAATATCTCAGTTTCCAAATGTAAGTATAGCTGTTATTGGAGATATTATACTTGATAAATATATATGGGGAGAAGTTGAAAGAATATCACCAGAGGCACCTGTACCAATAGTTGAAGTAAAAAAAGAAACTGTTTCTCTTGGTGGAGCTTCAAATGTTGCAAATAATATTTCCAGCTTAGATGCAAAAGCTTATATGATTGGCATTATTGGTAATGATGAAAGTGGGAAAATCGTAGAATCTTTATTAATAGAAAAAAATATAGAACCATTACTTATAAAAACAGAAGAAAGACCAACTATAGAAAAAACAAGAGTTATAGCTATAAGTCAACAGCTTTTAAGAATCGATAGAGAAGATAAATCAAAAATTTCTATTGAATTAGAAAATAAAATCATCGAACAAATAGATAAGATAAAAGATAAAGTAAATGCTTTTATTGTTTCAGATTATGGTAAAGGTATCATAACACAAAGAATAATGGAAAAGATAAAAGAAACTAAAAAAATGGTTTTTGTCGATCCAAAACCATCAAATTTTAATCTTTATGAAGATATAACTATAATGACACCTAATAAAAAAGAAGCTTACGAATGTATAAAAGCCGATAAAAATTTATCATTGGAAGAAGTTGGAAATGAGATAATGTCTAAGCTTCATTTAGAGCAACTTTTAATAACCCTTGGTGCAGAGGGTATGGCACTTTTTGAGAAAGATAAAGTAATAAAAATTCCAGCTAAAGCTAAGAAAGTTTTTGATGTAACTGGTGCTGGTGACACGGTAATATCAGTTTTAGCTTTATCTAAGGTTGTAGGTGGAACGTGGGAAGAATCAGCGTCATTATCAAATTATGCTGCTGGTTATGTTGTAGGTGAGATAGGTACAGCAACTATATCAAGAGATATTCTGATAAATCTCATTTTATCATAGATGGATGTAGAGGTTCTTTAAAGAAATATCCTTGACCATAATCTATTCCTATTTCTTTTAATTTATTAAATATACTTTCAGAGGATACAAACTCAGCTATTACTTTTAAATTGATCTCTTTTGCCATAGCATTTATAGCTTTTATAGCTTTATAAGATACAATATCTTCATCTACTTTTTTTACAATCTGCCCATCTATCTTTATATAATCAAAATTGAGCTCTATTAAATGAAGTATATTTGAAAACCCTGAACCAAAATCATCTATAGCAATTTTGATTCCTTCATTTCTCAGTTTGTTTAGATTCTCTCTTAAAATTTCATAATTATTTACATTTTCAGATTCTAAAAGTTCTACTGTGATCTTTGTTTTTATCTCTTTAGGTAAAGAATATAACAAGTTAAATATATCCATATCCAAAATATCTGATGGCAATAAATTTATACTTACATCTATATTTTTTGATTTTATAAAACTCGCATTAAAAATGATAATTTTTTTAGTAAGTTCTTTATATATATGGCTGTTAATTATGGAGGTTATAAATAGATTTGGTAAAACTATTTTTCTTTCTGGTGTTAACATCCTAACTAAAGCTTCGTATTTAACAGTTTTCATGGTATTAAAATCAAAAATTGGTTGATAGTAACAGATTATTCTATTATCATTGATAGCTTCTTTTATCTCAAGGATTCTTTTATTAAGAAATTGTGTTCTTGATATATTGTAAATTTCTACACTATTTTTTTTCTGTTTTGCTTGCATTAAAGCCATATCCACTTTCTTTAAAGCATCAGATAGGTTAGAATCTTTCTCTGGTGTTAGATATACCCCTGCTGAAGCGGTTAGTTTTATTGTAGAAGTTATTATAAAAAACTTGTTTATTGATAATTTATTTATAATTCTTTCTGCAACTGATAACGGTGAAGATATATTTTCATCTTTATTTACCAAAATCAAAAACTCATCTTCACCTGTTCTTATTATAATATCATTTTCTCTTACATTAGATTTTATTATTTTAACTATATCTTGTAGCAAAAGGTCACATATATCTTTTCCATAATTTTTATAAATTTCCCCGAAATTATCAATATCAATTAAAATAAAAGCAGCATTCAGTTTATAGAATTCTTTCTCTATAATAGAAAGATATTCTTTATTGAATACACCTGTAATTTTATCTATATATTTTTCTTCAATTTCTTTATCTTTCTTTAAAAAGTTAAATATTTTCTTCATAATGCCTATTATAACATAACTATGATATAATTTATAAAATTTTGTAAGAGGAAAAGAGATGGTTATAAAATTTTTTATAAAACCTAGAAAAGGTGTTTTAGATCCACAAGGTAGAGCTGTAAAAGAAAGTTTAAATTCTCTTGGATTTAGTAATGTTAAAGATGTTAAAGTAGGTAAGTATATTGAAGTTTATGTTGAAGAACAAGATAGAGAAAAAGCTATAATGCAAGCTAAAGAGATGGCAAAAAAAGCTCTTGTAAACGATTTAATTGAAGACTACGAAATAGAAATAGTGGAGTAGGTAAATGAGGTTTGGTGTGGCTGTTTATCCAGGTTCAAACTGTGATTATGATACTTATTATGTGATAAGAGATATCTTAAAGAAAGAAGTTAATTTTATCGATTATAGAGAAACAGATTTGTCTAAATATGATTGTATTGTACTACCTGGTGGTTTTTCTTTTGGTGATTACCTTAGACCTGGTGTTATAGCATCTCATACACCTTTAACACAAGCTTTAAAAGAATTTGCAGAAAAAGGTAAGTATGTTATAGGTATATGTAATGGTTTTCAAATACTAACAGAATCTCATTTACTTCCTGGGGCACTTTTACCAAACATTCAAGGAAAATTTATATGTAAACATCAGTATATTAAAGTTGAAAATAATGAGACAGTATTTACAAGAAAGCTTAATCAAGGGCAAGTTCTAAAACTTCCAATAGCGCATCATGATGGAAACTACTTTATTGATGAAGAAACTATAAAAGATATGGAAAAAAATGGCCAGATACTTTTTAGATACTGTAATAAAGATGGTAATGTAGATGAGAAAAGTAATCCAAACGGTTCTGTAGGAAACATAGCTGGTGTTTGTAATAAAAACAAAAATGTTTTTGGACTTATGCCGCATCCAGAAAGAGCTTGTGAAAGTTTATTAGGATCTGTAGATGGGTTACTTTTACTTACTTCAATTATAGAAAGTTAGGAGAAGATATGACTGATATAGAAAAAAAACAGCTTGAAAATTTAGTAGCAAAAGTTTTCACACTTGCTTATGAACTTGGAACTAATGTTGATGAGCTTTTTAAAGAAGTTAGAAAATTAAGATTTGATACAAAAGACAGAGATTTAGAAGCTGCTTTAATAAACTTGGAACATGCATTTTTTATGGTAGCTCAATCTATTAATATTTTGAAAGAACAAACAAGGAATACAACGATCCCAGCCAAAAAACATGCATGATACTCAATTAAAGGTTTCTATAAAATCTTTTGAAGTATTAGAAGATGGAAATATAAAATTTATAGAGGAAGTACTAACGCCTTTGTTGTTAGTAGAAAGTATAGAAGATTTTAAAGAAAATGTTATATGGTATAAGATAAAAAATTTATGGGTCTTAGTTGGAAAAATACCACCTTTAAGGATAGGTTCAGAAGATATTATTTTATTTAAAGAGAAAGGTAAATGGGGACTTTTTAAAATTGTTGAAAAAAAAGAAGGTATTATTATACTATCAGATGGAAAAGGCTTAAGAAAAACGAAAATAAAGGAAGAAAATTTATCTCAGTTAAATTTATTAGGTAAAGTTTTGAAAGTTCAAAACAAACTGTAAGGATAAAATGAGAAAGGTTTTATTTATATTATTTTTAATAGCAAATATCTCACAAGCTAAGGAAATTCTTAAAGACAAATTTGGTAATCCTGTAAATTTGCCAAAGGACAAAATAATTCTTATTAATTTTATGGCATACTCTTGTGGTTCTTGTATGGCTGAAATACCAGTTATAAAGAAAGTTCTAAAAGAGAATGAGTTTAAAGATAAAGTTGTTGTTATGGCCTTTGCGATAGATGGAAAAGAAAATGATTTTAAAGATAAAGAATATCCTATATATGCCAATCATCCTGAAAACCAAGTCAGATTTCCTATTTTTGGAACACCTACAAGTTATATAATAACACCTGAAGGTAAAAAGTTAGCTGTTATTTATGGTGCTTTAACAGAAAAGAATTTAAGAGAGTATTTAAGGGAAGCTTTAAAAAAGTTTAGTAATGCGCCTGGCAGGATTTGAACCTGCGACCTTTGACATCGGAAGTCAATGCTCTATCCAAACTGAGCTACAGGCGCAAAAGTGATTTTAAAATCGATATATTTACTTTATCCATATCATTTTCTTTCGGTGTTTCTAATATAAAAGGTATTTTTGAAAAATGTTCATCGTTTAAAAAAAGTTTAAAACCTTTTAAGCCTATATAGCCTTTTCCAATATGTTCATGTCTATCTTTCTTTGAGTTAAATGGTGCTTTGGAATCATTACAGTGAACAACCTTTACCATTTCTAAGCCTAATAAACTATTTAATTGCTTTTTAAAATCAATAAACCCTTCTTCATCAGAGATATTATAGCCCGCTGCAAATATGTGACATGTATCTACACATACACCAACATTTTCACTTCGAAAGTTTTTTAGTATTTCATAAATATCTTCAAGTTTCGAGCCTACTTCCCCATTTTGTCCTGCTAACGTTTCGATTAAAAAGGTTGTTTTATGTAATTTAACTTTACTAAAAATTTCTTCTAAGGATTCTACTATTTTTTTTATTCCTTCTTCTATAGGTCTTCCTTTTGTTTTTCCTGGATGTATAACATAATAATCTATTCCAAGCTCTTCACATAAATTAAGTTCTTGAATAACACCTTCTATAGATTTTTTTATTAAGTCTTTATCAAAAGATGCGAGATTAAAAAGATAAGATGCATGAACAACTAAAGGACTAAGATTTAGTTTATTTTTTTTATTTAAAAAATCTATCTTTTCTTTATCGCTTCGTTCTATCCAAGCCCAACTACGAGGAGATCTTAGAAAAAATTGAATAGAATTTGCACCAACTTCTAAAGCTCTATCAAACACTAAATCTAAAGATTTTGATGAAGAAACGTGTGTTCCTATATTGACCATCGAATCTTAAAAATTCCTGTTAAGTATGGATTAATCTTTTTTTCTTTTCCTACTGTTGTACTATAACCATGGCCAGGATATACTACAGTATCATCTGGAAGTTGAATCAACTTTTTTAAAGACTCTTCCATTTTTTTACCATCACCACCAGGTAAATCTACTCTTCCTATGCTTCCCTGAAAAAGTGTATCACCACTAATTAAAACCTTTTCTTTATCATTGTAAAAGCAAA
Source organism: uncultured Aquificales bacterium (assembly GCA_964648745.1). Taxonomy (GTDB): domain Bacteria; phylum Aquificota; class Aquificia; order Aquificales; family Hydrogenothermaceae; genus Sulfurihydrogenibium. The sequence continues at coordinate 55,981 of CAZYKX010000002.1, forward strand.
CACTACCTGGTGTATGCCCTGGTGTATGTATAACTTTAAAAAAGATATTACCAAAGTTTAAAATATCCCCTTCTTTTAAATAGATATCTGGCTTTGGGCAGTATGTAGCTTTTACAATAAATGAGAAATTTGGAAATATATTATTGTTAATTAAAAACTCATCTTCTTTATGCATATAAAAAGGAACATTGAATATTTTCTTTAAATACCCAACTTGACCTACATGATCTAAATGTCCATGAGTGGCCAATATCGCTCTTACATTTAAATTTTCTACATATTTGTATATCTTATCACCATCTGCACCAGGATCTACTATTAAACAATCTTTACTAAGCTCATCATAAACAACTATACAATTTTCTTGTAAAGGACCTACAGTGATAATCTCTACTTTCATTTTAAAAATTCTTTATCTACTAAGGATGTTGTATATGTTCCTTTTATAAACTCTGGATGTTCAAGCATTTTTAAATGGAAAGGAATGGTAGTTTTCAAGCCTTCAATGATAAACTCTTTAAGAGCTCTTTTTCCTCTTCTTATAGCTTCTTCTCTTGTATTTCCCCAAACAATAAGTTTTGCAACTAATGAGTCATAGTAAGGAGGTATTGCATAGCCTTGATATATATGTGTATCTACTCTAACACCATAACCTCCAGGGATGTATAATTTTTCAATTACACCTGGAGAAGGGGTAAATGTTTGTGGGTCTTCTGCATTTATTCTAAACTCTATAGAATGTCCTTTCAGCTTTACATCTTCCTGTTTAACTGTTAATTTCTGTCCATCTGCAATCTTTAACTGCCATGATACTATATCAATACCTGAAACCATTTCAGTAACAGGATGTTCAACTTGAATTCTTCCATTCATCTCAATAAAATAAAAATTTTTGTTTTTATCTACTATAAATTCAACTGTTCCAGCTCCAGTAAACTCAACAGCTTTAGCAAATTTAACAGCTGCTTCTCCCATTTTTTTTCTAATATCGTCATTAATAAAAGGAGAAGGAGACTCTTCTATCAATTTTTGGTGTCTTCTTTGAACAGAGCACTCTCTCTCACCTAAGTGTATAACATTACCAAAGTTGTCTGCTAAAATTTGAACTTCTATATGTTTTGGATTTTCAATAAATTTTTCTATATAAACTCTATTATCTCCAAATGAACTTTCCGCTTCTCTTTGAGCTACTGGTAGTAATCTTGTTAACTCTTGCTCATTATATGCAACTCTCATTCCTCTACCTCCACCACCAGCAGCTGCTTTTATAAGAACTGGATATCCTATTTCTGTTGCAATCTCTAAAGCTTCTTTTAAGTCATTAACCGGTGGACTACCAGGTATAATAGGAACGCCTGCTTTTTTTGCCGCTTCTCTTGCAGCAGCTTTATCTCCAGTTAGTTTTAAGGTGTGAGAGGAAGGACCTATAAACTTTATACTACTTTTTTCACAAATTGACGCAAATGTGGGATTCTCAGCTAAAAAACCATAACCTGGATAAACTGCATAAGCTTGCGTCAACTCAATAGCAGAAAGTAATACTGGTATATTTAGATAACTTTTTGAAGCATGAGCAGGACCTATACAAATAGATATATCAGCTAAATCTTTATGTATAGAATTTTTATCACCTTCAGAATAAACAGCTACACTTTCTCCTCCTAACTCTCTTATAGCTCTGATTGCTCTAACAGCAATCTCTCCCCTATTTGCAATTAGTATCCTTTTTATATTCTTTAGCAAAACTTCTTCTCCTTTTCAAATTTTGTTATAAAATTATATTACAAAAGATTATGGAGAATAAATAAATGGAAGATTCAAAAAATAAAAGAGTCTTCTTGTTACTTAGAAAAATGGTTGAGTTAGGAATAATCCCTGTTGAGAATGTAAGAGATAATCCCGATATTACTCTAGATAAATCTTTTACTGAAGTTTTAGCAGCTCTTATAAAGAAAGGGAAAGCCAATGAAAGTAAAGTAAAAGAATTTTTTATAAGGAATTTGTCTTTTAAACCATTTGAGATAAATACTCATAAAATAAACTTACCAAAAGAGATTACAGAAAAATTAACAGTTAATGTAATTCAAAAAAGATATATGGTACCTTTTGAGTTTTCAAATGGCATACTAAAAGTAGCTGCTTTAAATCCTACAGACAAAGAATCAATATCACAACTAAAATTTTCAACAGAAGCAAAGTTGATAGATGTTTATGTAGCCTCTTTAAGTGAGATAGAAAAACTTCAAAAAGATATTATCCCTTTATTACCTGCAAAAAAATTTTTAGAAGAGATAAAACTTGATTCTGAAGTTCAAGAAGAAGCGGAGAAAAAAGAAGATATTCCTATAGAGTTTTTATCTAAAGAAGCTGAAGAAAGTCCTATCGTTAAACTATCTCGAGCAATTATATTAGAAGCGGTAAATCTTGGTGCTTCTGATATTCATATAGAACCTATGGAAAAAACATTAAAAATAAGGTATAGAGTAGATGGTATTCTCAGAACGTATAAAGAATATCCACCAACAATAAAAGATGCATTAAGTGCAAGATTTAAAATTATGTCAAATTTGGATATATCAGAGAAGAGATTGCCACAAGATGGAAGAATTAGAATAAACATAAATGGGAAAAGATACGATTTAAGGGTTTCAACCCTTCCTACTGTATATGGTGAAAAAATCGTTATGCGTATTCAAGATGCAGAAAGTTATCTGAGTGTTAAATTAGAGAATCTTGGTTTTGAAGAAGATGATTTAAAGATTGTAAGAGAAGCTATATACTCACCTTGGGGAATGGTATTGGTCACAGGTCCAACAGGTTCCGGTAAAACTACTACTTTATATTCTGCTTTAATGGAAAGAAATACAGATGATGTCAATATTATGACAGCAGAAGATCCTGTTGAAGTTTCAATACCCGGTATTAATCAGGTTCATGTAAAAGAAGAGATAGGACTAACATTTGCAGCTGCTTTAAGAGCATTTTTGAGACAAGACCCAGATATTATACTTATAGGTGAGATAAGAGATAGAGAAACTGCAGAAATAGGTGTAAAAGCAGCATTAACAGGCCACTTAGTATTTTCTACATTACACACAAACGATGCTCCTTCAACAATTACAAGGTTGGTTGATATTGGAGTAGATAGATTTTTAGTAGCAACTGCTGTTCATACAATTATAGCTCAAAGGCTTATAAGAAAACTGTGTAATAACTGTAAATTACCTTTAAACTATACCAAAGAAGTTTTACAATCTTTGGGATTTACAGAAGAAGATATAAAAGAAGGTCAGTTTTTTACTCATAATCCAAAAGGATGTGAAAAATGTAATCATACTGGATATAAAGGTAGAACAGCTGTTCATGAAATTTTAAAACTTGACGATAAGATTAAAAAGCTGATTATAGAAGGAAAAAGTGCAGAAGATATTAAGGAAATAGCTATAAAAAATGGAATGAAAACATTGTACCGTGATGGATTAATTAAAGTAAAAAAAGGAATAACAGATTTATCCGAGGTTGAAAGGGTACTTATGAAATAGGAGGAGGAACGTGTTAGAAGAAAAGAAGTTAAGTATAGATGAGATAGCAAAAGACGCAATAGAAAAAAGAGCCTCTGATATACATTTAACATCTGGTTTACCACCTGTTATTAGGGTAGATGGGAAATTAATAACACTTCTTGGCTATCCAACTATGAGTCC
>CAZYKX010000002.1:59784-107180 GCA_964648745.1 uncultured Aquificales bacterium
GATTCTTTTGCACTTGCTTTAAAATATGCTTTAAGGGAAGACCCAGATGTTATTCTTGTTGGTGAGATGAGGGACTTAGAAACTATAAGAGCTGCTTTGACGGCTGCAGAAACAGGTCACCTTGTGTTTGGAACATTACATACAAATACAGCTGTACAGACAATAAACAGGATAATAAACGTTTTTCCAATGGAAGAGCAAGATCAGATAAGGACTGAATTAAGTTTTGTTTTACAAGGTGTAATATCTCAAAGATTACTTCCGAAAATTGGTGGAGGTAGGGTTCTTATACATGAAGTAATGGTACCAAATACTGCTATAAGAAACCTTATAAGGGAAAATAAGATTCATCAAATCTATGGTATCATGCAAACAGGCCAAGCTGAAACAGGAATGCAAACTATGAATCAATCACTTTTAAAAGCACTTAAAAATAAACTTATAACTGTAGAAGATGCGTTTAGAATATCTCCAGAACAAGAAGAACTAAAGAGAATGTTATCTGTTGCAGGAGTTAAATGATGGCTACATTCATGTATGAAGCTAGGGATCAATACGGAGTTTTAAAAAAAGGAACAGTAGAAGCAGATACAGTAGAAAAAGCAGAGGAAATACTTAAAAATCAAGGTTTTGTTTCCTTTAATATAAAAATAAAAAATATAAAAGATAAAACAGAGAAAAAAACAATTTCTATATTAAGTAAGAAAGTTAAAGAAGAAGATTTAGCTATATTTACCAGACAACTCGCTGCAATGATTGGAGCTGGTATAGGTATAGCTCAAGCTTTAGAGATATTAGCAGAACAGATCCCTAATCCTACACTAAGAAAAGCATTAGAGAATGTAAAAGATGAAGTTATTACAGGAACGTCCATATCTAAAGCTATGACTAAGCATCCAAAAGTATTTCCAAGCTTTTTAGTTAACCTAATAGCAGCTGCAGAAGAATCAGGTAAACTTGATGAAATACTAAAGAGAGCTACGATCTACTATGAAAAAATAGCTGCTATAAAAAGAAAAATAAAGAGTGCATCTTGGTATCCTACAGCAGTATTAGTGATTGCAACTATAATAGTTTTTGGTTTACTAACATACGTAGTTCCAACATTTGCTGCAATCTACAACAGTATGGGTGGAGAATTGCCAGTAGTAACTCAAATGTTAATAAATGTAAGTAATAATTTAAGGTCAAATATTTTATACATTATAGGATTTTTAGTAGTGTTTGTTGTTACTAATTCTTACTTTTATAAAACAAAAGTAGGAAAAAAATTCTATCACAATCTATTTTTAAAAATACCTCTCATAGGTAAAATTTTACACAAAGGTGCTTTGGCTAAATTTGCAAGAACTTTTGCTACCTTAATAAACGGTGGTGTACCTATTTTAAGAGCAATAGAAATATCTGCTTCAGTTGTTGGAAATGTTCTTATAGAAAAATCTTTAGAAAAAACAAAAGAAGAAGTTGAAAAAGGTAAAGAACTTCATCAATCCCTTGACAAGAAATACTTTACACCTATGTTTATTGCAATGGCAGCAATAGGAAGTAATACAGGTAGACTTGATGAGATGTTAGATACAATAGCAAACTTTTACGAAGATGAAATAGATAGAGAAGTTGATGCTTTAATATCTACAATTGAACCATTGTTAATGGTATTTATAGGTAGTATTGTTGGATTTATTCTCATAGCTCTATATCTACCGATCTTTAAAATGGGTGAACTTGTTAAATAATGAAAAAAATCGTTGTAGGTTTAAGTGGTGGGGTAGATAGTTCCACCACTGCATTTCTTCTAAAAAAACAAGGATATGAAGTTGTAGGTATATCTTTAAAATTCACTGATATAGATTCTTGTGATATAAATACTCAAGTTTGTTGCTCTGATAAAGATATACTTGATGCAAAAAAAGTTGCAGAATTTTTAGAAATTCCTCATTATGTCATAAATTGGAAAGATTTTTTTGAAAAAAAAGTTATAGATTACTTTATAGAAGGTTATAAGTCAGGAATAACTCCAAATCCATGTAGTATATGTAATCGCGATGTAAAAACAGGTTTATTTGCAAAGTATGTAAAAAGTTTAGGTTTTGATTTTTTGGCTACAGGACATTATATTAAGATAGATAATATTGAAAATATAGGTAAAGTAGTTAGAAGAGGAAAAGATAAACAAAAAGATCAATCTTATTTTATGGCTTTAGTAGAGAGAGAAGTTTTTGAATATATTTTATTTCCACTTGGAGATTTAACAAAAGAAGAAGTTAGGAAGATCGCACTTGAAAATAATATTCCTGTAAGTAAAAAAGATGAAAGTTTTGAGATATGTTTTACCGGAGGAAAATCTCCAAAGGAATTTTTTGAAAGTAAAAATATTAAATCAAAACCTGGTGATATTGTTCATATATCTGGTAAAGTTTTGGGAAAACATACTGGAATAGAAGATTACACAATAGGACAAAGAAGGGGTTTAAACATATCTTGGAAAGAACCTTTATACGTAATTGAAAAAGATGCGAGAAATAATATTATTGTTGTTGGTGAAAAGGAGTATCTTTATACTGATAGAGTTGTTGCAACAGATATAAATATACTTGTTCCTTTAGAATATTGGAAAAATATAAAAGTTCAAGGAAGATACAAACAAAATCCTGTAGATATCAAAGATTTTGAATTTGATGGTAAAAATTTAACAGTTTATTTTAAAGAATTACAACCTAAATTTGCTCCTGGTCAAATTTTAGCTATATATCAAGATGATATTCTTTTAGGTGGTGGGATTATAAATTGATCAACAATTTTTAACAACTTAGATTAAACTACATTTCCTATTTTCTAGATATATATCATAAGTTTTTATAGTTGTGTAAGTTTGTTAATCTTTTTATAAAAGGTAGATTTCTTTCTTATAAAAATACTCTTTTATCTTTTTAAACAAAATTAGTTTTTTTACTAAAAATTTACTAACTCTATATATCAAAAATCCTTGATAAATAAGGCTATAATGAAAATCATAGTCTCTCAAAAAAAGTAATGGTTTATCAGTAATTTAATATATAAATCCTTGTCATTTCTTGTTTTGAATGATGTAAAATTTGGAAATTGGTTTAAATATGTGTTTTAAATATTGATAATACTTGATATAAATAGGTATAAAATTGCGTAAAGATATCAATATTTCAAGATTTTTTGATATTTTGATATCTAGATATCAATGTCTTTTAGATGTTGATACTCAATGATTAGAAAGGGTTAAAAATGTCAATTTTTTGTTAGTAGTTACTAACCTGAGGTTTCCGGAAATTATATTCAATTTGCTGACCTTTTAATATCTCTTGACATATTGAAAAATCTATATTATAATTATACTCAGATTTTTAGGTTTCTAATGGACCTGGTGGAGTTGAAAGTTGTAGAGATATCATTAACAGACATGTCAAGGATTTAGTTTCTAATGGACCTGGTGGAGTTGAAAGTTATATAACACTTTCCAATCTAAATTTCAAAAATTCTTTTCTAATTAATCTGGTAAAATTGAAAGCTCTTTTTATTGATTTATAAATTTTGGTTGATAAAGATAGGTGGGAAGTTGCATAATATTAAAATCAAAAAAAACAATTAGGAGGAGAAAAATGGCAAATTTAAACAATGAAAAGATTTTAGGGGGATTAGGGTCTATTTTTGTTGTTTTAGGATTTATTCCAGGGATCGGCTGGATTTTAAGTATAGCTGGTTTTGTTCTTCTATTTATAGCAATGTCAAGATTATCAAATATTTATTCTGATAAGGAAATTTTTAATAAATTTTTAAGGGGTTTTTTGATTAATTTAATATCGATATTTACTATTATATTTTTTGGAGCTTTTTCTGTATTATCACTAATGGGTTCTTTTTCAACTATGGATGACAATCCTTTCATAACGAACTTTAGAAGTTTTAATATTAGTCTAATTGTGGTTTTTATTATTTCTTATATACTTAGTATTGTGGGAATGAATTTTTATCGAAAAAGCTTTAATCTTTTAGGAAATTATACAAATATAAATCTTTTTAAATTAGCTGGGACATTTATGTTTTGGGGGGCTGTGGGTTCAATTTTATTTGGATTAGGGTTAATTGCTATTATAGTTGGTTGGATTCTTCTGGCAGTTGCATTTTTCAGTTTGCCTGAGAAATATCCAGAAAATAAAAATATTTAGTGGGAAGTAATAGTGTTTAACTAATTTTTGAATTAAAGTAATCTAGTATTCTTACTTATTTATAGAGTTTAAGGAAATTTACAATAGATTTAATGAAATTTAATTAAAATTTAAAATTGAGAATGGAAGCTTAAAAATGTTTTTGATAGATTAAATTGAATTAAAAAATAATACTTAATCTTTAACCTTACATTTATTGATAGCTATTGTTTACACTGACTATATATGATAAAGTTGAAATAAAAGAACAATTTTATTCAAAATTTTTTAATAAAACCGGTAGCTATAGCTACCGGTCATTGTTAGCATTCTTCTTTTTTACTATCTATTGGAACTGCTGGACATAGATGTAATTTTCTCTCTTCTCCCACTATCATGTAATATAAAACAGGTACAACAACCAATGTTAAAAGTGTAGATGCTACTGTACCAAATATTAATGCTATTGCAAGACCATTGAAAATTGGGTCAAAGATAATAACGAAAGCACCTACTACAATAGCAGCTGCTGTTAATAATATTGGCCTTGTTCTAACAATTCCTGCTTCAAGTAAAGCTGCTTCTAAAGATAAACCTTCTTTTAGCTTTTGTTCTGCAAATTCAACAAGTAGTATAGAGTTTCTTAAAATTATACCTGCTAAAGCTATAAAACCTATCATAGATGTTGCTGTGAAGAAAGCACCCATCAAGAAATGACCAGGAACAATACCAACTAAAGTAAAAGGAATTGGTGACATTATAACAGCTGGCATTTTGAAAGATTTAAACCAACCAACTAATAGTATATAAAGTACAACAATAGCAACAGCAAAAGCTATACCCATATCTCTAAATGTTTCATATGTAACTTGCCATTCTCCATCCCATTTTACATAGTATCTATCTGTAAGTTCAGGTTGATGTGTTAAAAGTTCTTCTACACCTTTACCATCTGGGGTTTTTATGTTTTTGATTTTATCCCATAAATCAAGGATTGGATATACTGGGCTACCTACTTTATCGTTAACATTTGCAATTACATAAACTACAGGTTGTAAATTCTTTCTATATATATCGCTTTCTGATGTAGATTGTTTTACAGTTACTAAAGAATTAAGTGGAATACCACCCATAGGAGTAGGTATCTTCATTGATAGAATATCTTCAATACTACCTCTGTATTTTTCATCTAATCTAACAACAATTGAAACTGGATGTAGATCATCTGAAGAATGAATTAATCCTACTTTATGACCTGCTAAAGCTATTCTAACTGTTTTTACAATAACATCTTCTGATAAGCCGTATCTTCTAACTTTTTCTCTGTCAATATCTATCTGGAATTCTCTTTGAAGATAGTTTGTATATATTCCTACATCTATTATACCTGGTGTACTTTCAAATATTTTCTTTATTTCGTTAGCTACTGTTAGTTGACCTTTATAATCTGGACCGTAAACTTCTGCAACAATAGGAGATAAAACTGGTGGTCCTGGTGGTGGTTCAACTACAGCAACGTACTTAGCACCGTTCATTTTAGCGATTTTTGCAACTTGATCTCTTATTCTTTCAGCTATTTCGTGAGATTGAGCTTTTCTATCGTGTTTACCTACAAGGTTTATATGAATCTGTGCTAAATTTGGTGATTCTCTTAGATAGTAATGTCTCACTAATCCATTAAAATCAAACGGTGCAGGTTGACCTACATAGATAACATAGTTTTGAACTTCATTTACATTTTTAATATAGTCTGCTATCTGTTTTGCAACTTTATAAGTCTCTTGTAAAGGAGTTCCTTCAGGCATATCTAAAACAATCTGAAGTTCACTTTTGTTGTCATAAGGTAACATTTTGACAAGAACAGCTCTTGTTACAAGTAAAATAATTGCTAAAACAAGTAAACCTCCAGCAAATCCAAGGAAAAGCCATCTTTTAGTTTTGCTGTTGAACAAAGGCATATATATTTTGTTAAACAGATTTACTAAAACTCCAGCTCTTGCTTCATCTTCTCTTTCTAAAGCCTCTGGGCTCCCATGTTCTTCATCGTGTTTTAACCATCTTAATGCTAAGTAAGGTGTTAGGATAAATGCTAAAAGCATTGAGAAAAACATAGCAACAGATGAGTTTATAGGGATAGGTCTCATATATGGACCCATCAATCCAGTTACAAAAGCCATAGGAAGTAGTGCAACAATAACAGCAAATGTAGCTAATATTGTAGGATTACCAACTTCATCTGTAGCTATAACAGCTGCCTCTTCTTGAGAAACTTTTCTCATAGAAAACCATCTGTGTATGTTTTCTAAAACAACAATTGAGTTGTCTACCAAAATACCTATTGAAAATATAAGAGCAAAAAGTGTTACCCTGTTTAAAGAGTATCCATACATCTCGCTTAAAAATAGTGCTATTGCTAATGTTACTGGAATTGTTATAGCGACTATTAGAGATTCTCTAAAACCAAGTGTAACAGCTATAAGTAAAACTATAGAAAATGTAGCAATAAGTAGGTGTTCTATAAGTTCATTTGCTTTTTCTGATGCTGTTTCTCCATAGTTTCTTGTAATAGTGAAACTTATGTCAGAAGGTATTACTTTACCTTTCATCTCATTTAGTTTTTCTATAATATTTTCTGCAACAACAACAGCATTACTACCTGTTTTTTTAGCAACAGCTATAGATACTGCATTTTCTACAGGATTATTTTTTCTATCTTTCGATGCTTCTCCATAACCAAACTGAACATAGTTTTCTATTTCTCCTTCACCTTCTTCTACCTTAGCCACATCCTTTATTCTTATAGGAGTGTTGTTATATACAGCTATTACAACATTTTCAACATCTTCTTTATTTTTCAAAAACTGTCCTGTTCTAACTTTATATCTGTAGTTATCTTTATCAAACTCTCCAGAAGGTAGAGAGATATTTGCATTTTGCAGCGCTTGAACTACTTGAGGAAGCATAATATTATAAGCATTTAGTTTTGAAGGATCGAAGTAAATATCAATTTCTTTTGGTTTAGAACCTATTATAGTAGTTTCTGAAATATTTGGTAGTTGTTTTATCTCATCTTCTATAACTTCTGCAATTCTTCTTAAATCATAAGAAGAATATTTTGAACTATGTAATGTAATAGAAAGTATAGGAACATCATCGATAGATTTTGGTTTTATTATAGGGTCCATAGCCCCTTGAGGCATTTTGTAGTAGTTTGACATAACTTTGCTATAAAGTTTAACTAAGCTTGCTTCTGGATTTGCACCTACTTTGAATCTAACAGTAACTATACCAAAACCATCTCCAGCATAAGAGTAAACATACTCAACATCTGGTATTTCCCACATTAATTTTTCAAGTGGTTTTGTAATAAAATTATTTACTTCTTCTGATTTTGCACCTGGAAAAGGTACCATAATATCTATCATTGGAACTACAATTTGAGGTTCTTCATCTCTTGATGTTGTAAAAACAGCAAAAAAACCTAAAAGTAAAGATGCTACTACAAGTAAAGGTGTCAATTTTGATTTTAAAAAGTACTTTGCTATTTTTCCTGCAAGTCCAAGATTCTCCATTATTACTATCCTCCTAACCTGCAACCATCACAAGCTTTTTCTATGTTTGAATAGATAATTCTGTCACCAGGATTTAAACCAGATATTACTTCTACTTTATCACCGTAATCTTCACCAAGTTTTACGTATGTTAATCTAATGATGTTATCTTTTCCTACTACATATACAGCATTAAGTTGTCCCCATTTGAATATAGCAGATTTTGGTATAACTATTTTTTCAGATTTTGCAATAGGTATAATCAACTTACCATACATACCTGATGTTATACTTTCACTGTATGGAATATCAACTTTTACTTTAAAAGTTCTATTCATAGGGTCTATATTAGGATTTTTTTCTATAACTTTGCCTTCAATGATTTTTCCATTTAGTTCTACTTTTACAATATCACCTTCTTTTATCTTATCTAAAAGTGATTCATCTAAGTTTGCTATAAATTCTAACTTTTTATCACCTATTATGAATATTGGCATACCTGGAGCTACCATATCTCCTTCATCATTCATCTTTTTCAAAACATAACCATCAAAAGGAGCTTTTATGACAGCGTAACCAGCCATTATATCTACTTGGGCTATTTTAGATTTTACTTGTGATTCTTTTGCTTTAAGTTGTGCAAGTTTTGCATCAACTTGTTCTACCATTGATTTTGCACCTATCATTTTTGTTTCTATTTCTTCAAGTTGTTGTTTTGAAATAGCATTTTCTTGATAAAGATTTTTAAATCTTTCATATGTTCTTTTTGCAAACTCATAGTTTTCTAATGCTGCTTTTCTTGCAGCTAAAGCTTCTTCTCTTGCTTTTGAAAGTTCTTCAAGACCTGCTAAAGCTTCATTTTTCTGTTGTTTAATTTCAGAATCATCTAAAATTGCAAGTACTTGACCTGTTTTTACAAAATCTCCTTCTTTAACATTAATCTTTAGTATTCTTCCCATCCATTTTGTAGATACTTTAGCGTTATTTTCTGCTGATACCATACCATCAGCTTTATAGTACGATGGAGTCTCTTGGAGCTTAACATCCATAACTGGCAGATTTGACACTACTTTAACTTCTTTATTTTCACCAGGTGGTGTTCTATGGGATAAAAATCCTCCAAGCCATAAGATAAAGATAGCTATAGGTAGTACGAAAAAGAGAATAAATTTTAATTGTTGATTCATTTTCATCTCTACTCTCCTCTCTTTAAGTTTTCTTCAATAAGTTTTCCACTTTGATAGTTTAACTCTAAAACAGATAACTGACAGTTATACTCAGATTGAGCTTTATCAAATTTTATTTTGTCATGCATAGTTTGTGTATCAAGTAGGTCTATCATTGATGCTAACTGATTTTTGTATCTAACTTCTGTAACTTTTAGTATTTCTTCTGCATATTTAAGATTATCTAAAGCTGTTTTTAACTTTTCTTTTTCTGTATTGTAGTCTTTATAAGCTTTGTATACATTGAATTTTATATATTCTTCAAAGCCTTTTTCTTGTTGCTTGTATTGGTTATAATTTTCCTTTGCACTTCTATACTTGTTGAAAGATTGTAAACCATCGAATATTTTCCAGTTTAAAGCTACTCCAGCCATCCACCATCTTCCTTCATTACCAAGAGCCCATTTTCCATCATTAAGTTCATAAGATGCAAAAGCTCCAACTGTGGGATACATATCAGCTTTATTAAAATCAATCATCTTCTCTGCTATTTTTACTTTTTCTCTTATAGCTATTAAATCTGATCTGTGAGACATAGCGTAATCTTGATAGCTTTCTAATGGTTCTTTTACTTCTTCACAAACTAAATTACCTACTACATCTATTTCAGAAGGATTAGTTTTATCTAATCCCATAACAAGTAAAAGACCTCTTTTTGCAATCATATAGTTATTTTCTGCTTCTTTTATTTTTGCTGCCATATCAGATAGATAAACTTTTGCCCTTAATTCATCAGCAGGTATAGCCAGTCCGTTTTTAACCATACTTTTTGCTGTGTTGTAATGTTTCTCTGCATCTTTATATGCTTGATTTGCTAGGTTTATAGCCTCTTTTGCAAGAAGTGCTCCATAGTAAGCTTTTGATATATCATATATGGCTTTTTCCTTAGCTCTTGTTAAATCTTTTTTTGTAGCTTCAAAATCTCTCTTTTGCATATCTATACCTGTTGATAGTTTTCCACCTGTATATATGGGAACTGTTAGTTCCAATTTTGTTTTCCAAGCATTTACTTCTGGATACGAAGGTGGTGGAAGTGGCGGAAATCCCGGTAAGGCTGTCATGTCAACAAACTTTGAAGAGGTCATAAAATCTAATTTTTTCTGACTCATAGTGTTCCACATTGCAAATCCAGGTTCATTTGTTCTCATAAACGTCTCTGAGAAGTTTATAGAGGGCCATCTCATTCCTTTAGCAGCTTCGTATTGATATTCTTTAGACTTTAGTAAATTTTCTGTAGCTTTAACTTCATAGTTGTTTTCAATGCCTATTTTAATTGCTTCTTGTAAGTTTATCTCTTTTCCGTAGGCACTGCTAATTGTAACCAATGAAAGTATAAAAAGTTTTCTCCTCATAATCTACCTCTTATTAGTTTATTAGAATATAAGAATATTAATATATTATTATATCACAGTAAGTGAAAGTTTGAAAATAACAACTAGCTAATTATATCTTGTAGATAATCTATATCAAATATCTCTATTTTTCCTCTCTCTGTATCTAAAATTCCTTCTTTTTTCCATCTGCTTATAACTCTTATGGCTGTTTCTACAGTAGTCCCTGCCATTTCTGCTATATCCTGCCTTGTTATAGGAGCATTTATAACTACATTATCTCCCTCTTTTTGACCTATTTTATCTACAAGTTCTAGCAGTAGGGTAGCTATTCTACCTTCTACTTTTTCTACTGCTAAACTTTTTAATCTATCGTATGCTTCAAGTATTTTCTTTGTTAAATCACATGTAATTCTAACTGCTAAAGCTGGATACATTAAAAGAAGTTTCAAGAAATCTTGGTTTGATATATATATAGCTTTTGTATCTATAAGTGCTTGAGTTGTGTAGGTACTTGTTGGTTTAGAATCTTTCATTACAAGCCATCCAAAACTTTCTCCAGTTGTGGCTAATCTTAAAATGACCGTTTTACCTTCATTTGTTTCTTTAATTAGCTTTACAAGACCTTCTATGATAAAAAAAATTCCCGGTTCTTTGTCTCCTTCGTAAAATATATAATCTCCTTTCTTATAATATTTTGGGGCAAAAAATTGCTCTATTTTTTTTAAATCTTCATCTTTTAGTTCTTTAAATATATCTATTTTTTTAAGTTCTTCTGAAATATTTATATAAACCTTCTCTCTTCGCATGCTTTATCCTCCTTATTTTACCTTAGGTAAATTTCCAATCAAATATTTAAGATAATTGTCTGTAAATACAAATCCACCACCAATATAAAATCCTCTTACAGAATGATTAAGCATATCAGATCCACCAGCTTTTACAAATATTGGATAGCCACTAAATTTATACTCAAACCCAATATCAAACTGTGGATTGTTTGGTTCATTTATTAAATCTTTTCTATTAAACCTATACAAATCAGATGTTAACTTTAAGTTTGGAGATATTACTAAATCTGCTCCCATCGCAGCAGATGAGTCTTTTATACCAAATCTTACCCAAAACTGGTTTGAACCTAAATTTAGTATTTTCCTTGCATACTGTAAATCAAATAAAATACCATACTTTTTAGTTACATAGGTGGTAGTCGTACCACTATTTGTAACTTCTTCTTTTTTATCAACATACCCTTGAGAGTTTGATAGTATACCAACATAATAGTATCTGTCATCTGTTGGGATAAATCTAAATGCTACACCTGCTTTTGAATCTTTATTACCTGTATGTTTTTCTCCTTGCATTATAATATCAAGTTCTGACTCTTTTACTACTTTAAATGGCTCAGCAAATGACTTTACACCTTCGTTTACAGTATTATAAAGATCATCTTGGTTAACTAATTTTCCAAGAGTACCTTTTCCTTCATTGATTTTAGTAAGAAGTTGGTTTAAATTATCAGATGCTTTTTTTATGTTTTCTATAGAAATCTTTAAGTCTTGTCTATTTTCAGCTACAGCTTGTTCTATCTGTGATGCAGCTTTATCTACAGAATCAAGTGTTTTAGGTGCTTTTTCTTTTAAAGAAATTGATAGATCTTTTAAACTTGCTATTAACTTTCGTATATCTTCTCTATTTTCTGCCGTAATATTTTTTGTATTTTCTAACGTTTTATCTAAATTTTCAATGATATTTGGAAGTTCTTTTCTAATATCTGCTGTTATTTGTCTTATATTTGCTATAGACTGTCTTATATCTTCTTTATTTTCTACAACTACATCGTTGGCATTATATGCAAATTTGTCAAAATCTTCCATAAGTTTTTTTAATCTATCATCTCCTAAAGATTTATTTAGTTTATCCATAAGTTCTCCAAATTTTTGAGCAGAGATTTGGACTTGATCGATCATCTCTTCTGTAGATGCTATTTTTGATGTATTTGGTATAACTTGATTTTCTGCAAGTAAACCAGATTGAGGATTTCCTGGTTCAATATATATATATTTATCTCCCATTAAACCATATGTTCTTATAGTAACGGTTGCATCTTTGTATACTGGAATTTCATCTCTAATACGAAGTAAAACTTTAATTTTTCCATTTTCGAAAGTTATATCTTCTACTTTACCAGCTTTTACCCCTTTAACCTGAACATCAGCACCCTTTGAAAGTCCTTGAGCATCATCTAAGTAAACATAGTAACTCTTGAAACTTTGCCCAAACTCTTTACCACTGAATTTTATAATCAAAAATCCTGTAATAACAGAAATTAAAAGAACAAATAAACCTACTTTGTAAGATGTTTTCATGACTACTTCTCCACTATTGTTTCTTCTACCTTCATACCAAAATGTCTACCTGCTTCTTCTAAATAACCTAAAATCTCATCTCCAACTTTTATATCTACTACAGATATTGGGCTTCCATCAGGTTTTACTAACCTTATTGTTTCTGCATTCTGTAAAACTGCAGAGAGTTTTTTACCTTCGTATTCTGCTTCAACTAATAACATTGGTCTTCTTTCTATTTTAGATCTTCCAACATAAACAACCCTTCCGTTACCTTGATAATCATAAACCATAACTTCTTTTCCAGCAGAAAGCTCGCTTAAGTATGTAGTTTTTCCATTTGGTACTTTTGTATACATATGAACTGCACCAGCATTTACTCTAAAAGGTCTTGCTGCAACATATTCAGATTCTTCTGTCTCTGCATGAACTAACAACATACCTGCAGATGAGTTCCCAACTAACATTCCTTCTCCACGTTTTAAGATAGATGTAGTATCAACAGCTACTCTATCACCCATTCCTACTGGAACAATTTTTGTAACTTTTGCTTTCACAAGATTTACCTTTTCACTGTCTTCTTTTATTATCTTAGCAACCTTTTTAACTTCATTTATGTTCTCTGTTTTTAAGACAACACCTTTTACACCTTTTTCAAGAATACCAATTGATGTTTTTGCTTCATCAGCATTTTTTACAATAGAATATATGTTCGGTGATTGTGCTATAAGATTTTCTAACGGAATAATGGTCCAGTCAGTAGTTTCTACAATAACTTTTTTGCCACTTTTTGCTAAATTGGCAGCTTTTTCTTCATCAGCTTTATTTTCTATTCTAACAATAATAAAATCTTCTGTTAAGTTTCCATCTTTGTCTTGAATAATAAGTTTTACTCTACCTAGTTTTTTTATTTCATTTTGCTGAGCTTCATCAATAAGTATATAATCAACCCCAGATTCTATAGCTGTTGTAATTATATGTTTAGGTATATTTCTTGCGTCTAAGATAAACTCTTTCATCCTTTCTCCTTTGATTTGTTTTTTTCTAATTTTATCATAAATTTAAAGCAAAAACTAATTTAGGTAAAGTGTTATGGATGATTTTGAAATTGAAAAAGTATTTGAAGTTAAACCAATATCTGAGGAAGATGTTATAAAAAAAGAGTATAAAAGGAAAAAGAAGAAAAAGAAAGAATTTTTAGAAGAATTAGAAAATAAAGAGGTTGGAAAAGAAGAAGAAAATGGACATATTGATATCTATGTTTAAATTTTATAAAACAGTAGCTAATTTTTTTAGTTTTTCTAACTGATCTCTAATCTCTGCAGCCTTTTCAAATTCCCAATTTTTAGCATATTCCCACATCTGCTTTTCAAGTTTAGATATTTTTTCTAATAAATCTTCTTCTGAGGTTATATCATCTGGAAGTTGTTGATATAACTCTAATATTCCAAGTTCTTCTAAGGATATAAGGTCTTTTATTTCTTTTGATACTGTTTTTGGTATAATACCATGTTTTTCATTGTATTCTTGTTGTATCTTTCTTCTTCTATTTGTTTCTTCTATAGTTTCTACCATAGCTGGTGTTAATCTATCAGCATATAAGATAGCTTTTCCATTTACATTTCTTGCAGCTCTTCCTATAGTCTGTATGAGAGCCGTTTTAGATCTTAAAAATCCTTGCTTGTCAGCATCTAAAACTGCAACAAGAGAAACTTCTGGCATATCAAGACCTTCTCTTAAGAGATTCACTCCTACAATAACATCATACTTTCCTTCTCTTAAATCTTTTATAATCTTAACTCTCTCTATTGTATCAATCTCTGAATGAAGATATACAGCTTTTATATCTCTTTCTTGCAGATAATCTGCTAAATGTTCTGCCATCTTTTTTGTAAGTGTTATAACAATAGCTCTTTCATTTCTCTCTTTTATTTTCCAGATCTCTGATATAAGATCATCAATCTGTCCTTCTGTTTTCTTTACTTCAATGATTGGATCAAGTAAGCCGGTTGGTCTTATAATCTGTTCAACTATAACACCTTTTGACTTTTCTATTTCCCATTGAGATGGTGTTGCAGATACATAGATAGCTTTCTGTATTTTATTGATAAACTCTTCAAATTTTAAAGGTCTATTGTCATAAGCAGATTTCATTCTCCAGCCATATTTTACTAAATTTTCTTTTCTTGATAAATCTCCGTTATACATAGCCTTTATCTGTGGAATAGTAACGTGAGATTCATCTATTATAAGTAAGAAATCTTCTGGAAAGTAATCAATTAGTGTATAAGGTGCTTCCCCTGGTTTTCTTCCGTCAAAATATCGTGAATAATTTTCTATTCCTTTACATGTTCCAATTTCTACCATCATCTCAATATCATAGTTTGTTCTTTGCCATAATCTGTTTGCTTCTATCTCTTTCCCAGCTTTTCTAAACTCTTCTACTTCTTTTTCTAAATCTTTTTGTATCTGTTTTATAGCTTCGATCATGTCTGGTCTTGGAATTACGTAATGGCTTGCTGGAAATATAACTGTTCTATCTAACTTTCTTTTTATATCTCTATTGAAAATATCTATTTCAGATATAGAATCGATTTCGTCTCCAAAAAACTCAACTCTTATAATAATATCTTCTGTATAAGCTGGTAAAATTTCTATGGTATCTCCTTTTACTTTAAAGGTTCCTCTTTTTAGTGAAAAATCATCTCTTTGATACTGAAGTTCAACAAGTTTTTTCAAGAATGCCTGTCTATCGATTTCCATTCCTCTGTATATTTGAAATCTTAGTTTTTCATAAAACTCTGGTGTTCCAAGGCCATATATACACGATACAGAGGCAACAACTATGGTATCTGGTCTCTCTATTAAACTTCTTGTGGCAGAATGTCTTAATCTATCTATAGAGTCATTTATAGCACTATCTTTTTCTATGTATAAATCTTTTTGTGGAATGTATGCTTCTGGTTGGTAGTAATCATAGTAAGAAATAAAGTATTCTACTGCGTTATCTGGAAATAACTCTTTCATCTCTCTATATAGTTGAGCTGCTAATGTTTTATTATGGGATATTATCAATGTTGGTTTGCCATACTTTTCAATCAGATTTGCTATTGTAAAAGTTTTTCCCGTACCTGTTGCTCCAAGTAAAACTTGATCATTAACACCAGATTTCAAATTTTCATAAAGTTGATTAATCGCTTTAGGTTGATCCCCAGTTGGTTTAAATGTTGATTTTAAGTTAAATATTTTTTTCATAAAAGATATGATATATCAATTTTTCAAAATTTCAAAAATAAGACCGTGTCTTAATCCCCATTCACTTACAGTAATTTCATCTTTGTTAAATACTTCCATTGCTGTTTGGAATATTTCTATTCCTGATATTATAGCTTCTGCTCTTTTATCTTCTATCATAGGAATAGATTTCCTTTGATTTATAGTCATTGAAGCTAACTTTTCAAGCCATTTTGTAATAATATCATACGTTAATGTTTTACCATGGACTTTTTTTGAATCATAAAGATTTATGTTATACTCAAGAGCAACTACTGTTGTGATAGTTCCACCAAGTCCTACAAGTTTTTCTGTATCTTTCATATGTTCATATGCAGTTTTTATTTGATTTTTTATAAATTCTTTCATCTGTTGTAGTTCTTCTGGTTTAGGTGGATCTGATTTTATGAATCTTTCTGTGAGGTTTACTATACCAAAAGGAAAAGATACTGAATATATTATTTCGTTTTTATTTCCATAGGAAAACTCAGTGCTTCCACCTCCTTGGTCTATAACCGTAAAGTTATTTTCTATATTTAAAGCTTTTGATGTTGCTAAAAAGGATAGTTTTGCTTCTTCTTCACCAGATATTACTCTTACATCTATACCAAGTTTTTTTACATTTTCTATAAATTCATTTGCATTTTTTGCTTCTCTACATGCTTGTGTAGCTACTGCTATAATTTTGTCTACTTTATACTCTTTTGCTATTGAAACGTACTCTTTTAAAACAGTTAGAGTTTCTTCCATTGCTTCTTTTAATAAAAATCCTGTATCTTTAAGTTTTCTCCCTAATGCTGTTATTCTACCTAAGGATAGAATTTCATTAAAAGAGCCATCTTCATGGATGGCTACAATTAACATCCTAGTAGAGTAAGTTCCTATATCTATTATGGCTATTTTTTTTACCATTTACTCTATGAAAACCTGACCTTCTATAGGTTGTACTTCTACGCCATTTTGAATTAAAAAATCTATGGCTCTTTCTATCTCTTCTTCTTTTCCTAATATCTCTAACTCTAACCAACCTATTTTTTCTTGTACGTTTGCTTTCCTTATGTTTAGATTTACATCAAATGTTTTACATACTTTACTTAAAATAGGCTCTTTTATCTTATCTTCTGGATAGATAAGTTTAACCTTCATGGAGTTCATTTTAGAAGCCTCCAGCTATTGCAGGTATAATAGCAACAATATCTCCATCTTTTAATTGAGTATCTTTTCCATTTAAAAATCTAATATCTTCATCATTTAAAAAGAAATTTACAAACTTTCTTATTTCCCCATTTTCGTCTACAAGCCTTTCTTTTATGCCAGGAAATTCTTTCTCGAGATTCTCAATAAGTTCAGCTATAGTAGAAGCTTCAATTTGAACTTCTCCTTGCCCTTGTGTTATTCTTCTTAAAGCTGTTGGTATTCTTACAGTAATTGCCATCTATTTAACCTCCTTATGATTTTTTAATAACTTTTTCTTTAAATTCTGCTAAAGATGGTTTTATATGTACTGGTTTTTCTAATTTTCCTTCTAAAACTTCCATAGTTTTATAACCATTTCCAGTAATATAAGCTACAACTATTTCATCTTTATCTATCATTCCATTTTCTACGTACTTTTTAAGTACAGCTATAGTTGTACCACCAGCTGTTTCTGTAAATATACCTTCCGTTTTTGCAAGTAGTTTGATACCTTCTATTATTTCTTCGTCTGTTGCTATCTGTATATCTCCATTACTTTCTTTTGCAACTTTTATTGCATAAGGACCATCAGCAGGATTACCTATAGCTATAGATTTAGCTATTGTATTTGGTTTTACTGGTTTTATAAAATCTCTTCCTTCCTTTAAAGCTTGGTATATTGGACTGCAACCTTCAGCTTGAGCTCCAAGCATTTTTGGTAGTTTTCCACTTACTAATCCAACTTCTAAAAGCTCATTAAACCCTTTCCATATTTTAGTGTAAAGAGATCCTGAGGCAAGAGGTGCAACTACAACATCTGGTATTTTCCATCCAAGTTGTTCTGCAACTTCAAAAGCAAGTGTTTTAGAACCTTCTGAATAAAATGGTCTAACATTTATATTTACAAAAGCCCAACCAAACTCGTTTGCGATTTCAGAAGATAATCTGTTTACATCATCATAGTTACCATCAACAGCTACAACAACAGGATTAAAAACTAAGCTACCAATAATTTTATTTGTTTCAAGATTTGCAGGAATAAAAACATAACATTTCATGCCTGCAGCTGCTGCATGGGCAGAAACAGAGTTTGCAAGATTACCAGTAGATGCACATGCTGCCGTATCAAAACCAAATTCTTTTGCTTTGGAAAGAGCTACAGCTACCACTCTATCTTTAAAAGATAACGTTGGGTGATTTACTGAATCATCTTTTATATAAAGATTGTTTAAACCAAGTAATTTTCCTAAATTTTCAGCTTTTACAAGTGGAGTAAATCCAGCAGATAAACCAACTGTAGGTTTTTCAACAGGGAGAAGATCTATATATCTCCAAAGACTTTTAGGTCCTTTTTCTATTTTTTCTTTTGATATATTCTGTTTTATTTCTTCGTAATCATAAACAATCTCTAATGGCCCAAAGCAAAATTCGCAAACGTGAATAGGTTCTATTGGGTATTCAGCCCCACATTCTTTACATTTCAAAGCTTTTACTTTTGCCAATTATTAATCCTCCCAAAGTATAAATAATATCAATTTTACCATAAATATGTTAAAATATAAATTTAAATTATCTTTAGGAGGTCTTAGTTTTGCTTAAATTTCCAATCGAAGAAGCACTTACATTTGATGATGTTCTTTTACTACCACAAAAATCCGATGTTTTACCACATGAAACAGATGTCAGCTCTTATTTGACATCTCATATAAAAGTTAACATACCTTTAGTATCAGCAGCTATGGATACAGTTACAGAACATAGATTAGCTATAGCTTTAGCAAGAGAAGGTGGTATAGGTATCATACATAGAAATATGTCTATAGAAGATCAGATGTATGAAGTGGAAAAAGTTAAGAAAGCAGAAAGTGGAATGATCACGGATCCTGTTACTATAAAACCAAATCAAACAGTTCAAGAAGCTTTAAACATAATGTCTATTTATAAAATATCAGGTGTCCCTGTAGTTGATGATGAAAATAAACTTGTTGGAATACTAACAAACAGAGATTTAAGATTTATACACAAAAAAGATTATAACAAGCCAGTTTATGAATTTATGACGAAAGCTCCTTTAGTTACAGCAAAAGAAGGTATATCGTTGGAAGAAGCGATAGATATTTTACAGAGACATAAAGTTGAAAAACTACCAGTTGTTGATGAAAATGGTGTTTTAAAGGGATTAATAACCATAAAAGATATTGTAAAAAGAAAGAAATATCCAAATGCTTGTAAAGATGCAGCTGGTAGACTTAGAGTAGGTGCTGCAGTTGGAGTTGGACCTGATGTTATAGAAAGGGTAAAAGCATTGGTATCAGTTAAAGTTGATGTTATAGTTGTAGATACTGCACATGGACATTCTGTTAGAGTGTTAGAAACAGTAGAGAAAATTAAAGGTGAGTTCCCAAATTTAGATGTTATTGGAGGTAATATAGCTACTGCTGAAGCTGCTGAAGACTTGATAAAAGCAGGAGCAGACGGAGTAAAAGTTGGTATAGGTCCTGGTTCTATATGTACAACAAGAGTTGTTGCAGGAATAGGTGTTCCACAGATTACAGCTATAGCTAAGTGCTCAGAAGTAACAAAAAAGTATGGTAAAACACTTATTGCAGATGGTGGTATAAGATACTCTGGAGATATAGTAAAAGCAATTGCTGCAGGTGCTGATACCGTAATGCTTGGTAGCCTTTTTGCAGGTACAGAAGAAGCACCTGGAGATAGAATATTCTATCAAGGAAGATCATACAAAGTATATAGAGGAATGGGATCCCTTGGAGCAATGAAAGCAAGATTTAGTAGTGATAGATATTCACAAGAAAATGTTGAAAAGTTTGTTCCAGAAGGTATAGAAGGTAGAATTCCATTTAAAGGACCTTTATCTGATGTTGTCTATCAGTTGGTAGGAGGATTAAGATCTGGAATGGGTTATACAGGAAGCAAAACAATCAAAGATTTACAAGAAAAGACTAAATTTATAAAAATTACAAACGCTGGTTTAAGAGAAAGTCATGCCCATGATATATATATAACTCAGGAAGCACCAAACTATTGGATTGAATAAATTTAGAGGTTGCAAAGATGGAAAAACCAACAGATTTTGAGATGCTTTTAGCACAAGAAATAACAAATTTAGATAGATTTATAATAAAAAGCCCCCTTGGAACCAACGAATTTTGGAGTGAATGGCAAAAGAAAGCAGGTGAAATTGTAGTCACCAAAGCTGCAATAAAAAAAGCTATAAAGATTTATAAAAAAAAACTTACACAAGAAGAGGTAATAAAGCTTTCAGCTATGCTTGATTCTTTTAGAGAAATAGCATCATACTTAGAGCTTCTAAGAGAAACTGCATTAAAAATTAAAGGTTTAGATATAGACGGATTTACATTATTTGATAGTATAGATGAAGATAATGAAGATGAACTTTAGATAAAGGAGGAGGTTATGTTTGATAACTACCTAACACTTAAAGACGTTGATGTAAGAGGAAAAAGAGTCTTTGTTAGAGTAGATTATAATGTACCATTAGATGAATATGGAAATATAGAAGATGATGTAAGAATTAGAGAAACTATACCTACTATAAACTATTTACTTGATAGAAATGCAAAAATTATATTAGCATCTCATTTAGGAAGACCAAAAGGAAAACCAAACCCAAAATACTCACTTTATCCAGTAGCCCAAAGGTTAGAAAGATTACTACAAAAGGAAGTAAAATTTTTGCCTGAATGTGTAGGTGAAGATGTAGAAAAAACTGTAATGTCTATGAAAGAAGGGGACATTGTTTTACTTGAAAATCTAAGATTTCATGAAGAAGAAGAAAAAAATGATCCAGAATTTGCAAAAAGTTTAGCAAAACTTGCAGAGATATATGTTATAGATGCTTTTGGTACATGTCATAGAAAACATGCTTCTATGTATGGAATAAAAGATTACATTCAACCAGTTGTAATGGGATTTTTATTAGAAAGAGAGCTAGAGTATTTTAGAAAAGCTCTTTTAAACCCTCAAAGACCTGTTGTTGCATTCTTGGGTGGTTCAAAAGTATCTTCAAAGTTAGGTGTTATAGAGTTTTTATTGGATAAAGTTGATAAAATATTCATTGGTGGTGCAATGGCCTTTACATTTATAAAGGCCCTTGGTTATAAGGTTGGTTCATCACTTGTTGAAGATGATATGTTAAATAAAGCTTTAGAGATTATTGAAAAAGCAAAACAAAAGGATGTTAAATTCTACTTACCTGTTGATTTTGTTTGTGGACAAGCAGTATCAGATCAAACACCTGTTATAGAGGGGGCATGGCAAGAAATACCTTCAGGATGGTTAGGATTAGATATAGGGTATGCTTCTGTTATGTTAATTAAAGAGATTATAAAAGATGCTCAAACAATTGTATGGAATGGTCCAATGGGAGTATTTGAAATAGATAAATTTAAAATGGGTACATTTGAACTTGCCCATGCTATTGCTCAATCTCCAGCTTTGTCCATAGCAGGTGGTGGAGATACTGATTATGCAATACATAAAGCAGGCGTTGTAGATAAGATAAGTTATCTATCTACAGGTGGTGGGGCGTTTTTAGAGTTGTTGGAAGGAAAGCAACTTCCATGTCTTGAAGCTATTACAAGAAGAGTTTAACTATGGAAAAATATATACAAGTTGCAAAAGAAGCAGCCATCATAGGTGGTAACGTTTTAAAAGAAAACTTTAAAAAGTTAAAAAAGTCTGATATAGAAATAAAAGGTATAAAAGACTTTGTTACATATGTTGATAGGACATCTGAAGAAAGAATTAGAAGCTATATATTAAAAAACTTTCCAGACCATGCTTTTTTAGGAGAAGAAGACGGAAAGTATGGAAATAATAATTTAGTTTGGGTAGTTGATCCACTTGATGGAACTAAAAATTATATCTGTGGATTTGAGATTTTTGCTGTTTCTGTGGCATTGATGGATAAAAATAAACCTATAGTAGGTTGCATTTATGTACCAATGTTAGATAAACTTTATTTAGCTGCCGAGTGTTATGGAGCCTACTTAAACGGTGAGAAGATTAAAGTATCAAACAGGCCTATAGAACAATCAGTAGTAGCTACTGGTTTTCCTTTTCGATATACCGATGAACTTGATAACTATCTTAAAATGTTAAAACAAGCAATGATTACTTTTTCAGGTGTTAGAAGACCAGGTGCAGCTGCTATAGATCTTGCAATGGTTGCTGAAGGTGTTTTTGACGGCTTTTTTGAAATGAAGCTATCACTATGGGATATAGCAGCAGGTGTACTTCTTATTGAAGAAGCTGGTGGAGTATACTCAGATTTTGAAGGAAAAAAAGATTTATCATCTGGGAATGTAATAGCTGGAAGTCAAGAAATATATGATGTTTTATTTAAGATAGTCAACCAAAAGGAATAATTATGAATTATAAACAAGAACTTAAAAAACTTAGAGATGAAATAGATGATATAGACTTAACGATACTAAATTTATTAAATAAAAGAGCATTACTTGCAAAAGAAGTTGGAGAAATAAAGAAAAAAAATAATCTACCTATATATGTTCCAAGTAGAGAAAAAGAAATATTTGATAGATTAGAGAAATTAAATAAAGGACCACTTTCAAACGATATAGTTAAACATATTTTTAAAGAGATAATCTCAGCATGTAGAAGTATTGAAGAAAATATAAAGGTGGTATACCTTGGACCAAAAGCAACATTTACACATCAAGCAAGTTTAAAATACTTTGGGCATGCTGTTGAACATATTCCTGTTTCAACAATAAAAGATGTTTTTGAAGAAATTCTAAAGAAAAAAGCACATTTTGGTGTAGTTCCTGTTGAAAATACAATAGAAGGTGTAGTCAACTATACCCTTGATATGTTTTTAGAGTATGATTTAAAAATCATTGGTGAAGTTATCCTTGAGATATCACTTCATTTAATGAGCATAAATCCAAACATAAACCAGATAGAAAGAATATACAGTCATAAGTTTGCTATTGCTGAATGTAGAGATTGGATTATTAAAAACATGCCTCATGTCCAACTTATAGAAGTTGAAAGTACAGCAAAAGCAGCAGAGATAGCAAAAGATGACTTTGAATCTGCAGCAATTGCAAGTGAATCTGCAGCAGAAACATATGGTTTACATATCTTAGAGAGGAAGATAGATAAACATCTTCATAACTATACAAGGTTTTTAATAATAGGAAACCAGTGTCCACAAGCAACAAAAAACGATAAAACAACATTTATCTTCTCTGTTAAAAATGAAGTAGGTGCTTTATACAAAGCATTAGAACCACTTTATAGAAACAAAATAAATATGACTAAAATTGAATCAAGGCCTTCCAAAAAAGAAGCTTGGGATTATATATTCTTTACAGATATAGAAGGTCATATAGAAGATGAAAACGTTAAAAGAACATTAGAAGAGTTCAAAAAAAACGTACCTTTCTTTAAAGTATTAGGTTCTTATCCAAAAGCGATGGATTAATTCAAGTTAAGTTCTGTTTTCAAAATTTTAAAAATACCAATAATTACAAATAAAACATCAAAAGTAAAAATAAAGTAGTAAGGAATATTACCTGTCTCAGCAATAGAAGATATAAAGGAAGTGCCATACCAATAAATAATCGTAAATAAGAAAGCAATACCAATATAAATTTTATTCATACTCCATATAAAACCAAGTATAAAAACTGTTAACACAAAGGGTGCAATTACCGTTGCAACTTTCTGATAAAACCTACTCCAAAAATAAGAAGATTCATAACCATATTTTTGAGATACATTTGCAATCTTATAAAGTTGAGATATAGATACAGGTTTTTTTTCTTTTATTAATCGTTTTATATTTTCCACATCGATAAATATAGGTACAACTTTTTTATCAAATTGATTTAGTTCTATATTGTCAGCTCCATTAAACACTACAAATTTAGATTCATATACTTCTATCTCTTTTGATAAAATTTTAAACTTTGAAGCTTCTATTCTTTCAACTGGATTAAATCTATCATCAAAAACCACATATATAAGGTTATTACCTTCTTTTTTATCTAAATTTAAAAAATCAAAGTAAATAAAACGATTTTTATCAACTTTTAACCACATATTGTAAGCTATACCTTTAATATCTTCTTCTTTCTGATTTTTTAATTTTTGATATACACTTAGATAAATCTTATTTGTTTTAGGTATAACAAACTCTAAATTTATAATTTGAACAAATACAACTACAAAGGAAAATAATACAATCTTTTTATTAATGTAAAAGATTGATAAACCATTTAGTATGATAGGGTATATCTCCCTGGTCTTTATTAAATCATTTACAATGATAAAAATAGAGATAATTAATGAAATAGGAATAATATAATAAGCATTTTCTGGCATTTTTGCTAAGATATATATTAAAATAGACGAAATTTCAATATTATTAGCTTTTTTTAAAATATCTATAAGTTCAACAAATATGGATAAAATAGAAAACGATGGAAAAACTATTAAAAGGTAGATTGATAACTTCTTATAAATATAACTATCTAAAATTTTCATTAGTAAATTAATGCTGTTAGGAAGTAATCAAGTATTAAAATAAGCACTGATGCAACGACTACAGCTGTAGTTGTTGACCTTCCAACACCTTCTGCACCACCTTTTGTTATATAACCAAAATAAGATGTAATAATTGTTAAAATTGCTCCAAAAATAGCAGATTTATAAAGTCCACCAAATATATCTTTCATTTCAGTGAAATCTTTAAGTTTTTCCCAGTACATATACTCATTGATACCATAAATATAAACAGAGGTAAAATAACCACCTATAATACCACTAACATAAGAAAGAACAGTTAATGCAGGAACCATTAAAATTGCAGCAATAAGTCTTGGTGCAACTAAATATCGAAGAGGATTTACAGCCATAATTTCAAGAGCGTCTATCTGTTCGGTTATTCTCATTGTTCCTATATTAGCAGCAAAAGCAGAACCGGACCTAGCAATTACCAACAGAGCAACTAAAACTGGTGATAATTCTCTTGCTAAAGATAAGGAAACTAATGCACCCATTAAAAATTCTGCATTGAATTTATGAAATGTAGGATATGTTTCTACTACTAACACACCACCAGTAAAAAAACCTGTTAATATAATCAAAGGTGCAGCATTTACACCTATTTCTTCCATATACTTTAAAATATGTTTTATTTTTGGTAGTTTTTTAAAAGATAGTAACGTTTTTATAAAAAATAGCGTTATCTCTCCTGTATTTTCTATGAATTTAAA
Organism: uncultured Aquificales bacterium; assembly: GCA_964648745.1. Classification (GTDB taxonomy): domain Bacteria; phylum Aquificota; class Aquificia; order Aquificales; family Hydrogenothermaceae; genus Sulfurihydrogenibium. The sequence goes on from CAZYKX010000002.1 coordinate 85,156, forward strand.
TATCCACCCCATCTAAAAATCTACTCCATCTTCTGTTTCACTTTCATAATACTCTTCTTCAAAAACCTCTTCATCAATAATATTATCACTTGTTTTAGCTAAATTTTCAAATTTTGTTATTTCTTTTATAAATGCTAAGTGAACAGTTCCTGTTGGACCATTCCTTTGTTTTGCTATAATAATTTCTGCAACTCCTTCTTCTTGGGGAGATGGATTTTTTTTGTAGTATTCTGGTCTGTGGATGAATAAAACTAAATCTGCATCTTGTTCTATACTTCCTGATTCTCTTAAATCTGCTAATTGTGGTCTTTTATCTGCCCTTAGTTCTGCTTGTCTCGATAACTGTGCTAAAGCTATAACAGGTATTTCAAGTTCTTTTGCAAGAGCTTTTAAACCACGTGATATTTCAGCTACTTCTTGCTGTCTATTTTCAGTTCTTCTATGTGAACGAAGTAGCTGCAAATAATCTACTATAATCAGTTTTATATCATGATCCTTTTTTAATCTTCTAGCTTTTGCCTTTAAATCAAGTATAGATAAAGATGCTGTATCATCGATAAAAAGTGGAGCTTTCATCATTTTAATGGAAATTTCTGCCAATCTTCTAATTTCTTCTTCATTTAAAAAGCCTGACCTTATCTTTTTCAATGGAATCTTTGATTCTTCACCTAACAATCTCATTGCTATCTGTTGTCTTGACATTTCTAAGGAGAAAAAAGCTACTGCTTCATCATTCTCAAAAGCTAAATGGTGAACAATAGAAAGAGCAAAAGAAGTTTTACCCATTCCTGGCCTTGCTGCAACTATAACCAAATCTCCAGGATGAAATCCAGTAGTTAACCTATCTAAATCATAAAAGCCAGTAGGGACACCTGTTATTACTGTATCTTTTTTTGCAAGTTCATTGATTATCCTTAATGTTTCTTTTAAAACATCAGATATATGAAAGTAATCTACTGTACTTTTATTTTCTGTAATCTGAAAAATTATATTTTCTGCTTCTTCTAAAAGAGCGTTAATATCAATATCACCTTTTTTTGCTTTTGAAATTATCTTTTGTGAGGATTCTATTAAAGCTCTTAGTATAGATTTTTCTTTAATAATAGGAACAAGCTGGAAAGCTATATCTGGAGGTACAGATTCTTCTACCAATTGTAATAAATAACTAGGTCCTCCGATCAAATCTAATTTTTCTTGTTTTGTTAAAAAATCCTTTAAAACAAGGATATCTATTAGTTTACCACTGTTTGCAATTTCAAAAATAGCTTCGTATACAATTTTATTCCTTTGATTAAAAAAATCGTTAGGTTTCAGTTGAGGTAAAAGTTGATCTAATAATTCTGGATAAACTATTAAACTTCCTAAAATGGCTCTTTCTGATTCTTCATCCTTAGGTAAAGAGGGAATATCATTAAATTCTTCTTTCATATTTATAACACCAATTTTTTAAAAGCAGGTAAGATAAACCTTACCTGCTAATATTTAATCTTTATTCTGGTTGAACGTGAACTTTTATTGTTGCTGATACTTCTGGATGTAATCTAATTTGAATGTTATAACTACCAAGATTTCTAATAGGACTTCTTAACATTATCTTTCTTTTATCTATCTCTATACCTTTTTCTTTTAAAGCTTCAGCTATATCTGATGTACCCACAGAACCATACATTTTACCTGTAACGCCAATAGGTCTTTTTATTTCTACTTCAACACCATCTAACTGATTTGCTAAATTTAAAGCTTTTTCTTTTTCCTTTTGAAGCTTTCTTGCTTTTTGGTTTAGTATGTTCTCAATAAACTTTTTATTTTCTTGTGTATACTGTAAAGCTAAACCTTTTGGTATCAAATAGTTTCTTGCAAAACCATCTTTAACTTCTATAGTATCTCCTAAGCTTCCCCAACCTTCAACGTCTTTAACTAAGATAACTTTCATATTTTACACCTCCTTAAACAATTACATAAGGTATTAATGCTAACTGTCTTGCTTTCTTTATCTCAACAGCAAGTCTTCTTTGATGCTTTGCACAAGTTCCAGATATTCTTCTTGGAATGATTTTTCCTCTCTCAGAGATAAACTCTTTTAATATCTCTATATCTTTATAGTTTGGTTCTTTATTGTCTGCACAAAATTTACAATATTTTTTTCTTTTTTGTATATAAGGTCTATTTTGCATAACGTTTGCCATTTTTTAATTCCTCCTTTTAAAATTTAAAATGGTATTTCATCATCTGATTCTAAATCTTCTGTTGGTATAGATAAATCTTCTTCTTTTATTGAACTATTCTTTTGCTCTCCAGGTTTTGATAAGAGAGAGATTTTATCTGCTACTATCTTTATCTTACTTCTTTTTTCACCTGCTTGTGTTTCCCATTTGTCCTGTCTTAATGAACCTTCTAAATAAATCTGGTACCCTTTTGAAAACTGTTTACCTACTCTTTCTGCTAGATTTCCGTAAGTTTCTATATCAAAAAAGTATGTTTCTTCTTGCCATTCACCAGACTTGCTTTTGTATTTTCTATTTACTACCATAGTAAAAGTAGAAACTTGTGTACCACTAGGTAGGAATCTAACTTCCGGATCTTTTGTTAATCTACCAATCAATAAAACTTTATTGAGCATTTTGGCTTACTTCCTTTTCTTTTTTTAAAGGTTGTAACTTCATATTTAAAAATCTAATAACATTTTCATTGATTCTTAAATTGTACTCTAAAAGAGCCGGAAGTTTGTTATTTTCTGTTTTGTAGTTTAAAAGGAAGTAATATCCTGAGTTAAACTTTTGAATTGGGTAGGCTAAATTTTTTCTTCCCCAATTCTCTTCATTATAGATTTCTCCTTGGTTTTGAGAAATCAACTGTTTAATTGATTCTACACTTGACTTTATCTCTTCATCAGATAAAGTCGGTTTCAATACAAAAACTAACTCGTAATGTCTCATCTATACCTCCTTTTGGATGATTTTTATAAATCAGCCTTCCAAACTAAATTTGGAAAGCAAGGTTTAAATCAAATTTTTATTACACATATTCATAGATTTTTCTACACTATATTTTATCACATTTAAAATACATTCATTAGCATGTGCCAAAACTTTATCTAAAATAATCTTTTCTTCCTTAGTAAATGGTGACAATACGTAATCAGCTACATCTTCTTTTCTTTCTGGTTTCCCTATACCTATTTTTAAACGTGGGAATTCTTCCGTTTTTAATAAACTAATGATTGATTTTATGCCATTATGTCCACCACTGGAGCCTTTAAGTCTCAATCTAACAGCTCCAAGTGGTAAATCTAAATCATCATGAACTATTAATATTTCTGATGGTTTTATTTTAAAATCTTTAACAATATTTAAAACAGCATTACCGCTTAAATTCATATAAGTTTGTGGTTTTGCTATTATTAAATCATAATCTTCACACTCGTATATATGAGAAAATGCTTTTTCCTTATATTTTTTATTACATTTCAAAGAATCAAGCAATATATCACACACCATAAAACCTACATTGTGGCGTGTGTTTTTATATTTCTCTCCTGGATTTCCAAGACCAATAATAGCTTTTATCAATTAAGATTAAGCTCCTTCTTCTGTTCCTTCTGTTGTTTCTATTTCTGGTTCAGAAACTACAGCAATAACCTCATCTCCTGGAGTCATAATCTTAACACCTTCTGGTGGTACAATATCTCTAACGTGTAAAACTTCACCTAAGTCAAGGTTTGATACATCAACAATAATTTTTTCTGGAATATTTTTTGGTGTAGTTCTTACTAAGACATAGTGAATATGAGCTTCAAATATTCCACCTTTCTCCAATCCTTTTGCTTTTCCAGTAAACTCTATTGGAACTTCTATATCAAACTCTACTCCTTGTGTTACTTCATATAAATCAACGTGAATAGGTTCATCTCCTACGTAGCTGTACTGTATATCTTTTAATATACATAGTTTTGGTTCTGTTTCACCTTCTATAACGAGATTTATAAGGAAGTTTCCATGTGGTCTTGAAAGTAAAGCTTTTTTACTAATATAAACAGATATATTTGGATGTCCTTTTCCATAAAGTTCTGCTGGTAAATAACCTTGTTTTCTGTAATTTTTAATCTCACTTTTTGTTGTCTTTTTTCTTTGTAATGCATTCCACTGTATTGTCTGAATCATTTAATCTTTCCTCCTTCTTATCAAAATTTAAACGAACAAACATTATACCATAATTTTAAAAATTTTTAAAATGTGTTATAATTATCTCTTACAATTTTCAATAAGGAGGATTTTTTTATGGCAAAGGTTAAAATGAAAACAAATAGAACTGCTGCTAAAAGATTAAAAATTACTGCAACTGGAAAAGTTAAGTACACAAAAGGTGGTGTATCTCACTACAACACTAAAAAATCTTCAAAAAGGAAAAGACAAGGAAGAAAGCCACAGTATGTACCAAAAAACTTAGAACACAAAGTTAAAGCACTTTTACCAAACGACGTTTAAAAATAAAAAGGAGGTAATTAATCAATGAGAGTAAAAGGACCATCATCTAAAAAGCATAAAAAGAAAATTTTAAAGTTAGCAAAAGGATACTACGGCCAGAAACACAGATCTTACAGAAGAGCTAAAGAACAAGTAATGCACTCTTTAAACTATGCTTACAGAGATAGAAAAGATAGAAAAAGACAGTTTAGAGCACTATGGATTACAAGAATAAACGCTGCTGCAAGATTAAATGGTCTAAGCTACAGCCAGTTTGTAAATGGCTTAAAGAAAGCTGGAATAGAGCTTGATAGAAAAATTCTTGCAGATATGGCAGTTAACGATATGGAAGCATTTGCTAAATTAGTTGAGTCTGCAAAATCGGCATTAGCAGCTTAAGGAGTAAACGTTGAGTATAAAAGCCCAACTTCTAAATATAAAAGAAGATGTTATTGCAGAGCTTAAAAAGGTATCAGATGTTAAAACATTAAACGATATTAAGGTTAAATACCTTGGTAAAAAAGGTTTAATAACATCTGTATTAAAATCTTTAGGAAGCTTATCTGTAGAAGAAAGAAAAGAAGTTGGGCAACTTGCTAATAGTATAAAAGAGTTTTTAGAAGAGAAAATAAAAGAGATTGAAGAAAATTTAAGAAAAAAAGAGCTAGAAGAACTACTAAAGAAGGAAAAATTAGATATAACTTTACCAAAACAGTGGTTTGAATCTTCAGCTCCTCATCCTGTTATTGCTACATTAAAAGAGATAACAGAGATATTTAACTGGATGGGATTTTCTATAGAAAGTGGACCAGAGATAGAATTTGAAGAATACAACTTCACAAAACTAAATATACCTGAAAATCATCCTGCAAGAGATATGCAGGATACTTTTTATTTAAACAATGGTATGCTTCTTAGAACGCATACATCTCCAGTACAAATAAGAACAATGTTAAAAAGAAAACCTCCAATTGCTATTGTTGCCCCAGGAAGAGTTTATAGAAAAGATATGGACCCTACCCATTCCCCAATGTTCCACCAAATAGAAGGATTAATGGTAGATAAAGATATAACTTTTAAAGATTTAAAAGGTATATTGAAGATTTTTTTAGAAAATATTTTTGGAAAAAATGTTCCAATTAGATTTAGACCGAGTTATTTCCCATTTACGGAACCTTCCGCAGAAGTAGACGTTGGTTGTACTGTATGTGGTGGTAAAGGATGTAAAGTTTGTAAAAATACAGGCTGGCTCGAGATATTAGGTTGTGGAATGGTTGACCCAAATGTATTTAAAGAAGTAAATATTGATCCCCAAGAGTATACAGGGTTTGCCTTTGGACTTGGAATAGAAAGGATAACAATGCTTAGATACCAGATTACAGATATTAGACTTTTATTTACAAATGATCTAAGATTTAACCTACAGTTTAAGGGGATAGAATGAAAGTTCCTTATTCTTGGATAAAAGAGTTTGTAGATATAGAGTTACCAGCTGAAGTAGTTGCAGAAAAATTAAATACTACAGGTATTGAAACTACAGTATCTAAATTTGGAAAATATACACCAAACTTAACCACTGTTAAGGTTTTATCTGTAGATAAACATCCAGAAAAAGATAAACTATATGTTTGTCAAGTTAGTGATGGAATAAACAATTACCAAGTTATAACAGGAGCAGACAACGTCAAAGCTGGTAATGTTGTTATACTTGCAAAGTTAGGATCTAATATTTTAGGGAAGGAGATAAAACCTGTTAAGTTTGGTTCTTATGAATCTCAAGGAATGTTGATATCTTTAGAAGAACTTGAGATAGAAGATAAATCAGATGGAATATTTATATTAGATAACGATACACCAATAGGTGTAGATCCAAATCCTATTTTAGGTCTTGGAGAAGATATTTTAGAGATTGAGATTACTCCTAACCGTGGAGATGCTTTAAGTGTTAGAGGTTTAGCAAGAGAAATTGCTGCTATTTTTAGACTAAAAAGAAAAGATTATAAACCAGAGATAAATATTCCTTCAAATGATTTTGACATATCTATTCAAACTGATAAAGTTTATAGATATGTAGGAATAGTTATAAAAAACATTAATGTTAAAGATTCTCCGTTGGACATTAGATTAAAGCTTTTAAAATCTGGAATATCTATTATTAACAACATTGTAGATATTACTAACTACATAATGATCCAAGAAGGTCAACCTTTACATGCTTTTGATTACGAAAAGATAGAAGGGAACCTATCTGTTAGATACGCAACTGAAGGAGAAAAGATAGTTACTCTTGATGGCGAAGAGAGAATCTTATCATCAACAGATATAGTAATAGCAGACAGTAAAAAAGCTGTTGCAATAGCAGGAATAATAGGTGGAGAAAACTCTAAAATTGATAAAAATACAAAACATATAATTCTTGAATCTGCTATTTTTGATCCAATCTCTGTTAGAAAAACAGCAAAACGTTTAGGCATAACAACAGACTCATCTTACAGATTTGAAAGAGGTGTAGATATAGAAAACACTTACAATGCTTCTCTCAAAGCTGTAGATTTAATATTAAAACTATCCAACGGAACAGTAGAATCTCTTAAAGACGTTTATCCAAAGCCATACCAACCTAAAACTGTTATACTTGATTCTTTTTATGTAGAAAAAGTTTTAGGAGAAAAGTTTGATACTTCTGAAATCAAAGATATCTTAGAAAGACTAGAAATTAAATCTACTGTAGAAGATGAGATATTAAACGTTGAAATACCTTCTTTTAGAAGTTATGATTTAGAAAGACCAATTGATCTAGTTGAAGAAGTAGCAAGAATATACGGTTATGACAACTTTAATCCTACTTATCCAAAAATCGATGTTTCATCTTTTGAAAAATCTAACTACTGGCATTTTGATAACAAAGTAAGAACCTACTTTTTAAATAATGGTTTTACAGAAGTAGTAAACTATACATTTACAAGTGAAGATATATATAATGTATTAATAACACCGATTCCAGATACGAAAATTGTTAACTACATCTTAAAATCTCATAGTGTAATGAGAGACAGACTAGTTGTTAGCTTAATTGAGAATTTCAAAGAGAATTTAAGATTTTTGAAAAAGGACATATCTATATTTGAACTATCTTCAACTTTTTATAAAGACTTTGAAGAGATAAGAGTTGGTGGTTTAGTCTCTGGAAAAATTGTAGATGGTTTTTCTTACTACGATGGAAATGTTCAGTTTAATACAAACTTAAATTGGAACTTCTTAATGCTAAAAGGTGTATTATCTAATCTGTTAGATCACTTAGGAATAAAAGATTACAGTTTTAATGATACAAATTTAGAGAACTACTTACATCCTTATATATCTGCAAATATATATGTGAAAGGGAATAATGTAGGATATGCAGGAAAAATTCATCCAGATATAGCTGCAAATTTAGAAATACCAAAAGATACATTTATTTTCGAACTAAAGTTAAGATATGTTCCAAGAACCTTAGAGGAAGTTTTAAAAGAAGGATATTTATACACATATTATTTAAAAAAAGATACACCTAAATTTAAAGAACTTCCAAAATATCCATCAGCATATAGAGATTTAGCTTTTGTTGTAGATAAAAACATAAAAGTAGGAGATTTAAAAGATAATATTTTAAAAACCTGTAGTTATCTAAAAGATATTAAACTATTTGATGTTTATTATATTAACGAAGATAAAAAAAGTATAGCTTTTAAAGTAGAGTTTAATAGCCAAGAAAAAAGCCTTTCTGATGAGGAAGTTAATAACTTAGTTGAAGATATTTTAAGTAAGCTTAAATTATATTATCCTGATATTAGTTTAAGAATGTAAGGAAGGATTCAGGAGCTGAGGTTGATATATAAATTTTTTTATATAAATATTTTTAATAGGCTTACCTGCGAGGTTCGACAGGGGTAATATAGATTTTTCTGGGCTATAATTAAAGAAAAGGGAGCTCGATATCCTGTATATCCCAGGTAGCCTTTCAGAAGGCTCAAGAGGATTACAGTGGGAGCACCCACCTATTGAGGCTACGCTCAGATGTAGCTAATTATCCCATCGGCCTTCGCGGGGGCCCTTATCAGCCCTGACCTTCCAAAAATTGGGAGGTCATATTGAAAGAAAAAATTAGAAAAGAACTATTAGCTAAAAGAGAACTTTATCAAAATGTTGAATTAGATTCTAAAAAAATTACAGAAACATTTCTATCTCATTTTGGCAATAAAAACATCTACATGTTATATTACCCTCACAAAAAAGAAGTAGATACAGTACCTTTAATTCAATATCTTTTAAAATCCAAAAAAATAGTTATACTTCCAAAAGTAAAAGGACAAGATTTAATTCCTATTAAAATTGAAGATTTAGATAATCTTCATCATGGCTATGGTGGAATAAAAGAACCTTCAGGAGAAGAATTTAACCCAAAATATATAGAGGTTATCATTGTCCCAGCTGTAGCATTCAATACAAAAGGATATAGAATAGGATATGGAAAAGGTTATTATGACAAGTTTTTACCTAAAACAGATGGAATTAAGGTAGGTTTTGCTTACGATTTTCAAATTGTTGATTTTCAGCATGATTTACACGATTTTCCAATGGATTATATTATTACACCTAAAAATTTTTATAAAATAGTAAAGGAGGATTAAAAGATGAATGAGATATTGATAGGATTATCATCAGCTATTATTGCAGGTGGTGCTGGTTTTACAACATGTAAATTAATAGTTGAAAAAAAACTTAAAGAGAAAGAAAAAGAGTATTTATCTGTATTAGAGAAAAAAGAAGAAATAGAAAGACAAGCAAAAGAAAATGCTGAAAAAATAATTAAAGAAGCAGAGAAAGAAGCTGAAAAAATCTTAAAAGATTATGAAAAAGAAGCAAAGTTAAGAGCAAGTGAGATAGGAAGAGAAGCTCAAAGACTAAAAGAACAAGCAGAGTTTATTATTGAAAAAGAACTTTTAAAAAGAAAGCAAGAACTTGAAAGTGAGTTAAGACAAAAAAGAGAAGAATTACAGAACTTAGAAAAACAACTTATGTTAAAAGAGTCTCATTTAGAGAAAAGACTTGCAAGATTGGAAAATAAAGAAGAAGAACTTAATAAAAAGGAACAAGAAATACAAAAAATTGAAATAGAACTTAGAAACTTAGAGCAAGCTTTAAAAGAGAAAGAAGAAAAACTTAAATTAGCAGAAGATCAGTATATATTAGAAATACAAAGAATTGCAAGTATGACAAAAGAAGAAGCAAAAGCTGAACTTATGAAAAAAGTAGAAGAATCAGCAAAATTAGAGGCTGCCAAACTTATGAAAGAAATTGAAGAAGAAGCAAGAAAACAGGCTGAAAAAGAAGCAAAATGGAATCTTGTAACTGCTATTCAAAGATTGGCTCCAGAAGTAACAACTTCATACACAGTTTCTGTGGTAGATTTACCAAGTAATGATATTAAAGGAAGAATAATAGGTAGAGAAGGAAGAAATATAAGAGCTTTTGAGCTTGCTACTGGTGTTGATCTAATCATAGACGATACACCAGATATTGTTACAATATCTTCCTTTGATCCTTTGAGAAGAGAAATTGCTAAAACATCCTTAGAAAGATTAATAGCTGATGGAAGGATACATCCTGGAAGAATAGAAGAAGTTGTAGAAAAAGTAAAAGAAGAAATGGATCAACATATTAGAAAACTTGGAGAGGAAACATGTTTAGAACTTGGTTTTACAGATATACACCCAGAACTTTATTACTATATTGGTAAGTTAAACTACAGAACTTCATACACTCAGAATGTACTATTACATACAAAAGAAGTAGCATACCTTGCTGGAATGATGGCAGCAATGCTTGGTTTAGATGAAAAGAAAGCAAGAAGAGGCGGTTTAATGCATGATATAGGAAAAGCTATATCTCATGAAGTTGGTGGAGCACATTCAAAGGTTGGAGCAGAGATAGCAAAAAGATACGGTGAACCTGATTATGTTATAAACGCTATTTTATACCATCATGGAGACGAACCTGCAAGATATCCAGAAGCAGTTCTTGTAGCTGCAACAGATGCGTTGTCAGCAGCAAGACCAGGAGCAAGGAGAGAAGTACTACAGTCTTATATAAATAGACTTGAAAAGATAGAAGCTATTGTTAACTCATTTGAAAATGTAGAAAAATCTTTTGCTATTCAGGCAGGAAGAGAAGTAAGAATCATTGTAAATGCAGAAAAACTTTCAGATGAAGAAGCTTATTTACTTACAAAAGAGATAGCTAAAAGAATAGAAAATGAAGTAGATTTCCCTGGTCAAATAAAAATTGTTACAATAAGGGAATCAAGATTTATTGAAATTGCAAAATAAAGAGGAATATTATGAACTTTTTGGTTATTGGAGATGTCATAGGTAAAACAGGAAGGAGAGCTGTAACAACAGTTCTCCCAAAACTTTTAGAAAATTTGAAGATAGATTTTACTATTTTAAACGGTGAGAATTTAGCCCATGGAAATGGAATAACAAAATCTGTTTTTGAAGAGTTATTAAAAACTGGCATAGATGTAATAACATCTGGAAATCATATCTTTGATAAAAAAGAAGTTTTAGAGATAATAAATGATGAAAAGCTCCTTAGACCTGCCAACTTTTCACCTACAGTACCTGGGAAAGGATTTAATATTTATAAAAAAAATGGTAAAAAAATAGCAGTTATAAATCTTATGGGAAGAGTTTTTATGGGATTACCTTTAGACTGTCCATTTAGAACATTTGATATGATATATAATCAAATAGAAAAAGATATAGATTATTTAATCGTTGACTTTCATGCTGAAGCTACTTCTGAAAAACAAGCATTTGCTAACTATGTAGATTCAAGAGCTACCTTGGTTTTTGGTACCCATACCCATGTACCAACAGCAGATGAAAGATTTTTACCAAAAGGTACTGCATATATAACAGATGTTGGTATGACTGGAGCTATAGATTCTGTTATAGGTGTAAGAAAAGAAGAAGTAATAAGAAAATTTATCAATGGAATGCCAGAGAAGTATGAACCAGCAGAAGGAAAATTTGTTTTTAATGGACTATTTTTAAATACTGAAGAAAAAATTTTAAAAAGAATACAAATTAAGGAAGATGAGCTATGAAATATAAAAATTTTTTAGATTTAAGATTATCTGAGATTGGCATCGGAACATACCTTGGAAATCCAGATGAAGAAACAAACAAAAATTACAAAGAAACAATCAAAACAGGTATTGAACTTGGTATAAATGTTATAGATACCGCTATAAACTATAGAGATATGGAAAGCGAAAGAGTTATAGGTGAAATTTTATCTACTATCGATAGAAAAAATGTGATAGTATCAACGAAAGGTGGTTACTTTCCCAGAGATAGAAGAATCAAAATAGATGATTTAACAAAATATTTGAAAGATAATTTTATCGATAAAAACATTGTAAAACCTGAAGACATCACACCATACGGAAATATTCTTACCCCAACATATATTGATTGGTCTTTTGAGAAAAGTTTAGAAAATTTAAATACAGATTACATAGATATATACTTTTTACATAACCCTGAAGATCAGTTAACAATAGTTGATAGGGAAAAGTTTTATAGAAAAATATGGACAGTTTTTAGACTTCTTGAAGGAAAAGTGGCAGAAGGTAAATTGAGATACTACGGACTTGCAACATGGAATGGTTTTAGAGTTTTACCAGATAATGTTCAATATTTAAATCTTTTAGATATCTACAATATAGCTAAAGAAGTTGGCGGAGAAAACCACCATTTCAGCTTTATCCAACTTCCTTACAATATAGCAATGCTTGAAGCTTATAAGCTAAAAAATCAAAACTACCTTCAACAATCTCTCTCAATTCTCGACCTTGCAGAAAAATTAGGGATTTACACATATATTAGTGCCCCACTATTTCAAAAAAGAGTTTTAAAACCATTTCCAGATAAAATAAAATCGTTACTTAAAGTAGAAAAAGATGTTCATGTTCCACTTCAGATAGTTAGAAGTACACCCAGGGTTGGAACAGTTCTTATAGGAATGAGTAAAATAAACCATTTGAAGGAAAATATAGAGATTGAAAATTATCCAAAATTAGATAATAATGATTTAGAAAATATCTTAAATTAAAAGGAGTGAAAATGAAAAGTAAAGTTTCCATGGTTATTGGAATCATGTTAATCTTTGTTGCTGGTATGAGCTTTGGATTGAGCTCAAAAGGTAAAACAGATTATACAGAAGAAGTAGAAATTATAAAAACTTACACAGATGTTCTTAAAATTGTAGAAGATAACTATGTTGAAAAACCAAAATCAAAAGAATTACTTTATGGTTCATTGAGAGGCTTACTTTCATCTTTAGACCCCTACTCTACATTTTTTACACCAGAGGAATTTAAAGAGTTTACTTCAGAGACACAAGGAGAGTTTGGAGGACTTGGTATTGAGATAACTATGGAAAACAATAAACTCTTAGTTGTATCACCTATAGAAGATACACCAGCATATAAAGCAGGGATAAAACCTGGTGATTGGATTGTTGAGATAAATGGGGAACCTACAGATAAGATGACTCTTTTCCAAGCTATCAAAAAGATGAGGGGAGAACCAGGGACAAAAGTAACACTTACAATATTTAGAAAAGGTGTTGAGAAACCATTTAAAGTTGAATTAGTTAGAGCTGTAATTAAGGTAAAAAGTTTAAAAACAAAAGAGTTAGAAAATGGAAAAATCGGATACATTAGATTATCACAGTTTCAAGAAAATTCTGCAGATGAATTTGAAAAAGCTTTAAAACAATTCAAAAATAAAGAAGGGATCATTATAGATTTAAGAAATAACCCAGGTGGTTTACTTACATCAGCAATATCAATATCAAGTATGATTTTACCAAAAGGAAAACTCATAGTTTACACAAAAGGAAGAACACCAGATAGTAAAGAAGAGTTCTATTCTGAAAGAGATCCAGTTATATCGAAGGATATCCCTATTGCTGTAATAGTAAATAAAGGCTCTGCTTCAGCATCAGAAATCTTAACAGGTGCATTAAAAGATAACAAGAGAGCAATAATAGTAGGAGATACTACTTTTGGAAAAGCATCTGTTCAAACGTTAATACCATTACAAGATGGATCAGGGATAAAACTTACTGTTGCACATTACTACACACCTAATGGTGATCTCATAATGAATAAAGGTATAACACCAGATATTATTGTAAAAATGACAGAGGAAGAAGAAATACAAAAAGCTAAAGCAGAAAGAGATGCAAAGTTAAATGGAAAAGATGAAACAGAAGTAAAAGATCCACAGTTAGAAGCTGCTATAAATGCTGTAAAATTACTAAATTTTGCTAAAAAAATGAACTAAAATGATAATAGTTGGGATAGAGAGTTCATGTGATGATACCTCTGTCGCTATCTTTGATAGTGAACGGGGTATCCTTTCTAATGTAGTATCCTCTCAAAATATACACGCAGATTTTGGTGGAGTTTTCCCAGAACTTGCAGCAAGAGAACATACTAAAAATTTTATACCAGTTTTAGAAAAAGCTTTAAAAGATGCAGATATAACGTTAAATCAAATAGATGCAATAGCAACAACATTTATGCCTGGTTTAATCATATCTCTTGTTGTTGGCGTATCAGCTGCAAAAACGTTAGCTTTTTCGTTGAGAAAACCACTGATTCCAGTTCATCATATAGAAGCTCATATATTTGCAAACTTTATAAATAAAGAAATAGAGTATCCATTTTTAGGTTTAGTTGTATCTGGTGGGCATACTGAAATTGTTTTAGTTAAAAGCTTTGAAGATTATATTTATCTTGGTGGAACATTAGATGATGCTGTAGGAGAAGTTTATGATAAAGTAGCAAGAGCTTTAGATTTAGGTTTTCCTGGTGGGCCAGTAATAGATAAATTAGCAAAAGAAGGAGAAGAAGTTATAAAATTTCCAAGACCTTTAATAAATGAGAAGGGTGAAAATAAATACAACTTTTCATTTAGTGGTTTAAAAACAGCAGTCATTAGAGAAATAAAAAAAGGAATATATAGAAAAGAAGATATAGCAGCATCTTTTCAAAATGCAGTAATTGATGTCTTACTCAAAAAAACGTTAAATGCTGCTTATGAGTTTAATGTAAAAAATGTTGTTATAGCAGGTGGTGTATCAGCAAATTCAAAGTTAAGAGAAGAGTTTCAAAAAATAAAAGATATAAACATATTTTTTCCACCGTTATATTTATGCACAGATAATGGAGCTATGGTTGCTTTTACAGGATATAAAAGATTTATTGAAAAAGGTACCACTGTTCCATTAAATTTTGAAGCAAAGGCAAAATGTAGAATAGATCAATTCTCAAAATTACTTAGAGATTTTCATTCCTAAGATTCCAGCAAACACAACAACTAAGAAGAATAAAAACATAACTATTAAAACGTTTTCCATAGCTATCACCTTTAGAAAAGCCCACCAGATAATCTGGTGAGCGTATATATTAAATTTAAGGTTTTACGCCAAGTTTTTCAGCTTTTTCTTTAGCTTCTTCTATTCCACCAACCATGTAGAATGCTTGTTCTGGTAAATGATCCCATTTTCCTTCAACAACTTCTTTAAACGATTGAATTGTTTCTTCTTTTTTAACATAAGAACCTGGTTGACCAGTAAACTGTTCTGCAACGTGGAATCTTTGAGCTAAAAATCTTTGTAATCTTCTTGCTCTTCCAACGATAGCTTTATCTTCTTCAGATAGCTCTTCCATACCCAAGATTGCTATAATTTCTTGTAATTCTTTGTATCTTTGAAGTATTCTTTGAGTTTCCCTTGCAACATAGTAATGTTCTTCACCTACATACTCAGGAGCTAAAGCCCTTGAAGTAGATTCAAGAGGGTCTATAGCAGGATATATACCGAGCTCTGTAAGTCTTCTTTGTAGAACTATAGTTGCATCTAAGTGAGCAAATATAGACGCTGGAGCAGGGTCTGTAATGTCGTCTGCTGGAACATAAACAGCTTGTATAGATGTAATAGAACCATTTTTTGTTGATGCAATTCTCTCTTGAACTTCACCAACGTCAGTACCAAGAGTTGGCTGATAACCAACAGCAGATGGTAATCTTCCAAGTAATGTTGAAACTTCAGCACCAGCTTGTACAAATCTAAATATATTATCTATAAATATTAAAACGTCTTGCTTTTCAACATCTCTAAAGTATTCAGCCATTGTTAACCCTGTTTGAGCTACTCTAAATCTAACACCAGGTGGCTCATTCATCTGACCGTATACCATTGCAGTGTAAGGTAATACACCAGACTCTTTCATTTCCATCCAAAGGTCATTACCTTCCCTTGTTCTTTCACCAACACCAACAACAACAGAATATCCAGAGTGGAATTTTGCAATGTTATGAATTAACTCTTGCATTAAAACTGTTTTACCAACTCCAGCACCACCAAATAATCCAACTTTACCACCTTTTATTAATGGAACTAATAAGTCTATAACTTTTATACCTGTTTCAAATTGTTCTACTTTTGTAGACTGCTCTTCAAAAGAAGGAGCTTCTCTAAAAATTGGCCAATACTCTTCAGCATTTACTGGACCAGCTTCATCTATAGGTTGACCAACAACGTTGAATATTCTTCCAAGGGATGGTTTTCCGACAGGAACTTTAATAGGAGAGCCTAAATCTTCAGCCTCAACACCTCTAACTAAACCATCTGTAGGACCATAAGCTAATGTTCTTACTCTGTTATCTCCAAGATGTTGAGCAACTTCTAAATATAAATCTTCAATATACTCTTTTCCTGTATCATCTATTGCTGTTCTTTGTACTTTTAAAGCGTTTCTTATAGCAGGAAGTTCACCTTCAGGAAATTCTACGTCTACAACAGGTCCAACTATCTGTATAACTTTTCCTTTTGCCATTTATAATTCCTCCTTAAATATTTACTTGATTGCTTCAGCAGCGTTAATTATATCTATAAGTTCAGTTGTAATAGCTTCTTGTCTTGCTTTGTTAAATATAATTGTCCATTTTCTAATAGCTTCACCAGCATTTTTAGTAGCATTATCCATTGCAAGCATTCTTGCAGAATGTTCTGCAGTAGATGACTCTATCAAAGCTCTGTATAACTGGAAGTTAATATATCTTTGCAATAAAGAATTTAAAATATATTCCTTTGATGGTTCAATATTATAAATAGAAACATCTTCTAATTTTTTTGAATTAACAGTAGGTTCAAGAGGAAGGATTTTTCTAACCTTTGTTTCATAAGTAGCAGATGTTATAAGTTCGTTATTAATCAGTAATACTGCATCTGATTTTTCTTCTATAAACCTTGATGAAAGTATTCCACCTACTTTTGATGTAAAGTTTACATTCATATGATCTCTATATATATCTTCATAAGCTTCAATAATGCTAAAACCTTTATTTTTGAAAAAGTTAACAGCCTTTCTACCTATAAGAATTAAATTTACATTTTTATATTGAGCTTTTAGCTCTTGTATTTCTCTTAAAGTTGTTTTAATTACATTAGCATTAAAAGCTCCAGCTAAACCTCTATCAGCTGTTATGACTACAATATCAACGTTTTTTTCTTCCCTTTTAGCTAATAAAGGATGTGATTCTCTATCTATGTAAATAGATAGATCTTCAATAAGTTCATAAAGTTTGTTAGAGTAAGGTCTTGTCGCATAGAGTAAAGCCTGTGCCTTCCTTAATTTTGCAGCAGACACAGCTTTCATAGCTTTTGTTATTCTTTGTGTATTTTTTATACCATTTATTTTCCTTTTTATGTCCCTCGGGGATAGTTTAGCCATCGTTTATCTCCTTAGAATGCAACCTTTTGTTTAAATTCTTTAACTGCAGCATCAAGTTTTGCTTTTATGTCATCTGTTAAAGCTTTTTCTCTTCTAATAGATTCTAAAATGTCTAGTTTTTCATTATCTAAAAATGCATAAAACTCTTTTTCAAACTTTTGTATAGCGTTAACAGGAACATCATCTAAATAACCTTGTCCTGCTATATAGATTATAGCAACTTGTTTTTCTACTGGAACTGGTTGGTTTGGTGGTTGTTTAAGAAGCTCAACCATCCTTTGTCCTCTTGCAATCTGCATTTGTGTAGCTTTATCTAACTCTGAGGCAAATTGAACAAAAGCTTCAAGCTCTCTATACTGAGCCAAATCAAGTCTTAAAGTACCAGCAACTTGTTTCATAGCTTTAATTTGTGCAGCACCTCCAACCCTTGAAACTGAAATACCAGCGTTGATTGCAGGTCTGATACCTTTGTAGAATAAGTCTGCTTCAAGGAATATCTGACCATCAGTAATAGAGATAACGTTTGTTGGAATATAAGCTGCAACGTCACCTGCTTGTGTTTCTATTATAGGTAAAGCTGTTAATGAACCAGCTCCAAGATCATCATTTAACTTTGCCGCTCTTTCCAACAATCTTGAATGTAAGTAGAATACGTCACCTGGATAAGCTTCTCTACCTGGTGGTCTTCTAAGTAGCAATGATAACTGTCTGTATGCATAAGCATGTTTTGTTAAATCATCATATATAACTAATGCATGCATTCCATTATCTCTAAAGTATTCACCAATTGTACATCCAACAAATGGAGCTATATACTGCATAGTTGCAGGATCAGAAGATGTAGCAGCAACTACTGTTGTATACTCCATTGCACCATACTTTTGAAGTGTTTCAACAATATGAACAACATTTGCTCTTTTTTGTCCTATAGCAACATATATACAGTAAACACCTTGCCCTTTTTGATTTAAGATTGTATCTATAGCAATGGTAGTTTTACCTGTTGCTCTATCACCAATAATAAGCTCCCTTTGACCTCTACCTATTGGAATCATAGCATCTATAGATTTTATACCGGTTTGAAGTGGTTCATGTACAGATTTTCTTTTTACAACACCAGGTGCAATTTTTTCAACTGGAGAATAGTATGCAATATCTGTTAATGGGCCTTTTCCATCTATTGGATTTCCAAGTCCATCTACTACTCTACCTAAGAGACCTTTTCCTACAGGAATAGATAATATTCTTCCTGTTCTTTTTACTACACTACCTTCTTTAACATCTACGTCAGATCCAAGTAAAACTGCACCAACGTTATCTTCTTCAAGGTTAAATACAACGCCAACTATTCCACTTTCGAATTCAAGCATTTCTCCCATCATTGCTTTCTCAAGTCCATATATACGAGCAACACCATCACCTACTTGGATAACAGTTCCTATTTCTTCAAGATTTGCACTTACTTGAAATTCATCTAACTGTTTGTTTAAGTTTTCTAAAACCTCATCAGCTCTAATTACAGACATTTACTTTTAACCTCCTATTATATTAAAATCTTGATAAAGTCTTTTCTAATTTAGTTAAATATGATTTAACAGAAGTATCAACGATATAACTACCAGCTTTTATAATAGCACCACCAATTAAACCTCTATCTTCTTTTACTTTAAACTCGATTTTTTTACCAATTCTAGACTCCATAAGTGTTTTAATTTGATTTAACATCTCTTCATCTATCTTGTAAGCTGAAACGATTTCTCCTTGAACTGTACCAAAGAATTTCTCAACTTCAAATTTGAAAACTTTATTGATTTCTTTTAAAATGGAACCTTTTTTATCTTTTACTACACCAACAATAATGTTTGTAAGCTCTTGGGGAGCATTTAAGTTAATCATTATTTTTGTTATAGCTTTTTCTTTCTCTTCAAATGATAATTTAGGGTTTAATATTATATTTCTAAAAACTAAGTTTTCTTTAAAAAGCTTGTGTAAAATATCAAGGATTGAAGAGATTTTTAAAAGATTTTCTTCAGATTTATCTGTTTTTGAAAGAATTTCTTTTATAACTTTTTTCAAATACTTCTTATCTATCTTCAATTTACGCCTCCAAATTTTTTAATGTTTTCCTTATAATAGATTTATTTAATTCCTCATCAACAGAATTTTCTATTAGATGTTTAGAAATTTCTATTGCTTTCTCAGCAGCATACTTCTTAAGCTTTAATTCAGCTCTTCTTATCTCAATATTTATGGACTCTTTAGCTTGTAACTTAATTCTTTCAGCTATTTCATTAGCTTTAGATATAGCTTGATTTCTCTCTGCTTCAGCCATTTCTTTTGCTATTTTTATACTTTCTTCTAATTTATATTTAGATTCTTCCAATTTTCTTTTTGCTTCTTCCAATGCTTTTTCACTATCTTCTTTAGCTTTTTGTGCTTGAAGAACCATATCAGCTACACTATTTCTTCTATCATTTAAAAACTTCTTAATGTACTTTCCACCAAAGAAAGCAACTATTCCTAAAAGAACTACTGTATTAACAGTTTTCCACAATAAAATTGATCCTTCTCCAGAAGATTCAGAAGCTATAGAGTGTCCAACAACAACTAAACTCAATAATAAAACTTTTCTCATGCTGCTTTCTCCTTTAATGTTATCTTTTCTACTATTTTTTCTGCTATCTTCTTAACTGCAGCATCAAGAGATTTCATCTCTATTTCTACAACTCTATCTATATCTTCTTTAGCAGATTGGATTTCTTTTTCTGCTTCTTCTTGAGCTTTTCTAAGAATTTCAGCGACTATTTGGTTTGTTTCATGATGTGCTTGATTTAATATCTTATCACTTTCTATTTTTGCTTTATTTAAAATATCTTCAACTTCCTTTAAAATTTCTTGAACTAATAAATTATTTTTATCTGCCGATTCTAATAGAGCTTTTACTGTTTCTTCTCTTTCTGTTAAACCTTGCAAGTAAGGTTGAATGAAGATTTTATTCATTATGACCATAAAAACAAGGAAAATACCAAGTTGAATAAAAAGTGTATAATCTAAGGATATCCCTACGTGCATAAAATCCTCCTAAATTTTTTTATTACTTTCCAATTTCAATATATTATAATAACAGAAAATTTTAAATATTTCAAATATGCTAAAATTATAAATAAAAAAGAGAAGATAATATGCTAGGTGGAAAAAACAGAAAGTATAAATCTTTATTAAAAAGAATAAAAATAAATCTCTATAACATATTAGAAAACGAACGCAGTCCATACAATCATATATATAGTATAGTTGCAATATTATTAGTAATAATATCCTCTATGACTGCACTTTTTCTTATTACACCAGAGAGTGAAAAACTTCCTCCAGATTTACACACTTTTTTAATAATCTTTGAAGATTTTAGTTTACTTTTTTTCCTAATAGAGTATATACTTCGGTGGTGGGTAATATCAGATTTTTTTGATGATGTTAAGAATTTTGTCAATCAACATAAAGTAAAAAATAACGTCGTTTATTTTAAAGGATTTTTAAAAGCGTTAGAAATTAAATTTAAATGGATGATAAAACCATACTCAATAATAGATCTTCTCGCAATTTTACCTCTAATTAGACCATTAAGATTATTAAGAATATTTCAGGTTATTAGGATTTTAAAATTACTCAGATACTCAAATGTACTTAAAAACATATTTTTATCCTTTAAAGAACAGTGGTTTATTTTCTTGTTCTCTTTTCTGATGATTTTTCTTAATATAGTTATATTTTCATTGATTACATACGTATACGAGTACAATGCAAATAACAAGCATTTTTCTTCCATATGGGTATCTATCTATTGGGGGATTATTACATCTTTTACTGTTGGTTATGGTGATATTGTTCCTATATCAACTGTTGGTAGAATTTCTACTTCTATAATGGTTATACTAAATGTTATATTTGTTTCTATTCTTACTGCTGGTTTTTCAGTATCTTTTATAAATAAATTATTAGAGTTAAAGGAAGGAGAGATAAGAATGAAAGATTTAAAAGATCATATAGTGATATGTGGCTATAATGAGACCTCTGAAGAAATCCTTGAAAATATTATGGAAAATGATATAGATAAAGAAAAGCCAGTAGTATTAATTACAAATGTAGATAAAAAGGATCTTGGAATCGATTTATCTAAATATATAATTTATAAAAAAGGGGATTTTATAATAGAAAATAATCTTTTAGATATAGCCATAGATAAAGCTTCTGATGTCATCATAGTAGGTGAAAAGTTACCAAATCTAACCGAAAGGGACATAGATGCACGGACAGCTCTATGTGGAATGTTGATAAATGCATTAAACCCTTACTGTAAACTGTATGTTGAAGTTTTACTTGATGAAGATGCTGAGATTTTTAAAAAACGTATAAAAGTAAGAGAAGTTATAGTCCATGGTCAAATTTTAGGTAAAATGCTATTTTCAAGTATATTGAATCCAGGAGCCACCAACTTAATAGAAATAATGATAAATATAGAAACAGGAATAAAAAAGATGAAAGTCGATAATTTAGGAAATATTAAAACCTTTGAAGATGCTCTTTTAAATGCAAGAAAATTAGGATTTTTACCAATTGCAATAGAAAGAAATAGAAAAATAATACTAAACCCACCTGATGATTTTGAGATCCATGAAAACGATAATGTATTTCTTATTCCAAAAGGTGAA
>CAZYKX010000003.1:0-6914 GCA_964648745.1 uncultured Aquificales bacterium
CTTTTATTATATTTTCTGCAAATTTTCACGTCACAACTCCTTTTATCTAAAAAGTAAACTATATTACTCTCTAAATCGATATATATTTCTATTCAAATGAATGCTTGTAATTTATACCTCTGTAAGCTAAACTTATTGCTGTATTAAAAACCGGAATTGGATAATTACCTTTATAATCAATATCAAATGCTATTATTGGATCTAAATCCTCAAGTATAAATCTTGTGCTAAATTTAAGTTGCATATAAGCTTTTATCTCTGGATATTTTGCAAAAAGTCCAGAAGAGTATATAATTTTTGGCTCTTGAATAGTTAAGAAAAAATAGTTTATCTCATTTATAAGTCTAACTACCTCTTGCTCTTTCTCATCAGGATCAAGATTTTTATAGATCTCAGAATTAAAATCAATCGGTTGCAAAGTTAAATTAGAATCATTATAAAATACCATAAAAGAATCATTTTTATCTAAATGAATTACACATATATTTTTTTCTTCTTTGTTTTTTGAAACTTTATTTTTTTGTATCTGTGCCATATTAAGAAGAGATATTGGAGATGGTTCTATAATGTTTGCTTCAATCTTTGCTTCTTTTGATATCTCTAAAATTCTCTCAACTTGTTGTTTTTTTGCTATAACAACCAATATATTTAAAAAATTATCTTCTTTACTTAACAATGAATAATCATAAATAGTTTCAGATTTTAAATTTTCTATATCTTCTTTTATATTCCACTCTATAGCATCTTTAAGTTCTTTTTCAGACAAGATAGGAATTTTTAAATTTTTAAATAAAACAGATGAAGATGGTAAAGAAAAATTTGCACTTTTAATCTGTAAACCTCTTTTTTCTATTTCATCTTTAATAATTAATCCATCTTGAGTGCTATCACCTGTAATTTCAAACTCAAATGGTGTTAATGAAAAAGTGATTTTACCTTCTTCGTTTTTTTCTAATATAGATACTCTTGCAAAATCATAGTCTATTTCTATACCAGTACTAAATTTTGTTTTTTTACTAATAAAACCCAAAGGGAGATTAGATAAAATATTTTTAACCATAGTTTCCTCATTTTAAAATTTGTCTGTTATAAATAAGATCGGATTTTTTTAACAGAACTTTAAAAAAAGAAAAGGGGTTAACCCCCTTTTTTGATGATTTATATTATTCCTAATCTTTTTTCTATTTCAGCGATAGCTACTGTTGTTTTAATGATAGAGTCTGGGTTTATAGATATTGTATCTATACCTTGTTCTACTAAAAATTGTGCGAAATCAGGGAAGTCTGAAGGACCTTGTCCACATATACCTATCTTTTTACCTTTCTCTTTAGCAACTTTTATTACTTGAGATATCATTCTCTTTACTGCTTCATTCCTTTCATCATAAAGATGTGCAACAAGTGAAGAATCTCTGTCTAATCCAAGTGTTAACTGAGTTAAGTCATTTGAACCTATAGAAAAACCATCAAAGTATTCTGCAAACTGATCAGCAAGTACAACGTTTGAAGGAAGCTCACACATTACGTAAACTTGTAAACCGTTTTCTCCCTTCCTTAATCCATACTCTTCCATAACTTCTAAAACCTTTTTAGCTTCTTCAGGTGTTCTACAGAAAGGCACCATAACTATAACATTCTTTAGTCCCATTTTATTTCTAACTCTTAATATAGCTTTACACTCAAGTCCAAACGCTGGTTTGAAAAATTCAGAATAGTATCTGGAAGCCCCTCTAAAACCTAGCATTGGGTTTTCTTCTTCTGGTTCAAAGTACTTTCCACCTATTAAGTTTGCATACTCATTAGATTTAAAATCAGAAAATCTAACAATAACAGGTTTTGGATAAAATGCAGCTGCTATTTTTGCAATTCCATAGGAAAGTTTTTTAACATAATACTCTTCTTTATTCTCATATCCAAATGTTTTGTCTTCTATAATTTCTGCAAGTTCTGGATCTTTTTGTTTGATTTCGTCAAATTTAATAAGTGCAAGTGGATGTATAGAAATGTAGTTATTAATAATAAACTCTTCCCTTGCAAGTCCTACTCCAGCATTTGGTAGGAATGAAAAATCAAAAGCACCTTCCGGTGAAGCAACATTCATAAGTATAGGTGTTTTTGTTTTTGGTAAGTTGTTTAAATCAAATTCTTCAATTTCAAACTCCACTTTTCCTCTGTAAACATAACCTCTTTCACCTTCTGCACAAGAGACAGTTACTTCATCTCCATTTTCTAATACCTCTGTAGCATTTGCAGTTCCTACAACTGCTGGAACACCAAGTTCTCTTGCAACTATAGCAGCATGACATGTTCTACCACCTTTATTTGTAACTATTGCAGCAGCTTTTTTCATTATTGGTTCCCAGTCTGGATCTGTCATATCTGTAACAAGTACTTCTCCAGGTTGAAATTCTTTTGCATCTTCTAAATCATGAAGTATTCTCACCTTACCAAATGCAACTTTATCTCCTACTGCTATACCTTCTACAATTCTTTTCTTTATTCTTTCCTCATAAGGCTCAGTTATTTTATATGTAATTATTTTAGAATGGTCTTTATGTGAATGGACTGTTTCTGGTCTTGCTTGAACTACGAAAAGTTCGTTTAATTCTCCATCTTTTGCCCATTCTACATCCATAGGTGTCCATTTTCCATACTTATTTGAGTAGTATTCTTCTATTGCCATTACCCATTTTGCAAGTTTTAAAACCTCTGAATCTTGTAAACAAAATTTAGCTTGTTCTTCTTTTGATACAGGAACTATTTTTGTTCTTTCATCTGGTGTTGATCCATAAATCATTTTATGGGTTTTTCTACCAAGTTTTTTCTCAATAATAGCTTCATATCCTTCTTTTAATGTTGGTTTAAATACTAAGAATTCATCTGGTGTAACAGCTCCTTGAACTACCATTTCACCAAGACCGTAAGAAGCATTTATAAGTACAACATCTCTAAAACCACTGTCTGAATCTATTGAAAATGATACACCTGAAGAAGCAAGGTCAGACCTTACCATTTTTTGAACACCAACAGCAAGTCCTATTGCAAAGTGATCAAATTTAAAAGATTCTCTATAAGATATTGCTCTGTCTGTAAATAAAGATGCAAAGCAACTTTTAATAGCAGATAATAATGTCTCATCTCCTTTTATATTAAGGTAAGTATCTTGCTGACCTGCAAATGATGCATTTGGTAAGTCTTCAGCTGTAGCAGATGACCTTACAGCAACATCAACTCTAAACTGTCCATACATATCACTAAGTTCTTTATATGCTTTTAAAATCTCTTCTTTTAGATCCTCAGGAAATTTTCCACCTTTTATAAGTTCTCTAATTGTTAGACCTCTTTTAGCTAAATCTTCTATATTGTTTGGATCTAAACCTGAAAGGATTTCTCTTATCTTTTCTCTTAAATTGTTATAATCTACAAAATGCCAGTAAGCTTGAGATGTAACTACAAATCCCATTGGAATCTTAATGCCAAGTGATGATAACCCTTTTATCATTTCCCCTAATGATGCATTTTTACCCCCTACAAGCTCTATGTCTTCCATACCAACTTCATTAAGCCATAAAACTAATTTTTTATCCATTATTAACCTCCAATTAATTTTGTAAAATCTGCTATATTCTTAAATAAGTCATTTATCTCTTTTAAAAGTCCAAGACGATTATTTTTTATTTTTTCATCTTCAACCATAATCAAGACATTATCAAAAAATTTATCTATGTAAGGCTTTAACTCTAACAGTAAAGATAAGGCATCAATGTAATTTTTGCTATCTATTAATTTTAAGAATTTAGCTTTTATATCACTAAACTTTTCATAGAGCTCTTTTTCAAAACTTTTTTCTACTAAATCTAAAGAAAATGTACTATTAAAGTTTTGAGGGATGATATTTCCTACCCTTTTAAAGACTTTTATTATGTTTTCATACTCTGGATGTTCTTTAAGAGTAGTTAAAGCTCTAACTTTTAGATAGTTTCTATATAAATTTGCATCTTTAAGAGATAAAACTGCATTTATAACATCTGTTTTAAAACCTTTTAGTTGTAAATAACTTTCTAATCTTGATAATATAAATTCAATTACGATTTCATCATTTACTAAATCTCTAAGATTTAAATCTATCTCTTTTTCAACTAAAATTCTTACTATACCTATAGCGTTCCTTCTTATACCAAATGGATCAGCAGATGCTTTTGGTATTTCACCTATCTTTATAAAAGAGTAAACTGTATCTATTTTATCAGCTAATGCAACAATACTACCTAAGAATGTCTCAGGTAGTTCATCATCTGATGTTTTTGGTAGGTAATGTTCATATATAGCCTTTGCTACTTCTTCATCTTCGCCTTGTTTTTGAGCATAGTACATTCCCATGATACCTTGAAGTTCATCAAACTCCTTTACCATCTCTGTTGTAAGGTCTGCTTTTGAAAGTAAAACAGCTCTCTCTAACTTTTGTATATCTTTATAATCTAAAAGGTTTGCTATTTTCTTAGATAGTTCTAAATTTCTTATAACTTTGTCATATACAGAACCAAGTTTTTCATGAAATTGGATACCTTTTAGTTTTTCTATATTGTCTTCTAAATTTTTCTTTAAATCTTCATTATAAAAGAATAAAGCATCTTCAAGTCTTGCTTTCAATACTTTTTCATAACCATTTTTTATAACATTTCTATCTTTTACTGCATTGTTTGAAAAGGCTAAAAACTGTGGTATCAATTTACCATTTTTAATAAAATTTAAATACCTTTGGTGATGTTTACATACAGTAATAATCACTTCCTTAGGTAGAATTAGATAGCTTGGAGAAAACTCTCCAACTATACCTATTGGAAATTCTGTTAAACATGTTATTTCATCAATAAGATCTTCATCTTTTATAATCTCAGCATCTAACTGTCTTGCAAAACCTTCATACTGTGTAACTACAGATTTTTTTCTTTCTTCATAGTTTGCGATAATAAAACCAAGCTTTGTTATCTCTTCATAATCTTTTGCATGTTTTATCTCTTTTTTTTCTCCTCTTCCTATTGGGTTTGTCATAAATCTATGGAGATAAGTATATCTATCTGCTTTTATACCTGCTACAGTAAAATCTATAACTTCATCATCAAGAAGGGAAACTATCCATCTTATAGGTCTTGGAAATCTATAATCTGAACTATTCCATTTCATAGATTTTAAATGGGGAAACTCTTTAAAAAGGTTTAATAAAACAGTTGGTATATACGATTTTATATCTTTGCCTTCTTTCTCTATAAAAGCACCTATATATTCTCCTTTATCTGTTGTTATCTTTTGAAGTTTTTCTAAAGGGATACTATTTTTTTCTGCAAAAGAGATAGCAGCTTTTGTAAATTTTCCTTCACTATCTATAGCTACTTTGTAAGGTGGCCCTATCAATGTTATTTTTTCATTATCTTCTCTTTCTTTTAGATTCTCAACCAAAACAGCTAATCTTCTTGGTGAAGCATATACTTTTACACTATCTGTTGCATAAGCAAAAAAATTTTGGAAGTTTGTATTAAAAAATTCTTTTAAAAATTCTTTATATGTTAAAATGGCTTTTGGTGGTAGTTCTTCGCATCCTATTTCAAGCAGATAAGACTTCATTCTCTCTCCTTTTGATTAGTGGATGTCCTAATTCTTCTCTATGTTTCACAAAAGCTTTTGCACATTCTCTTGCTAAATTTCTAACTCTTGCGATATATCTTGCCCTTTCATTAACAGATAAAGCACCTCTTGCATCTAGTAAATTAAACGTATGAGAACATTTTAATGCATAATCATAAGCAGGTATTGGAAGGTTTAACTCTATAAGTTTATAACCTTCCCTTTCATACATATCAAATGTTTTAATTAAAAAATCTACATCAACAACTTCAAAGTTATGAATAGACCACTGTCTTTCTGATTCTTTATATATATCACCGTATGTTAAACCTTCAGCCCAAAGGATATCATAAACACTATCTTTACCTTGGAGATAAGTGGCTATCCTTTCAAGCCCATAGGTGATTTCAACACTAATTTCAGGTAAATCTAAACCTCCAGCTTGTTGAAAGTATGTAAACTGTGTTATTTCCATACCATCGAGCCATACTTCCCAACCAAGTCCCCATGCTCCAAGTGTCGGACTTTCCCAATCATCTTCAACAAATCTAATATCATGCTTTGTTAGATCTATACCAAGAGCTTTTAAACTTTCTAAATAAAGTTCTTGAGGATTTTCTGGAGCAGGTTTTAATATTACTTGAAATTGATAGTAATGCTGAAGTCTATTTGGATTTTCTCCATAACGACCATCTTTTGGCCTTCTGGAAGGTTCTACATAACATACATTCCAAGGTTCTGGTCCAAGTACCCTTAAAAACGTTGCTGGATTCATCGTACCAGCACCAACTTCAATATCATAAGGTTGCCATAAAATACATCCTTTATCTATCCAGAATCTTTGAAGCGACATTATAATTTCTTGAAAAGTCATTAGTTCCTCGTATATCTCTATGAAATTATTAAAATATTTTAACATAACAAGAAAATAAAACAAAATTAAAAAGTATATATAATATTATGTATAAAATAGCAGAGGTTTTTTGCTATGGACTTAGAAAATATTGTAGAAAAGCTTAAAAATGCTATTTTAGGTGATCTAAAAGAGGAGCTAAAAGAATTTAAAGCAGATGTAAGAGCAGAATTAACTAGCATAAGAGGCGAACTAAACGGCATGTCATTAGCTATAATATCTATGGAGAAAAGAATATCAAATATTGAAAATGATTTAAGAACCACAAGGATAGAGCTGAAGCAAGAAATAAACAATGTAAGGAATGAACTAAAGCAGGAAATAGAAAATGTTAGAAATGAACTAAAACAAGAGATAGAAAAGGTTGATAAAAAAGTTGA
>CAZYKX010000003.1:7014-13992 GCA_964648745.1 uncultured Aquificales bacterium
AAAATGTTAGAAATGAACTAAAACAAGAGATAGAAAAGGTTGATAAAAAAGTTGATAGTGTTAAAAGTGAACTAAAACAAGAAATCGAGAAAGTTGATAAAAAAATCGACAACGTTAAAATTGAGCTAAAACAAGAAATCGAAAAAGTTGACAAAAAAGTCGATAGTATTAAAATTGAATTAAAACAAGATATCGAAAGGGTTGACAAAAAGGTCGATAATCTCAATCAGCACTTAAGAGATGTTTATTTAGAACTTAAAGGGGAAATACATAACGTTAGAACAGAATTAAGAGATACAAATAAAAGAATAGATTTTATGATGAATGAGGTATCAATCTTAAGAAAAGAAGTTAGAGAAGCTATAGAAACTAAAACTATCATTGATGACTTGTTAATCAGAGTTGAAAGATTAGAAGCTAAACATTAAAATGTATAGAAATACATTATAAAATGATATATAATATATAAACTTTTGGAGAGGTGGCTGAGTGGTCGAAAGCGGCTTCCTGCTAAGAAGTTGACGGGGGTAAAACCCCGTCCGCGGGTTCGAATCCCGCCCTCTCCGCTTTAATTAGTTATAATCCACAATCCAAAAAGAGTAAATATCAAAGTTGGAATAGTTAAAATAATACCTATCTTAAAATAATACCACCATCCAATATGAATATTTTTTTTATCAAGTACATACAACCATAATAGTGTAGCTAATGAACCTATAGGTGTTATCTTTGGCCCAAGATCACAACCTATAACATTTGAGTAAGCTAGAATTTTTATTGTGGTTATAGTTAAATGTGTATTATCAATAGCCAAATTTACAAGTAAGACAGAAGGTAAATTATTCATTACTGAAGATAAAAATGCTGCTAAAAACCCTGTTGTAAAAATTGCTGCTAAATTTCCATATTCTGTAGATTTTAAGATTATAGATGATATAATTTCTGTAAAACCATTATTTTTTAATCCATAAACTACTATATACATCCCTACAGAAAATATAACAATACTCCAAGGTGTTTCTTTTTTCAATGTATGTTTTATATCTACTACATTTTCCTTTAATGTAGACAATCCATAAACTAATGCAGTTATGCCTATAATAATAGAGACTGGTATATGGTAATATTCACCTATTAAAAAAGCGATAGGAAGTATGACAGCTAAAACCCATGTCAGTTTAAATATGAATCTATCTTTTATTGCTAAAGAAGGTTTTTTATCTTTTAAAACCTCAAGGTCAAATTTTTTTATTAAATCTTTTCTAAAAAATAGATAAGTAAAAATTATAGTGGCAATAAGAGAAAAGAAATTTACAAAAACCATTACAGAAGCATATTCAAAAAAACCTATTTTAAAGTAGTCTGCTGTAAGTATATTTACCAAGTTAGAAATTAGCAATGGTAAACTTGTTGTATCTGCAACAAAACCACTTCCCATTATGTAAGGAAGCATATATTTTTTACTTAAACCAAGATATTTTATTTTTTGATAAACTATAGGTGTTAAAATTAAAGCTGAACCATCGTTTGTAAAAAATGCAGAAATTAAGGCACCAAGTAAAAGCAGATAAATAAAAAGTTTTCTACCATCTCCCTTTGTAAGTTCAATTATATAAATAGCAGCCCATTCAAAAAATCCTATCTTCTCAAGGATGATAGATATAAATATTATTCCAAGAAATGCTAATGTCGGATCCCATACAATATCTATAACTTTTAAAACATCATTAAAAGATACTACACCTAATAAGTAAGAAACAAATGCACCAACAAAAGCAGACCAACCAACACCAATATTTTTAGGTTTTTTTATGATAAAAAATAAAACAATGAAAAACAGAATATATGCAATCAACTATAAATCCTTTATTAAATTTCCAAGCTTAGATTTTATTTCATTTATAACTCTTTTTTAAATCTATAACCTTTATATATTTTTCTTGCTTTAACAATTTTAGAACCAACTCTTTACAATATCTTCCACTTAAGTACTAACAATTTTTATATTTTAAAATTTCATTTTCATTATTTATTTGAGTAATAAACTCATTTCCCTACTTTTCTATGTTTTACCAAATTAGCTTCCTTTAAAATTCTAAGGTGAGAATATTAAAAATTTTAATAAAATCATAAACACAAAGTTCTTTTTTAATCTAATAGTTCCCCAAATTATAAACATTTATTTATCTCACACACCTGAGCTTTAAAGCTACTTAGAAATAAGTAACTTCCAGGAAGCACTATTACACCCTGTTTGTCTCTCCAGATACTGTTTTACCAATACCTGAAGGACTTTTTTTTAGTGTAGAGATCTTTACCTCCTTAAGAGAAGTTCTCTTAAGGATATTTAACATGTTTATAATATACCCTATTTTATCTAAGAAATTTTTACATCTATGATTGCAGCCCTATATAATTAAATAAAAATTTAATCTTTTAATTAATACAGTTTTGTAGAAAAGTTTGGATAGCTATCTGTTCCATGTTCTGCCATATCTAATCCTGCAATCTCCTCATCTTCATGAACCCTTATACCGATAAACTTATTTAAAATATAAAATGTAAGAAAAGAAGTTATACCGGTCCATAAAATACAAACAATAATTCCAAGTAGTTCAACAAAGAAGAACTTAAAACTTCCTGTAATGAGACCTTGTGTAGAGTGAAATACACCTAACATTAAAGTTCCCCAGATACCTCCTAAACCATGAACAGGAATAGCACCTACAGGATCATCTATTTTAATCTTGTCTAAATAAATAACACCTAAAACCATTATAACTCCTGCAATAGTACCTATGAATAAAGCAGCTTCGGGAACTACGTAAGCACAACCAGGTGTAATTGAAACCAATCCTGCTAATGTTCCATTCATAGATAGTGTTAAATCAGATTTTTTAAATAGATACCATGAAATAAGTAAAGAACTTATAGAACCTCCAGCAGCTGCTAATGTATTATTTAAAAAGATTTTACCAATCAAATCAACATCTGCTGATAAAGTACTCCCACCATTAAATCCAAACCAGCCAGTCCATAAAATAAAAGTACCTAAAGCTGCTAATGTCATACTGTGTCCAAGTATAGGTTTAGGTTTTCCATATTTATCATATTTTCCAATTCTTGGTCCTAACAAATAAGCAGCAACTAAAGCAATAACAGCACTATTAAGATGAACCATAACGCCACCGGCAAAATCTAAGAAACCTAATTTTTGTAACCAACCACCACCCCACATCCATTTACCAATAATAGGATAGATTAAAGCTGTAATGATAAAAACTGATATTATGTATACTGTAAATTTTATTCTTTCAGCAACAGCACCTGACATTATTGTTGCTGCTGTAGATGCAAATAATAAATGAAATATAAATACTAAAAATAGTGGCGGCGAATAAGATGATAAAGAATCAAATAAATTTACATTTTCTTTTATCTGCATAAAACCAGTTAATCCTATAAAATCATTACCATTACCAAACATAAGACCAAAACCAATCAACCAAAAAGCTACAGCACTTATAGAAATTGTAAATATATTTTTCATAATGATGTTAGTAGCATTTTTAGCTCTTACAAATCCAGCTTCTAACATACTAAAACCACCAGCATGCATTAAAAATATAAAAACAATAGAGATCGCTACCCATAAACTATCTAAAATATACTGATATTTATCTATCTGCTTTCCATCAACATAACCATTTAAAGCAAAAGAAGGTAAGGTAAATAATAATATTAAAAAAACATACTTAAAAAACATATTATATTTAACCTCCAAGAATTAATAGAAAAAGAAGAAAACCCTCTCTAAAAAGAGAGGGCTATATATTTTTAGATATCAAAGTAAAGTTCAAATTCTTTTGGATGTGGTACCAATCTAATTGCGTCTTGTTCAGCTTGTTTTGTTTCTACCCACATGTTTATAAAGTCCATATCCATTACACCACCTTTAAGTAAAAACTCGTTATCAGCTTTTAATGAATCTATAGCTTCTTGTAATGAACCTGGAGTTTGTGGTACGTTTGCAAGTTCTTCTGGTGGTAAAGAGTAGATATCTTTATCTAAAGGCTCCCCTGGATGTATTTTGTTTTCAATTCCATCTATTGCTGCCATCAATAAAGCTGTAAATGTTAAGTAAGGGTTTGATGAAGCATCTGGGAATCTTACTTCTATTCTTTTTGCTTTTGGAGATTCTGCTCCAACAGGTATTCTTATAGCTGCAGATCTGTTTCTTGCAGAGTAAGCAAGTCTTACAGGTGCTTCAAATCCTGGTACCAATCTATGATATGAGTTTGTAGTTGGGTTAGAGAATGCACAGATAGCTTTTGCATGTTTAATGATTCCACCGATTGCATATAAAGCAATTTCTGATAAACCTGCATAATTATTTCCTGCAAAAAGGTTTTGACCTTTATTCCAAATTGAGAAATGAACGTGCATACCACTACCATTATCACCAGCTAATGGTTTAGGCATAAATGTTACAAATTTACCATATCTATATCCTACATTTCTCAATACATACTTGTATTTTAAAATATTATCACCAGAACCTATAATATCAGAAAATCTAAAGTTGATTTCTCCTTGACCTGCTGTTGCTACTTCATGATGTTCTCTTTCTACTGTAATACCCACTTCTTCCAATGTTTTAACCATTTCCATTCTAATATGGTGTGTTTTATCTAATGGAGAAACAGGGAAGTATCCTCTTTTATATGGTATTTTATAACCTAAGTTTGGTGATTCTTCTCTTGCTGTATTCCACCATCCTTCTTCTGAATCTATTTGATAATAAGCATGATTTGGTCCACTGCTGAATCTTATATCATCAAAAATGAAAAACTCAGCCTCTGGCCCAAAGTATGCAATATCACCTATACCTGTAGATTTTAAATATTCTAATGCTTTTTTAGCTATCTGTCTTGGATCTCTTGAATATGGTTCCTTTGTTATTGGATCAACTACATCACATATTAAAGATAATGTAGGTTCTTCAATAAATGGATCGATAAATGCAGATTTAGGATCTGGAATCAATAACATATCTGATTCTTGAATTCCTTTCCAACCTCTGATTGATGAACCATCAAATGGTATACCTTCTTCAAAAGAATGTAAACCAAACTCATGGGTTGGAACAGTTAAGTGTTGCCATTGCCCAAAGGGATCTGAAAATTTAACATCAATAAATGTTATACCTTTTTCTGATATAACACGAACTACATCATCTGGTGTTTGACATTGAATCATTGCCATTTTTGAACCTCCTTTATAAAATAAATTTCTTATATAGCCTCTGGACCTCTTTCACCTGTTCTTATTCTTATTACATCATCCACTGGCAATATAAATATTTTACCATCACCTATTCTTCCTGTTCTTGCTGCTTGGGTTATAGCTTCTACAACTTTTTCAACTTGTGCATCATCTACAGCAACTTCTATTTTCAATTTTGGTAAGAAATCTATTACATATTCAGCACCTCTGTACAACTCTGTATGACCTTTTTGTCTACCAAATCCTTTAACTTCCGTTACAGTCATACCATAAATACCTATGTTGGTAAGAGCATCTTTAACTTCATCTAATTTAAAAGGCTTAATAACAGCTACAATCATTTTCATTTTTAAATACCTCCACTTAATATAATACGAAATTTTTATGCCAATTTAAAAAATCTTGTTTTTATCAATATTAATATATTTTACCACGTAATAAAAATTTATTCTTTGCACATTTTTAAAGCATTATGTTGCATATTTCTTATGCATTAAAATAAAAGTCAAATTTTTAAAGCAATAAAGGACTGTTTATTTTTATTACATTGCATATTTTTTATGCATTAAAATAAAAATCCAACTTCTAAGCCAACACGAGATTGTTTATTTTTATTATTCGATGTAAATTCTTTATCTGCTTTAACATAACTAAATTCACCTTTTAGATAAACAACTCCTTTTTGATACATAGGTGTCACAGTGAAAGAGTACCCTTTATTTCCATCTCCAAGCCCTACTAAATCTATTCCTCCTATATCTGTATTATCTTTAAAATACTCTATTCTTGAAGAGATTTTAAAATCTTGAGTAAATGAATAACTTAAATGTAATGCTCCACCACTTGCTTTAGACTTTTCAGTTACACCAGCACTATCATCCTTTGGAGCTTCTACATAAACTAAATCTAAACCTAAGGATAGGTTATTTATCGTATAAGTTGATAAAATGTTAAACTCTCTTTTATTTGAGGGAGTAGCTGTATCATTTGGTTTTGAAGATTTATCTGGAATTAAGAAATTAAAAGACAATGAGAAGTCTTTTATAGGTGTTATTCCCAAGCTACCTTCAAAAGCCATTTTAGGGTGTGTAGTACTCAATGTATAAAAACCATCATTTATCCCTGCTTTTAAAAAGTATTTTTCTTGGGTGTATAGAATCCTTACACCATTGTTGATAACAGGCTGCATGTTCCATATCAATCCTCTTTGTAAGTAGTTATTTTGATAAGTAAAAGGAGATTCAAAACCTATAATTGTAGGTAATTTACCAACTTGAACAGATAAACCATCAATAGGTGCATACTCTAAATAAGCAATAGGTATAGCACTAAAATAATTAGTATAAGTTGTTGTTTTTGATAACCCAGCTCCTAAAACAGGGGTTGCGTAAGCACCTCCGTAAATAGTAAATCCAAAAGGTTTAGCAGTTTTAGATATACTCAAAATTGCTGAACCTATATCAAATCTTGTTTTTTTATCATCTGTTTTATTATCAGAAGAGATAACATAAGATGATAAAGCACCACTTAGATTAAAACTACCAAAATCACTTTTTAGCTCTACTGCTTGAGAAAATCCAAAAACTCCTAAAGGTAATACAATTAAAACTTTTTTCATGATATTTACCTCCTTTAAATTAAATATTGTAAGCTTTTTCGCTATGTTGAGATTCATCAAGTCCTATAACTTCA
>CAZYKX010000003.1:14092-72662 GCA_964648745.1 uncultured Aquificales bacterium
TTAAATATTGTAAGCTTTTTCGCTATGTTGAGATTCATCAAGTCCTATAACTTCATCATCTTGAGAAACTCTTAAACCTATCAATGCTTTTATAATCATCAAAATAATAAAAGTTGCAACAGCATCATAAACTACAGTTGCTAAAACTGCTTCTATTTGAACAATAATCTGATTAAAATTTCCATACAATAATCCTTTACCAGCAGAATTTATAGAAGGATCAGCGAAAACACCTGTTAAAATAGCTCCTGTAATACCAGCTGAGCCATGAATACCAAAAACATCTAAAGCATCATCATATTTAAATTTCCTTTTTACGAAACTAACAAAAACATAAGCAACAATTCCAGCTATAATACCAATGATTATGGAACCAAACACGTTTACAAAACCAGCTGCAGGAGTAATTGCAACAAGACCAGCAACAGCTCCAGAAGCTAAACCTAAAACTGTTATTTTCTTTATATGCAACCATTCTGCAATTGCCCAAGACAATGCAGCTATTGCTGTAGCTGTATTTGTATTTAAGAAAGCAATACCAGCAAGACCATTAGCAGCTGAAGCAGAACCTGCATTAAAACCAAACCATCCAAACCATAATAAACCTGTACCTATAATAACCATAGGAAGATTGTGAGGTATTAACGACATATCTTTCCTTCTACCTAAAATAATAGCACCTACAAGACCAGCAATACCAGCATTTATATGTACTACTGTACCACCAGCAAAATCTAAAGCTCCATTTTTTGCTAAAAATCCCCCTCCCCATACCCAGTGAGCTATAGGGATATAAACAATACTTACCCACATAATTGAAAATAAAATCCATGAAGAAAATTTTATTCTTTCTATATAAGAACCACTAATTAAAGCCACAGTTATAGCTGCAAATGTAAGCTGAAATGCAACAAAAACATACTCTGGAATTGTACCAGTTAAACTATTTGTATTAACATTTGCTAAAAATATTTTAGATAAATCTCCTATAATACCTCCAACATCATTACTAAAAACTAAGCTATAACCATAAAAAACCCAAATAACACTAACAATAACATAAGCAATAAAAGACATACCAATAGTATTTAAACTATCTTTTCTTTTAGAAAGTCCACCATAAAAAATAGCTAACCCTGGTAGAGTCATTAACATAACCAACGCTGTAGATACTAGCATCCATGCTGTATCTCCTGAATCAAGCTTTGGTTGATCTGCAGCAAATACAACAGACGGCGCCAAAATAAGTAGCCACTTCTTCATACTAATACCTCCTTAAAATTGATTTGAGTTCTTTAAAAGCAAAAACAATGCCAATTAATTAAGTTATTGAAATTTATATATTTTTGTGATTTATCTTAGATAAAGATCTTTGATTTTGAATTAAAACTGTGCAGAAGGATGCACTTTTTATATGCATTCAATAAAATATATTCAACTATTTAAATCAAATACAACTACCTTTATCTCTGTATAATCTTCTATAGCAAATTTTGGACCTTCTCTACCTATACCACTTCCTTTGACACCACCATAAGGCATGTTGTCTGCTCTAAATGTTGGTATATCGTTTATAATTACACCACCTACTTCCACATTTTCAATAACTTTCCAAGCATTTTTTAAATTGTTTGTAAATATTCCAACTTGAAGACCGTAATTTGTTTTGTTTACTAAATTTATAGCCTCATCTATATCTTTAAATCTTCTTACCGCTACAACAGGGGCAAAAGCTTCCTCATAGAAAAGTTTAGCATCTTCAGGAACATTTGATACTATAGTTGGCTTAAACACAGTTTTTGTTTCTGCTGAAGAGCCTCCAACCTCTATTTTTCCACCTTTTTCTACAGCTTCATTTATCCATGTATAAATTCTGTCAACATCATTTAAAGATATAACAGGACCTACATCTGTATCTTCATTTAACGGATCACCATACTTAAGCTTAGAAGCTTCTAATTTTAAAAGTTTTTCAAACTCATCTGCTACTTTTTCATGCACAAAAACTCTCTGCACAGATATACAAACTTGACCTGCCAATGCAAAACCACCTAAAACAGATTTTTTAGCTGCCAACTCTAAATTAGCATCTTCATCTACTATTACAGCTGAATTTGAACCAAGTTCCATAACTATCTTTTTTAATCCAGCTTGTTTAGCTATGATCTCTCCAACTTTTAAACTTCCTGTAAATGATACGACTCTAACATCAGGATGAGTTGTCATAGCTTGACCAACATCAGCAAAGCCAGGTATTACAGAAACAGCTTCTTCAGGAACACCTGCTTCTAAAAACAACTTAGATAACATTGTAGGAGATAAAGGTGTTCTTTCACTTGGTTTTAAAATAAATGGACAACCAGCAGCTATAGAAGGACCTATTTTATGAGCTGTTAAATTTACAGGAAAATTAAATGGTGTTATAGCAGCAACGATTCCAGCTGGAACCCTAAAATAAAACCCTTTTTTCCCTTTACCATTTGGTGATGCATCAATATGGACATACTCTCCAGATATCCTTTTTGCTTCTTCTGCTGAAAAAGTAATGGTATTTATAGCTCTATCTACTTCTATCCTTGCTTCTTTTATCGTTTTTCCAGTTTCTAATGTAATGACTTTAGCAAACTCTTCTCTTCTTTTTTCTAAAAGAGTGGCAATATTCATTAAAATTTTATACTTTTCATAAGCAGAGAGCTTTTTTAACTTTTCAAGACCTATTTTCGCTAAATTTACAGCTTTCTCTACATCTTCAACATTACCTTTTACAGCTTCTCCAATCTTTTGAAGATTATAAGGGTAAATAACATCTATAACATCTTCTCTCCAAACTTCTTTTCCACCAACTATAACAGGTACTTTTATCATGATTCTACCTCTTTAAGTAGTATATAATTATTATATTAAATTTTTGGAGGAAAACGGTGGAAGATCTCAAAATACTTATATTAGAAGCTTGGGAAAATAGAGAACTTTTAAAAGAAAAAAAATATAAAGATGCTGTAAGAGAAGTTATTGATTTACTTGATAATGGAAAGATAAGAGTAGCAGAAAAAGTAAATGGTGAGTGGATTGTAAATGAATGGATAAAACAAGCTATTTTACTATACTTTCCTATTCAAGAAATGCAAGTTATGGAAGTGGGACCTTTTGAATACTATGACAAAATACCTTTGAAGAAAAACTACAAAGAAAGAGGTGTTAGGGTAGTACCTCCAGCAACTGCTAGATACGGAAGCTATATTGAACCTGGTGCGATATTAATGCCATCTTATGTAAATATAGGTGCATATGTTGGTAGTGGTACAATGGTTGACACATGGGCAACTGTTGGTTCTTGTGCTCAAGTAGGTAAAAATGTCCATTTATCTGGTGGAGTTGGTTTAGGTGGCGTTTTAGAACCACCTTCAGCAAGACCTGTAATTATAGAAGATAACTGTTTCATAGGCTCTAGATGTATAATCGTTGAAGGTGTTATAGTAGAAGAAGAAGCTGTTTTAGGAGCTAATGTTGTTATAACTGCTTCTACAAGAATAATAGATGTATCAGGTCAAGAACCTGTTGAATATAGAGGTAGGGTTCCTGCAAGGAGTGTAGTTGTACCTGGAACTATAACTAAAAAGTTTCCAGCTGGAGAATATGGCATACAGTGTGCTTTAATAATAGGTAAAAGAAAAGAGTCTACAGATAAAAAAACATCTTTAAATGAAGCATTAAGAGAGTTTAACGTTTCTGTTTAGCTTTATAAATAAGAACAAATATCTCAGCTACAACTTTATATAAACTTTCCGGAATTTCTTCATATAGTTCAAGACCTGACAGAAGGTTAACCAATGTCGGGTCTTCTTTTATATATAAACCATGATTTCTTGCAACTTCTATTATTTTTTCAGCAACAACACCACTACCTTTTGCTATTACTTTTGGAGCATTATCTTTATACTTTTCGTATTTTAAAGCTACTGCCTTTTTCTCATCCATAGATTTCAAAACTTACTATATTTAAATCTTTTAAATTCTCTAATGTTTCTTTTTTTAATAATTTTAAATTGTTTAACATCTCTTCATTATTTGTTCTTATAGTTATATAGTAACCATCTAAATATTTCGCAACTATGTAAGAAACATTTGTTTTATCTTCAAACTCTATATCCCCTCTAAAATATAGAATGATTCCATTTTCTAAAACCTTTTTCTTAATTTCATACTTTGATATATTCATGCCAGGAAAAACAAAGGGAAAAATACCAACTAGAGCATCATTTAATAAACTAAGTTGAGAATAGTTAGTTATAAGTTTTTGAACATTCTCATCGTTTATTTTTAATTTTGCATCAGAAATTATTGAATCCATACTCTCTTTTAAAGTTTTTAATAGTTCTACATCTTTTTCTTTAGTATTTATAAGCGTTTCAACTTTCTTTTGTAGATCTTTACCAGCAGAAACTAAATCTTTATAAAGCTCTAAATTAGTGTTTTTTATTTCTTCCAATGTATTAAAAAATTTTAAAAGTTTATTTTCAAAAAAGATTCCAGAGTTTTTAATCGATTCTTTTATGAAATCTGGATTGATTAAATTAGGTTCAATATTTGGTAAGTCTACTTTGTTCTCAAGTTCTAATATAGAAGATAAAACATTTTTTGTAATTTCTGACTTTATATTTTCAGGTAAACTATCTAAGTTTTCTAATAGTATCGCTGGAGATATCTCATTGAGAATGTTATTTTTTGTAGATAATTTTTCTTTATTCTCAATAGAGATTAATTGAAATTGTAGTTTATTATCTCTTGGTTCTAATACTTTAAGTAGCAGTTGATTGTCCTTTGTTAAGGGTATTTCTGTATTTACTGTTATATAACTATTTTTTACTCTTAAAATAGCTGCACCACTTGGAAGGACATCTACTACTTCTGCTTTTACATTTTCGCCGGTTTTAAAAGAGATAGAACTCCCAAGATTCTTAACAATAGTTAAAGTTTCAGCATTAAGCTGTAAAGGTTTAAAATTTATCATAAAGATATTTTAACAGAAATTAACTAATTTTAAGACCTATTTGATAAATAATAGGAACTAAAAATTTTTGCAGAAATATTATTATTAGTATCACTATTAAAGGTGCTAAGTCTACATTGTAAACAACAGTAGGAATAAATTTCCTAATTCTCCTATATACTGGTTCTGTAGCTGATTTTAAAAACTTTACAACAGGATTATAAGGATCTGGATTTACAAAAGAAATTAAAGCTGAAATTATAACTATCCATTTGTATATTTCAAGGGCAATGTCCAAAGTATAAGACATTGCCATGAAAAATTGAGATATTATAAACATTTTACTGATTTGGATATTCTACAAATTCAATAATAGCAGTTTCGCCACCATCTCCAATTCTTCTTTTTTCTAATTTATATATTCTTGTATATCCACCATTTCTATCTTTAAAAAGTGGAGCTATTTCAGAATATAGTTTTTTCGCAGCTCTCCAATCTTTTAATCTTTGAGTTAACAATCTTTTTGAATGGATTGTATCTTCTTTTGCCAATGTAACAAGTTTTTCAATAAATGATCTTAAAGCTTTTGCCTTTGGTAACGTTGTTTCTACTTTCCCATGGTTTATCAAACTTTTAGCTAAATTTATAAACAAAGCTTCTCTTTGTTCTTTTCTTCTATGAAAGCTTTTTGTTTTAACTCTATGACGCATTATCTATTGCCTCCTTTATTCGGTTATTGTTTTAGACGGCGCAAGTTCTAAACCCATATCTGCTAAAGCATCTTTTATTTCTTTTAAAGATTTTCTTCCTATGCTTTTAGCTTCTCTTAAATCATCTTCAGATAGTTTTACAAGATCACCTATTGTATTAAGACCAAGCTTTCTCAAAGTGTTTATTGCCCTTGATGATATTTCAAGCTCATCTATAGCCAATGAAAGTTTATCTTCTTCAACTTTAATTTCTTCTGGTTTAACTTGTACAGATTTTTTAACTACTTGAACTTTTTTAACAGTAGGTTTTTGTAATAAATTAAAGTGCTCTATTAAAATATTGGAAGCTTTAACTAAAGCATCATCTGGTGT
Source organism: uncultured Aquificales bacterium (assembly GCA_964648745.1). Taxonomy (GTDB): domain Bacteria; phylum Aquificota; class Aquificia; order Aquificales; family Hydrogenothermaceae; genus Sulfurihydrogenibium. The sequence goes on from CAZYKX010000003.1 coordinate 20,165, forward strand.
TATTGTACGATCTGTTTCTATTTCCATGATTAATCTGTCATAGTCTGTTTTATCTCCTACTCTAGTAGGTTCTACATTAAAAGCTACTCTCTTGATAGGAGAAAAAGATGTATCTAAAAGTATCCAACCTATCTCGTTTATTGGCTCTAATTCCTCTACAGTTTTATAACCAATACCTCTTTCTACTCTAAATTCCATCTGTAATTTAATAGGTTCTGTAATAGTACATATATGTACATCTGGGTTGGCAACTTCTATACCTGCTGGGAATTTAATATCTTTAGCGTAAACTTTTCCAGGGTTTTCTACTTCAAGTATAGCGAAATCTCTTTCTATATTTTCGTCTATAATAAGTCTTATCTGTTTAATATTTAATACAATCTCAACAACATCTTCCATCACACCTTTTATTGATGAAAACTCGTGAGGAACACCTATTATCTTTACAGCTGTTATAGCACCACCTGGTAAAGATGATAAAAGCACTCTTCTTAAAGCATTTCCTACAGTTATACCAAAACCTCTTTCTAAAGGTTCTACATATAATTTTCCATAACTATCTGTTTTTGTTGATTCATCCCAGTAAATTTTAGTAGGCATTACAAAATCTAAAAGTGACATCTTCTCTCCACCTTATAAACCGGTTAGTAAGTCCGGTGCCGGGATATTTATTTACCGCCTTAAATCCCCCCTGTCCCGGCAGGCGGTTTTCGGGGAAATTATTACATTGAGTAGTACTCAATTATGTACTGAACATTTACTGGTATCTCTAACTCTACTTCTTCTGGTATTTCTACAACTTTTCCTCTAAAGTTATCTTTATCCAATTCTAACCATCTTGGAATAGATCTAGGATCTCTGCTTTCTAAGTTTTCTTTAAAAAGTGATATTTTTTTACTTTTTTCCTTTAACTCTATAATATCACCCTTATCAACTTCATAAGATGGAATATCTACTTTTTTACCGTTTACAAGGAAATGTCCATGTTTTACAAGCTGTCTTGCTTGTAATCTTGTTTTTGCAAAGCCAAGTCTGTAAACAACGTTATCTAATCTTCTTTCTAATAGTTGGAGTAAAACTACACCTGTGTTTCCTGCTGCTTTTGATGCTCTTTCAAAATATCTCTTAAATTGAGACTCTCTAATTCCACCATATAGATATCTTAATTTTTGCTTCTCCTGTAAACGTACTCCGTAGTCAGATATTTTCTTTCTACCTTGTACTCTTCCATGTTGTCCTGGTGGAAAATTTCTCTTTTGGAAAGAGTCAATATCTCCACCTACAAATACGCCTAATCTTCTACTAACTTTCGTTAGAGGACCAATATATCTACCCATAAATTAAACCCTCCTTTTACTTGTAGGACGGCAACCATTATGAGGTATTGGTGTTACGTCCCTAATTGCTTTAATTGTTAGCCCAACAGCAGCTAAAGTTCTTATAGCAGGTTCTCTTCCTGCACCTGGACCTTTTACCCAAACTTCCACTTCTTTTAATCCATACTCATCTATAGCTTTTTTAGCAGCTTTTTGAGCAGCGAGCTGTGCAGCATATGGAGTATTTTTCCTTGTACCTTTAAAACCTTCTGTACCACCTGATGCCCATGACAATGTATTACCTTCTTTGTCTGTAATAGTTACTATTGTGTTGTTAAATGTAGATTGGATATGAGCTATTCCTGATGTAACTGTTCTTTTAATTTTTTTGGTAACTTTCCTTTTTTTTGCCATCACTTACACCTCTTATTATTTCTTTCTTTTTCCTCTTCTAGTTTTTGCATTTGTTTTTGTTCTTTGACCTCTTACAGGTAATCCAAGTCTATGTCTTATTCCTCTGTAGCATCCCATATCAACTAACTTTTTAATAGCTACAGCAACTTCTCTTCTAAGGTCACCTTCAACTTTGTAATTTTGTTCTATAAATTTTCTAATTGTGTTTAATTCATCAGGAGTTAGCTCACCAACTCTTTTCATTCCATCAATACCAGTTTTTTCTAGGATCTCCTTTGTTCTTGATTTACCAATTCCATATATGTAAGTTAAAGCTATCTCTAACCTTTTTCTGTCTGGTAAATCTACACCTGCTATACGTGCCATAAGCTATAATCCTCCTTAACCTTGTTTTTGCTTGTGTTTAGGGTTCTCACAGATAACCATAACTCTTCCATTTCTTTTTATTATTCTACACTTTTCACATCTTGGCTTAACAGATGCTTTTACTTTCATAAGAAAACCTCCTTTAAATTCTAAAAATAATTCTTCCACGTGTTAAATCATAAGGTGATAACTCTACTTTGACCTTATCACCTGGCAGTATCTTAATAAAGTGCATTCTCATCTTTCCTGAAACGTGAGCTAATACTTCATGACCTGTTTCAAGTTGTACTTTAAACATAGCATTAGGTAAAGCTTCTAAAACAGTTCCTTCTAAAACTATTCCTTTTTCTTTCTCTTGACTTTCTTTCTTCTTTGCCATCCTATCTTCCTTTTAAATTTTTGATAAAACATCTGGCCCATTTTCTGTAATAGCTATAGTATGTTCAAAATGGGCAGCGTGTGTTTTATCTGTAGTTACAATAGTCCAATTATCTTTAAGTTTCCTTATTTTACCTTTACCTAAATAAGCCATAGGCTCAATAGCCAAAACCATTCCAACTTTTAACTCAATTTTTTCAGCATTTGCTATGCAGTTTGTTACATGTGGCTCTTCATGTGGTTTCCTTCCAATCCCATGTCCGCCATATTCACAAACAGGTGTAAGCTTATATTCTCTTAAAGTACCTTCAATAGCTTTTGCTATATCTACCAAATTATTACCTGGATAACATAAATTTATTGCATTATCCAGGGATTTTTCAACACCTTCTATTAATCTTTTTTTTCTTTCACTAACTTCACCTACTGCTAAAGTTATAGCAGCATCTCCATACCAACCTTCGTACTCAACACCAAAATCAAGGCTAACTATATCGCCTTCTTTTATTACTTTATCTTCCCTTGGAATACCATGCACCACTTCTTCATTTATAGAAACACAAAGGGAGGCTGGAAAACCATATAACCCTAAAAAAGCAGGTCTAACACCCCTTTTTATACATTCTTGGTATGCAATATTATCTAACTCTTTAGCAGTTATACCTGGTTTAACGTATTCCTTTAAAATATTTAATATTTCAGCAACGTATCTATTGGCTATCCTTAGCTTTTCTATTTCTTCTTTTGTTTTTAACTCTATCATTAGAACTTATAATTATATCACATTAATAATTTTTTTGTAAACATTTTCAGGTTCATCTGTAGCATCTATTTCTAAAATTTTATCTTTATAGTAATCTATCAATGGTTTTGTTTGTTGATGATAAACTTCTAAACGTTTTCTAATAACTTCTTCTTTATCATCATCCCTTTGAATTAATTTTGTTCCGCATTTATCACAAACTTCATCAGTTTTAGGAGGGTTATAAACAATATGATAAACTGCTCCACAGTTTGAGCATACTCTTCTTCCTGATAATCTTTTAATAACTTCTTCATCTTCAATTTTAAATAAGATAACTGCATTTATTTCTCTATTAAATTCTTTTAGAAGTTTATTTAAACTTTCTGCCTGTGGTATTGTTCTTGGGAATCCATCAAATATAATATTACTATCTTTATACTCTTTTAACTTTTCTTCTATCAAAGATATTATAAGTTCATCAGGAACTAACTTTCCTTCATTCATATATTCTTTAGCTTTTAAACCTAGGGGTGTTTGATTTTTTACTGCTTCTCTTAATAGGTCTCCTGTTGAAATTTGAACAAAACCGTTTCTATCTTTTAATAGTTGAGATTGTGTTCCTTTACCAGCTCCTGGTGGTCCTAAAAATATTATAGTTTTTACCATAGTTAACCTCTTTTTAAAAATCCTTCGTACTTCTTCATAGCAAGGTAGGCTTCAATTTGGTGTAACGTATCTAATGCAACAACTACTACAATTAAAGCAGATGTACCACCAAAGTAAAATGGTACATTTAGCCATTTAATCAGTATCATTGGCAGTACTGCAATCGCTGCTAAAAATATAGAACCTGCAAAAACGAGTCTCATCAATATAAAGTTTATATATTCTACAGTTTGAGAACCTGCCCTTACTCCTGGTATAAATGCACCAGATTTTCTAAGATTATCTGCAATATCTACTGGATTTATGAGGATAGCTGTGTAAAAATAAGAGAAAAAGATTATCAATCCAACGTATAAAGCAAAATAAATATAACTCTGAGGAGAAAGATAATCAGTTATAATTCTAGCTATTTCGCTTTTTGATGCAAAAATTTGGGCAATAGTTGCAGGGAACATTAAAATAGCGACAGCGAATATAATAGGAATAACACCTGAAGGATTTAATTTAAAAGGTAAATATGATGCAGATTGATTAAAAGATGCATTCCTTCGAGCATGTTGAATAGGTATTCTTCTCTCTGCTTCTTGAATATATACTATACCTGCGACAACTATTACTATTATCAATAATGCGATTGTTAACATTATTGGAGAGAGTTCTCCAACTTTAAAAAGTTCATAAGTTTTTATTATTGCAGGAACTATTCCGGCAACTATACCACCTAAGATAATTATTGATATACCATTACCTATTCCAAATTCCGTAATCTTTTCACCTATCCACATAAGAAATACTGTACCAGTTGTAATTATTACTGTTGTAAGAAGTATAAATGTAAATGGTGAAAGAGAAATTAATGAAGCTCCTGATTCTGTTTTTATATTAGAAAGCCATATAGAAAGACCTAAAGATTGAAATCCAGCTATGGCTATTGTTAGATATCTCGTATATTGAGAAATCTTCCACCTTCCATAATCACCTTCTTCTTTCTGAAGTTTTTCTAATGTCGGAATAACAGCTGTTAAAAGTTGCATTATGATAGAAGCGGAGATGTAAGGCATAACACCTAATGCAAACACAGAGAATCTTCCTAATGCTCCACCAGAGAAAAGGTTGTATATATTAAATAAAGCCCCACCAGAACTATTAAAGTAATGAAGAAGTACATCTGAGTTTACGCCGGGAACAGGTATATGGGTCCCCAGCCTATAGACAGCCAACATAACGATAGTAAATATAATTTTATCTCTTAATTCTTTTATCTGTAATATATTAATAACTTTATCTATCAAGATTACTCCGCTACGATCTTTTCTATATTACCACCAGCAGCTTTAATTTTTTCTTCTGCAGAAGCAGAAAATGCATGAACCTTTACTGTCAGTTTTTTGGTTAATTGGCCATCTCCAAGCACTTTTACACATTCAGCCTTTTTTACAAGATTTTTTTCTTTTAGTGTTTCAGGAGTAACTACATCTCCATCATTAAACTTTAATTCTAAATCTTTTAAGTTAACAATTTCATATTCTTTTTTAGAAGGATTTTTAAATCCTCTTTTAGGAATTCTCATTATAAATGGTGTTTGACCACCTTCAAATCTTGCAGGGAGCTTTGAGTCCCCAGATCTTGAAGTTTGACCTTTCTGACCTCTGGTAGATGTTTTTCCATGGCCAGAGCCTATTCCTCTTCCAACTCTTTTCTTTTTATGTGTTGCACCTTCATTTGGCTTTAATTCGTGTAGTTTCATTGGTTAATTTCCTCCACTTTGACTAAGTGTTTTACTTTTTCTAAATTTCCACAAACAGCTGGATTTTTTTCTAATATTTTTTCATCATATATTTTTTTTAATCCCAAAGATCTCAAAGCTTCTATTTGTTCTTTCTTTTTACCAGCCAATCCTCTTATTAATTTAACTTTTATTTTCATCTTACTGGTACTCCTCCTGCGTATATTCTGTAGTTCTTTCTTATTTTTTCTTCATCTATTTCTCTAATTTTTGCTACTTCCTCAGGAGATTTAAGCTTAAGTAAAGCATCAAATGTTGCTCTTACTACTGCATTTGGATTTGTTGTTCTTCCAACAATTTTAGCTAATATATCTGTAACACCTAAAAGCTCCAATACTGGTCTCATTGGTCCACCTGCAACAACACCAGTACCTCTTCTAGCAGGTTTTAAAAGAACTAAAGCAGAATCGTATTCACCGTAAACATCGTGTGGTATTGTACCTTCAATTAAAGGAACTTTTATTATTCTTTTTTTTGCATCTGCTATAGCTTTAGCAATAGAAGGTGGAACTTCTCTAGCTTTTCCATGGCCAAAGCCTACATGCCCATTTTTATCTCCCACTATTGCTAAAGTACTAAATGAAAATCTTCTACCACCTTCCATAACACGGGTAGTTCTTCTTATCTCAACTACTTTTTCTTCTAAGTTTAAAGTATCTGGGTTGATTGGATTCTCTTTAATTCTTTGTTCCATTAATCTTTCAATATTTCTTACTCCCATACCTATCTCCTTTTAAAAGTTTAATCCAGCTTCTCTTGCTGCATCTGCAAAAGCTTTAACTTTACCATGATATAAAAATCCACCTCTATCAAATACAACATCCTTAATACCTTTTGCAAATGCTTTTTCAGCTATAAATTGACCTAATTTTTTAGCATCTTCTATAGATTTTCCACCTCTTTTACCAAACTTTGCTACATAATCTTTATCAATAGTAGATGCAGATACTAACGTATGACCTTTTTCATCATCTATAATTTGGGCGTATATAGCATTTAAACTTCTATAAAATGCTAATCTTGGTTTTGAAGCTGTACCAAATATTTTTTTTCTAATTCTTTTATGTCTTATTATACGAGCTTCATTTCTATTCTTTACAGCCATCTTTTTACTCCTTGATTATTTTTTACCTACAGTTTTACCAGCTTTTAATTTAATAACTTCACCTTTATATCTTATACCTTTACCTTTGTATGGATCTGGTCTTCTAAATGCTCTTATTTCAGCGGCGACTTGACCTACACGCTGTTTATCAATTCCAGAAATTTTTATATTTGTATTACCTTCAACATTAATTTGAATACCTTCTGGAATTTCATAAACAACTGGATGAGAGTAACCTAATGTTAATTCCAAGGTTTTACCTTTTACTGCAGCTCTGTAACCAATACCAACTATTTCTAATTCTTCAGTAAATCCTTCCGATACACCTTTAACCATATTGTTTAGCAAAGCTCTTGTTGTACCATGTAATGATCTTGAGAATGGATCATCAGATTTTCTTTCTACTGTTATTATATTATCTTCTTTTTTAATTATTATATCTGGGTGGAACTTGTAAGTTAACTGTCCTTTTGGCCCTTTTACAGTTACTATATTATTTTCTGATATATTTACTTCTACACCTTTTGGTATATTTATAGGTTTCTTTCCTATCCTTGACATATATAGCCTCCTTAATTTTTTACCAAACGTAGCAGATTATTTCTCCACCAACTCTTTCTTTTCTAGCTTCCGCATCTGTTAAAATACCTTTATTGGTTGTAAGTATAGCTATTCCTAAACCTTTTTGAACATATGGCATCTCATCAACTTGAACATACTTTCTTAATCCTGGTTTTGATACTCTTTGTATTTTAGATATAGCTGGTTTTGTATTTCTTCTTCCTAAATATTTTAATTTTATTATTAAAGTACCTTGATTACCTTTTTTATTTTCTTCAGATATTACATAATCTTCAATATATCCTTCTCTTTTTAAAATTTCTGCTATTTTTTCTTTTATTTTTGAAGAAGGAACTTCTACTTCATCTTTTCTTGCTTTAATTGCGTTATTTATTCTAGCTATCATGTCTGCTATTGGATCTGTTATCATATTAACCTCCTACCAACTTGCTTTTTTAATGCCTGGGATTTCTCCTCTTAGGGCTTTCTCTCTAAAACATAATCTACACATTCCAAACTGTCTTATAAATCCTCTTGGTCTCCCACATAAAGGACATCTTGAATGATTTCTTGTTTTATATTTTGGCTTTTTTTGAAAAGATTTAACAATTAAACATTTACGAGCCATTATTTCCTCCTTATGAAGACCTAATAGGTAGGCCTATTAATGATAATAGATAAAGTGCTTCTTCATCGGTTTTAGCTGTGGTTTCTATAACTATGTCCATACCTCTAATTTTATCAACTTTATCATAGTCTATTTCTGGGAAAATGATCTGTTCAGATAAACCGAAAGCATAGTTTCCTCTTCCGTCAAAAGATTTAGGGTTTAAACCTCTAAAATCTCTAACTCTTGGAAGAGCTACAGAAATTAATTTATCAAGGAAGTCCCACATTCTATCCTTTCTTAGTGTAACTTTTGCACCAATTGGAACACCTTTTCTAAGTTTGAAAGCAGCTTCTGATTTCTTAGCTCTTGTAACGACAGGTTTCTGACCTGCTATAGCTGTTAAATCTTCTACAGCTCTATCTAACTGCTTAATGTCTTGTGTTGCTTCTCCAACACCCATATTAATAACAACTTTCTTTATTTTTGGAACTTGCATTGGACTTTTATATCCAAAACGTTCCATTAGTTTTTTGACTACTTCTTCTTCATATTTTTTTTGAAGTCTTGATTTATAACCTACTACAGCAGCCATTTACTATACCTCTTTTTTAATTTTTTCCCAAATTTTATCTATTATTTTTCCTGATTTCTTATTTACTCTTACTTTTGAGATTTTATTACCTTCAGTAATATACTTTACTCCGATTTTTACTGGTTTTTTTAAAGTTTCATCATAGTAAGCAACATTTGATATATCTATAGGTTTTTCAATTTCAAATATTCCACCTTCTCTAACACCTTGAATAGCTTTTACATGTTTTTTTACTACATTAACACCTTCAACTACTACTTTAACTTTTCCATCTTTTTTAACAATCTGTTTAATTTTACTTATTTTACCTTTATCTTTTCCGGCAATAACAATAACCGGATCTCCTTTTTTTAATTTAACCATTTTTATATTACCTCCGGTGCTAAAGAAATGATTCTATAGAATCCTTTGCTTCTCAACTCTCTACAAACAGGTCCAAGTATACGTGTACCTATTGGTTCAAGTTGGTTATTTAATAAAACGACAGCATTGTCATCAGCTTTTACATAACTACCATCAGGTCTTGCTATTTCTTTTTTAGTTCTAACAACAACTGCTTTATAAACTTTTCCTTTCTTTGCTGTACCATTTGGAATAGCAGACTTTACAGTTACAGTTATAACATCGCCCACCGTAGCATGCATCTTTTTAGCACCACCAGGTATTCCAATGCACTGAACCTTTTTAGCTCCCGAATTGTCTGCAGTATTTAAATATGTTCCTCTTTGTATCATAACCGCACTCCTTTCAACCTTTTTTAGAAGGACAAACTAATATTTTAACATTTTTTAACATTAAATTCAATATTTATTGATTTGTTTGTATAATTTCAACTACTACCCATCTTTTTAATTTAGAAAGAGGTCTTGATTCTCTTATTCTAACGATATCTCCTTCTTTACACTTGTTTTCTTCATCGTGAGCATAAAACTTCTTAGTTTCTTTAACTTGCTTACCATATAATGGATGGGGGAATTTTCTTTCAACAGCTACAACTACAGTTTTATCCATTTTATTACTAACAACTTTTCCAACAAATTCTTTTTTCTTTATTTGACTTGTCATACTTCACCTCTTACTTATTATTTAGTTCTCTTTCTCTTAAAATAGTTAAAATTCTAGCTATATCTTTTTTTGTTTGTTTAATTTCAGCAGTATTACTTAATGATCCAATTTTATTTTGAAATCTTAAAGTAAATAACTTTTTCTTCAATTCAAGAACTTTAGCTTTAAGTTCTTCATTTGTTAATTTTCTTAGATCTATTGCTTTCATTATTTACACCTCAACACTTTTTACTAATCTTGTTTTAATTGGAAGTTTATGACCTGCTTTTCTAAATGCTTCAGCTGCAACTTCTTCGCTTACCCCAGCCAATTCAAAAAGAATATGACCTGGTTTTACTATAGCTTCAAAGTGGTCTAGATCACCTTTTCCTTTACCCATACGTGTTTCAGCTGGTTTTTTAGTAACAGGTTTATGAGGAAATACTCTAATCCAAACTTTAGCACCTTTTTTTGCTTCTCTAACAATTGCAATTCTGGCAGCTTCAATTTGTCTTGAAGTTAACCTTCCTGGTTCCAATGCTTGTAATCCAAATTCTCCAAAATCAACTTGGTTTCTTCTTGCAGCTTTCCCTTTTGTTCTACCTTTTTGAGGTTTTCTCCATTTAACTCTTTTAGGTTGTAGCAACGACATATTTTAAACCTCCTAATTTCAAATTATGTTGTGTGAAGTTCTTCTTCGATTTTACTTAGCACTTCTTCAGCTTTTCCTTCTAACTTATCACCTTTGTAGATCCAAACTTTTACTCCTAAAATTCCATATTTTGTTGAAGCTCTTGCTGTTCCATAATCAATGTCAGCTTTGAGAGTTTGAAGTGGCATTCTTCCAGCCATAAACCATTCTTTTCTTGCTAAATCTACACCGCCAATCCTACCACCAACTTGGGTTTTTATTCCTTTTGCTCCTGCCTTTAAAGCTGCATCGATAGCTTTTTTCATAGCTCTTCTATGTGTAACCCTTCTTTCAAGTTGAAGAGCTATATCTTCAGCAACCAATTTAGCATTTATCTCTGGTTTTTTAACTTCATCTACGTTAACAATAATATCCTTTGCTGAAGATATCTTTTTTATAATCTCGTTTAATTTCTCTACTTCAGCACCTTTAGCACCTATTACAATTCCTGGTCTTGCTGCTAAAATCTTTATTCTCATCCTATCACCAAGTCTCTCTATAATAACATCAGCAATGCCAGCTTGCTTGTATTTCTCTTCTATAAACTTTCTAATTTTGATGTCTTCGTGGAGTGTTTGGGTATACTTCTTCTTATCTGCATACCATTTAGATCTCCAATCTTGTGTTATTCCTAATCTAAAGCCTATTGGATGAACTTTTTGGCCCATTATTTATCCTCCTGTTGCTTCTCAGCTAAATAAACATATATATGGCTAAATCTTCTTCTTATCATAGTAGCTCTACCATGAGCTTTAGGTGTGAATCTTTTTAACATAGGACCTTCTTCAGCATGAATTTTTGCAATATAAAGGTTATCAATATCCATACCTTTATTTTCAGCATTAGCTATTGCACTTTTTAAAACATTTTCAACTACTCTTGCTGATCTTTTTGGAATTTGAGATAAGATAGCTAAAGCTGTAGCGATATCTTTACCTCTGATTAAATTCATAACTTGTCTTGCTTTATATGGTGAAAGGTGAGCGTATCTTAAAATAGCTCTTGCTGTATTCTCCATTTTTTTACTCCTCTCTACTTTTTCTTAACTACTTTAGCTGATTTATCTGGATGGCCTCTAAATGTTCTAGTAAGAGAAAATTCTCCAAGCTTATGGCCAACCATCTCTGGTTGTATATAAACAGGGATAAACTTTTGGCCATTATAGACAGCTATTGTATGGCCTACCATCTCTTGTGTAATGGTACATGCTCTATCCCAAACTTTCACAATCTTTCTTTCACCTGTTTCATTCATCTGTCTTATTTTTTTTAGAATTTTTTCATTAACGTAAGGATTCTTATTTCTTTCGTTCCACTTTCCTTTATAACCCATCTTTATTTACCTCTACGTTTAATAATAAATTTATCAGAGTATTTAGCTCCTCTTCTTGTTTTATATCCTTTTGTAGGTAAGCCCCAAGGTGAAACAGGATGTTTACCAAAAGTTTTACCTTCACCACCACCATGTGGGTGATCTACAGGGTTCATTGCAGTACCTCTTACAGTTGGTCTAATTCCGAGCCATCTAGATCTACCTGCTTTACCAAGTTCCACTAGTTCATGTTCTGCAAGACCTACAGTACCAATCGTAGCCATACATTTTTTATATACTAATCTGATTTCACCAGAAGGTAATCTTATTTGGATATAATCTCCTTCTCTACCTAGTATCTGAGCTGACATACCTGCTGCTCTAGCAAGTTGCCCACCTTTTCCAGGTGTAAGCTCAATATTGTGTACCAAAGTACCTACTGGTATATTTTCAAGTGGTAATGCGTTTCCTACTTTAATTTCTGCATCTGGACCAGATTTTACAATATCTCCTACTTTTAATCCTTCTGGCCAAATAATATATCTTTTTTCACCATCAAGATAGTGTAAAAGTGCTATCCTTGCTGATCTGTTTGGGTCATACTCTATTGCAGCAACTTTAGCTGGAACACCAAATTTATCTCTTTTGAAATCTATAATTCTGTATAGTCTTTTATGACCACCACCTCTATGCCTTACAGTTATTCTACCTTGATTATTTCTTCCAGCATGCTTTTTTAATGGTTCTACTAAAGATTTCTCTGGTTCAGATTTTGTAATTTCTGAAAAATCATATAAAATTGCATGTCTTGTACCGTTTGTTACTGGTTTTAATTTTCTAACTCCCATTTTCTATCACCTCATACTAATTCAGCTATGTTTATTGGTTTTTCTGATTTAACTTTAACGATAGCTTTTTTCCAAGCTTTTTTAAATCCAGAAGATCTAAAACCAAATCTTTTTGGTTTAGGTTTAACTATAATCGTTCTAACATCTTGTACTTTAACATTGAATATTTGTTCTACAGCGTTTTTAATTTGGTATTTGTTTGCATCCATAGCCACTTCAAATACCAACGTATTGTTTTTTTCATTATCTTTTACAGCTTTTTCTGTTAAAACTGGTTTTATGATTATGTCATAAGGAGTTCTCATTGTGCTAACCTCTCTTGAATCTTTTCTAAAGCTGATTTAAATATTATCACTTTTTCGCTATTTAATAAATCGTATGAATTTAGTCCTTCAGAGACTAATATTTTAACTTTTGGAATATTTCTAAAAGATTTAATTACATTTTCTATTTTTTCTGGAAGTACTAATAAAACTTTAGAGTGCTCTAAACCAAAACTTTTTAATACTTCTACAGCATTTTTTGTTTTTGGACTATCAAAATTAAAATCCTCAACAACTATAAGCTCATTATTATTTAATTTGTAGGTTAATATACCTTTTAGTACTTTCTTTCTAACTTTTTTAGGAAGTGAAAAGTAGTAATCTCTTGGATGTGGACCATGAGCTACACCACCACCAACAAATATGTTTGCTTTAATATCACCATGTCTTGCCCTTCCTGTTCCTTTTTGAGGGTAGATTTTTCTATTTGATCCTGCAACATCAGCTCTTGTTTTAGTACTTGCAGTACCAGCTCTTTTTGCAGCTAAGTGCCATTTTATTACTTCCCAAACGGTACCTTGGTTTACTTCTGTTTTAAAAATATCTTCTTTTAAATTGATTTTTCCTATTGCTTCGTTTTTATTATTTACTACATTAAATTCCATCTAATTCACCTCTTAGTTTAGAGTTTAACAATACATTGCTTTTGATTTTGCTAATTTTAATTTACCTTTTCTTCTATCAGCGATAACACTTTGTTTAAGAACTACAGTTGAATTTGGTGCACCTGGAACTGAACCTTTAACAAGAATAACATTTTTCTCTGGAATAATGTCAACTACTTCTAAACCTAAAACAGTTATAGTTTCATCTCCATAATGTCCTGCCATTCGTTTTGTTTTCCATACTCTACCTGGCTCTGTTCTACACCCGATAGAACCAACTGCTCTATGGTATCTATGACCGTGAGATTTTGGGAATCCTGCAAAATCCCATCTTTTCATTACAGAAGTAAAACCTCTACCTTTTGATCTTCCGGTAATATCAACTAAATCACCTTTCTCAAAAACATCTTCTATTTTAATCTCTTGTCCTAATTCTAAAGCTTCCCCTTCTTTCAAAGGAAATTCTTTAATTACTTTAGCTGGTTTAATGTTAGCTCTTTTAAAAATTCCCTGTAATGGCTTTGGTGTGTTTTTTTCTTTTCTTTCACCAAAAGCTAATGCTACAGCATTATATCCATCTTTTTCTTCATTTCTTAAATAAGCAACTTTACAAGGACCAGCTTGAATAACAGTAACTGGTATAGCTTTACCATTGATAAAAACTCTTGTCATTCCTATCTTTTTTCCAATTATGCCCTTTGGCATTGCTGTCTCTCCTTTTAGCTTAATTTAATTTCAACGTCAACACCTGCAGGAAGGCTGATATCCATTAAAGCCTCTATTGTTTGAGGTGTTGCATTTTCAATTTCTATTAATCTTTTATGAATTCTCATTTCAAAATGTTCTCTTGATTGTTCAAATTTATGTGGTGAACGGTGTACACACCAAACCTTTCTTCTTGTTGGTAAAGGGATGGGACCTTTTACAAGGCCTCCACCTCTTTTAACTGTATCTACAATTTGTTTTACTGATTGATCTAAAACTTTATGATCAAAAGCTTTTAATTTAATTCTAATTCTCTCCTGCATCTTCAATCCTCACATTACTCAATTATTTTAGTAACAACACCAGCACCTACTGTTCTACCACCTTCTCTAATAGCAAATCTCATCTGCTCTTCCATAGCTACTGGTACCATTAACTCTACTGTTAACTCTACGTTGTCTCCTGGCATTACCATCTCTTGTCCTTCTGGTAACTCTACTACTGTCCCTGTTATATCTGCTGTCCTTATGTAAAATTGTGGTCTGTATCCTAAGAAAAATGGTGTATGTCTTCCGCCTTCTTCTTTGCTTAATACGTATACTTGTGCTTTGAATTTCTTGTGTGGTGTTATTGTTCCTGGTTTAGCTAGTACTTGTCCTCTCTCTACTTCGTCTTTTGTTATACCTCTTAGTAATACTCCTACGTTGTCTCCTGCTATGGCTTCATCTAATTGTTTCCTGAACATCTCTATCCCTGTTACTACTGTCTTCTTCTTCTCCTCTGATAAACCTACTATCTCTACTTCGTCTCCTACTTTTAGTGTTCCTCTCTCTACTCTTCCTGTTACTACTGTTCCTCTTCCTGTTATGGTAAATACGTCCTCTACTGCCATTAAAAATGGTTTGTCTGTCTCTCTTGGTGGTGTTGGTATGTATTCATCCATCGCTTTTAATAGCTCTTCTACTGATGCTATCCATTTTGGATCGTCGTTTAATGCTCCTAATGCTGATCCTCTTATTACTGGTACTTCATCCCCTGGAAAGTCGTATTTGCTTAATAATTCTCTTACTTCCATCTCTACTAGGTCTATTAATTCTGGGTCGTCTACCATGTCGCATTTGTTTAAAAATACTACTATGTATGGTACGTTTACTTGTCTTGCTAATAATACGTGCTCTCTTGTTTGTGGCATTGGACCGTCTGCTGCTGATACTACGAGTATGGCTCCGTCCATCTGTGCAGCACCTGTTATCATGTTCTTGATGTAGTCTGCGTGCCCTGGACAGTCTACGTGTGCGTAGTGTCTTTTCTCTGTTTCGTATTCTACGTGTGTGATGTTTATTGTTATACCTCTTTCTCTTTCTTCTGGAGCTTTATCTATATCTCCGTATCCTATGAATTTGGCTAATCCTTTCTTGCTTTGTACGTATGTTATCGCAGCTGTTAATGTAGTCTTACCGTGGTCTACGTGCCCTATTGTCCCTACGTTTAGGTGCTCTTTTCCTCTAACAAATTTCTCTTTTGCCATCTATTCTTTACCTCCTATGTATTTTTAAGCATTCGCTTTATTTCTAGCATTAGCAACTTGTTCAGCTATATGTCTTGGAACTTCTTCGTATCTTGCAAATGTCATAACAAATGTTGCTCTACCTTGTGTTAAAGATCTTAAATCTGTAGCATATCCAAACATTTCTGCAAGTGGAACTTCAGCTTTAATTGTTTGAGTATTTCCTCTTTTTTCCATACCAAGTATTCTTCCTCTTCTTCTGTTAAGGTCACCCATAACATCACCCATATAATCTTCAGGTGTATCTACCTCAACATGCATAATCGGTTCAAGCAATACTGGATCCGCTTTTCTCATGGCATCTCTAAAGGCCATAGAACCTGCTATTTTAAATGCAATTTCAGAAGAGTCAACTTCGTGGAAAGAACCATCAAATAAAGTAGCTTTAATATTTATAACAGGATATCCAGCAACTACACCTTGGTTCATAGCTTCTTTTATACCTTCATCTACAGCAGGTATAAATTCTTTTGGTATAACACCACCTACAATCTTATCTACAAATTCATATTCTTTTTCTGGATTTGGTTCTATTTCAATCCATACGTGACCGTACTGACCTCTACCACCAGACTGTCTAATAAATTTACCTTCTGCGGTAGCTTTTTTCTTAATTGTTTCTTTATATGCAACCTGTGGTTTACCTACGTTAACTTCTAATTTGTGTTCTCTTTTCATTCTATCTATTATAATCTCTAAGTGTAACTCACCCATTCCATGTATCAAGGTTTGATTTGTCTCTGGATCTACAGAAACTTTAAATGTTGGATCTTCTTTCATAAATTTATTTAAAACTTGTGATAACTTTTCTTGATCTGATTTTGTTTTTGGCTCTATAGCCATTGCAATAACAGGTTCTGGGAATTCCATTTTTTCTAAGATAATTGGTGCTTTTTCATCACAGAGAGTATCTCCTGTTGTTGCATCTACACCTACTGCAGCAGCAATATCTCCTGCATAAACCTCTGTTATTTCTTCCCTTTGGTTTGCATGCATTCTTAAGATTCTACCAATTCTCTCTTTTTTACCTTTATTTGATACATATATTGTCTGTCCAGCTTTAACAACACCAGAATATACTCTAAAGTATGTTAATTGTCCAGCATATGGGTCTGACATAACTTTAAACGCTAAAGCACAGAAAGGCTCATCATCAGAAGGTTTTCTTTCTTCTTCTGCTCCTGTAACTGGGTTTGTTCCTTTAACAGGTGGTAAATCTACAGGTGAAGGTAAGAAATCTATAACTGCATCTAACATTGGTTGAATACCTTTATTTTTAAATGCTGTTCCACATAACATAGGAACTAACTTTCTCTCTATTGTTGCTTTTCTTAATGCTTTTTTTAGTTCATCTACAGATATTTCTTCTCCGGCAAAGTATTTTTCCATAAGCGTTTCATCTGTTTCAACGATTGCTTCAATCATTTTTTCGCGCCACTCATTAGCCATATCTACAAGCTCAGATGGGATCTCTTTTTCAGAGAACTTAGCTCCTAACTCATCACCTTCCCAAACGATAGCTTTCATATTAAACAAATCAACTACACCAATAAAATTATCTTCAGCACCTATAGGTATCTGTATTGGTACAGGATTGGTTCCAAGCTTCTTTTTCATATCTTCATAAACGCCGAAGAAGTTAGCTCCAACTCTATCCATTTTATTAACAAAAGCTATTCTTGGAACGCCAAATCTATCAGCCCATCTCCAGTTTGCTTCTGACTGTGGTTGTACCCCTTCAACTGATGCAAATACGAAAACTATTCCATCAAGAGCCTTCATAGATCTTACAACTTCAACACCAAAGTCAACGTGCCCTGGAGTGTCAATTATATTAAGCTGGTATCCTTTCCAATATGCAGCTGTTGTTGCCGATGTTATTGTAATTCCTCTTTCTTTTTCTTGTTCCATCCAGTCCATGGTAGCAGCACCTTCATGGACTTCTCCAATTTTATAAGTTTTTCCAGTATAAAATAGTATTCTTTCTGTAGTTGTAGTTTTACCTGCATCTATATGGGCTACAATTCCTATATTTCTTAATTTTTCTATTGGTACTTGCCTTGGCATTTTTTATTTTCCTCCAAAATTTCTGATTTTAGTTAATTTTTTTATTTTAATTAAATTACCATTTATAATGAGCAAAAGCTTTATTTGCTTCAGCCATTCTATGAGTATCTTCTTTTTTCTTAATTGCATTCCCTTTATTGTGATATGCATCTAAAAGTTCATTTGATAATTTTTCCAACAATGTATAATTACCTTTACCACTTCTACTTCTTGCAGCTTCAACTAACCATCTCAATGCAAGAGATACCTGTCTTCTTGGAGGAACTTCCATAGGTACTTGGTAAGTTGCACCACCTACTCTTCTTGGTCTAACTTCCAAAATAGGTTTTATATTTTCTATAGCTTTATGTAAAGCTTCTAAAGGTTGATCTCCTGTTTTTTCAGCTAAAATTTGCATAGCACCATAAACGATCTTTTCTGCTACTGACTTTTTACCATCAACCATAACTTTATTGATTAGCTTATGAACCAGAACATCCCTATAAATTGGATCTGGCATAATCTCTCTTGGTTTTACAGCTCCTTTTCTTGGCATTTCTTTACCTCTCCTTAAGATTTAATTACTTTTTCTTACCAGTAGCTGCTGCTTTTGCTTGACCTGGTTTAGGTCTTTTAGCACCGTATTTAGAACGGGATTGTTTTCTGTCTTTAACACCGGCAGCATCAAGAGCACCACGAATAATTTTGTATCTTACACCAGGTAAGTCCTTTACCCTTCCACCTCTAACTAATACAATAGAGTGCTCTTGGAGGTTATGTCCTATACCAGGTATATAACAGGTAACTTCATATCCATTAGACAATCTAACCCTTGCAACTTTCCTTAATGCTGAGTTTGGTTTTTTAGGTGTTGTTGTATATACACGAACACATACACCCCTTTTCTGTGGGTTTCCTTGTAATGCAGGAGCCTTGGATTTTTTCTCAACTTTTTCTCTACCTTTTCTAACCAGTTGGTTAATAGTTGGCACAGTATACCTCCTAATAAAAATACGTAATTTTTTCCATTATAAAACTAAAATAATTATTATAAATAATAATAAATCAAAAATCAAGCTTTTTAAAATCCCCCCAATTCTTGGGGGAAATTTTTTAAATTTCTATTGTTTGTTCTTTTAACTCTACTTCTATTTCTGAATACTCTTTTATACCAGTTCCTGCAGGTATAATACCTCCAATAATAACGTTTTCTTTTAATCCTTGTAGATGATCTACTTTTCCTTCTACTGCTGCATCTGCTAAAACTCTGGTTGTTTCTTGGAAAGAAGCAGCAGAGATCCAACTTCTTGTACTTAAAGAAGCTTTTGTTATACCTACAAGTACAGGCTCTGCTTTTGGTGGTCTTCCACCTTCTGCTATCACCTTATTAATCTCATCTTCAAGATCAAGTTTGTCAACAATTTCATTTAATAAGAATCTACTATCTCCCGGATCAACTATTTTTACCTTTCTTAATATTTGCCTTATAATAACTTCAAAATGTTTGTCGTTAATCTCAACACCTTGTAGTCTATAAACAATTTGAGCTTCTTTTACAAGGAAAGCAGCAAGTTCTTCGATACCCATTATTCTTAGTATATCGTGAGGATTTGGAGAACCATCAGTTAGAGCATCACCTGCTTTTACAGTAGTATTGTCTTTTACAATAATAAATTTACCTTTTGGTACTTTATAGTCTTTTTGTTGGCCTGTCTCTTTATTAAATACAACTATCCTTGAACCTTCACTTTTCAATCTTACCATTCCATCAAATTCGGCCTTGATAGTTCCATCATCAACTAAGCTTTGGCCAGCTTTAACCATACTTCCGTTTTTAACAATAACAAAAGTAGAATCTGGAACTTTGTAAGTTTCAACCTTTCCTTCTTTAGGATTTATTAATGTAATTTCTTTTGCATCTTCGTATATTTTAACGATTCCATCTATTTCTGTAATAATAGCTTTATTCTTAGGTTCTCTTGCCTCTAAAAGTTCTTCAACTCTTGGTAAACCACCAACGATATCTCTAACTTTTGCTTTTTCCTTAGGTATTTTAGCTAAGATATCACCTTCGGTAACTTTAAATCCTTTCTTAACTTGTAAGTACTTATGGAATACATCTGTTTTTTCTGTTTCAGAACAAGCAAAACATTTATTCCAATGTTCTTCAAGGTTTTCTTTTGAAATTAATAGAATTGTGTTAACTGGTAAATCATATGTGTACTCGTTTCCATCTTCACCTTTGATAACGATCCGTGGAGTGTGTAATCCTGCATCTTTTGGTCTTAAGAATGTAATAGTGTATATAGTTTTTCCACTGATATTATCTCTTTCTTCTTTTAATGTAACATCAAGGATAACATCTCTAAATTCTATTTCTCCACTATATTCAGCTATGATAGGATCACTAAATGGTTCCCATTCAGCTAATACTGTTCCTTCTTTTACTTTTTGATTATCTTCAACATACAATACAGCACCGTATGGAGCTGGGAATCTTTCTAATGTTTTTCCTTCGTTATCTAAAATTTTTATAGAACCTTCTCTGTTAACAATAAGTTTTCTTCCTTGTTTATCTTTAACATATTTTACATTTTGAAGTTTTACTGTACCTTCTACAGAAGCTATATGTTGAGTTTGAGCTGCTTTCGCTGTTGCAGCACCACCAATGTGGAATGTTCTCATTGTAAGCTGTGTACCAGGCTCACCAATAGATTGAGCTGCTATAATTCCAACTGCTTCTCCAATATTTACAATTTTTCTTTGTGCAAGGTCTCTACCGTAACACTTTGCACATACACCATGAGGCATTTCACATGTCAATACAGATCTTATTTTTACTTTTTCAATTCCTGCTTTTTCAAATTTATCAGCTATTTCTTCATTAATTTCTTCATTGGCAGAAATTATAAGCTCACCAGAGTATGGATCATAAACATCTTCTACTGTATATCTTCCTATTATTCTATCTTTAAATGGAACAACAATTTCACCACTTTCAATAATTGCAGAAACTGTTATACCTTTAAGTGTTCCACAATCTTCACCAGTAATAATAACATCTTGAGCAACATCAGCTAGTCTTCTTGTTAAGTATCCAGCTACTGCTGTTTTTAATGCTGTATCTGCTAATCCTTTTCTTGCACCGTATGTAGAGATAAAGTATTCTACTACTGATAAACCTTCTCTAAAGTTTGACATAATAGGTGTTTCTATAAATTCACCAGAGTGTTTTGCCATAAGTCCACGCATACCAGCAAGCTGTCTTATTTGATCTCTACTACCTCTTGCACCTGATGACGCCATCATATAAACTGGGTTAAAGTATCCAGGATATTTTTTACCATTTTCGAATCTCTCAGATTTTTCGATTTCATCAAACATTTCTTTTGCAACTTCGTTTGTAGCTTGTGACCATATATCAATGATTTTATTATGTCTTTCCCCTTTTGTAATGATACCATCTACATACTGTTTCCATACAATTTCAGCTTCTTTAACAGCTTTATCTAAAATTTTAGCTTTTTTCTTTGGTACTACTAAATCTGTAACAGAGATAGAAACAGCTGCTTTTGTTGCAAATTTAAATCCTATCTCTTTAATTTTATCTAATGTTTGAGCTGCTATTTCATTACCATATTTCTCATAGATATCAGATATAAGTTTTGAAACTTTCTTTTTATCTAAAACTTCATTTATAAATTTGTAACCTTCTGGAAGTATTTCATTAAATAAGATTCTTCCAACAGTTGTTTCAACTAACTTTCCGTCAATTTTAACTTTTATTTTAGCAAGTAAATCAATAGCCCCTAAATCGTAAGCTATTTTTGCCTCTTCTCTCGTAGCAAATACTTTACTTTCTCCCTTAGCTTCTGGTAATATTTGAGTCATATAGTGAATACCAAGAATGATATCTTGAGATGGCATTGTAACAGGTTTTCCATGGGCAGGAGAAAGTATGTTTTGTGATGAAAGCATAAGTATATATGATTCAAGCTGTGCTTCTACAGATAGAGGTACGTGGACAGCCATTTGGTCTCCATCAAAGTCTGCGTTGAAAGGTGGACATACAAGAGGATGAAGTTTTATAGCTTTTCCTTCTACAAGTTTTGGTTCAAAGGCTTGGACAGACATTCTATGGAGTGTAGGAGCACGGTTTAATAAAACTGGATGTTGTTTTACTACTTCTTCAAGACATTCATAAACTTCTGGAGCTTTTTCTTCTACTAATCTTTTTGCCATTTTTATAGAAGTTGCATAGCCTTTTTCTTCAAGTCTTCTGTATATGAAAGGTTTAAATAGTTCTATAGCCATCTGCTTTGGAAGACCACATTCATGCATTTGAAGTTCCGGTCCAACAACGATAACAGAACGTCCTGAATAGTCTACCCTTTTACCTAGTAAGTTTTGTCTAAATCTACCTTGTTTACCTCTTAGAGAGTCAGATAAAGATTTTAACGGTCTGTTATTTTGTGTAACAATTCTTCCTCTTCTACCATTATCAATAAGTGCATCTACAGCTTCTTGAAGCATTCTTTTTTCATTTCTAATAATGATTTCTGGAGCATCTAACTCTATAAGTCTTTTTAGTCTATTGTTTCTGTTTATTACTCTTCTGTATAGATCGTTTAAATCCGAACTTGCAAATCTACCACCATCTAATGGTAATAAAGGTCTTAAATCTGGTGGTATTACTGGTAAAACGTCTAAAATCATCCATTCTGGTTTATTTCCTGATTCTAAGAATCCTTCAGCAAGTCTTAATCTTCTGATAAGCTTCTTTAATCTTGCATCTGTACCTTCTTTTAAAAGAACATTTCTAACAGATTCTTTTATAACTTCAAACATTGGTATCTCTTTTACTTTTTCTCTATAAGCTTTATATAACTTTTCTAATGCCTCTGAACCTGTAAGAGCTATTACAGATTCATCTAAATTAACTACTTCAGGATTTACAATTTGACCGAACTTGTAATCTGTATTTCCAGGTTCTATTATTACGTAATAACCTTGTGTTAATATAGCATCTATTTCTTTCTCTGTTGGTTCTATATCACCAAATCTTAGTCCTACCTCTGCAAATTTCTTAGCTATTTCTAAAATAGCCTTACTATAGAGTTTTGGATAGTTTTGTTTATATGTTAATGTAAGGTCATCAAAAGTAGCAGCAAAGCCATGAAGTTCTCTCTTTAATTTTTTAACTAAGACTTCTATATCAATTCTTGCTAAAACATCTTTAACTTTTTCAGCTCCCATTCCATACTCATACTTTTCATTACCAACAAACTTATACTCTTGGTCTCTAAACTCATCTTCAGATAAAACATGTAATTTTACAAACTTTGTTAAACCACCTTCCAAAATAGGTAATGATCTTTGGTCTCTTTCGAAAGCTTCTTCTTCTTCTTCTGTTGGATGTTCTACAACTAAATAAGATTCAAAATACACAACTCTTTCTATATCTCTTGAAGTTAGATCAAGAAGGGAACCTATCTTTGATGGTGTTGATTTTAAATACCATATATGCACAACTGGTGATGCAAGTTCGATATGTCCAAACCTTTCTCTTCTAACATCAGATCTTGTGACTTCTACTCCACATCTATCACAAATAGTTCCTTCGTATTTTTTCTTTTTATATTTACCACACAAACATTCGTAATCTTTTATTGGGCCAAATATTTTTGCACAGAATAAACCATCTTTCTCTGGTTTCAATGTTCTATAGTTTAACGTCTCAGGTTTTTTAACTTCTCCATGAGACCATGATTTTATAACTTCTGGTGATGCAAGTGATAATCTTATAGCATCAAATCTAACTGTCTGTTTTTTTTCTTTTGCTTCCACTGTAGGTTTACCTCCTTATTAAATAACCTTCCCATATAGGGAAGGTATTGTTTTATTATAACTCTTGAGGTTTTTTATTTTCTGTGGTATCACAAGCTTGAGCTTGACCATCAGTAATACATTCCACATTAAGACCAAGAGCTTTTAATTCTCTCACAAGAACTTTAAACGATTCTGGAACACCAATATCATAGTAATGTTTACCTTTTATAATAGATTCGTAAACTTTCTTTCTACCTTCTATATCGTCTGATTTGACAGTCAACATTTCTCTTAGTGTATAAGCTGCACCATGAGCTTCCAATGCCCAAACTTCCATCTCTCCAAATCTCTGACCACCAAACTGAGCTCTTCCACCAAGTGGTTGTTGTGTAATAAGTGAGTAAGGACCAGTAGAACGGGCATGGATCTTATCGTCTACCATATGGATAAGTTTTAGCATGTACATATAACCAACTGTAACTTCTAAATCAAATGGTTCTCCGGTTCTACCATCTATAAGTTTAACTTTTCCTGTTTCTTTTATTCCTGCTTTATTTAAAAGTTTTTTAATATCATCTTCAGATGCACTTTCAAAAATTGCAGTTTCAACAGGAATTCCTATCTTTGTTAGATCTCTAACAAGTTCACGAAGTGTTTCTTCATCCATTTCTGAAAGTATTTTTCTAAGTTCTTCTGTATCTTTTTTTCTATTCTTAGCTAGGATTTTATCTTCTACATCATTTACTATACTGTAGTACTCAATAATTTTTTCTATAATTGTTTCTTTATTTAAATCATTTTTTAGCTCTTTTTCTAATTGCTCACCTAACTTTTTAGCAGCAAGACCAAGATGTGTTTCAAGTATTTGTCCAACGTTCATACGAGAAGGAACACCAAGTGGGTTTAAAACTATATCTACAGGTGTACCATCTTCCATAAAAGGCATATCTTCAACTGGTAGAACAATAGAGATAACACCTTTGTTACCATGTCTACCAGCCATTTTATCACCTACTTGAATTTTTCTCTTCTGAGCAATATACACTTTTACAAGTTCATTTACACCTGGTTTTAAGTCTGCTCCTTCTGAAACAGCTTCTTTCCTTTTTTCATAAATTTTTTCCCAAAGCTCTATTTGAGATTTAGCTTTATCTATAATTTCCTTAACCTTAGATAACACTTTTTTGTCTTTAATAAAGTTAGAAGGATTAATAGCTATTATTTTTACAGCTTTTTGCAACTTATCCTCAGTTAATGCTTCTCCTTCTTTAACTAAAACTTCTCCAGCTACTTTTATATCTTTTATAACTTTAACGTTGAGTAATATTTCGGAAAGTTTAGCATCCCTTTTTTCAAGAATAAATTTCTTCTTCTCTTCAAGTTCATTGTTTAACTTATCTATCTCTTGCTTAATGAGTGTATCAATGTATTTTTCTCTCTTTTCTTTCTTATCTTTTTTCTTTTTAGCGAAGATCTGAACATCTATAACAACACCTTCCACACCAACAGGAACTCTTAAAGAAGAGTTTTTAACATCACTAGCTTTCTCTCCAAAGATTGCTAAAAGTAACTTTTCTTCTGGTGTTGGAGTCGTTTCTCCTTTTGGTGTAACTTTTCCAACAAGAATATCACCAGGTTTTACGTAAGAACCTACTCTTATAACTCCATGTTCATCAAGATTTGCAAGCTGTCTTTCTGAAACATTAGGAATATTTCTTGTTATTTCTTCTGGACCTAACTTTGTTTCTCTTGCTTCTACTTCAAACTCTTCAATGTGTACAGAAGTAAATACATCATCTTTAACCAATCTTTCAGAGATTACAATAGCATCCTCAAAGTTATAACCTCTCCAAGGCATAAATGCAACAAGAACGTTTTTACCTAAAGCAAGTTCTCCTTTGTATGTAGAAGTTCCATCTGCAATTACTGCACCTTTTTCTACTTTATCTCCTTTTTTAACTCTTGGAATCTGGTTCATACATGTTGCCTGGTTGGAACCTCTAAACTTCTTGAGCTCATATATATCCATACCTATATCAATTGGATCATGAGGATTTATCTCATCTTCGTTTACTTTTATCACTATAGTATTACCATCTACTTTTACTACTTCACCACCTCTTTTAGCAACAATAACAGAACCAGAATCTTTAGCTACAATCATTTCCATTCCAGTACCAACCAATGGATACTCAGTTTTAATAAGAGGTACAGCTTGACGTTGCATGTTGGAACCCATAAGAGCTCTGTTTGCGTCGTCATGTTCTAAAAACGGAATTAAAGAAGCAGATGGAGATACAACTTGTTTTGGAGATACGTCCATGTAGTGAACTTCGTTAGGTTCTACTAATCTAATATCACCGTAAGCTCTTGCTAAAACCCTATCTGTTAAGAATTTTCCTTTTTCATCAACAACAGCGTTTGCTTGAGCGATAACGTACTTTTCTTCTTCATAAGCAGCTAGATACTCTATTTCATTAGTTACAACACCATTTACAACTTTTCTATAAGGTGATATTAAAAATCCGTACTCATTTATTCTTGAGTAAACAGTCATAGAGGAAACTAATCCAATGTTTTGACCTTCAGGTGTTTCTATTGGACATACTCTTCCATAGTGAGATGGGTGAACGTCCCTAATTTCAAATTTAGCACTTTCCCTTGTAAGTCCACCAGGTCCAAGGGCTGAAAGTCTTCTTTTATGTGTCAACTCAGAAAGAGGGTTAGTTTGATCCATAAATTGTGATAACTGGCCACTCTTTAAAAACTCCAGTATAGCATTTGTTAAATACCTTGGATTAACAAGTTCACTTGGTTTTAAATTTGGATCTTCTATATCAACTGTAGCAACTCTGTCTCTAAATGCTTTTTGCATTTTTGCTATACCTGTTCTTGCTTGAGCTTCAAGAAGCTCTCCAACAGGTCTTACCCTTCTATTTCCTAAATGAGCTATATCATCTAAAGATTTTTTACCGTATCTTAACTCTAAAAGATACTTTACCATACCTACAATATCTGCTGGTTGCAATGTTCTTGCTTCATCATCAAGATATTCTTTAACTTTTATTTCAGTGAAATTGGCATTTTTAAGTTTTTCTAAAACAAGAGCATCAATCTTTGTACCTTTTGGTAAAATTTCTTTCTTTCCTAAGTTTACATCTTCATCTATCATTAAAGGTGGATATTTTTCCAGTAAGTCTTCTAAATCAAGTGGTTTTATAGTTTTTGGAATGTTATGAATTTTTGCATTAATTTTAACTCTACCAACTCTAGATAAATCATATCTTTGGATATCATTAAACATATTATCAAAAAGCTCTCTAGCTCTTTTCATAAAAGCTTTTGGATCTAATACTGCAGTATCAGTTGGCCTCATTTTTTTGTAGATCTCAACAAGAGCAGCATCTCTAAATGAGTAAAGAGCATTTATTTTAGGCTCATCTTTCTTTAATGTTTCAATAAGAACTCTTTGATATGGAGATTTATTTATAACTTGAGGCTCAACAGTAACAATCTCTTCTATCTTTATTCTATCATCGTTTATAAGCTTAGGTAATAATTCTGCAGGTACATACTTTTCCTGCTTAACTGTTGCTAATTGACCTTTTTCTGTAGGTTCTTCAAATGTATAAGTAACAAAAATATCTCTATTGGATATTTCTTCTAAAGAAATAGGTACTTTTGTATTTTCATGGATAATTTCACCATCAGAAACTATATATTTATCAACTTTACCGTAGAATGTTTTTAAAATTTTATATGCTGTATCTAATCCAAAAGCTCTAATTAATGTAGTTCCAAGTATTTTCCTTCTATCTATTTTTGCGTAGAATATTTCTGAGTTAGTTGCATACTGAATTTCTAAGCGTGAGCCTTTTTCAGGTATAACGCTACCTTCATATATAATTCTTGTAATAATATCTTTTGTTTTATCTTCTTTTGCAGAAAAGAATATTCCTGAAGATCTAATTAACTGAGATACTATAATCCTTTCACTACCGTTTATCATAAAGTAAGCGTAATCAGTGAGTAAAGGAATTTCTCCAAAGTATATCTTTTGCTTTCTTATAGTTTTTGGTATAATTTCACCTGTTTTTGGATCTGTATGATTTATAATAAGTTCCAATAAAACTCGTAAAGGTGCACCATATGTTAAACCTTTATATTTACATTCATCTACTGTTAATTTTTCTTTGTATATCAAAGGTCCACCACAATGAGGACAATCTACACCAGGACCACCTAAAACTTCATCAGGAAGTTGTTTATTACATTTTCCACACTCCCAATCTCCGATCTCATATCCTATATATCTTATTTCTAGTTGTCCATTTGGATCAACAAATGGAAAAGATGTTCTAAGTAGATTTTCTAATCCTTTATTAGGATCTCTTTTTAACGGATGAACATTAAACTGCACGAAATTCTCAAAAGATTCCTTTGGAACTGAAAGAAGATCAGGAGGTGTTATTATTTCTTTTCTTTTAGACAGTTTTTTACGAAAAGGATTGTATTTCAGATTTTTTATTTCTCTCATCCTTACACCACCTTATTTGATTTTAAAATAAATAAAGGTAGACTACCACGAAGGCAATCTACCTTTCAACCTTATAAATATTTTTTATAAAAATTAAGAATTTCCAAGTTATACTATTTTACTTCTACAGTTGCACCAGCTTCTTCTAATTTTTTCTTAATTTGTTCAGCTTCTTCTTTAGAAACGCCTTCTTTAACTGGCTTTGGAGCTCCGTCAACTAAATCTTTAGCTTCTTTTAAACCAAGACCAGTAATTTCTCTTACAACTTTGATTACGTTGATTTTGTTTGCTCCTGCATTTGTTAAAATAACATCAAACTCTGTTTTTTCTTCAGCTGGAGCAGCACCAGCAGCACCACCAGCAGCAGGGACAGCAGCAACCATAGCAGCTGCAGAAACACCAAACTCTTCTTCTAATTCTTTAACAAGTTGCGCCAACTCTAAAACTGTCATTGACTTAATAGCTTCTTTAATTTCTTCTCTTGTAATTGTTGCCATACTATTAAAACCTCCTATAAGTTTTTATTTAAAATTTAAACTTGTTTCTCTTTTTCTTTTCTAATTGCATCTAATACTAAAACTGTCTTTTGTGGTAAAGCGTTAAGTACACGTACAAAGTTGGTAATAGGTGCTTGTAATACTGCAAGAAGTTGAGCAATAAGCACTTCTTTACTTGGTAAGGATGCAAGATAATCAATTTTTTGTGCATCTGCATAAACACCTTCAACCAACCCGCCTTTTACTTTAGCGTCCTCTTTGCCTTTTAAAAACTCTTTTAAAAGCTTAGCAGGAGCTACTATATCTTCATATCCTAAAATAACACCTGTTTGTTCTTTGAAAAGATTTATTTTATCATAAAGTTGTGTACCATTGCAAGCCCTATATAAAAGTGTATTTTTAAGTACTTTAAGTTCTGCATTGTTTTTCTTTAATTCTTTTCTAAAATTAGCAATAGCGTTTGCATCTATTCCTTTAAAATCAAGTAATATAACTACAGGTGCTTTTTCAATTTTTTCTTTTAGCTGTTGAACTAACTCACTTTTCTTTTTAATTGATTTTCTTTCAACCGATAATGTCATGGCTCATCTCCTTAAGCTGCTTTAGTTTCTAAAGCTTTTTGAAGTTCTACAATATTTAATTTAATAGATGGACTCATTGTTGATTTTAAAACTGCATTTTTAATATACTGCCCTTTTGCACCAGGTGGTTTAGCTTTTATCACTGCATCCATGACCGCAAGTATGTTTTCTTTTAATTTGTAATCCTCAAAAGAAAGTTTACCAACAGGAACATGTAAGTTACCAGTTTTGTCTACTTTAAATTCTACTCTACCCTTTTTAGCCTCTGTTACAGCTCTTTTTATATCATTAGTAACAGTACCAACTTTAGGGTTTGGCATTAGACCTCTTGGACCTAAAATTTTTCCAAGTTTTGCCATCTTTGGCATCATATCTGGTGTAGTTATAACAACATCAAAATCAATCCAGTTCTCATTTGCAATTTTGTTAATTAACTCTTCACCACCTACGTAGTCAGCACCAGCCTCTTCAGCTTCTTTTTGTTTTTCACCTTGAGTTATAACTAACACTTTTAATTCTCTTCCAAGACCATGTGGTAAAACTACAGAGCCTCTTACCATCTGATCTGCATACTTAGGATCTACACCAAGTCTTAAAATTAACTCAACTGTTTCATCAAATTTTCTTTGTAAAACTTTTGAAACTTCTTTAAGTAAAGATATAGTTTCATCTAAACTATAAGTTTTCTCTTTATTGACTAGCTTTAGAGCTTCTAAATATTTTTTTCCTCTCTTTGCCATAGCACTTACCCCTTATATCCTTCTATTTCAATTCCCATACTACGAGCTGTACCAGCAATTGTTCTCATGGCCATTTCTAAATCATCAGTATTTAGATCTTTCAATTTCATTTCTGCTATCTCTTTAAGTTGAGCTACAGTAATTTTTCCTACCTTATTTCTCTTTGGATCTCCTGAACCAGTTTTGATTCCTGCAGCTTCTTTTAATAGATAAGAAGCAGGTGGTGTTTTTAAGATGAATGTGAAAGATCTGTCTGAGTAAATTGTAATAACAACCGGCACTATTGTACCTGGCTTCATATTTGCTGTAGCTGCATTGAAGCTTTTTACAAACTCCATAATATTTACACCATGTTGACCTAAAGCTGGTCCAACTGGTGGAGATGGAGCCGCTTGCTGAGCTGGTATCATCAGCTCAACTTGTCCTGTTACTTTCTTAGCCATTTAATTACACCTCCTTGAATTCTTAATGCCTGTCTATTAAATTTTACCTGTTGAACTGACAGGCTAAATTTTCTCCACTTGGGAGAATTCAAGTTCAACCGGTGTTGCTCTTCCAAATATTGTAATATGTGCAATTAATTTTTCTTTATCTGGGAATACTTCTTCAACAACTCCTGTAAAGTTCATAAATGGACCTTCTATAACTCTAACAGTATCACCTTTTGTATAAAGAAGTTTTTTAACTTTAGGAGCTCCTTTTTGGATTTGTCCTAAAACTCTCATAACGTCTTTCTCATCTAAAGGTACAGGTACACCACCAGCACTAACAAATCCTATTAAAAATGGAGTCTTTTTAACTAAATCTATCAAATCATCTGTTAATTTCGCTTTGATTAGAATATAACCAGGAAATACTTTATTTTCTAAAACGATCCTAACTTCTGTTTTATTTTCTTTACATACAATTTTTTGCCCTGGTTTTGATATAGGGCTATGAGAAACACAACTCTCATCACCTTCTACACTTTCTAATACTCTAACTGAACCATCTTCTATAGCAAACTTCGTAATGCCTTTTTTACCTTGAACTTCTAATACTCTATTTGAACCCTTTAACGATAGTCTATATCTTTCTTTCCCTTGAGATTTAATAACAACTTTTTCCTCTGCAGGAACAACAACTTCTTGAACTAAATGTTGTAAATTATTAAGCTCTAAATTTTTAAGAAAGTTTTCTTTTGCTTTTACTTCTAGATTAGATTGTGTGTATAATGCATACCACTTTGCTTCATCTTTATCTTGTTGAGTTTGTAGATCTATATTCTCTTGTTTTTCATGATTCAAAACATTCTCATTTTCTGACATTAATTCTTTACCTCTCCAAAATAAAGGTGATTATTTTTGTAAATAGTATATCTAAACTCCATAAATATAAAGAAAGTATCAAAGTTAGTACAATTACAGCTACAGTTGCAGTTTGTACTAATCGTTTTGAAGGCCACGTTACTTTTTTAAGTTCTTCTTTAACTTCCTTTAAAAAATTTATAAGCTTTAACATCTTTTCTCCAAAGGCGGGGCAGGAAGGAATCGAACCCTCAACCTGCGGATTTGGAGTCCGCTGCTCTGCCAATTGAGCTACTGCCCCGCAAAATCTTATGCTACTTTATTTCTCTATGTAAAGTATGTTTTTTACAGAATTTACAATACTTTCTTAACTCCATCCTGTCAGGATGCTTTCTTTTATTTTTAGTTGTTGTGTAATTTTTTCTTTTACATTCTGTACATGCTAATGTAATAATTTCCCTCATCTTCAATCCTCACATTACTCAATTATTTTAGTAACAACACCAGCACCTACTGTTCTACCACCTTCTCTAATAGCAAATCTCATCTGCTCTTCCATAGCTACTGGTACCATTAACTCTACTGTTAACTCTACGTTGTCTCCTGGCATTACCATCTCTTGTCCTTCTGGTAACTCTACTACTGTCCCTGTTATATCTGCTGTCCTTATGTAAAATTGTGGTCTGTATCCTAAGAAAAATGGTGTATGTCTTCCGCCTTCTTCTTTGCTTAATACGTATACTTGTGCTTTGAATTTCTTGTGTGGTGTTATTGTTCCTGGTTTAGCTAGTACTTGTCCTCTCTCTACTTCGTCTTTTGTTATACCTCTTAGTAATACTCCTACGTTGTCTCCTGCTATGGCTTCATCTAATTGTTTCCTGAACATCTCTATCCCTGTTACTACTGTCTTCTTCTTCTCCTCTGATAAACCTACTATCTCTACTTCGTCTCCTACTTTTAGTGTTCCTCTCTCTACTCTTCCTGTTACTACTGTTCCTCTTCCTGTTATGGTAAATACGTCCTCTACTGCCATTAAAAATGGTTTGTCTGTCTCTCTTGGTGGTGTTGGTATGTATTCATCCATCGCTTTTAATAGCTCTTCTACTGATGCTATCCATTTTGGATCGTCGTTTAATGCTCCTAATGCTGATCCTCTTATTACTGGTACTTCATCCCCTGGAAAGTCGTATTTGCTTAATAATTCTCTTACTTCCATCTCTACTAGGTCTATTAATTCTGGGTCGTCTACCATGTCGCATTTGTTTAAAAATACTACTATGTATGGTACGTTTACTTGTCTTGCTAATAATACGTGCTCTCTTGTTTGTGGCATTGGACCGTCTGCTGCTGATACTACGAGTATGGCTCCGTCCATCTGTGCAGCACCTGTTATCATGTTCTTGATGTAGTCTGCGTGCCCTGGACAGTCTACGTGTGCGTAGTGTCTTTTCTCTGTTTCGTATTCTACGTGTGTGATGTTTATTGTTATACCTCTTTCTCTTTCTTCTGGAGCTTTATCTATATCTCCGTATCCTATGAATTTGGCTAATCCTTTCTTGCTTTGTACGTATGTTATCGCAGCTGTTAATGTAGTCTTACCGTGGTCTACGTGCCCTATTGTCCCTACGTTTAGGTGCTCTTTTCCTCTAACAAATTTCTCTTTTGCCATCTATTCTTTACCTCCTATGTATAAGAAGAAATTAATATATTCCCTCGTACAAAGCCCAAGACGGGACTTGAACCCGCGACCTCACCCTTACCAAGGGTGTGCTCTGCCGACTGAGCTACCTGGGCATAAAAACATAATAAGACGTAAAAAGACCATTAAGCCCTTTTACGCCTTTGTTTTGCAAACTTTAGAGCGGGAGACGGGACTCGAACCCGCGGCCATCTGCTTGGAAGGCAGATGCTCTACCAACTGAGCTACTCCCGCGTTATTATTTTATATGGAGAGGGACGGATTCGAACCGCCGAAGGCTTTCGCCGGGAGATTTACAGTCTCCTGCCGTTGGCCGCTTGGCTACCTCTCCATATCTTACATAAAAGCCGGCGGTGGGACTCGAACCCACGACCTGGTGATTACAAATCACCTGCTCTGCCGACTGAGCTACACCGGCTTGTTAATTTAGAGATCAATATTATAGTAAAAAATTTTTTTATTGTCAAGTATTTTTAAAATGGTAGTTTAAACGGAAATCCACCACCTTTTGAGAATTTCTTCATCTTTTTCATCATCTTCTTCATATCTTCATATTGCTTTAAAACTTTATTTACATCCATTATGGTCGTTCCACTTCCTCTAGCGATTCTCTTTTTTCTACTTCCGTTTATAATGTGTGGTTTTAATCTTTCTTCAGGTGTCATTGAGTTTATAATAGCTTCAATTTGTATAAATTTTTTTTCATCAACTTTTAAATCTTTTATTTTGTTTCCTATTCCAGGAATCATTTTTAAAATCTGTTCCATAGGGCCAAGATTTCTAATCATTTTTATCTGTTCTCTTAAGTCTTCTAAAGTAAATTCTGCATTCATAACTTTTTCTGCCATTTGTTTTGCTTTATCTTCTTCTATGGCAGCTTGCATTTTCTCTATTAATGTTTGGATATCTCCAAGCCCTAATATCCTTTGTGCTATCCTATCTGGATAGAAAGGTTCTAAATTTTCAATTTTTTCTCCAGTACCAACAAACTTTATAGGTACTCCAAGAACTTTTCTTACAGATAAGGCTACACCACCTTTTGCATCACCATCAAGTTTTGTAAGGATTACACCAGTAAGTTTTACAGCTTTATGGAATTCTTCAGCTGTTGTTATAGCTTCTTGTCCTTGCATAGCATCAGCAACATAAAGTACCTCAATAGGTTTAACTTTTTCTTTTATTTTTACTAGCTCTTCCATTAGTTCATTATCAATATGTAATCTACCAGCGGTATCTAAAATGATATAAGAAAAGCCTTGTTTTTTTGCATCTTGAATCACTTTATCTGTAAGCTTTAAAGCATCTTTTTCTGTTTCATCTATAAAACATGGAATATCTATAGATTGTGCCAATGTACATAACTGTTTTGCTGCAGCTGGTCTTCTAACGTCTGTAGAAGCTACGCCAACTTTATAACCTTTTGATTTTAAATATTTTGCTAATTTTCCTGCTGTAGTTGTTTTTCCTGTACCTTGTAAACCTACAAGCATTATAATACCTGGTGGAGTTTCTGGTTTTGCTAATGTAGCAGTTTCTTCTCCACCTAGAATTTTTACAGTTTCATCGTATATAAGTTTTATTATTGTTTCACCAGCTGTTAAGCCTTTTATTAGTTCTTGATTTAAAACTTTTTGTTTTATATCTGAGATAAATTCTTTAACAACATCAACATTTACGTCTGCTTCAAGTAGAGCAACTCTAATATCTTTAAGTGCTTCATCTAAAGTTTTTTCATCTATCTTTTTAACTTTTTTTAATTTTTCAACAACAGAACTAAACTTTTCTGTTAAAAATTCAAACATCTATTCCCTCCTTTAAATCTTCATCTCTTCAATATATAGTTTATAACCAACAGTTTCAAGTTTTTGAGCTTTTTTTTCTACCATGTTTCTTAAACTTTCTTTGTAATCTTTTAATTTTTTTGATATCTCATTATCATAAGTTCCCAAGATAGATAAAGCTAAAAGTGCTGCATTTTCAGCATTATTTATAGCAACAGTAGCAACAGGTATACCTGCTGGCATTTGAACTATAGAAAGTAAAGAATCAAGCCCATTTAAAGAAGATGTTTTGATAGGTACTCCTATAACTGGTAAATGTGTTAAGGAAGCTACCATGCCTGGTAAATGAGCAGCTCCTCCTGCACCTGCAATTATTACCTTTATTCCTCTCTCTTCTGCTGATTTTGCATAATGATACATCCTGTCAGGTGTTCTATGGGCAGAAACAATTGTAATTTCATAAGGTATGTTAAATTTATCAAGAATTTCTGCCGCTTTACTCATAACAGGCAAATCAGAATCGCTTCCCATTATTATACCTATCATATTACATATTCTCCTTTAACTTTAATTAGATTTTTAACATAGTTTGCTTTTTCTATCAATCTTTCTCTATTTTCATCTAGTATTGTTATATGTCCCATTTTTCTTAAAGGGAATGTCTCTGTTTTACCATAGATATGTACATAAACTCCTTCTATTTCTAAAATCTTATCAAGATTTTCATATATCGGTTTTCCTTTAAACCCTTTTTCTCCAAGTAGATTTAAAGTTATAGCTGGTAAATATTGATATGTAGAACCAAGTGGTAAGTTTGTTAAAACTCTTATAAGTTGTTCAAATTGATTAGTTTCACATGCTTCTATTGTATAATGTCCTGAGTTGTGAACTCTTGGCGCAATTTCATTTAGTAATATATCTCCTTTTGTTGTTAGAAACATCTCTACTCCAAAAACACCAACACCATTTAAAGCCTCTACTGCACTAACAGCTATTTCTTGTGCCATCTTTGACAATGACTCATCTATATCTGCTGGTGATATAAGATAATCTAAAAGATTACCTTCTTTGTTGAAAACCATTGAAGCTACTGGATAAACTTTTATATCACCATTTATATTTCTTGCTACAACAACAGCCAACTCTTTCTCTATATCTACAAGATCTTCTATATAAAAATCTTCTTTTAAAGCTTTATCTATATCTTTTTTATTCTTTATTATAAATACTCCTCTACCATCATAACCACCTGTTTTTGCTTTTTGTACACAAGGTATAAAATTTTCGATTTCTTCTATACTCTTAGCTTCATAAAAGTTAGGCATTGGAATACCATGCTTTTTAAAAAACTTTCTTTGATTATATTTATCTTGCAGTATTTCCAATGTTTCTAAAGAAGGGAAAATTTTATCTTCTGGTATAACTTCTTTTACAATTTTTGTATTTATATGTTCTATTTCGTATGTTATTACATTGGAAAGGTTATTTAATTTTAAAAGTTTCTCTTTATCATTTACACTACCTACTATTTGATATGAAACGGTAGAAGCTGGTGCTTTATCATGTGGATCTAGAGAAACCATATTTATACCAAGTTTTCTACCTTCCATTGAGATCATCTTTCCAAGTTGACCACCACCAAGTATACCTATAGTATAATCAGAAGGTGTTGTTAACTTAAAATTTTTAAGCATTCTATCTCCCTGTAAAATTTTGCTTTTTTATTTTAACAAACTTCTATCTCCCCTTCAGACAATATTTTAGACATATCATTTTTAAAATCTTCACTATAGTTTATATAAAAATCTGAGTGTAGAGATATTTCACAGTAAAGTTTAGAATTTTTAAATATGCAAACGATAACTTCTTTATCACCTCTGTGTTTTAATAAAATTTCTTTTACTTTTTCAAGAACTCCATTTTTCGCTTTTTCAGATGGTAGTTTTATTTTTACGGTATTAACTCCTTTTACAAGATCTTCTATACTTGATATTTTATTAACTGTTAAACTAACTTTCTCTTGTTCTTCATCGATATCTGCAACACCTTCTATTACAACTATAGCATCATCTACTAAATGATGTCTTTCTTCTATCTTTTCAACAAAAGCTCTACATTCTATCTGTCCCGTTTCATCTGATATTTTAAATACAGCCATTGTTGATCCAGATCTTGTTTTTTTAAACTTAACTTCATCTAAAACGCCAGCTATTTTCACAGTCATACTTTCAGAAGGATTCTCTAAAGCTTTTTCTTGTAAATCATTGATTGTAATAACTTTATCTTTCAACTCTTTTTTATAATCGTTTATCGGATGACCTGAAAGGTAAAAACCTAAAACTTCCTTTTCATACTTTAGCTTTTCTTTTTGGGAAATTTCTCTACCTTTTTCATATGTTGGGACTACAGTTTGCTGTTCTATCATACCAAAAAGTGAATTTTGACCGGAAATTTTATTTTCTTTTGATTTTTGTCCATGAGTTATAGCCTTTTGAACATTATCAAGAAGTATACCTCTATCTATACCTTCAAAATCAAAAGCACCAGCTTTTATTAATGATTCTAAAACTTTTTTATTTGCAACTTTACTGTCAAATCTTTCAGCAAAATCAAATATATCTTTAAAATGGCCGTTTTCTCTCTCTTTTACTATTAAATTTGCAACTTCTTCTCCTATTCCTTTTATTCTACCAAGACCAAATCTAATTAAACCTTTATCTTCTATATAAAATTCTCTATAGCTTTTATTTACATCTGGTGGTAACAACCTAATGTTGAAGCTTTCCATATCTCTTAAAAGGTTTAAAAATTTCGTATCATTATTTTCTGTAGATAATTTCACTGCAAAAAACTCATCTGGATAATATGTTTTTATATACGCTGTCCAGTAAGTTAAAAATGCATAAGCTGTTGAGTGAGATTTATTAAATGAATAAGATGCAAATTTTTCAATATCATTCCATAGTTTTTCTACTTTTTCTTTATCAAAACCTCTTTCCACTGCACCGTTTATAAATCTATCTTTCATTTTTGCCATAGTTTCTGGATTCTTCTTTCCAATAGCTTTTCTTAATGTATCTGCTTCAGCCATTGTGAATCCAGAGAGAATGCTTGACATAAACATTATTTGCTCTTGGTATGTAATGATTCCATAGGTTTCTTCTAATATTTCTTTAACTTCTTCAAAAGGATACTCTACTTCTTTTCTTCCATGTTTTCTTTCTATATACTCATCTACCATTCCACTCATAAGTGGACCAGGTCTGTATAAAGCTAAAATAGCTATAATTTCGTCAAATTTTGTAGGTTTTAATTTGGTTAGAAGATCTTGCATTCCTTTACTTTCAAGCTGAAATACGCCAACTGTCTTACCTGATTGTAATAATGAAAATACTTTTTCATCATCAAATGTTAAGCTGTTATAATCAATATCTACTTTATGTCTTTCTTTTATAAGTTTTTTCATCAAATCTAATTCTGTCAACGTTTTTAAACCTAAAAAGTCCATCTTAACAAGTCCAAGTTCTTCTAATGTTTTCATCTCAAATTGTGTAGCAATATTGCCATCTTTATCCTTATAGATAGGTACAAACTCATCAAGTGGACCAGGAGCAATAACAATTCCGGCAGCATGTATTCCTGTATGTCTTGCACATCCTTCAAGATTTTTTGCTAAATCTAAAAGTTGTCTAACTTTACTATCTGTTTCATAAAGTTTTTTAAAATCCTGATGAGCTTCTAAGTTTTCATCTATTGTTAATGTTGAACCTTGAATAGGCCCTGGTAGTATCATTTTTGCAATTTTATCTGCCTCTTGATAAGGAAATCCTAAAACACGAGCAACATCTCTTATTACCATCTTTGATTTCATAAAGTTAAAAGTAGTAATCTGTGCAACAGAATTTTCTCCATACTTTTGTTTTACATAATCTATAACTTTTTCCCTGTTTTCCATGCAGAAATCTACGTCAATATCAGGCATTGATATTCTTTCTGGATTTAAGAATCTTTCAAAGATAAGCCCATAAGCCAATGGATCAACTTCTGTAATACCTAAGCTGTATGCAACTAATGATCCACCAGCAGAACCTCTACCAGGTCCAACAGAAATACCATTATTCTTTGCATAATTTATAAAATCCTGAACAATAAGAAAATATTCTGCAAATCCCATTTGATTTATAACATTTATTTCATAATCTAATCTCTCTCTGTACTCTTTTAACTTTTCAGCAGACAGATTTTTCTTTTTTTCTAGTCTTCTTTCTAATCCATCTCTTGCAAGCTTATCAAAATATTCTGAAGGAGATGAGAATTCCGGTGGTATCTCATACTTTGGAAATAAATAACCTCTTGTATCTACTGTATCTATTTCTAAATTGCACTTCTCCGCTATCTCCATTGTATTTTTTAAATATTCTTCATATCCTTTAAATTTTTCATACATTTCTTCTGGTCTTGTAAAATGTAGTCCTCTAACCTTAAAAGCTTTTCCTTCTTTTTCTAAATCTTCTAATGTCTTTTTCATTTGAAGGGCTTTTAAAACATCATGAGCTGTAGCATCCTCTTGATTTAAATAATGAGAGTCATTTGTTCCAACAACCTTAATCCCAAACTCTTTTGCAAGATTTATTATTCCTTTATTGGCTTCTTCCTGTTCTTCTAATCCATTAACTTGAATCTCAAAGTATAAATCATCTCCAAATATATCCTTTAATCTTTCTGCATACTTTTTAGCTTCTTCATACTTACCTTTTGAAAGTAAATTTGGAATAAATCCTTTTAAACAGGCAGTTTGACATATAAGCCCTTCATGGTACTTCTCTAAAAGCTCCCAATCTATTCTTGGCTTGTAATAAAAACCTTCAGTATATGCTATAGAAGACAATTTCATAAGGTTCTTAAAACCAGTTTTATCTTTTGCAAAAAGAATTAAATGATAGTTTTTATCAGTAAGGATATCATCACTTCCTTCTCCTTTCTTTTCAAATCTATTATTTGCAAAATAACTCTCCATACCAATGATAGGTTTTACACCTATCTTTTTCATTTCCTGATAAAACTCAACAGCACCAAAAATATTTCCATGATCAGTAAGTCCAACTGCTTTGTATCCGTATTCTAATGCTTTTTTTGCTAGGTCTTTTGGTTTTATCATCCCATCAAGTAATGAGTAGTGTGTATGTAAATGTAAGTGGACAAAATCTTCACCCATTTTTTATAACACCTCTTTTATTTTGTGACTTTTACATTCTAAAATTATATTTAAAGAAAATTGAAAAAATTTTTTTTGAATCAATAAAAAATATATGTTAAAATTGAAAAAATAAAATAACAAAAAAGGAGTATAACATGAGAAGAATAGATAAATTAATCCAAGAATATATCCATGATCCATACTTTACAAAGGAAAAATATCACGATCCTTCTGTATGTGAAGTTTGTGGAGTTGTTTTCCATGATGGAATATTTGAATGGTTAAAAGATGTTCCAAAAAACGCTGAAAAAATAGTATGTCCTGCATGCAGAAGAATACAAGATAAATATGAAGGTGGTGTTGTATACCTTGAAGGAACATTTTTAGAAAAACATCTAGAAGAAATAATGAACTTAATTAAAAATACAGAAGAAGAAGAAATGAGATACAGACCTCTTGATAGGATTATTTCTACTGAAAAAGAAGATGGGAAAATTGTTATAAAAACAACATATGAACATCTTGCAAGAAGAATAGGAGAAGCTGTACATAGAGCATTTAAAGGAGAGCTGAAGTTAAACTATCCTGAAGGTAAAAAGTATGTAAGAGTTTATTGGCACAGAGATGAATGAAACAAGAAAGAGAAATATATAAAAAACCTATTAAAGAACTTCCTAAGGAACTATTACCAAGAGAGAAAGCTATTAAATTGGGTTTTTCTTCTTTATCTGATGAGGAACTGTTAGCAATATCACTAGGAAGTGGTACAAAAGGTATAAATGTTATAGGATTGGCACAAAAGATACTCCAAGGGAAATCTTTAAAAGATATAAAAAACATAACATTAGAAGATCTAAAAAAGATAAAAGGTATAGGAGAAACAAAAGCTTTACAAATTTTGTCAGTTTTTGAAATTGCAAGGAGATTAGAAGAAAATCAAGATAGAGTAAAAATTTCTTCAGTAAGCGATGCTTATAACTTTTTAAAATTTTTAGCAAACGAACCAGTAGAACATTTAGTATGTTTATACCTAAACAGTTCTAATGAGCTTATAGCAAAAGAGATAATAGCAAAAGGTTCTTTAAACGTTGTTAGAATTTTACCAAGGGATATACTATTTTATGCCATAAAATACAACTGTAATGGAATAATCATAAGCCATAATCACCCAAGTGGCTCTTCAAAACCATCAGAAGAAGATATAACTTTTACAAAGAAACTATCAAACTTAGCGTTAGAAATGGGATTTGATATTTTAGATCATATAATAATAAGTAAAAAAGATTTCTTTAGTTTTGCGAAAGAAGGACTTTTATAGGTGAAAATTTGACAGATTTCATATTAATTTTATTAACTATCATTACTTTAGCTACTTTAAGTAAATCTAATGAAGAAATTTATAGAACAGATCCGTTGTATATCCAAACATACGAAGAAAACCAGAAAAAAGAAATGACATCTGTAAAAAACATGTCTGTATACCAAGTTTATGTGTTAGGTTTAAATGTCGGCGAAATCTATTTTTATAAGAAAGAAAATCAATTGGAAGTAAAAGGAGAGACGTTTCCATCTTTAAGATTCATCTATAACTATAATTTTCTATATATCGAAAAAGATAATTATCAAGCTCTTTATGAAAAAGAAAAAAATAAAGAAAAAATATACGAAAATGAAGAGATATATGATAAAAAACCTTGGCTTCCATTAATAGCAAAGTTTTTTAAAGATAATATAAAGCCAGAAGAAATTTTAAATCTAAAAATATACATAAACAATGCTCCAGTTATAATAAAAAAACAAAATTTAGCATCAGAAACAGTTTTTATACTTGAACCACAAAATAGTAAAACTAAAAAGATAACTATATACTTAAATAAGGTTGATAAATACCCTTATCAGATAGATATTGAAGGAAAAATAAATATAACACTAAAAAAGGTGAATTAGTAGTTATCTAATCTGTATTACTAAATTTCCATCGATCCCACCATTTATACCACAATTACCAAAACCTCTTAAAATAATTTTATCTCCACCTTCCAAATTTTTACCTTTTATCTTTATATTTTCTTTTCCATAATAGTAGCCAACACCTTTACAGAACTTGCAAGGATTTAATACTTTAACCCCTTCTCCAAAACAGTTAAAACACACAATACTACCAAGCTTGGTTTTCACTTTTCCTGTACCATTACATTTCTCACAGATTTCTATTTTACTATTTTCATTTAAGCCATTACCTTCACAAAACTCACAAACTTTATAACGTTTATAACTAATAACAATTTCTTTTTCATTTTCTTTATTTTCTAAGTAGATAGATAAATTTATATCAGAACCATCCTTAGGTTTAGTTGTAAAAAACAAGAAATCAGAGAATCTACCATTATCCTTTCTAAATAAAAAATTATTATACTCTTTTCTTTTTTTTGGATCCAAAAGTGTAATATAAGCTTCATTTAACAATTTAAATATATTATCACTACCTGGATTTAAATCTGGATGAAACTTTTTTGCAAGTTTCCTATAAGCTTTTTTTATTTCATCTTCAGATGCATTTATCTTTATAGCTAGAAGCTTATAAAAGTTCATTAAGTTATTTCTTCTTCCTCAGATAACGCAACTACTACCTTTGCC
This sequence comes from uncultured Aquificales bacterium, assembly GCA_964648745.1. Classification (GTDB taxonomy): domain Bacteria; phylum Aquificota; class Aquificia; order Aquificales; family Hydrogenothermaceae; genus Sulfurihydrogenibium. The sequence continues at coordinate 62,628 of CAZYKX010000003.1, forward strand.
GGTCTTATAACTTTTCCTTTAAATTTATAACCATGTTGAAGGACTTTAACAATTTTATTATTTTCATGCTCCTTTGATTTAATGGTTTCAATAGCTTCATGCTCCATTGGGTTAAACTGTCCATCTGCTTCTATCTTTTCTATTCCAAAATTTTGTAATAATGAGATAATCTGATAATGTGTCATCTGTATACCTGTTAAGATTGCATTTATATCATTTGTATACTTAAAACTTTCTAAAGCTTTTTCAAAGTTATCTATAACATCCAAAATAGATTTAGCAAACTTTTCAATAGCTTCCTCTTTTGCTTGTTCTTTTTCTTTTATCATTCTAACCTTATAATCTTCAAAATCTTTCTGTAATGTTTGATAAAGTAAACTTAAACGTTTGGCTGCCTCTTCCGTTTTTAAAAGTTTTTGTTTTAACATTTCTTTTTCTTCTTTAAGAGATTTTATTAAATCTTCCTTATTTACTTCTTCATTATTTATTAAATTTTCTTCCGTATTAGTATTATTTTGATTTTCAATATTTTTATTTTCTTCCAACTTTTAAACCTCCTTTATATGCTAATCATTCCATTAAACATTATAATAATATTTAATATATCCCTTATAAATCGTCTTACAACAGTATATCTTCTCCAAACATTGTTAAATCTATAAACTCATCAGCAACTTCAATAAGCTCCTTTGCTGTTGTCTGTTTAAATGCCGCAATCTCAACCTTTACACCTTTTGTTTGTAAATATTTAACAAGATCCTTAAAATCTCCATCTCCTGTTGTCAGTATAGCAACATCAATCTTATCAGACAAAGCTATAGCATCAATAGCAATACCCATATCCCAATCTGCTTTTATTGTAGTCCATAAATTTCCTTCCTCATCAAGTCTTTTAAAGATTTTAGGTTCTTTTTCTCTAACTTGATAACCTATATGTTTTAATGTATTTATAAAACCTTTTTGATCTACACCTTGAAGCTTTACTACATAAGCAAAAGCTCTAACTAAAATTCTTTCTCCAACTGTTTTATAAAGAATACTTTCAAAATCTACTTTTCTATTTAATGTATCTCTTGCAGAATAATACAGATTTTGAATATCTACAAATAAAGCTACCCTTTGACGACTGTATAACTTTTTGTTCACTATAAGCTCCTAAAATTGTTTTTAATCTATTTTATAATAAATATTTCGAAATTATTTGAAAGATTTAGGATTATAAAAATAGAAAAGTTTTTTAATATTTAAACATATTAGATTTTCTTCTTGGAAAAAAAGAAGATAAAATTATAGGAAAATATGATAGATGAAATAGGAATATATGAATCTTTTAAGTCTTTAATAAAATATAAGAGTTTATAAACAATAGAATGTTTTTTATCAAATTTGAATATGATATAAAAACTATAAAAAATATTTTAGATAAATTTTGAGAAAATTGATGTTTATTATAACCGATTTAATCTAAAAGAAAGTATTTTAATAAAAAATTAATGGTTATGTCAAAGAGGAAATTTTTCATCATTTTTTAAGAAATGCTAAATTAACAAAACTTTTAAAAAAATCATAATTTTTATGTTATAATATCTTACTTAACTAAGCACACTTCCTTCATAAGGGTTGCCCTTTTTTTAAGGGTGGTATTATGAGGAAGTGGAAGAATAAACCCTTAAAGGAGGATATATTTATGACAGTAGAAGTTAGCATGAGAGAACTTCTTGAAGCAGGTGTACACTTTGGGCATCAAGTTAGAAGATGGAACCCAAAAATGAAGCCGTATATTTACACAAAAAGAAACGGCATCCACATTATTGACCTATCAAAAACAGTTCCACTTTTTAAACAAGCTCTTGACTTTGTTACAGAGCAAGTTGCAAACGGTGCAGAAATTCTATTCTTAGGTACAAAAAAACAAGCACAAAACATAATAGAAGAAGAAGCTAAAAGATGTGGTTCTTACTATGTAAATTACAGATGGCTTGGTGGAATGTTTACAAACTTTGAAACTGTTAAGAAAAGTATTGCAAAACTTAGAAAGCTTCAAAAAATGGAAGCAGAAGGTGCATTTGAAATCCTCCCTAAAAAAGAAGTTATGAATTTAAGAAAACAAAAAGAGAAACTTGAAAAGTATCTAAAAGGTATTGTAGATATGAACAAAATACCTGAAATTATATACATAGTTGATACGGTAAGAGAAAATTTAGCTGTAACAGAAGCAAGCAAACTTGGTGTTTACGTTGTGGCTATAGCAGATACAAACTGCGATCCAGATAAAATTGACTATCCAATACCAGGGAACGATGATGCTATAAAAGCAATCCAACTTATAACTTCAAAAATTGCAGATGCAGTTTTAGAAGGTAAAAAATTAAGAGAATCAGTAGGAAAAGCAGTAGAAACTAAAACAATAGAAGAAGAACTTTTAGAAAGAGCTAATGTAATAGAATCTGGATACATGGGTGCAAAAAATCATGATAAAGAAGAAAAATTGGCTGAAATAGTAGAAAAAGAAGCTAAGGAGGAACTATAATGGCTGTCGATGCAAAATTAGTTAAAACATTAAGAGAGATGACTGGTGCAGGAATGCTTGAATGTAAAGCTGCACTAGAAGAAGCAAATGGAGACTTAGAAACTGCTGTTGAAATATTAAGAAAAAAAGGTATAGCTAAAGCTTCTAAAAAAGCTGGAAGAGAAACAAAAGAAGGTTTAATACATTCATATATACATGCTGGTGGAAGAATAGGTGTTTTACTTGAACTAAACTGTGAAACAGACTTTGTCGCAAGAAATGAACTTTTCAAAGAACTTGCTAACGAAATAGCTCTTCAAATTGCAGCTATGAAACCTCAATATGTAAAAAGAGAAGATGTACCAAGGGAAGTGGTTGAAAAAGAAGCTGAAATCGCTATAGAAGCAGCTAAAGCAGAAGGAAAACCACAACATATAGCAGAGAAAATAGCTGAAGGAAAGGTAGAGAAATTTTATAAAGAAGTTTGTTTATACGAACAACCATACATAAAAGATGATAAAAAAACAATAGAAAATTTAATAAAAGAGTATATAGCTAAAATTGGTGAAAATATTCAAGTAAGAAGATTTTGCAGATACGAATTAGGGGAGTAAAAAATTGCCTCTTGTATATAAAAGAATCTTATTAAAACTTTCAGGTGAAGCTTTAATGGGGGATCAAGACTATGGAATTGATCCCCATTTTGTAAGTGAGCTTTGTGATGAGATAAAAGATGTATATGAAATAGGGGTACAGATAGCAATTGTAATTGGTGGTGGCAATATATTTAGAGGTGTAAAAGGTACAGAAGTAGGTATGGATAGAGCCACTGCCGATTATATGGGTATGCTTGCTACTGTTATGAACGCTTTAGCTTTACAAGATGTTTTAGAAAAAAAGGATGTTCCTACCAGAGTAATGTCTGCTATAGAAATGAGACAGATAGCAGAACCATATATAAGAAGAAGAGCAATAAGACATTTAGAAAAAGGTAGGATTGTTATATTTGCTGCTGGAACAGGAAGTCCATTTTTTACTACAGACACAACAGGAGCATTGAGAGCAGCAGAGATAAAAGCAGACTTACTACTAAAAGCTACAAAAGTAGATGGTATTTATGATAAAGACCCAGCCAAGTACCCAGATGCCAAATTATTAAAAGAAATTTCTTACTTAGATGCTATAAATAAAAATTTGAAAGTGATGGACCATACAGCTTTAACATTGTGTATGGAAAATAAACTTCCTATTGCTGTATTTAATATAAAGAAAAAAGGAAACTTAAGAAAAATTGTTTTCGGGGAAGAAGTAGGTTCAATCGTTAGATAAGGAGGTGGAAAATGATAGAAGAATATCTTAAAGAAGCAGAAAAAAGAATGAAAAGTGCTGTTTCAAAATATAAAGAAGAACTCCTTGGTATTAGAACAGGAAGAGCATCAACGGGTTTAGTAGAAAATATAAAAGTTGATTATTACGGTTCAGAAATACCATTGAAGCAACTTGCTACAATATCTACACCAGAAGCTTCTCAAATTGTTATACAAACATGGGATAAATCAGCTGTTAAAGCTATAGAAAAAGCTCTTATAGAAGCAAATCTTGGAGCAAATCCCCAAACAGAAGGAAATACTATCAGAATAAATCTTCCTCCAATGACAGAAGAAAGAAGAAAAGAAGTTGTTAAAATGATACACAAATTTGCAGAAGAATCAAGGATAGCTATAAGAAATATAAGAAGAGATGAAAAAGAAAATATAGAAAAGCTCAAAAAAGAAGGCTTTTCTGAAGACGATGTAAAAAAAGCTTTAGAAAAGCTTCAAAAACTTACAGATAAGTACATAGAAGAGATAAACAATCTTACAGAGGCAAAAGAAAAAGAAATCCTCTCCTTATAGTCTTCCTTCTTTCTTTTTAAAATATTGAAAATTATGATAAAATTATTAAATTAAAAAGGTTTATTTATTTAAATTTGGTGGAAAAAATGAAAGTAGAAGAAAAAGTAACGGAACTTATTCTACCAATTTTAGAAGAGAAAGATCTTAAATTGGTTGATATAGAGTTTATACAAAGTAAAAAGCCTATTTTACGTATTTATATATATAACACTAAAGGTACTTCGATAGATGATTGTGAATGGGTTAGTAAAAGAATAGGTGCATTACTTGATGTCGAAGATATTATAAAGAACTCATATATACTAGAAGTTTCTTCTCCTGGACTAGATAGAAAACTAAAAAAAACTCATGAGTATGAAATATTCAAAGGTAGAAATATTGTTTTAAAAACAAAAGAACCAATAAATGAAAGAAAAGTATTTAAAGGTATTTTAGAAGGATTAGAAGGAGACAAAGTTAAGATATCTGAAAATAATGAAATTTTAGAAATACCATTAGAAAATATAAGTCAAGCAAAATTAGACTTTTAAACGGGAGAAAGTATGTCTATAAAATTAAAAAATGTAATAGAAACAGTAGCAAAAGAAAAAAATGTACCAGAAGAAGTTATTGAAAAAGCTTTAAAAGATGGTATTTTAACTGCTGTAAAAAAAGAGTTTAAACTAAAAGATAAAAATAGTGTAAAAATAATTTTTGATAGAGAAAAAGATGAATTAAAAGTTTTGATAAAAAAGAAAGTTACACCATATGTAGAAAATGAAAATACTGAAATAACATTAGAAGAAGCAAAAAAATATGATCCTAACGCTGATTATGGAAAATTTATTTACTATCCGTTAGATTTAGAAGATATTGGTAGGATAGCATTAAATGTTGCAAAAGAAATAATTGTCAAAAAAGTTTCAAAAGTTGAGAGAGATATCTTATATAAAGAATTTAAAGAATTTGAAGGGAAAATAATAACAGGTTCTGTAAGAAGATTTGAAGATGAAGATATAATTGTTGACTTGGGAAGAGTAGAAGCAATCTTGCCAAAAGAAGAACAGATACATACTGAAAAATATAAGATCGGAGATAGGATAAGAGCATTAGTTTTAAAAGTATCAAAAGAGACAACTTACCCCATAATAGAGAAGGGGAAAGTAAAAAGAGTTTTAAAAGTATCAGAACCACCTTTGATAGTGCTAAGTAGAACACATCCTAACTTCTTAAAAAGATTGCTTGAATTAGAAGTGCCAGAAATTCAAGAAGGTGAAATAGAGATAAAAGCAGTAGCAAGAGAGCCTGGAGAAAGAGCAAAAGTAGCAGTTTACTCAAAAGATAAAAATATAGATCCTGTTGGTGTAGTAGTTGGTTTAAAAGGAAGTAGAATCAATATTGTTTCTTCTGAATTATCTGGAGAAAAAATAGATGTTATAGAATGGGATGAAAATCCGGCCAAATTTATTATAAGAGCTCTAGCACCAGCAAAACCTAAAAAATATAGATTACTACCAAAAGAAAAAAGAATAGAAGTATCTGTACCAAAAAATGAATTATCTTTAGCTATTGGTAAAAATGGAATAAATGCAAAGTTGGCACATAAACTTACTGGATGGTACATAGATATACTAAGTGAGGAAGATTTTGAAAGAATTCAAAAGCTTCCAACAAAAGAATGAAGATAAGGTTATAGACTTGTTAAGATTAGCATATAAATCAAGAAGCTTAAAATTTGGATACGACAATTTAAAGAAAATAAAAGGGAAGTATTTTTTAATTTTAGCTTCTGACCTTTCAGAAAATACAAAAAGAAATATAATAAAATTAAATAAATTTGAAATATTTACATTTAAAACAAAAGAAGAATTAGGAAAAATATTTTCAAAAAATAATATTGGTGTTATTGCAGTATTAGAAAATAATTTAGGATTAGAGATAAAACGTCTTTTAAAAGGATTAGGAGGTTTACATATTTGAAGTTAAAAGATTTAGCTACAGAGTTAGGTTTAGATCCACACGTTTTAAAAACTGAAATTGAAGAAGAGTTTGGATTAAAACTAAAGAAAATCACAGACAAAATTTCTGACGAAATAATTAATCTCCTTAGAGATAGATATGCAAAAAAAGAAGAAGTTATAGTGACACAAAAAGAAGAAAAAGGTATAAAAGCCTTTGATCTGTATCATGAACTTGGTATCACACTTAATGAGCTTGAAGAAAAATTAAGAGAAGTAGGTTTTACTAAAGAAATATCAAATCTTACTGTAATTGATGAAGATACAGTAAATAAAGTTAGAAACTTTATCAAAGAAGAAAAAAGAAGAAAAGAAGAAGAGATAAAAAGATTAGAAGAAGAAAAAAGAAAAAGAGAAGAAGAGAAAAAGAAAGAAGTGGAAGAAGTTAAGCCAAAAGAAGAAGTTGTTGAAAAAGTAGAAGAGATAGAAAAGGAAAAAGTTAAAGAAGAAATAAAAGAAGAGATTCCGGAAGTTATTGAAGGAATTGTTGAAGAAGAAGTAAGAACTTTTAGAAGAGATAAAAAACCATTTGAAAAGAGAGAAGAAAGACCATTCAAGAAAAAAGAAGAATTCGAAAGAAAAGAAAAAAAACCTTTTGAGAAAAGAGAAGATAAACCATTCAAGAAAAAAGAAGAATTTGAAAGAAAAGAAAAAAAACCATTTGAAAAAAGAGAAGAAAAAACCTTTGAGAGAAAAGAAAAGTATGAGAAAAGAAGTGAAGAAAGACCACAACAAAGAGAAGAAAAAAGGAAATTAGAAAAACCAAAAGAACAACAAGAAATAACTATAGTCCCTCAATCTATAAAAGAAGATAAAAGATTAGAAAAGAAAGAAACAAAAGAAGAAAGGGAAGAGAGATTAACAAAAGAACAAAAAGAAGAGATGGAAGCTCTCAGAAAACTTATGGAGAGCCATCCTAAAAAGAAAAAACAACCTAAAAAAGAGGAAAAGGAAAAAGAGGAAATAGAAGAAAAAGAAGAAATAAAAATCGTCCAAATACCAGAAGTTATAACTGTTAGAGAGTTAGCAGATTTATTAAATCTACCTGTAAATCAAGTTCTATTAGACCTATTAAAAAGGAAAATCTTGGCAACTGTTAACCAAATTATAGATCCTAAAATAGCCTTGGAAATAGCAGAAGAACATGGATTTTTAGCAGAAATAAAAGAAGAAGGTGTAGAAGAAGAGACAGAAGCCACTATTGTTGAAGAAGAGAAAAGTGAAGAAAGTAGTGAGGATCTTGTAGAGAGACCACCTATTGTTACAGTAATGGGACACGTTGATCACGGAAAAACTACATTATTAGATACAATAAGAAAAACAGATGTTGCAGCAAAAGAACATGGAGGCATAACACAGCATATAGGTGCATATAAAATAAAACTGCCAAATGGAAAAGAGATAACATTCCTTGACACACCAGGACACGAAGCTTTTACAACTCTTAGAGCAAGAGGTTCTAAAGTTGCAGATATAGCTGTTCTTGTAGTAGCAGCAGATGATGGGGTAAAACCACAAACAGTAGAAGCTATTAACCATGCAAAAAATGCAAAAGTACCTATAATTGTTGCTGTTAACAAAATCGATAAACCTGGAGCAGATCCTCTTAGAGTAAGACAAGAGCTTACTCAGTATAATATTATTCCTGAAGAATGGGGTGGAGATACAATATTTGTTGATATATCAGCAAAAACAGGTAAAAACATAGATCAGCTCTTAGAAATGATACTTCTTGTTGCTGAAATGTTAGAACTAAAAGCAAACCCTAATAAACTTGGTGTTGGAACAGTTATTGAATCTAAACTAGATCCTAAGAAAGGACCAGTTGCTACAGTACTTGTGGAAAACGGAACATTAAAAGTAGGAGATTACTTTGTCGCTGGTTATAGTTTCGGTAAAATAAAAGCACTACTTAATGAAAAAGGAGAAAGGCTAAAAGAAGCTGGTCCAGGAACTCCTGTTGAAGTTTTAGGTTTTGATGAAGTTCCTCAAGCTGGAGATAAATTTATAGTAAAAGCTACGGAAAGAGAAGCAAAACAACTTGCAGAAATTAGAAAACAAAAAAGAGAAGAAGAACTTCTAGCTAAAAAGACAAGGATACATTTAGAAAACTTAAGCGAAGTTAAAGAGATTAATATAATCTTAAAAGCAGACGTTCAAGGTTCTTTAGAAGCATTAAAAAAATCTATAGAAGATTTATCAAACAAATTTGAAGAAGTAAGTATAAATATAATTCACGCTGCAGTAGGTGGAATAACAGAAAGTGATGTTATGTTAGCTGCAGCTTCAAATGCTATTATCATAGGTTTTAACGTAAGACCTGATGCAGGTGCAAGAAAGACAGCAGAAGAAGAGAACGTAGATATCAGAATTTACAATATTATTTACCAAGCGATAGAAGACTTAGAAAAAGCTATGAAAGGTATGCTAGCTCCAACAACAAAAGAAGTTCTCCTTGGAACGGCTGAGGTGAGAGCTGTATTTAAAGCAAAATCTATAGGTACAATTGCTGGATGCTATGTTACTGAAGGTATTATTAAAAGAAATGCAAAAGCAAGATTAGTAAGAAATGGTATAGTAATTTATGATGGAGAGATAAACTCATTAAAAAGATTTAAAGAAGATGTAAAAGAAGTTCAAAAAGGTTTTGAATGTGGATTAACATTAAAAAACTTTAACGACATTAAAGTAGGTGATATTATAGAAGCTTATGAAATTGTTGAAGAAAGACCTCAATAAAGAAGAAGTTTTTAAAGTAGTTGAAATATTTAGATCTATAGAAGGAGAAGGCCGATGGGTAGGCCTCCCTGTAATATTCATAAGACTAGAAGGTTGTAATTTAAGATGTAGTTGGTGTGATACAACTTATTCTTACAGTGGCCAAAACTATCAAACCGTTAATTTAGAATCTATAATAGAAAAAGTAAAACAATACAAAATAAAGAGAGTTTGTATAACCGGTGGAGAACCTTTTTTTACAGAGAATCTTGATAAACTTGTTTTAAGATTATTGGAAGAAAATTTTCAAATATTTATTGAAACAAATGGAACACTGTGGAATGAAAACTTTGATAATATTGATACCTCTAAAGTTTATATAACATGCTCACCAAAACCACCATTTTATTTTATAAACAAAAATATTTTACCTTACATCTCAGAATTTAAATTTGTTGTAGATATGAATCTCTCTATAGAAAATATTTTAAATTATCAAGATTATATAAAAAATGACACAATTGTTTTACAACCTGAAAGTAACAAACAAGAAATGATAAAAAAAGCACTTGAGATTCAAGATAAGCTATTAGAATATAACATCGAAAGTAGAATCATCCCTCAATGTCACAAAATACTAAACTTACCTTAATCAGCAAAAGTGTTTAAAATTTTTGCTATCTCCCTTTGCCTATCAAGTATATATTTTGCAATTGCATCTTCTAGTTTAGTATCAGAATTTAAAATCTTTGCACCATAACGATAAGTTTTATCAGGTCTATCAACTCTATAAAGGATCTTAAATACTACTGGATAACTTTTATTTTCAATAATAATTTTACCTGAATATTTACGATCTACTTTTAAATTTATATCTTTAGGAACCTTAAAACTAAAACCTTTTTCTGAAATATCT
>CAZYKX010000003.1:72762-93047 GCA_964648745.1 uncultured Aquificales bacterium
TTTTAAATTTATATCTTTAGGAACCTTAAAACTAAAACCTTTTTCTGAAATATCTCTTAAGGGAACACATAAATTTACGTCATCATTTATTTCAAGAAGTATAGGATTTTTTGATGTACATTTAATTCTGACATTTTCCCTTCTTATTTTTGGTTCTATTGCTAAAGATGGAAATGATGTTATCAATGTATCTTTATTCCAAAAAAGGGCTTTTAATACTAAAACTTCATCATCAAATTTAACATAAATATCTTTTTCCTCATTTAACATTGCTTCTATTTTTGCATTAATTTCGAACTCAATCTGCTTTTTTGAGAAATCTATATCTAATACATTTAAAATAACTTTAATTGGAGATTCATGATAAAATATATAAGCTTCTAATTTTTTTTCTTTTTCTATTTTATTAATAAATCTTTTTACAATACCCTCATCCACTTTATAATACTCCTATTTATGATATTATTATTTTATCATAAAGAATAGAAGGTAAAAAACAAATGGATGAGATTTTAATATCTTTGGAATTATTATTTGTTAAAGGTTTAGGTAGTTCAACAGTAAAAAAATTAATACAAAATTATCAAACATTTATTAATATAGTAAATCAATCATTTGGCGAGATTGAAAGCAATTTTGGGAAAAATGTAGCTGAGTTAATACTAAAAAGAGACCAAAAATTAAAAGATTTAGCATTAAAAGAATATGTAAAAGCTATTAAAAACAATGTTACCCTTATACCATTGTCTTCAAATGAATACCCACTACTTTTAAAGGAGATCAATGATCCACCTATAATATTATATACAAAAGGAAAATTAAAAGATTTAACAAACTCTATATCTGTTGTAGGAACAAGAAAATACTCACAGTATGGAATTTATATTGTTAACAATCTTGTAAGAGAATTAGCTAAAAATGGAATTTCAATTATTTCTGGTTTGGCATTGGGAATAGATGGCTTATCTCATAAAGTAACGTTAGAAGAAGATGGTTACACTGTAGCTGTGATAGGCAATTCCTTAGATTTTATATATCCACCAGAAAATAGAAAATTATATCAAGAAATAGAAGAAAAAGGTTGTATAATTTCTGAGTTTCCTTTTGGAACAAAACCTTCTACTTATACATTTCCAAGAAGAAATAGAATTATAGCTGGGTTATCTTATGCTACATTTGTTGTCGAGGCACCTAAAGAATCTGGCAGTTTAATAACAGCTAAATATGCAAATGATTATGGAAGATTAGTGTTTACTGTACCAGCAAATATAAATTTAAATTCTGCTTCTGGAAATAATCTTTTAATAAAGGAAGGGGCTATTCCTATAGTAAATTTTGAAGATTTTAAAGAATATTTACCTTATCTTAACTATAACCAATTTAAGGAAGATATTATAAACTTTTCTCACGAAGAAATGGAAATATTAAAAATTATTGGTAATGAAAAAGTTTACATAGATTCAATTTTAGAGAGATTCAATAATAATAATATATATGAAATATTAAACCAGTTAGTTTTAAAAGGTGTACTAAATGAAGAGTTTGGATTTTATTATAGAATTTAATCTCCTCTGATTAACAGAGGAGTATTTTTATTATTTAAAGAGAAATTCGTTTTTTGGTTTTAGATTGTCTGGCACATCTTTTAGTGATACTTTTACTCTTCCTTGATCATCTATTTCTATCACTTTAACTTTTAAAATATCTCCAACTTTAATAACATCTTTTGCAGATTTTAATCTTTCAGACGATATTTGAGAAACATGTAGTAATGATAATTTACCTGGTAGCAACTCTACAAATGCTCCATAATCCTCAACTCTTGTAACTTTTCCTAAGTAAACTTCGCCGACTTCTAAATCCATTATAAGTTGATTTATCATATCTACAGCTTTTTCTGCTGCTAATTTACTTGTAGCATAAATCTTTACAAGACCTTCAGGGTCTATATCTATTTTAACACCTGTTTCTTCTATTATCTTCTTAATATTTTTTCCTGCTGGACCTATTATCAAACTAATTTTTTCTGGTAGTACCCTAAGAGTTGTAACAGTTGGGGCATAAGGGGAAAGCTGTTTTCTTGGTTCTGGTATAGCTTGATACATGAGATCTAAGATATAGTTTCTTCCTTCTTTTGCTTGTTTTAAAGCTTTTTCTAATATTTCTTTTGTAAGACCTTTTACTTTAATATCCATTTGAATTGATGTTACTCCATCACGTGTCCCAGCAACTTTAAAGTCCATATCTCCAAGATGATCTTCATCACCAAGTATATCAGATAGAATTACAAACTTATCTTCTCCTTTAATAAGACCCATAGCAATACCAGCTACATGCTTTTTCATAGGAACACCAGCATCAAACAATGCCAAAGAACCACCACAAACTGTAGCCATAGAAGTAGAACCATTTGATTCTAAAATATCTGAAACAACTCTTATAACATAAGGAAATTCTTCTTCAGAAGGGATTAATGGTTCTAAAGCTCTTTCTGCTAAATTACCGTGTCCTATTTCTCTTCTTGATGTTGCTCTTGGAGGTTTTGCTTCACCTGTTGAAAATGGTGGGAAATTATAGTGAAGCATAAATCTTTTCATAAATTCACCGGCCTCTATACTTTCCTCTATCTGTCCTTCAGATAAAGAACCAAGTGTAGTAGTAACAAATGCTTGTGTTTGACCTCTTGTAAATATTGCAGATCCATGGTTTCTTGGGAATACGCCTACTTTTATCCAGATAGGTCTAATTTCTTCTGGCTTTCTTCCATCTATTCTTTTATTTTCAAAGAGAACTAAATCTCTCATAACATCACTAACAAGTTCTTTATATATCAATGAAGCCTTCTTCTCTTTCTCTGGAGCAATTTCTAAAGTTGTTTTTAATTCTTCAAATATAACATTTATCTTTTTATTTCTTTCTTTCTTATCAACTATATCGAAAGCTTCTTTAATTTTTTGATCAGCAAGTTCTTTAAATTTAGATTTTAATAAAATTTCTTCTTCGTCTGGTAACACTTTTATTTTTTCTTTTCCATACTTAGATCTTAATTCTTCTTGTAAATCAATAAGTTTTTTTATCTCTTCATGACCAAAAAGCATAGCCTCTAAAATATCTTCTTCTGGAACTTCCTTAGCACCACCTTCTACCATAACAATAGCATCTTTAGAACCAGCTACCACAATTTCTAAATCAGCTTTTGCCTTTTGAGCATACGTAGGATTTACTATAAACTGGCCATCAACTCTACAAACTCTAACACCTGCAATAGGACCTTCAAAAGGAGCATCTGATATATGTAAAGCTGCAGATGCACCTACTATACCTAAAACATCAGGATCAAACTGATCGTCTGCAGATAATGTATAAGCTGTAATAATGATATCGTTATAGAACCCCTTCGGGAATAAAGGTCTTATAGGTCTATCTATGTTCCTTGCAACTAATATTTCTCTATCTGAAGGCTTTCCCTCCCTTTTTACAAATCCACCTGGTATCCTTCCATATGCATAATACTTTTCCCTATACTCAACTGTCAAAGGAAGAAAATCTATATCAGCTTGAGCTTCATCAGACATTACAGCTGCAACGAATACAGCAGTATCTCCATGCCTTACTATTACAGCACCATTAGCCTGCTTTGCAAAATATCCTGTTTCAATAGAAAAAGGAACACCGTTTACTACGGTTTGAACCCTAATTTCCTCCATATAATCTCCTATTTATTTAATATTTGATGTTTCTCTGATTCCAAGTTCTTCCATAATTTTTCTATATCTTTCTTCGCTTTCTCTTCTAAGGTAGTTTAAAAGTTTTCTTCTTTTGTTAACCATAGCTATTAAACCCCTTCTTGAATGAAGGTCCTTTTTGTTGACTTTTATATGTTCTGTTAAATTTTTGATTCTCTCTGTAAGTATAGCTATTTGTACTTCTGGAGAACCAGTATCGTTTTCGTGTAATGCAAATTTTTTAATCAACTCTTGCTTCTTTTCAGCCGTAATTGACATTAAATACCTCCTAATTTTGAAAATTTTAGATATAGATTATACCACATTTTATGTTTTTCTGAAATTTATACTCGATAAGATTTCATAATTGATTTTTTTGAAATGGTGGGAAAGGAGGGAATCGAACCCTCACGGCCTTGCGGCCAAGGGATTTTAAGTCCCTCGCGTCTGCCAGTTCCGCCACTTTCCCATTTTGTATATAAAAATATACCATACTTTAAAAAATTTTGCAACTATATTACTTACATCAATCCTTCATATTTTAAAAGTTCTATAACTTTATCAGATTTTAATAATTTCTTTAAAAGAATTATAAAATCTTTCTTATTATGTACTCAATCTTGTGATATATTCAAGAACATCTACTATCAAATTTCTAATTCTATCAATAAAAATTGTTTTTTGATTGCTGAGAACATATTTAAACTATTGTTTTATAACTATATTTCTCCATATACAATCTTGTTAAATATATCAATTTATATGACATAAAATCAAGTTTTATCATTATTTTTTAAAAATAAACAATATAAAATCTTGATATAATCTATTTTGTGAAGGAGGTAAAAAATGAAAAAAACAATATATTTATTGAGCTTATCTTTAACTTTTGGGAGTTTTGAATCTTCCTTTGCTGGGAAAAATGCCCTTATATGGGATGATGCAGAAACAGCTGGAAAAGGAAACTATCAAGTTGAGAACTATTTATTTTATACTAAGGATAAGGAAGAAAAAGAAGCAAGTTATATTTTCAACCTTACATTTGGATACAATGATAACACGGATTTGGCTATAAATATTCCATTTGGCTATTTAAAAACATATGAAAACACATATTCTGACGTTTCTGATCCATTTTTTGAACTAAAGCACAGATTCTATGACAAAGAAAATTTGAAATTTTCTATCAAGCCATTTATAAGTATTCCAGTAAAAAAGGAAAGTGAATTTAGTGAAAAAGAAATTAGCTACGGGATAACATTAACTGGTCAGCTTAAAAAAGAAAAGTTTTCTTTTTACTCTAACAGTTCTTTTATGATACACAAAAATAGGATCACTGGAGAAAATGAATTTTTTCAATCAATATCTACTGAGTATCGTATAAAAGATAATTTTAGTGTAATTGGTAGTTTGTACCTTTCAAGCTATGGAGAGACAAAAAAAGGAGGTTTAGTAGGATTTGCCTATTCCAGAGGTAAAGTAGAAATAGGTCTTGGAATAGGAAGAAGGTTTGATTCTAAAAATGATTTTTCTATATACAGTGGTATAAGTGTTAATTTTTATTAAATGTTAAAATATTTTTGATTAATTAAGTTTTTAGGAGAAAAATATAGAGATAGTATTATTAGTTTTAGTTTTTTACATACTGTACTTTGAATTTAGACCGTTTAAAGTTTTAAAATTGGATAAAGTTGAAAAAAAAGAGTTTCCAAATCATAATTTTTATACGTACAATGTTATTACACATATACACACACAATTTTCTTTTGATTCATTAGGTAAACCTTCAGATATTAAAAAAGCTATGGATCTAAACAACATTGATTTTGTATTTGTAACAGATCATGATAATTTAGATTATGAACTATTTGAAGATGAAAAAATTTTTGCAGGTATAGAAAGAAACAGTGAAGATGGCAGGCTTTTACTTCTTGGTAATAAACTTCCAGTTATATCTCATCCCCATAATTTTGATTTTGAACACTATAGATGGAAAGGCCCTTTTAAAGAAGGATATTTATACGAATTTATAGATATAAAAGATATTGTTGTATGGAATAAATTAGTTACAGGCTTAGCTCTTGTAAAGAATCTTTTAATACTTCCAATAGTTAAAAGTCCAATTCATAAATGGAACAGTCTTATACCTATAGACAAATGGAGAAACCTATACTACAGTAGAGCTAAACATCTAAACATTATCGGTGGTCTTGATTTACATGTGAAGGTAGTTTATCAAGAAAGAACTCATGGCATTTTAATACCTTCTTATAAATCTGGTTTTAAATGGTTGATAAATAAAGTTTATTCTGAAAAACCGCTTACAACAAAAGAAGATATTTTAGATACTTTATCAAAAGGGAATCTTTATCTTAGTATAAACAGAAATTTTATAGACATACTTGCTTTGGATAATGGAAATTTAAAAAAAGTTGGAGATTATATATCTGTTGGAAGTGAAATTTTTATTAAATCTAAGAAAAAAAGAGTTTGTATCTTGTATAAAGATTGCGTACCTATATTAAAAACAGATGAGGTATCTTTTTCCTACAAAATCACAGAAAAAGGTAACTATCATTTAGAAGTTTATGAGTATGATTTTAAATTGTTTAATCTTTATATAGGTTTTAGACCTGTTGTCATTACAAACTTTTTTAGGGTGAACGATGAAAAATGATTGGGAGATAAAAATAAAATGGAATGTAAAGCTTTTTTATTTTATAAACTCAAGAAGAAATAAATTTTTAGATAAATTTTACAAATACTTCTATCTTATGGGTAAAACATACTCTTTACCTGTGTATCTTTTTTTGTTTTATATATTTTCAGGTATAGAATCTATAAAATGTTTAGTTGTTAATTTGATAATAACCGGAATACTTATGCCTACTATAAAGTACACTTTTAGACATAAAAGACCTTCTTCGCTACTTGAAAATGTAATTTTACTTGAACCAGTATCTTTAAAAAGTTTTCCATCTGCAGATAGTGCTTATGTATTTACAATGTTTTGTACTGCTTTACTTTGTGGAAATTTATATTTAAGTATAATTTTGCTTATTATAGCTTTAATTGTAGGGTATGGTAGAGTATATATGGGAGCTCATTTTCCATTAGATGTAATCGTTGGCTATATCTTTGGTTTTATTTCGGCTTTAGCTGGATTTTATATAGTAAACCATTTTTTAATCGAAATTTGGAAATAATATTATAGTGATATACAATATTAATATATCTTTTTATTTTAAATTGAGGTGATTTTATATGTGTGGTGTTTTTGGGGTATATAATAATAAATCTGCCGCAGAGTTAACATTTTTAGGTTTACATGCATTGCAACATAGAGGTCAAGAATCTGCCGGCATTGCAGTATCTGATGGTTATGATATAAATTTAAAATTAGGACAAGGTTTAGTTACGCAAGCTATAAAAGAAGAAGATTTGAGAGAGTTAAAAGGTGATATAGGAATAGGTCATGTGAGATATTCTACTACTGGAGGTTCCAATCCTAAAAATATTCAACCATTTTTTGCCCATTTTTACGGTGGGAGTTTCGCAATAGCTCATAACGGGAATTTAGTAAATGCTACAAGATTAAGACATGAGCTTGAGATGGAAGGATCTATATTTAGATCAACTTCTGATACTGAAGTTTTTGTACATCTTATAGCCAAATCAAGACAACCTGTTCCTTCCCATATAAATCTTCATAAAAATGATGAAGATTTTTTACCACACGTATTTGAAGCAATGAAAAAGGTTAAAGGTGCTTACTCTCTTCTTATACTTAGAGAAAAACAACTTATAGCTATTAGAGATCCTCATGGTTTTAGACCACTAGCTTTAGGTAAAGATAAATCTGGAAGTTATTTTGTTGCATCTGAAAGTTGTGCTTTTGATATTGTAGATGCAGAATATTTGAGAGATATCAACCCTGGGGAAGTTTTAGTAATAGATGATGCTGGTATAAGATCTTACTATCCTTTTGAATATACAGAGTATCCTAAGAAATGTATATTTGAATTTGTATACTTTGCAAGACCAGACAGTAAAATATTTAAAGATTGGGTTTATGAGATTAGAAAAGAGATGGGAAGACGATTAGCAAAAGAGTCTCCTATTGATGCTGATTGTGTAATACCTGTATTAGATTCTGGATTATTGGCAGCTTTAGGTTATAGCGAAGAAAGTAAAATACCTTTAGAGATAGGATTAATAAGAAACCATTACGTAGGTAGAACATTTATTCAACCAGCTCAAGAAATAAGAGATTTAGGTGTAAGATTAAAACTTAATCCTGTTAGAAATGCTATTGAAGGAAAAAGAATAATTGTTATAGATGATTCTCTTGTAAGAGGGACAACAAGCAAAAAAATAGTAAGTATGTTGAGAAAAGCTGGAGCAAAAGAAGTTCATATGCTAATTTGTTCTCCTCCAGTAACTAATCCTTGTTATTATGGTATAGATACACCAACTAAAGAAGAGCTTTTAGCTGCAAATTTAACTTTAGATGAAATTAGAAAATTCATTGGTGCAGATAGTTTACACTATTTATCACTGGAAGGAATGATAGAAGCAGCAGGTAAAACAAAAGGTTATTGTACTGCATGTTTTACTGGCAATTATCCTGTATTAGATGATATTTTTATTGAAGGAGTTTTAAAGTAAAAGGAGGTGTACTATGAAAAGAGTAGTTGTTCCTTTAGCTGATGGTTTTGAAGAAATAGAAGCTATGAGCATAATAGATATACTAAGAAGGGCAAATATAGATACAGTAATAGCTGGATTACATGAAGGCTATATTGTAAGTGCAAGAGGTGTTAAAGTAATACCAGATACTACAATAGATAAAATAAATGCAGAAGATTTTGATATGATTGTTTTACCAGGTGGACAACCAGGAACAG
Source organism: uncultured Aquificales bacterium (assembly GCA_964648745.1). Taxonomy (GTDB): domain Bacteria; phylum Aquificota; class Aquificia; order Aquificales; family Hydrogenothermaceae; genus Sulfurihydrogenibium. The sequence continues at coordinate 81,395 of CAZYKX010000003.1, forward strand.
ATAACTTAAATGCAAATGAAACTGTAAGAAAGCTTATTCAAGATTTTTACAATAAAGGAAAGCTAACAGGTGCAATATGTGCTGCTCCTTATATACTTGCAAACATTGGGATACTAAAAGGTAAAAAAGCAACATCATATCCAACTTATAAAGAAAAACTTGAAGGAGCTGACTATTTAGAAGAATCTGTTGTTGAAGATTCAAATGTTTTAACATCAAGGGGACCAGGAACAGCTGCATGCTTTGCTTTTAAAATAGTGGAAAAACTTGTAGGCAAAGAAAAAGCAGAACAACTAAAAGAAGCTATGCTATTTAAGTGCTAAATGAGATATGATGAGATTTTTCAAAAAATAAAGAGAGAAGAGATAGACGGCTTGTTATTTACTTCATTTTCCAATGTTTTTTATTTATCACGGTTTAATTCGTCAAATGCTTATATTTTAATGACTAATAATGAAAAATTCTTTTTTACAGATTCAAGATACTTTGAAAATGCAAGAAAACAGTTAAAGAATTTCAATGTAGTTTTAATAAAAAAAGGGTTAGATTCTATTAAAGAAGTTATTGATAGCTTAAATTTAAAAAAGATAGGCTTTGAAAAAGATAAAGTGACAATTTCTTTTTATGAAAGGCTAAAAGAAAAACTAAACATAGATTTAAAAGGTTATGAAGGTTTCTTAAACGAGTTTAGAATAAAGAAAACAGAAGAAGAAATAAATATAATAAAAAATGCAGTAAGAAAAACTGATAACATTTATAAAAAACTTTTAAAAGACATTCCAAACTATATTGGAAAAACAGAACTATCCGTTAGACAAAAAATAATAGAGTACATTTTCCAAGAAGATGGAACGGGAGAGAGTTTTCCAGCTATTGTAGCCTCAGGCCAACACTCTTCTATTCCACATTGGGAAACCTCAAATAAAAAAGTAAAAAATAACATATTGCTTATAGATATGGGAATGAAGTACAAAGGTTACTGTAGTGATTTTACAAGAACTATACACATCTCAAAGCCAAACAAAAAATTCATAGAGATATACAATATTGTAAAAGAAGCACATTTAGAAGCTGTTTCAAAAGTAAAAGCTGGTATACCATTAAAAGATATAGATATTGCAGCAAGAGCTGTTATAGAAAAGTATGGTTATGGAGAATACTTTACCCACTCAACAGGACACGGAATAGGCATAGATATTCATGAAGAACCAAGAATATATAAAGATAACGAGACCTTTTTAGAAGAAAATACAGTTTTTACTATAGAACCAGGTATCTATATACCTAATTTTGGCGGTGTTAGACTTGAAAACGTGGTAGTAGCAAAAAAAAATAAAGCTGAAATTTTAACAAAAACACCATTAGATTTAGTAATTTTATAAGGAGTAAAAATGTTTACAATTATAGCTGGTCCTTGTGTTATAGAAAATAAAGATATATGTTTTGAAGTTGCGGAAGTTTTAAGAAACCTTCAAGATGAATTTAGCAACGTAAGATTTGTATTTAAATCATCTTTTGATAAAGCAAATAGAAGCTCAGTAGAATCTTTTAGAGGAAAAGGTTTAGAGTATGGTTTAAATATTCTAAGTATGGTTAAAAAGGAATTTAATTTACCAGTTTTAACAGATATACACGAAAGTCATCAAGCAAAACCTGTTGCAGAAGTTGTAGATATAATCCAGATACCTGCATTTTTATGTAGACAAACAGATCTACTTCTTGCAGCTGCAGAAACAAAAAAAGAAATAAACGTAAAGAAAGGACAGTTTTTAGCACCATGGGATACCAAAAACATCGTTGAAAAGTTAAAATTTGGTGGAGCAGATAAAATATATCTTACAGAAAGAGGTACAACATTTGGTTATAATAACCTTGTAGTAGACTTTAGAAGTTTACCAATTATGAGACAGTACGCACCTGTAATATACGATGTTACCCATAGTGTTCAACTTCCAGGAGGCTTAGGTAAAGCTTCTGGAGGACAAAGAGAGTTTGCTTATCCTCTTGCAAAAGCAGCTATATCTGTTGGTGTAGATGGTTTATTTTTAGAAACACACCCAAATCCAGAGAAGGCACTCTCAGATGGTCCAAACCAAATACCACTTAAAGATTTTCCAAAAATAATAAAAAATCTATTAAAATTAAAACAGTTTATAGAAGAAAATGATATTTAGAATACTTCTTATTTTTACTATATTTATCGCTTCGTGTGGTGTAAAAGGAAATCCAAAACCACCACCTTCCAATATACCTTCTCCAATATCTCAGCTTTACGCAAAACAGTATGGAGAAGATATTATTATTTATTTTCAATATATACCTACATATAAAGATGGAAGAGCAATAGAAAAACCAATAAATTTTAAAATTTACAAAGATAACAAACTTTTTGATAAAAAAATTTTTAACAACCAAAACTACTACTGGTTTTTTGATAACGTTTCTGAAAAAGAAAGTTGTTATACAGTTGTTGTAGAAATAGAAAAAAATAAATCAGGATCTAAAGTAGTATGTTTTAAAGGTAAAAAAGTAGAAACTCCAAAACCAAAAGGTTTGAATGTAGAAATTGTTGAAGAAGGTCTAAAAATTAGTTTAGATGAAGATAATCCTGTTTATCTGTATAAAGTAGATAAAGAAGATGCATTTATACCTATTCCATACAAAAAACTTACAACAAAAGATTACATAGATAAAGATGTTCAGCTAGATAAAACTTATTGTTATTACTACACAATAATGATAGACGATATAGAATCTGAAAAATCTAAAACAGTTTGTAAAACATTTAAAGATCTATTTCCACCATTACCACCTGAAAATGGAAAATTAATAGTAGAAGATAACAAAGCTATAATAATATTTGATGAAAGTAAATCCCATGATGTTATAGGATATATTTTCTTTAAAAATGGTAAAAAGATAAACGATATACCTATAAAAACTTACTATTTTGAAGATAAAGATTATAAACCTGGTGATACATATCAGATTATAGCTGTTGATGTTGGTGGAAATTTAAGTAAACCTTTGGAGATAAAATGATAATCAATATTGAGAAGATCGTCTATAATGGCTATGGACTTGCAAGAAAAGATGGAAAAACGTACTTTGTCCCCTACGTTTTACCTGAAGAAGAAGTTATTATAAAAGAGTATCAACAGAAAAAAGATTATATCATAGCATATCCAGAAAATATAATAAAACCTTCTCCAAATAGAATAGAGCCTTTGTGTAAATATTTTACAAACTGTGGAGGTTGTGATTTTTTACATACTACTTATGAATATCAACTTTCTTTAAAAAAAGATATTCTAATTGATCAGCTTAAAAGAATTGGAAAAATAGAAACAGAGATAGAAAAAATAATACCTTCTTTAAATCCATTCAACTACAGAAATAGAGTTCAGTTAAAGTTTGATGGTAAGCATTTAGGGTTTTATAAAAGAGATAGCCATGAAGTAGTAGATATTGACAGTTGCTTGATAACAAAAGAAGATATTAATAAAATAATCTACCCTTTAAAAAAATTTTTATTTAAGTATGCTATATCACCAAACCAGATACAAATATTTTCAAACAAAAAAGATGAAAAACTTTTAAAACTTACTTTTTCAGATAGTTCTCAAATTGCTAACATTATCCACGATTTAACTTTGTATAAAGAAGAGATTGATGAAAAAATTAAAGGTATAGGATTTTATATAAAAGAAGATAGAGTTATTTTACTTGGTGAAGATATTATTTTTGAGAATGTAAAAGATTATAAATTTAGAATAAGTATGGATAGCTTTTTTCAAATTAACATATTTCAAGTAGAAAATCTTATAGATGAAGTAGTTAATGAGTTTAAAGATAACAGTTATAAAAAAGTAGTAGATTTTTATTGTGGAGTTGGAACATTAACAATACCTGTTAGTAAATATGTCAAAAATGCTTTAGGTATAGAAAGTAATCCAGAAGCAGTACAAGATGCAAAGGCAAACATAAAACACAATAAACTTTCAAATGTTAAATTTTTAAAAGCAAAAACTGAGAAAGGTTTAAAGTATACAAAGGACTTTATGCCTGATGTTGTAATATTTGATCCCCCTAGAAGTGGCTTGAACAAAAATATTATAAATGAAATATCAGAGATAAAAAGTATTGAAAAAATTATATACGTTTCCTGTGAACCTTCTACACTTGCAAGAGATTTAAAAGATTTTATCAATAAAGGTTTTAAATTAAAACATGTAAAACTTTTAGATATGTTTTCACAAACGTACCATATAGAAAGTATCGTTGTTTTAAAAAGAGAGATTTAAAAAGGTGCCATAAAAGGCACCTTAAATATTAGATTAATATGTTCTTTCTTGTGGTTGGTATTTCGTAATTCTTACTTCACTGTACTCTACTTTTGGACCTTCTGGTGTATAGTAAGCAAGGCTATGTTTTAAGAAGTTTTCATCATCTCTATTTGGATAATCTCTTCTTGCATGAGCCCCTCTACTTTCTTTTCTCAATACTGCAGTTACCGCTATAGCTTCTGCAAGATCTAAGAGATATCCAAGTTCTATATAGTTTATTAAAGCTGTGTTGAATATTTTTCCACTATCTCCAGGAACAAGAAGCTTGTATCTTTCTTTTAATTCTTTTACTTTCTCTATAGCTTCAAGCATAGGTTTTTCTTCTCTAAATATACCTACTTTATCCCACATTGTTTGAGCAAGTTCCATTCTTATATTGTTTATATTTTCTTTATTTTCTTTCTTTAGTAAAGCTTCTATCTCTTTTCTAGCTCTTTCTTCTTCAGCTTTTAAATTAAAGTTATCATCTGGTTTATTTCTTGCATACTCTACAGCAGCGGCACCAGCAGGTTTACCAAACACTACAAGATCTAAAAGTGAGTTTCCACCTAATCTATTTGCACCATGAACAGATACACAAGCACATTCACCTACAGCATATACACCATTTACACCTGTCATACTTGTCTTATAATCTCTTACATCAATTCCACCCATTGAGTAATGAGCTGTAGGTCTTACTGGAATAGGTTCTTCAATAGGGTCTACACCTTCGAAATCTATACAAAGTTGTCTAATCTGTGGTAATCTTGTTTTAATTTTTTCTGCTCCAAGATGTCTTAGATCCAGGTGAACGTAAGCCATCATTCCTTCACCCCAACCTCTACCTTCTAAGATCTCAGTTTCTATAGAACGAGCTACTAAATCCCTTGGCCCAAGTTCCATTTTCTGAGGTGCATATCTTGCCATGAATCTTTCACCTTTGTTATTTATAAGGTATCCACCTTCTCCTCTTGCACCTTCTGTAACAAGTATTCCAGTAGATCTTAGACCTGTTGGGTGAAACTGAACAAATTCCATATCTTTAAGAGGTATGCCAGCTCTATAGCATATTGCCATACCATCACCAGTAGACCCTATAGCATTTGTATTTCTTACCCAGTAAACTCTAGCATATCCACCAGTAGCAAATATGATAGCTTTTGCTTTAATTGCATGAACTTCTCCATTTCTAATATCAATTGCTATAACACCTTTTGCTTCGTTATTATCAATAATCAATTCAGTAACAAACCATTCATTTAAAAATTCAACATCATTTTTTAAACATTGCTCATAAAGTGTATGTAAAATAACGTGTCCAGTTTTATCTGCAGCATAACAAGTCCTTGGAAATCCAGCACCACCAAATGGTCTTTGTGCTATTCTTCCATCAGGAAGACGAGAAAATGGTACTCCTAAATGTTCAAGTTCGTATATTCTTTTTGGTGCTTCATAACACATAAACTCAATAGCATCTTGATCTCCAAGATAGTCGCTTCCTTTTACAGTATCAAATGTATGAACTTCTGGAGAGTCTGAAGGGTCAAAATTTCCTAAAGCAGCATTTATACCACCTTGTGCTGCACCAGTATGAGATCTTGTTGGATAAACTTTTGTAACTACCCCTACTTTTACATCTTTTGCTTTACTTGTTTCAAGTGCAGCCATTAAACCTGCACCACCTGCTCCCACTATCAAAACATCATAACTTAGCATGCTAATTTTCCTCCTTTACTAATAAAACAATGTTTTATTATAAAATAACATTAAAATATTTTCCACTAAATATTATAAATTTAAATTTTTTATTTGTATTTTATATAAATTTCCAAAAGACTGTCAAAAAATATCCTTAATAAAATGGTAAAATATATATTTAAAATTTTGTGAGGTTTTTTATGGAAAAAGCGATCCTTGCTCTTGAAGATGGACATTTTTTCTATGGTTATGCATTTTCAGGTTTTAACTTAAAAGAAACTGGTGGAGAAGTTATATTCAATACATCTATGACAGGTTATCAAGAAGTTCTTACAGACCCTTCTTATAAAGGACAGATTGTCGTTATGACACCCTCAGAAGTAGGAAACTATGGAATAAATGATGAAGATAGTCAATCAGATAGAGTTTGGGTTAATGGTTTTGTTATAAAAGATCTTCCGTCTATATATTCAAACTATAGAGCAAAGAAAAGTTTAAAACAATATTTAGAGGAAAACAATGTAATTGGAATATATGGAGTAGATACAAGGGCAATAGTAAGAATTCTTAGAGAAAAAGGTGTAATGAAAGGATACATAGGTATTGGAGATATATCACCACAGGAAGCAGTAAGAAAAGCAAGGAATATTCCAGATATATCAGAATTAAATCTTGTTAAGGAAGTTTCTACACCATCTGTATACAGATGGACCCAAAAAAGCTGGAAATGGCCAGAAGGCTATACAGAACAAAAAGAGTTTCATTATAAAGTAGCTGTTATAGATTACGGTGTAAAAAAAGATATTTTAAGACTTCTTGCAGATAGACATTTAGAACTTATCTGTTTTCCTTACAATGTTTCAGCTGAAGAAGTTTTATCAATAAATCCCGATGGTATTTTTTTATCTAATGGACCTGGAGACCCGGCTGTACTAAAATATCAGATAGAGCAGATAAAAAAACTAATATCTTCCGAAAAACCAATATTTGGCATATGTTTAGGTCATCAACTTCTTACATGGGCATTTGGAAGTAGAACTTATAAACTTGAATTTGGACACCATGGTGGAAACCATCCAGTAAAGAATCTAAAAACTGGAAAAGTAGAAATAACAGCACAAAACCATAACTACGCTACAGATGACTCTAAACTACCGCAAGATGTAGAGATAACACATATAAACTTAAACGATGAAACAGTAGAAGGTATGAGACATAAAAACTATCCAGTGTTCTCAATTCAGCATCATCCAGAAGCAGCACCAGGGCCACATGACTCATTCTATATTTTTGATGAATTTTATAACCTTATAAAGACTTGTAAATGATAGAAAATCAAAAATTAAAAGAAAGATGGATATTAGGTTCTTTACTTTTAAATTTATTTCTTTCCATATTAAAACTATCATTTGGAATTATAACCCATAGTTTAGGATTAATAGCAGAAGCTATTCATTCTTTTTCAGATCTTATAGCATCTATTGTTTCCTTTATCAGCATTAAACTATCTTCAAAAAAATCTGAAGATTTCCCGTATGGACTTTACAAAGTTGAAAATATAGCAGCTATAGTTATTTCTTTCTTTCTTTTCTTTGCTGCATACGAAATATTTAAAGAAGCTTTTCTAAAAGAAGAAAAAATAGAAATAGTGAATCCAGAGTATGCAATTATTGTAATGTTTATAGCTATGATTACAACATTTTTTTATTCAAGATATGAGAAGATAGCTGGAGAAAAACTAAACTCTCCTACACTCATAGCAGATGCTGAACATATATGGGCAGATTTCTTATCATCAATAATAGTAATAATCGGACTTGTTAGTGTGTATTTTGGTTTTAACTTAGATAGATACGCAGCAGCTATTGTGTCTATTTTCATAATAAAAAGTGGATTTGATATATTTAAAGAATCTATAAAAGTTTTACTTGATTTTTCTCTCGATAAAGAAGATATAGAAAAAATTAAAAATATAATTCTTAAACACCCAGCTATAGTAGATATAAAAGTTATTAAAGGAAGATCTGCAGGTAGTTATAAATTTTTAGAAATAGAATTATTACTTCATAACATGTCTTTAAGAGAAGCTCATAGGATAGTAGATGAGATAGCAGATGAGATTAAATCAAACATTGACAATATAGATTCAGTAGTTATACACTATGAACCTGCAAGACAAGAAGGCTTAAGAATTGGGATACTTTCAGATGAAAACGATAAAATAACAGATTTTGAAAAAGCTAAAAAAATTTTTATTTTTGATATAAATAAAGATTTTGAAATACTAAATAAACAAGAGCTATATATAACAGATATAAATAGAATAATTTCAAACTTAGGTTTAGATATAGTAGTATCTAAAAATCATCCCATGAATCTTAAAACAAGATTTCTACTTTCAAAAAGTAGTGTCATGGTTTGGGAAACAGAGAATACAGAAATTGATAAATCGTTGTCAGAAGTGATAAAATCATGGAGAAAATTTATAGAAAGTGAGGGATAAACTATGATAGGAAGAATTATTGTAGGTCTTGATGGTTCAAAATCAAGTAAAATAGCAGGTCAGTATGCTATTTTTTTATCAAAACAATTAAAAAAACCTGTTGTTGGTATTCATGTTATTGATATTAGGCTTTTAGAAGGGCCATTTTTAGCTGATTTATCAGGTGGATTAGGTTTTACCACATATTCAGATTTAACTGTCAAAATCAGAGAGATTTTAGAAACAAAATCAGACGCTATAATCAATAGCTTTGCTATTGAATGTAGAGAAAAAGGTGGCGATTGTTCTATAGCTTCTATATATGGTGTAGTTGTAAATGAACTAGTAAATAGCGCTGATCCTGAAGATATAATAATTGTAGGAAAAAAAGGAGAACATTTTGAATTTAATCCGTTATTTCTTGGCTCAACAGCTGAAGGTGTAGCAAGAAAATCTAAATGCCCAGTAATGATTACATCAAACGAATTTAGAGAAATAAAATCTATACTCCTTGCCTTTGATGGCAGAGAAAAATCTGTTCATGCATCTATCTATACAAACTACTTAGCTAAAAGTTTAGGTATAGAAAAAATAAAGGTTATTTCAGTATTTAAAAACAAAGTAGATGACGAGCCATTGAAAGTTGAATTTGAAAACAGGCTTAAAAACATTTTAGAAGTACCTTTTGAATTTATTGATAAGTATGGTTTACCAGAGGAGATGATTGAAGAATATATAAATGAAAACAAAGAGCATTTAGATCTTGTTGTTATGGGTGCTTTTGGAGAAAGTTTAGTAAGAGAAGTTATATTAGGAAGCACTACAAACTATATATTATCTAAATCACCTATACCAGTTTTACTTGTTAAATAAGAGGTGTTAATGGAAAAAGATTTTGGCAAATTCAACGGAATATTAATTATAGGACTTGGTTTAATAGGTGGTTCATTAGCACTAGCTTTAAAAAATGAAGGTTTCAAAGGAAAAATCTATGGTTATGATCTAAACGAAAATAGATTAAATAAAGCCTTAGAGTTAAATGCCATAGATAGTGGTTATCAAGATTATAAAGATATTCCTTGGGAAAATGTTGATTTAGTAATTTTATCTACACCTGTAAAAACATTTGAAAGTATAGCAAAACAAATTAAGCCTTTTATAAAAGAAAATACAATAATATCTGATGTTGGAAGCGTTAAAGGTGATTTAGTACTAAAACTTTATGAAATTCTAAAACCTCATTTATTTGTTGGTGTTCATCCAATAGCAGGTACAGAAAAAGAAGGTATAGAGAATGCCAAACCAGATTTATTTAAAAATGCACGCCTTATTTTAACACCTATTGGAAATGATGAAGAAAAAATAAAGAAGATTGAAAAGCTTTGGAAAGATATTGGTTCTAAAACGGAAATTATGAACCCTCATTTACATGATATTGTATTTGCAAGTGTATCTCATTTACCACATGCTATAGCATTTGCGTTAGTTGATAGCCTTATTGAACTTTCAAAAGAAACAAATATAGATTTATTTAAATACCCAGGAGCTGGATTTAAAGACTTCACACGTATTGCAGCAAGTTCTCCAACAGTTTGGAAAGATATATTTTTAGAAAATAAAGAAAATGTTTTACATACAATAGATGTATTTATAAAATCATTAGAAAAATTAAAAGAAAGCATAAAAAAAGAAGACGAAGAAAAAATTTTAAACATACTTTCCGAAAGTAGAGAAAAAAGATTATCTCTTGAAAAATAGTATGTTTTAAATAACTTAAATCAGATTAAAAATATATTAATGGTGGGTCATCATGCTTGTAGAAGATTTAAAGACAAAATATGAAGAGTTAAAAGAAAAATGGAATAAACTTAAAGAAATTTTAAAACCAGAAGTATTAGAAGAAGAACTTAAAGAGTTAGATAATCTAATGTCAGATCCTAATTTTTGGAATGATACAAAAAAAGCAAAAGAAATATCTTCAAAGAGAAACTATATAGGTGAAAAGTTAAACGAGATTATAAACCTTCAGAAAAAAATAGATGATGTTAATGAATATATCTCTATTTTAGAGCTGGAAGAAGATGAAGAGTTATATAAAGAATTAGAAAAAGAGCTATCAAATATTGAAAAAGAGATTAATAGGCTTGAGATAAGCAGACTGCTTTCTGATGAGATGGATTATAAAAATGCTATTTTGACAGTTCAAGCAGGTTCTGGTGGTGTAGAAGCTTGTGATTGGACAGAAATGTTGTTGAGAATGTATTTAAGATGGGCTGAGAAGAAAGGCTATCAAGTAGAGATAGTAGACTACCAGCCAGATGATGTAGCAGGTGTAAAAAGTGCAACTGTAATAATAAAAGGACCTTATGCTTACGGATATTTAAAAGGTGAACAAGGTGTTCATAGATTAGTTAGAATATCACCTTTTGATGCAAACAAAAGAAGACATACATCTTTTTCTGCTGTATCTGTAATACCAGAAATAGATGAAGATATTAAAATAGATATCAATGAAGATGATTTAAGAATAGATACCTATAGAGCTAGTGGTGCAGGTGGACAGCATGTCAATAAAACAGATAGTGCTGTAAGAATTACACACATACCAACTGGGATAGTTGTATCATGCCAAAGTGAAAGGTCTCAGTTACAAAATAAAATTAAAGCAATGAATATGTTAAAAGCAAAACTATATCAACTTGAGTTAGAAAAAAGGAAAGAACTTGAAAAAGAACTTCAAGGCGAGAAAAAAGATATTACATGGGGTAGCCAGATAAGATCCTATGTTTTTCAACCATATCAACTTGTAAAAGATTTAAGAACAGGTTATGAAACAGGGAATATAGAAGCTGTAATGAATGGAGAAATTGATGAATTTATGGAAAGTTATCTAAAGTGGAAAGCATTACATTGATCATTTACAACTATAAAAAAACATAAATTTTTAACAGCTAAAATTAAGCTTCCTTTATTAATTGGTAAGTATTTATCTGATAATATTATGCAGATGTCAATTATACACGGCTAAGGGTTTAAATATAACGAACAAAAAATGTTATATCTTTTTATACTTTTATTACTCTTTTATCATTTTTAACAAAATTAGTTTTTCTACTAAAAATTTACTAACTCTACATATCAAAAA
>CAZYKX010000004.1:0-85825 GCA_964648745.1 uncultured Aquificales bacterium
TTTATCTTTGTCGTCGTACCCCCGGGTTTTTCATGCTATCTAAGGTCGACGACAAATTTTTTATCGATTAAAAACCTTTCCCGCTTCTTATTCAATTTCCAAGTTCCACATTTTAAAAAATTATAACAACAAATTTTTATTTTTGCAAGAAATTTTAAAATTACTTCAAAATATAATTTTCACTATGATAAAATTTTTATAATAAAAAAAACAAATAGAGGCTGCCAAATGTTTGAAAAAATACCACTGATAGCTTTACCTATTACAGATATCGATATAGACAACACATTAGAAAAAGCTAAAGAAAAAAATATAGATATTATTGAACTAAGAATAGATCAATTTAAAAATAAAAATTTAGATCACATAAACACCCTTATAAAAAAAGTAAAAAATTATAATTTTAAAATCTTGGCAACTATTAGATCTAAACTGGAAGGTGGTAGTGATATAAGTGATGAAGAAAGATTAAATATCTTTATAAATATTGTAAAGGATGTTGATATTTTAGATATAGAGTATACGTCTGAAGATTTAAAAACAACTGTTATAGATTTAGCAAAAAGAAATAATAAAATATTACTTATGTCTTATCATGATTTTGATAAAACACCTTCTGAAGATTTTATTCAAAATTTAATAGATAATTCTAAACTACAAGGAGCAGATATAGTAAAGTATGCTTTTAAATCAAACAGTTTTGAAGATGTAGCAAGAATATTATGTATTACACATAAAAATAGAGATAAAAATATTGTTGCAATAGCTATGGGAGATATTGGAAAAATTAGCAGAGTTGCTGGGTTTGTATTTGGTAGCTTAATAACTTATACTTATATTGGAGAATCTTTTGCACCTGGACAAATTGAAATTGATAAATTAAAGGAACTTTTAGAATTTTTTAAAGGGGGTGTTTAAAAATGGCTTTAATGTATTCAATTGATATTCCACTTAGTAGTGAGATGCCATCTTTTGAGTTAAAAGATCCTTTTGGAAAACTTTATAAAAGTGATGATCTTTTTGGTGAAAAAGGTTTGTTGGTTATATTTACATGTAATCACTGCCCTTATGCTTTAGCTGTATGGCCAAGGATTATAAGACTATCTTCCTATGCAAAGGAACTTGGCATAAATACAGTAGCTATCAATCCAAATATCCATCCAAATTATCCAGAAGATGCACCTGAAAAAATGATAGAAAAAATAAAAGAGTGGAATATTCCTTTCCCTTATTTAGTAGATGAAACTCAAGAAGTAGCAAAGTCTTTTAAAGCACAGTGTACACCTGATATATATCTTTTTGATAACCAAAAAAAACTAGTTTACCATGGTTTGTTAGATGATAACTGGAAAGATGAAACAAAAGTTACAAAAGAGTATTTAAAAGAAGCTATAACAAACTTAGCACAGGGTAAACCTATTGATAAAAATCAACCACCATCTTTTGGTTGTTCTATTAAATGGAGAGAGTGATTACTTTCTCCTTCTCTCCATTCTGTTTTTGTACTTTATAACTTTTTTCTTTTTCTCTTCTGGTTGTATATTTTGAGAAGATTTTTTTAATAATTTTTCAGATTCTTTTTCTTTTTTCTCTATTTCTTCTTCTAATACTTCTTCTGATTGAATCTCAAGTTTGTATAAATATTCTAAAGTATTTGCTTTAAGTTTAAACATCATATCTTCAAAAAGTTCAAAAGATTCTTTTTTGTATTCAACAAGTGGATCTCTTTGAGCATATCCTCTTAAATAAACACTTTCTCTTAACCTATCTAAGTTGTGAAGGTGTTCTTTCCAAAGGTTATCTAAAACTTGTAATGTTATATATCTTTCAAACTCTCTCATTAAAGATTCACTTAACTTTTCTTCTTTTTGATTATAAAAATCTTCTAACTGTTTTAAAATATGTTCTTCAAGCTCTTTTCTATCCCATTCTTTTTCTGGTATATCAACATTTACTCCTAACCATTCTTTAAATGATTTTCTTAGTTCTTCTAAATCCCATTTCTCTTGGTATTCTTCTGCAGGTGCATATTTATCTAAATAGTAAAGAAGTATATCTGTAAGCCATAACTTTATCTCATCTTTTAAATTTATTCCTTCTAATATATCTCTTCTTAAAGAGTAGATAACCTGACGTTGTTTATTCATAACATCATCAAATTCAAGAAGTCTCTTCCTTATTTGGAAGTTTTGACCTTCCACTCTTTTTTGTGCATTTTCTATAGCTTTTGATACCATAGTACTTTCTATAGGTTCGTTTTCTGGTATTTTTAATCTATCCATAAGTGCTTTTAATCTATCACCACCAAAAAGTCTAAGTAAATCATCTTCTAATGATAAGAAAAATCTTGAACTTCCTGGGTCTCCTTGTCTTCCAGCTCTACCTCTCAACTGGTTATCTATTCTTCTACTTTCGTGTCTTTCTGTACCAATTACAGCAAGCCCGCCAAGTTCTATAACTTTTTGTTTTTCTTCTAATGTTATCTTTTGAGCTTCTTTAAGTGCTTGACTATACTGCTCTTCTGTAGCTGTTTCTGGAGTCAATCCTTTTTTCTTTAAAATCTCTTTTGCTAAGAAATCTGGGTTACCGCCAAGAAGTATATCTGTTCCTCTACCAGCCATGTTTGTTGATATGGTTACTGCTCCAACTCTTCCAGCTTGAGCTATAATTTCTGCTTCTCTTTCATGATTTTTTGCGTTTAATACGTTATGAGGAATTCCTTTTTTCTTCAACAATCCTGATAAGTATTCTGATGTTTCAACAGAAACTGTACCTACTAAAACAGGTCTACCTTCTTTATGTAATTTTTCTATTTCCTCAATAACTTGGTTAAATTTCTCTTTCTTTGTTTTATAAACTAAATCTGGATAGTCTATTCTTTTTACTGGTTTGTTTGTAGGTATAACAAGAACATCAAGATTGTATATCTCTTTAAACTCTAACGCTTCTGTTTCTGCTGTTCCAGTCATACCTGCTAATTTCTTGGACATTCTAAAGTAGTTCTGAAATGTTATAGAAGCTAATGTTTGGTTTTCACTTTGTATTTTTACACCTTCTTTTGCTTCTATTGCTTGATGTAGTCCATCTGACCATCTTCTACCAGGCATAAGTCTTCCTGTAAACTCATCTACAATGATAATTTCTCCATCTTTAACTACATAATCTTTATCTCTATGGTATAGATGGTTAGCTTTTAAAGACTGGTTTATAGCATGTAGTATATCTACATTCCTTGGATCATAAAGATTTTCTATTCCAAAATATTTTTCAGCTTTTTCTACACCTTTTTCTGTTAAAACTGCATTTTTATTTTTTTCGTCAACAGTAAAATCTTCATCTTTTATAAGAGTCTTTACAAATGCATCTGTTGAGTAGTATATAGATACATCTTCTCCAGATGGACCAGATATGATAAGTGGTGTTCTTGCTTCATCTATTAATATAGAGTCTACTTCGTCTATAATTGCAAAATGATGACCTTTTACTTGGACCATTTGATCTTTTGAAAATACCATATTGTCTCTAAGATAATCAAAACCAAACTCGTTGTTTGTACCATATGTAATATCTGTTTCATATGAAGATCTTCTGTCAGACTCTACAGCAATTGTAAAGAAATCTTTCTTTGCTTCTACATCATACTTATCAGGTGGCAGAAGTTCACCAAAGTATCCTTTTTCCCAAACTCTTTTGTCAAGTTCAACAGCTTTTTTAAACTTCTCTTCATCAGCCCATTCTACTACATATGAAACACTGTTTGTATTTATAATACCAACTGATAAACCTAAAAACTTATATATACTACCCATTAAAACAGCGTCTCTTTTTGCTAAATAATCGTTAACTGTAACAAGATGTACACCTTTACCTGTTAAAGCATTTAGATATATAGCAATTGCAGCAACTAACGTTTTACCTTCACCTGTTTTCATTTCTGCAATCATACCTTTATGTAAAGCTAAAGCACCTATTAACTGCACATCAAAAGGTCTAAGCCCGATAGTTCTTTTTGCTGCTTCTCTAACTATTGCAAAAACAAGTGGCAACTCTTCTGTTATCTCTCCTTGTGTTATAGCCTCTGAAATGTGAGGATTTGATTGAATTTTTTCTTTTAGTTTTAAACTTTCTTCTATAAGTTGTTTGTTTGTAAGTTCATCAAGTTGAGGTTCTAAATTGTTTATTTTATTTACAATCTCCCTTAGTTTTTTTATTTCTCTATCATTTTTAGTTCCAAATATTTTTTTTACTAAATAACCTATCAATCTATATTTCCTCCAAAAAATGAGTTACTAAAATATTATAACTCTTTATTTTCTAAATGTTTCTTTTTCCAAAATAATTCATAAAAGATAAATAGGAATATACCTATAGATATAGAAGCATCAGCAATATTAAAAGCTGGCCAGTGATGTTGACCTATATAAAAATCTAAAAAATCTCTGACTGCACCAATAAAAAGTCTATCATACAAATTTCCAACAGAACCACCAGCTATAAGAGATAAACTAACAATCTCAAAGATAGATAACTTCTCTTTTGATTTTATAACATACATAGTTGTTATAATAGCTGCAATAGTAGAAGATCCTATAAGGACAATCTTTCTGATTATTTCTGGCGCATTAGCTATAATACCAAAAGCAGCTCCTTTATTCCAAACTAAAACAAGATTAAAAAATCCAGGTATTACCTCTATAACACGGTTAGCAAGTTGATTTTCTGCTATACTTTTTGTTAATAGGTCCAAAAAAATTACAAAAATCCCTATAAAAAAAAATAAATTTATTTTATTTTTCATTATTCTGTTTGAATATTTTTAGATTCTTCTTCTTCACCTAATGTTGGAGGTATGATGTTGTAAATTATTTCTTCTTCATTTTTCTGTTGGAAGGCTCTGACAATTTCTTCATTTTGGCTACAGTCTATACATAATCTAACCCATGGTATAGCTTCCAATCTTTTTTCGCCTATCTGTGCTCCACATTCTTCACATATACCATATGTACCATTTTCTATTTTTCGTAATGCTAGATCTATTAAAAATAGTGTTTCTCTATCAGCTTGAGTTAATCTATACTGTGTTTCTCTACTTAATTCTTCTGTTACATTATCTGCATCATCACCAACTCCGGTTTTTTCATTAATATCACTTTTTGAAAACTCATTTAAAGACTCTAATATCTGTTCTTTCTTTTTTAGTAAAATTTTTTTAATTTTATTTAAATCCATAACATAAAACCTCCAAAATTTTGGCTCTTTATAATATACAATTTTGTATTTTTTTCAAGATTGTTTTTTGTATATACTTAATAATTTCTGTTGTTCTTTTTTAACAAAATCAAATATTTCTTTTTGTTGTGATTCTTTTATATCTAAAAATTTAATACCATAACATACAGTCTTCTGCTTTTCATAAATGTTTACAATCTCTCCTTTTAACTGAAAATCTTTTTCATTTAAAGAGAATGTTATAAAAACTTCATCACCTATTCTTAAATTTACATTTTCTTTTTGCTCAGAATCTATACAAAATCTTGTTCCAGAAGCACTAATATCATAAACTCTTCCAATAATCCATTTTGTAATTTCTTGATTATTTTCGATGTACTTTTTACCTATTATAGCCTCTAAATCTATATCAACTCTCGGGTGTTCTCTCCTTTGTATTCGGGTAATTTCAAATGTATGTAAAACTTTTAATATTACATTTCCACCTTCATTTTTAACATCTTCAACCTTAGATTCTATAATATAGGAAGCATCAGACTTTCTTGTAAATATTATTTTAATTTTATCTCCTGGTTTTATATTTGGAGTAATTTTATCAGTTATTACCCAGTACATATACATTTCATCTTTATCATACAATGAAGCTCTATAATTTCTTCCATCCTCAGTTTTAATAGTTTCACCTTGAAATAACTCTATATCCTTAGTTGTTGTGATAGGTATAAAAGAAGGTACATAATCAAATCCAAGCTTTTCTCTCATTTCTTTTATTAAGTTTTCATCAAAATCAGGATTTTCTTTGATGTATAAATCTATTACCTTTTCAAAAGGTGATTTAAATTCTAAAGCTAAAAATGGATCTCTTCCCATTTTTTTAGAGTATTGCCAAATAATTTGGATCATTTTATCATTGAGTTCTCTTTCTTTTGAATATTTTACAAATTCATTCCATTGTGCTTTTGCTTTTATACTTTTAGCTAAGACATTTAAAAGTAATATGATGATTGTGATAAATACTATGAAAAAAAGTAAAAAAACAATACCACTTATATCTATATTGCTTAACTTTTCAATAGCTTTTCCATATCCTACTATAGCAGGGTTTTTTTCAGGCATTCTACCCTCGCATATATGCTAAATTTTTGTTAAACTATAATAACATAAAAAAAGGAGGAAATTAAAAATAACAATCAGAAGTTTTGCTGAAATAAATATAGATTTTCTAAATTATAACCTACAAAAGATATATGAACTTTCAAATAAAAAAATACTGGCTGTAGTAAAAGCTGATGCATATGGTCACAATAGTATAATTGTATCAAAAAACATAGAAGATTTAGACTTTGTTGAAGGTTTTTGTGTTGCAACACCTATTGAAGGGAAAGAGTTAAGAGAAGAAGGTATAAAGAAAAAGATTTTAGTTTTAGGTGGATTGTTTAAAGAAGAGGTAGATATTTATAATCACTATAATTTAACACCTGTTGTTTATGATTTTATACAGTTAGAAAATGCTAAATTTCTAAAAAATAGAGATATTCATATAAAATTTGATACTGGAATGGGTAGATTAGGTTTTTACAACGAAGATGTAGAAAGTATAAAAAAACATCTTAAAGATTTTAATGTGGAAGGTATCCTTTCACATTTTCCTTCTGCTGATACAGATAGAGAACTAACAGAAAAACAGATTTTATTATTTAAAAGTATTTTAAAGAATCTAAACATAACACCTAAGTATGTCCATATACAAAACTCTGCAGGAATAGTTTACAATTGTGATTTTTGTAATATTGTTAGAGTTGGTATTGCAATGTATGGAGAAAAACCTTCAGAAGATTTTCCAATAGATTTAAAACAGGTTATGAGTGTTAAAGCTAAAATTATATCAACTAAAAATCTTAAAAAAGGAAAAAGTGTATCGTACAATGGAACATTTAAAGCAGATAAAGATATGAAGATAGCCATTATTGCTTTTGGTTATGCAGATGGTATGCCGAGATTATTATCTAATAAAGGTTATGTTTTATATAAAGGAAGAAAAGCTAAAATTATTGGAAATATTACTATGGATATGACAATAATAGATATAACAGATTTTGAAGATATTAAAGTTGGAGATTATGTAACTGTTTTTGGTTATGATAATGGTGAAAAAATTAGCTTTAAAGAGGTTGCAGATATAGTAGGAACTATACCTTATGAGATAATGTGTGGAATATCAAAAAGAGTTGCAAGATTTGAGGTTAAAAATGCTTAATATTATTGTTGTAGATGATGAAAAGAACATTCAAAGTCTTTTAAAAGATATACTTTCAGATGAAGGCTATAATGTTTTAACAGCCTCTAATATAGTTAGTGCCAAAGAATTTATTAAAAAAGAAGTTTTTGATATTGCTTTTATTGATGTTTGGTTACCTGATGGAGAAGGTTTAGAACTTATAAAAGTTATAAAAGAACACTCAAAAGATACTTTCATCGTAATGATTTCTGGGCATGCAAATATACCTATTGCAGTTAAAGCCATTAAAGAAGGAGCTTTTGATTTTTTAGAAAAACCATTATCAACAGATACCATTTTTGCTGTTATTGAAAAGATAGAAAAAGAAATAAAACTAAAACAAAGAATAGAGTATTATAAAGAAAAAGAAGAATCACAGATTGAGATAGTTGGAAACAGCCCAAAGATACAAGAGTTGAAAAAACAGATTGAAAAAGTAGCAAAAACAAATGCATGGATTTTAATACTTGGAGAGAATGGAACTGGTAAAGAACTTGTTGCAAAATCAATCCACTATTTATCTCATAGAAAAGATTATCCTTTTGTTGATGTAAACTGTGCTGCTATTCCTGATGAACTTTTTGAATCTGAGTTTTTCGGATATGAAAAAGGAGCGTTTACAAATGCTTTTACAAGGAAGGTAGGAAAATTAGAGTTAGCAGACAAAGGAACGTTATTCCTAGATGAAGTTGCTGATATGAGTCTTTCATCACAAGCTAAGCTACTTAGGGTTCTTGAAGAAAAAGAATTTTCAAGACTTGGAAGTAATACAAAGATAAAAATAGATTTAAGGGTTATTTCAGCAACAAACAAAGATTTACAAAAAGAAGTAGAAAGTGGTAGGTTTAGACAAGATTTGGCTTTCAGACTATCTGTAATACCAATAACTGTACCACCACTTAGAGAAAGAGGAGAAGATATCCTACTTTTGGCTGATTTCTTTATAAAAAAGTTTTCTTTAGAGAATAAAGTTGAACCACCAGTTTTATCAGATGAAGTTAAAAAAACATTTTTAAACTATAGTTGGCCTGGAAATGTACGAGAATTAAAAAACTTAATTGAAAGGCTTGTGATCCTAAACAGTGAATCTATTGTATACAACAAAGATTTACCACCAAATATGTTTGAAAATATAGTACTAAAAGAAGAAGAATCTATTAAACTAACAATAAAACCTTTAAAAGATATAAAAGAAGAAGTAGAGATGAAAGTTATTAAAAAAGCTTTAGAAGTGTATAATAATAATCTAAAAGAAGTTGCTAAAGCTTTAGATATAGACTTATCTTCTTTATATAGAAAAATAAAACAGTATAATCTGGAGGATTAAACATGCCTTATGTAAATGTGAAAGTTGCAGGAAAACTTACAAAAGAACAAAAAGAGAAAATCGTTGAAGGAATAACAAAACTATTAGAAGAAGTTGCAGGTAAACCACCAAGCTCTACTTATATAGTAATTGACGAAATCGATAGAGAAAACTGGGCAAAAAGTGGAAAATTACTGTCTGATCTTTGATTTGGCAAGATTTAAAAAGTTTTCCAAAAGTTTATGACCATATTCAGTAAGTATAGACTCTGGGTGAAATTGAACGCCCCATATTGGATATTTTTCGTGTTCTATTGCCATTATTTCACCGTCTTCTGAACGGGCAGTTATCTGTATATCTTCTGGTAAACTACTCTCATCAATAACCAACGAGTGATATCTAACAGCAGTAAATGGATTTGGTATATCTTTGAAAATACCCTTTTGATTATGATAAATT
This sequence comes from uncultured Aquificales bacterium, assembly GCA_964648745.1. Lineage (GTDB taxonomy): Bacteria > Aquificota > Aquificia > Aquificales > Hydrogenothermaceae > Sulfurihydrogenibium. The sequence goes on from CAZYKX010000004.1 coordinate 9,273, forward strand.
TTTGAAGTTTTACCATGCATTAGACATTTTGCCTTTACTATCTTTGCTCCAAAAGCTTGACCTATAGATTGATGTCCCAAACATATGCCTAAAATAGGATATATACCTTTAAATGTTTTTATAACATCAACAGAAATCCCTGCCTCATTTGGAGTACAGGGACCTGGAGATATTACTATGGTATCTATATTTTCCATACTTTTAATATCATCTACTGTTATCTCATCATTTCTTTTTACAATAACTTCTTGTCCTAAATCGTAAAAATACTGAACAATGTTATATGTAAAAGAATCGTAGTTATCTATCATCAAAATCATTTTACTGTCTTTCACCTATAAATAGAACTAAATCTTTTAATCTTGTGGAGTAACCATACTCGTTATCATACCAAGATGCAACATGAACAAGATTACCACCTATAACCTGTGTAAGCAATGAATCAAAAATTGAAGATGCTGGATTACCAACTATGTCAGAAGATACAACAGGTTCATCACAGTAAGCTAAAATTCCCTTCATTTCTCCTTCTGCATACTTTTTCATAGCAGCATTTACTTCTTCAATAGTTGTCTCTTTTTCAACAACAACTGTTAAATCTATTAACGAACCATCTGCAACAGGTACTCTTCTTGCTGTACCATCTAATTTACCTTTAACTTCAGGGATAACTTCCCCAAGGGCTTTTGCAGCTCCTGTAGTAGTTGGAACTATATTAACAGCTGCAGCTCTTGCTCTTCTTAGATCTTTATGTGGTAGATCTAAAATCCTTTGATCATTGGTATAAGCATGTGTTGTAACCATATAACCTTGCTTAATACCAAACTCTCTTTGTAAAACTTTAACAATAGGAGCAAGTGCGTTTGTTGTGCAAGAAGCATTTGATATTATATTATGCTTAGCTGGATCATAAGCTTCTTGATTAACCCCAAGAACAATAGTTATATCTGGATTTTTTGCAGGTGCAGAAATTATTACCTTTTTAGCTCCTGCTTCGAGATGCTTTTGAGCATCTTCTCTTTTAGTAAATAAACCTGTCGATTCTATAACAATGTCTATACCTAAATCTTTCCAAGGAAGTTGTGAAGGATCTTTTATAGCAGTTACTTTAATCTCTTTTCCATTTACTATTATGGAATCTTCAGTAGCTTTTATATCTGCATCGTATATACCATGAACAGAATCATATTTAAGAAGATGTGCAAGTGTTTTTGCATCTGTTAAATCATTTATTGCTACTATATCTATATTTTCAACACCGTTTGCTATTCTAAAAAAGTTTCTACCTATTCTTCCAAAACCATTAATAGCTATTCTCATATTTAATCCTCCTCTAAATTTATTTTAAATATTCTATCACTTCTTCCATCTTCATGCTACGAGAACCTTTTATAAGAATGTTTGGTTTTAAAGATGATAACTTTTTTATCTCTTTTGCTATATCTTCTTTCTTTTCAAACATCTTAGATTTTATAACATCTTTAATCTCTTGATATATGTATTTAGTATTATCACCGTATAAAAACACGTAATCTATTTTTCTATTTAATAAAAATTTACCTATTTCTCTATGTAGATCCTCCGAGTATTCGCCAAGCTCAAGCATATCACCAAGTACAAGTATATTTATACCTTCCAACTGACTTAACGTCTCTATACTATTTTTTACAGATAATGGATTTGCATTGTAAGTTTCATCTAAAATAGTTAGATCTTTAATCTTTAAAACTTTTCCTCTACCTTCTGGAAGTTGAAAATCTCTTAAAAAAGATAGGTTTTTTATTGGATCAAAACCAAGATGAAAAAGAACACCTGCAACTGCACCAATATTTTTAAAAACACCTATGTTATAAATAGGTAAAGTTAAATTTATACTCTCATGTTTATACTTTATAACTCCACTTGTACCGTCTTTTGTTATATTAACATTATGTATTTCTATATCACCTTTTTCACCATACGTTATACTTTTTTTAAGATTTTGATAGTAAATTCTTAAATCTTCTGGAAGAACGTTATATTTCGTATTATTAAAAATCTCGCCTTTTCCTTTTGTTACATTTTCAAAAGAGCCAAATTTTGCAGTATGGCCATGACCTACTGATACTAAAACACCAATATCATGGTTTACAATACTACCTAAGTAATCAACATCTCCAACTTTCCCTGCTCCCATCTCTATTATGGCTATATCTGTATCTTCTGGTGCATTTGCTAACGTTAAAGGAACACCTATTTCATTGTTGTAATTGCCTACAGTTGCATAAGATCTTGTTAGATTTGATAAGACATAATTGATCAACTCTTTTGTAGATGTTTTGCCACTTGTACCAGTTATACCAATTACAGTGTTTATCTTTTTTCTTTTATACTTTGCTATTTCTAATAATGCTTTATATGTATCATCTACAAGAATGCCATTTTTATACTCTTTTGGTTTTTCAGTAATGTATCCAATAGCTTTATTCTTTAATGCATCTTCAATATAGTTATGCCCATCTGTAGAACCTTTTATTGGTATAAAAAAATCACCTTCTTTTACTTTTCTACTATCTATAACAAAACTTTTTATTTCAAAATCTTCCAATAAATTTAAAGGTTTTCCTTTTACTACCTTTAATATATCAAAAATTTTCATTCTTTATTGCCAACTATTAAAAAGATAGGATACTCTCTTTCGCCATTCTCTCTTTGTTTTTTAACTGTATGTACAACGTATGATTTAACATTTTTAAAACCTACCTTTTCAAAGAGAGATTTTAATTCTTCAACATCAAAACCAAAATGAACTACACCTTCATTATCATCATGAAATGTACCATCTTCTTTTACTAAATCAGCAATAGCTATATATCCGCCATTTTTTAAATGAGAATAAAGAGACTTTAATATCTTTTCTATATCTTCTATATGATGAAAAACCATAGAACTGATGATTAAATCAAAATCATCATTTAAACTTTCATTTTCTAAATCAATCTTGTACGCTTTAGCATTTTCTATATTGTTATCTTCTGCTTTTTTGTTAAAAACTTCCACCATTTTAGTAGAGTTGTCTACACCTACAACCTCTTTAACATAAGGTAGTATAAAAAAGGATAGTAATCCTGTACCACAACCAAAATCTAAAACTTTCATATCACTTTTTAAAGGAAGATTTTCAATAATACCTTTAGCTATATTCCTTGTAAGTTCCATTCTAACTGGATTTTCGTCCCATGTTAAAGCAACTTTATCAAATTTAGACATATTTACCTCCCATCTTAAAAAGTTAAAATAATATATGCTGCAATAGCTATTATTGCTATTATATCTAATAATAAAATTACAAAGTATACAATTTTCTTTTTACTTTTTTCTACTTTATCTGTACCTATATCATCAGGATTAATATGTTTAGGTTCTATAGTAAAGCTTCCTTCCATAGCAGCAGCCATTAATGCCCTAGACATTATTAAATTTATTAATCTTGGAATACCTTCACTGTATTTATAAACTTCCTTATAAACTTTAGGGTCTATCTTTAAATTCTCTAAACCAGAAACTTTTAGTCTATGATTTATATATTTTTCAACTTCTTTTTCATTTAAAAAATTTAAAAACATCCTATTTGAAATTCTACTATTTAACTGTCTTAATTTTCTATTTTGTAAAGTTTCTTCAAATTCCGGTTGTCCTACAAGTAGTATTTGAATCAATTTTTCTTTCTCTGTTTCAAGATTAGATAAAAGTCGTAGTTCTTCTAATGTTTCAATAGGCATAAGTTGAGCTTCATCAATTATTATTAAAACTTTCTTTTTGTTTAAAACATTTTCTTGTAAGAAATTTCTAAGTTTTTTTAGCATCTCATTTTTATTTATATCTTCATCGTAAGATATTTTAAACTCATCTAAAAGTGCTTTTAGGAATTCTTCTGGTTTTAAATTTGGATTTAGTATTAATGCATATATGTAGTTTTCTGGAAGCTCAGATATAAACTTTCTTAGTGTGGTAGTTTTACCAGTTCCAGGTTCTCCCACAATAACACAAAAACCTTCTCCACTTTCAACTACAAATTTAAGTAAATTTTTAGCTGTTCTATGGGTTAAAGATTCATAAAAATATGTATAATCAGGTGTGATTTTAAAAGGGTCCTCTTTTAACCCAAAGAAATCTAAATAGTTCATTTTTCTTGTTTATCTTTTTTATCTTTTGGGAAGAAGATACTTCTTACTCTCTTAGTTTGAGAGGTTGCTATTGCCTTTTCTTCATCTACATAGTAATAAATCTCATCTCCTTCTACAACATCTTTATCTTGATGTACTTCTGCATCTTTCCTAAGGATTATTAAATTTTTATCTTTATAGTATTCAGCCTCTTTTGATTTACCCCATTTATTTTCCTGTCTAAAGAAAACGTTTCCAACTGCAAAAATCTTTGAAACATCTCCTTTATCATTTAAGTAAATCTTAACATTATCAGCATTTATCGTTATATTTCCCTTTTTCACTTCAACATTTCCTGTATAAACTGCTATCTTTTCTTTATTAGAATACTCTAATTTATCGGCAGTTATAACTGTCGGTTCTTTTTTGTTTGTGTTGTTTTCCTCTGCATAAACAGTTAAAAATAAAAGCATAAAAATTATCAATAATCTAATCATGATTTTCTTTTAAACCTCGTTTCAACTTGATTAAGTTTTAGTATTTCTTTATCAAAATCTAAAAATAAATCTTTACCAATTATTTCCATATTTTCAGATGTTATAAAAGCTTTACTGTTATTGTAAGCAACTTTATTATCACTATCTATAAATAATATATCGGTTACCATCTCTATATCTTTAGATTTAAAGTTTACATCTTTATGTATTTCTGCTATTTTTTTATCTTTGAGATAGTATGAATATGCTCCTTTTAGTTCAAAAGATTTATTGTCTTTTAAGTATACAATAAATGGTTTTTCTATATAAAGTTTTTCTCCTAAATCAGTCATTTTGGTACCAAACAATTTATATTGACTATCTAATTTTTTTGATACAATCACAAAATTTTCTATTTCTGTGTTTGCGTATTTCATATCTTTTAATTTTTCTTTATCAAGATACTCAGATACTTTATTAAATACATAAGAAGCACTTAAAAATAAAAAAGATAAAATCAATATCTTTTTAATCTTCTCGAACAAAATTGTTAATCTCCATATCTTCCTTTTGTTTTTTTCTTAAATCCCATTTAGAACTAAACATCTCTTCGAATATTTTTATAACCTCATCATTTTCTCCATTTGAAGCTACATTTTTTAAATATATCGTTGGTCTATGGAGTAGTTTGTTTACTAATGATTTCATAGCGAGATCTATTTGTGATTTTTCTTCTTCTGTTAGGTATGGCATTGCTTTAAATAACCTTTCTTTTTGCTTTTGAACAAGCTGATCTGCATAGTCTCTAATATCTATTATTATTGGATTAACTTTTTGTATATTTAACCATTTCATAAATTTATCAACTTCTTCTTCTATAATAAACTCAGCTCTTTTTGCTTCTATCTTTCTTTCTTCTAAATTAGAATTTACAACTTGTCTCAAATCATCTATATTATAAAGATAAACACCTTCTATTTTATTTACATCTTCTTCTACATTTCTTGGAACAGATATATCTATGATAAACAGTGGATTTTTTCTATCTTTTGCTACCTTTTTTATATCTTCTTTCTTCAGTATAGGCTCAGTTGCACCTGTTGATACAATTACAATATCTGATTCTGGAAGAAAATCAAGAATTTTATTGAATCTTACTGCACTTCCACCAAATTTATTTGCAAGTTCTACCGCTTTTTCAAAAGTTCTATTTGAGACAAAGATATGTTTTACATCAAAAGATTGTAGATGTTTTGCAGAAAGTTCAGCCATTTCACCTGCACCAATGATTAGCACATTTTTATCAGAAAGATCACCAAATATTTTTTTTGCAAGTAAAACAGCTGCATAGCTTATAGATACTGCCTTTTTTGATATGCCTGTTGTAGTTCTTATTTTTTTTGAAACATTTAAAGCTTTATCAAATAGCCTTGTTAGTATATGTCTTACAGTTTTATACTCTTTTGCTTTTGAAAAAGAGTCTTTAAACTGACAAACAATCTGAGGTTCACCAATTACCATTGAATCTAAACTTGAAGATACTCTAAATATATGCTTTACAGCATCTTTATCTGTATAGAAAAATATGTAGTTGGAAATTGTATGTAATGGCATAGATGAAAATTGAGAAATATTTTTTAATATCTCATTCTTTACAGTTTTTACATCTCCATTTGCAACACCGTAAAACTCAACTCTGTTACAGGTAGATATTATACATATTTCTAATATATTATCTATACTGTTTAATTTTTCTAACAAGTGAAGATAATTACTTTCAGTAACAGCCAACTTCTCCCTTATTTCTACAGGTGCTGTTTTATAGTTAAAGCCTGTTGAAAATATAAACATATCTACCTCATTTGTATGATAAATAATATTATAACACTATAAAATTTATGCTAAAATTCATTATCATGATTGTAAATACTAAAATTGAAGAATATTTAAATAAGTTAAACAGTGTTTCTTTTCCAGAAGACAGAGAAATTTTAAAAGAGATGGAAGATTATGCATTTAAAAATAGCTTTCCAATAGTAGAAAGGACTGTTGGTAATCTTTTATATCTTATTACAAAGTTAAAAAATCCAAATCTTGTAGTAGAACTTGGTTCTGGTTATGGCTATTCTGGTTACTTTTTTGTAAAGGGTATGAAAGATGGAAAAGTTGTACTGACAGATTATCAAGAAAAGAATATAAATATGGCAAAAGAATACTATAAAAGATTAAATATTTATGAAAAAGCAGAATTTGTTGTTGGAAATGCTATCGAAATAGCTAAAAATTATAAAGATATAGATATATTATTTTTAGATTTAGAAAAATCAAAGTATTTAGATGCTATCTTAGAATTAAAATCAAATTTAAAAGTTGGTAGTTTAGTGATAGCAGACAATGTTTTATGGCAAGGTAAAGTAGTAGAAGAGATAGTAGATGAAAAAACACAAAAAGTAAAACTATTTAATGAATATATGTTTACAACTGATGAGTTTTTCTCCACGATAGTTCCTTTAAGAGATGGAGTTTTAATATCTTTAAAGATAAAATAACTGTCCAAAAATGGACAATAAAAGTTCTTATTAGAACAATTTAAATATTTCAAAATAGTTTTATTCCTTATCTTGCATGCTTTTTTAATTGGTATAAATTTTGATTACTAAGATTTAGCTCCTGCTGCTAAATCTTTTTGACCTACCTCCTCCAAATTTTTGGAAGCTGATGAAAAAGTCAGCTTCCCTTTTTTATGTTAAAATAGTTAATAAAAATTCTTTGGAGGATTATTTTTTGATAAAAGAAAGATTATTTACACCTGGTCCTGTTCCTTTACCACCACAGGTTATTAAAGCTTTAGGTCAACAGATAATTCACCACAGAACTCCAGAATTCACAAATATCTTTTTAAACGTGAGAGAAAAATTACAAAAACTCTTAAATACAAATAGAGATGTTCTTATGTTCGCATCATCTGGAACTGGTGCAATGGAAGCTTCTATTGTTAATTTCTTTAATGAAAATGATAAGGTTTTAGTTATAAATGCTGGAAAGTTTGGAGAGAGATGGAGAGATCTAGGTAAAACATTTGGTTTAAATGTTATAGATTATCAGATAGAATGGGGTAAAACTTACGATAAAGAAAAAGTTAGAGAGATTATAGAGAAAAATCCAGATATTAAAGGTATTTTTGTTCAACATTCAGAAACTTCTACAACTACATTACATGATTTAAACTACCTTGCTCAGGTAAATAAAACATTGGAAGATAGTATTTTAGTTGTTGATGGTATTACTTCTGTAGGTGTATATAAAGTATTCCCAGAAGAAATAGGTATAGATATATTAGTAACTGGAAGCCAAAAAGCGTTGATGCTCCCTCCAGGATTAGCTATTTTATACTACAGTGAAAAAGCAGAAAAGAGACTTGAAAATAGCAAATTACCAAAATATTACTTTTCAGTTAAGGCTGAAAGTAAAAAACAAGCTAAAGGCCAAACTGCCTACACACCTGCTATAAACCTTATAATAGCTCTAAATGAAAGTTTAGATTTGATTTTAAATGAAGGATTAGATAATCTTGAAAAAAGACATAGAATCCTTGCAGATATGACAAGAGAAAGCTTAAAAGAGATAGGTTTAAAGCTTCTTTCAGAAAGTCCATCTAACTCAGCTACAGGCCTTTATACACCAGAAGGTATAGATGCTGATATCTTTAGAAAAGAACTTTTAAAAATTGGTATTAGAGTAGCCGGTGGTCAAGATCATTTAAAAGGCAAAATCATTAGAATAGCACATATGGGCTATTTTGATTATTTAGATATGATAGAAGTTATATCTGCTATAGAAATTGGACTTTATAAGATGGGCTATAAAATAGAGCTTGGTAAAGCTGTTAGAAAAGCTCAAGAAATATACTTAAAAGAGGTATAAAAGTGGTCAGGATTATATTTATAAGACATGCAGAAAGCTTATGGAATCCTATAGGAAGATATCAAGGAAGATTAGACCCAGAGTTAAGCGAAAAAGGACACAAACAAGCTCAACTAATAGCCAAAGCTATTAAGAAATACAACCCAACTACATTATACTCAAGTCCACTTAAAAGGACATACCAAACAGCAGAGTATATAAGTAAAGAACTAAACCTCCCTATTATAAAAAATGAAGATATAATTGAGATAGATCACGGAGATTGGTCTGGATTATTGGTAGAAGAAGTAAAAGAAAAATACCCAGATATGTTTAGACAATGGTTGTACGAACCACATTTAGTTAAATTCTCAAATGGTGAATCTTTAGAAGATGTATTTAAAAGAGTAAAAAAATTTTTAAACTACGTAAAAGAAAAACATGAGAACGAAACAATTATAGCAGTATCACATACGGTACCAATTAGGGCTTCATTAACTGCAGGACTAAATTTAGATATGGACAAGTTTTGGATTTTTGGTTGTGATAATGCATCTTACTCAATATTAGATTACGATGAAGTTAGACCAATCCTTTATAAGTTAAATAATACATACTACTTAGGAGAGTATTACGTACCTGCATTAGATGCACTTTAAAAAAAGGAGTAAATTTGAAAATAGACCTTCCAAAAGGTGTAAGGGTATACGATAAAGAAGAAAGCTATTTACTAGATTGGATAGAGAAAAATATACGTGAAAGTTTTGAAAGCTGGGGTTATGAAAAAATAATAACACCTTTATTAGAATACTATGATGCTTATAGTGAAGTTTTAGATGAAGATATACTAAAAAATACATTTAGACTTATTGATAGATATGAAGGAGAAACTTTAATATTAAGGCCAGACTTTACTGTAAGTATTGCAAGATATGTAGCTTCTCTACAAAAAAAAGATTTCCCAATCAGATTGTACTATACAGGAGATATATTTAGATTTATAGTTCCAAAAGGTGATAAAATTTACGAAAGAAAGCAGGCAGGTATTGAATTAATTGGTGTAGAGCAGATAGAAGCAGATGCAGAAGTTATAGCTGTTGCAACCTACTCTTTAAAAAAGTTAGGTATTGAAAATTTCCAAATAGATATAAACAACGTAAAACTCTTTAAAGCTATTATCGATTTATTAGGTCTATCTTCTCAAGAATCAAATGTACTTCTTAATTACCTAAAAAATAGAGAAACATACAATATAAAACAGTTTTTAGAAAATTACGATCTTGATCCAAAAATAAAAGATTTTATAGTGAGTCTTCCAAAACAAAATTTAAAACCACAAGAGTTAGAAGAACTCATAGATAGATATAAAGACATAAAACTTATACATAAACCTTTAGAAGAACTTTATAAAATTTATAAAATATTAGATGAATATGAACTTGGAAACAAAATAGTAATAGATTTATGTGAACCTAGAGAGTTTAACTATTACACAGGAATAGTTTTCGAAATCTTTATAAAAGATTTTCCAAAGATAGCTGGTTATGGTGGAAGATATGATACCTTATTAAGCAAGTATAATGGTGATTATCCAGCAACAGGTTTTGCATTTGATACATTTGCTATTTTTGAGTATCTATCAAAAACTAAAAAAATAGAACATAAAAAAGATTATTATATAATAGACACAACAGAAGATAAAACACTAGCATACAAAATAGCAAAAACTTTAAGAGATAAAGGATTTAAAGTAGCTAGAGATATAGTGAAGAGAGATGTTGAAAAATCTTTAGAATTTGCCTTTAAAAATGGCTATAAATATGCTATTTTAATAAAAGTTGAAAATTTTGAAAAAAAGATATATATTTTTAATTCAAATTACGAAGAAGTAAATCAAGAGATTTTTAAATAAAGACTAAAATCTAAAAGAGTCTCTATTTAAAAATCCCTTATAGTACCAATAGGTACTAAATAATTTTAGGAGTTTTAAGCATGGAAGTAGGTGACAGAAAAGTAGTTTCTTTTGAGTACACGTTAAAAGACAAAGAAACAGGAGAAGTTATTGACAAAAGTGCAGGCCAACCTTTAACATTCTTAACTGGTGTTGGAGAGATAATCCCAGGTCTTGAAAGTAGAATGTATGGGATGAAAGAAGGAGAAAAAAGAACAATCGAAGTTCCTGCTGAAGAAGCCTATGGCTTGTCAGATCCAAATTTAGTTCAAAAAGTACCTAGACAGTATTTTGAAGGTATCAATTTAGAAGTTGGTTTACCTTTACAAGCTCAAACACCAGAAGGTCAAATAATAAATATGGTAGTTTTAGATTTTGATGAAAACACAGTTACTGTAGATTTAAATCATCCGTTAGCTGGAAGAGATTTAGTTTTTGAAGTTGAAGTTGTAAATGTTAGAGATGCAACACCAGATGAAATTTTACATGGACATGCTCATTTTGGAAACCATCATTAATTAAATATATCCCCATCTATTAGGATGGGGTTTCTTTTTTAAGACACTCTTCGCAGATACCAAATATCTCTAATCTATGATATACAGGCTTAAAATTATGTTTTTCACAAATATTGTTTTGTAATTTTTCTATCTCGTCATCATGAAACTCTATAATTTTATTACAGTTTAAACAAAGTAGATGGTCATGGTGTTCCTTATGTGCAAATTCGTAGTATGTTTTATTATTAAGTTTTATAACCTCAATAATAAATCCTAACTCTTTAAGTATATTTAATGTTCTGTAGATTGTAGCTCTTGAAGCATCTATATTTTTCTTTTTTATCCTATAAACTAAATCTTCTACTTCAAAATGACCTTTTGATTTTAAAATCTCTTCAATAATATTTAACCTTTGGTTAGTTATTTTGATTTTCTTTTCTTTTAGATTTTCAATTATCCTTTTTTTTGTAATTTTCATACTTACTTTTTCCTTAAATCAGGTCTCATTATACTAAATATATTATCTTCTGATATTTTACAGTAATCTGCACCACCTAACCTTCCTACTACCTGTAATTTTTTACTATCCACATAGCCTTTTTCGTTTATCAAGCTATCATCTATATGATACTTTAAAATTTCACCAAAGATTAAACCCATATCTGCAATTTCCATTATAATAAACTTTTTACACTCTATGTTTATTGGAGATTCTTTTATCCGTGGTGATTTAACATAATCAGATTTTATAGGTGTTAAACCTGCTTCTATAAACTCATCAATCTTTTCATCAAATGGATAAGATGTTATGTTCATCTTTTCAACTAAATCATAAGTAACAATGTTTACTACAAAATCACCAATTTCTTCTATATTTTTCCATGTATCTTTTTTAAGTTCATCATCTTTCTTACCTATAGAAATAGCAATTAAAGGCGGACTTGACGATATCCCCATATAAAAGCTAAAAGGAGCTATATTGTATATACCATCCTTCGATATTGTAGATATCCAAGCTATAGGTCTTGGTACAATAGTACTTATCATTAACTTATATATATTTTTTTCATCCATATTTTTTACATCAAATTCCATTTAAATATCTATCTCCTTCGAATATTTTATATAAAAAATATCAATATAATCTACAATTTCATCAATATTGTCAAGTAATTTAAATATTTCTAAATCTTCTTTATCTATATAACCATTATTAACTACAGCATCTTTTAACCAGTTTATAAGTCCTTCCCAATACTCTTTACCATAAAGTATAACAGGAAAAGGTTTTAATTTTTTAGTTTGGATTAAAGTTAACGTTTCAAAAAATTCGTCTAAGGTCCCAAAACCACCTGGGAAAAGTATAAAGGCAGTTGCATATTTTACAAGCATAACTTTTCTTGCAAAGAAGTAGTTAAAGTTTAATACTTCTGTTAAATATTTATTTGGCTTTTGTTCTTTTGGAAGCTTTATATTAAGTCCAATAGAGTTTCCTCCTGCCTCGTAAGCTCCTCTATTTGCTGCTTCCATTATTCCTGGACCACCACCACTAACAATTGAAAATCCTTTTTTAGCTAACTTATAGGCAAGTTCCCTTGCTGCTTCATAATATTTATCTCCTTCTTTAATCCTAGCAGAACCAAATATGGTTACAGATGGAATGTAGTTTGGCATAACTTCAAAACCATCTATAAAATCACCAATAATTTTAAATAACCTCCACGATTCTTCTTTCTTCATCTCATTTATAATATAGCCGTTCATACTTCCTCCTAAAAATTTTTTTGAAAAATTATAAAATATGTTATAATATTTTTCTAAAATTTATTAAGGAGGTACTATTTTTGGTTAAGATAAGACTCTCAAGAGCAGGAAAGAAAAAACATCCAGTTTATAGAATGATTGTAGTAGATAGCAAAAAACCAAGGGAAACAAAAGCGATTGAGTATATAGGTACATATGACCCTATACTAAAAACTGGAAATATAAATGTTGAAAAAGCAAAAGAATGGTTAAATAAAGGAGCACAACCTACAGAAAGAGCCCTAAAAATTCTAAAAGCTTTCGGATTAAATAACTAAAAGGAGGACTGTAAATGAGTAGACTTACACAGATTGTAGAGCAAATGGCTAAAGCTATCGTTGATCATCCAGAAAAAGTTGAAGTAAAAGAAATCGAAGGTGAAAAAGTTACTGTTATAGAATTAAAAGTTGCTCCAGAGGATCTTGGAAAAGTTATAGGTAAACAAGGAAGAACTGCCAGAGCTATGAGAACAATTTTAGCATCTGTTGCAAGAAAAGAAAACAAAAAAGCGGTTTTAGAAATATTAGAATAATTAAAATCAAGGGAGGTTTTCCCTCCCTTTAAAAATCTATATTTAATCCTTTTATTTCAAATATTCTAGAATCATCTTTATCAAAATCAATATTTATCTCTATAATGTTTTCTAAATTGCCTTTTAAATTTTTTGGCCATTCTATTATCACTAAACCTTTACCTAATAAATCTGATATATCAAAATTTTCAACTCTGTACATATCTATATGATAAATATCAAATTTAGGTAATTCATAATGGTTCATTATTGTAAATGTTGGAGAGGTAACATCTTCTGTTATACCAAGATTTTTCAAAAGATATTTTGTAAAAGTTGTTTTTCCTGCACCAAGATCACCTTTTAACAAAATTATCTCATCACCTTTTAATTTTTTAGATATAGATTTTGTAAGGTTATCTAAACCTTCTAAATCTTTGATTTTATATATCATCGTTGCCTCATAAAATGTTTATTGTAAGAAACTATAAAAAATACTATAATTATTTTATCATTTCATAAACAGGAGGTAATTATGTTTATTGGTTCTGTTGTTGCACTTATTACACCTTTTAAAGATGGAAATCTTGATAGGAAAACTTTGAAAAAGTTAATAGAGTTTCATATAGAAAATGAAACTAATGCTATCGTAGTAGCAGGTACTACAGGAGAGTCACCTACATTAACGTACGATGAACATGAACTGTTAATAGAACTTGCTGTAGAGTATGCAGATAAAAGAATTCCTATTATCGCAGGAACAGGAGCAAATTCTACTCATGAAGCAATAACACTTACAAAATTTGCTGAAAAAGTAGGAGCTGATGCTTCCCTTCAAGTAGTACCATACTATAATAAACCAACACAAGAAGGTCTGTATCAACATTTTAAAGCTATAGCAGAAGAGACAAATATTCCTCTTATCCTATACAATATACCATCTAGAACAGGTGTAGATATGTTACCTGAAACATTTGCAAGATTATATTCAGATTTTCCAAATGTTATAGGTATTAAAGAAGCTACTGGGAATGTTGCAAGAGTATCTGAGACTATATCTCTAACAAATGAAGATGTTTTAATACTGTCTGGAGACGATGCATTAACACTTCCTATGATGGCAGTTGGTGCAAAAGGTGTAATATCTGTAGCCAACAACATAATTCCAAAAGAGATATCCCAAATGTGTAAATTAGCTCTTGAAGGAAAATTTGCGGAAGCAAAAAAAATTCACAATCAATATTGGGACTTATTTAAAGTTTTATTTATTGAAACAAATCCTATACCTGTTAAAACAGCAGCTTATTTAATGGGATTAATAGAAACTAACGAACTTAGACTTCCTCTTTACTATATGTCTAAGTCTAATGAAGAAAAGTTAAAGGAAGTTTTAAGAAGACATAATTTAATTTCTTAATTTTGCAAAAAAGAAAATTTAACTACTAAAAGTAACAAAAATATTTTACTATTTTTTTGGTATAATTTTTGCTTACTATCTTTGAAAATCGTTTTGGAGTGTAAATGAAAGTAGGTCTTGTTGGCGTTGGGAATATGGGAAGTAAATACGTTAATAAATTTAATGAACTAATGTTAGACTATGTTTTAGTAGATTCAGATATCCAGAAACTGAATCATTATCCTCCAAATATAAAAAAGTTTACCAATATAGATCAAGCTATGGAAGAAGGTTTGGATGCTGTATTTATAGCTACTTCCCCACAATCACATATACCTTTAGCTAAGGTGTTCTTAAATGAAGGGATAAACGTTATGGTTGAAAAACCACCGTCATTAAGCAGGAGAGATTTTGAAGAAGCTTTAGATTTAGCTTATAAAAAGAATGTATTTTTTTCTGTTTCTGAGATAGAGTTGAAATCAAGTTCTGTTAGAAATCTATATATTAATGAAGATGTTGGAATAGTAGAAGGTTATAGGTTAAATTTAGGTAAAGGTTATATTAATCCATTTTTTGATTTAGCATGGCATGATCTTTATATATTTAGTTATCTCTTTGGCAATTTTAAACTAAAAAATGTAGAGATTATTTCAAACATTGCAAAAGTTGAAGCTGTTGGAGAGAAAACAGATTTTATTTTAGAAGTTGCTTGGCTCCATCCTTACGTTAAAAGAGAGTGGAATCTAAAAACTTCCCAAGGTAATATAAATTTAAACTTTGTAGAAGATAAAATAACTTATCCTTCAGGTAAAGTTGTAGAAAAAGATAATCAAGACAAATTGAGATTGATGATAAAAGAGTTTCTAGAAAATCCATCTTATGAAAGTTCGTTAAGATCATTGAATATTTTAAAAGAAATAGAAAATTTTAAGTTATAAAGGAGATAAGATGATTCCAATTATTAAGCCATTTTTTGGAAGAGAAGAAGAAGAAACTGTTTTAAGTATTATGAAAAGTGGTCAAATAACCAGAGGTCAATGGACGTTAAAATTTAGAGAAGAGTTTAAAAATTATGTTGGTGTAGGTTTTTGTCATACCGTTTGCAGTGGAACAGCAGCACTGTATATAGCACTTAAAGCAATAGGTATATCTAAGAAAGAAGATGTTGTAATAGTGCCATCCCTTAGCTTTATGGCAACTATTGATGCAGTTATAATGGCAGGTGGTACACCTGTAGTTGTCGATGTTGATGAAAGTTATACGATGGATACAAAAGCATTGGAAATAGCAGTAGAAAAATACAGTCCAAAGGCAGTTATACCTGTTCATCTCTTTGGACAAACAGCAGATATGGATACAATAAATAAAATATGTAAAGAAATAAATAAAATATGTAAAGAAAAAGGTATTCTTGTCTTAGAAGATGCAGCACAAGCACATGGAGCCGAGTTTAAAGGTAAAAAAGCTGGAAGTTTGGGAGATATCTCTGCATTTAGTTTCTATGCATCTAAAAATGTAGCTATGGGAGAAGGTGGAGCTATACTAACTAATAATCCTGAAATTGATGAAAAAATAACAAACTGGATAGAGTTTGGAAATCATCCTGCTTTAAATCTAAGGATAACAGAGTTTCAAGCAGGTATAGGTTACTGGCAACTTAAAAGGTTAGAAGAGACAAATGAAAAAAGAAGAAAGATAGCAACCTTGTATAATGAAGAGTTTAAAGATTTACCAGGTTTAGTACTACCTCAAGAGTTACCAAATAGAAAACATGTATTTCATATATATGCTTTAAGACATCCTATGAGAAATAAGATTGTAGAAAAACTTATAGAAAATTCAATAGGAGCAAGAGTTTATTATGACTACACATTACACCAATTAAGAAATACTGAGCATCTAAATTGTGAGTTTGGTGAATTATGTACAAAAGAACTTTTTGCAATACCAATCCATCCTTCTTTAACAGATGAAGAAGTTGAATATATTATAGATACTGTTAAAAAAGTTATTAAGGAAATCTAGGAGGTTTTATTATGAAAAAACTAATTTTGGTAGGGATGTTGTTATCTTTAAGTTCTTGCATTGTATATACAAGGCCTGGTGCTGTTGTCGTTGATACACCAAATAAAGTTATCGTTAATCCAAGAGTTGTTTTTGTACCAGAGTATGATATTTATGTTGTTGACTCTCCAGATGTTGAGGTTTATAAGTATAAAGGAAGGTGGTATTGGTTTAAGGAAGGAAGGTGGTATATTGCTGAAAGATGGGAAGGTCCATGGATGGTGCTAAGTGGTCCACCACCATTTAAAATTCCACCAGGACAGATTAGAAAAAGGTATATTCACGAAAGAAACGAAGAAAGGAAAGAATGGAAAGAATGGAAAAAAGAGCATAAACATTGGGATGATTAAAATTAAAGGAGTAAATAATGAAGACAGTAGAAGGAAAACTATCTGCAGAAAATTTGAAATTTGGTATAGTTTTAGGAAGGTTTAACAATTTTATTACAGAAAGATTATTGGAAGGTGCTATTGATTGTATATTGAGGCACAATGGAAAAGAAGAAAATATAGAAATTTTTAAAGTCCCAGGATCTTTTGAGATACCATTAGTAGCTAAAAAACTTGCAAAATCTGGTAAATACGATGCTATTGTATGTTTAGGAGCAGTTATTAGAGGCTCAACACCTCATTTTGATTATGTAGCAAATGAGGTAACAAAAGGAATAGCACAAGTTGGATTAGAAACAGAAGTACCGATAAGCTATGGTATTTTAACAACAGATACAATAGAACAAGCAATTGAAAGAGCAGGTACGAAAATGGGTAACAAAGGTTTTGATGCCGCACTAACAGCTATAGAAATGGCAAACTTAATTAAACATATAGGATAGGATATGAATAAAACATCATCTATAAAAGAAAGAAGCTTTAAAAAGAAAATAAGGGAAATACTATTTAGGATATTTTTTTCTTTTGATTTTAGAAAAGAGGATATTTTCAATATTGCACAAGAGTATATAAATTTAAAAAAAATACCAGAAAATATTAAAAATGATATTACCGATATTTTAACCTTTTATGTAAAAAATAAAGAAATAATTGATGAAATTATAAAATCTCATTTAGAAAAATGGACATTTGACAGATTAGGTTCAGTTGAAAGAGCGGTTTTAAGACTAGGTGTAACAGAGTTATTAATGATACATGATAAAAATATAAACCAAGATGAAAAAACTAGAAAAATAAAAAGATTGATAATTGATATTTTAGATATTGTTGATTGTTATACAGACTCTAAAAATTCCATAAAGTTTGTTAATGGTGTGATCGGAAAAATAAACAGAGAGATAGAAAAAAATGAGGATAGTATTTATATCAGATATTCATAGTAATATTTATGCATTAGAATCTTTAGAAAAAGACTTAAAAAATAGAAGTTATGACTTTATCTACTGTCTTGGAGATATCGTTGGTTATGGTGCAAATCCAATAGAAGTAGTTGAATGGGTTATGGAAAATGTAAATCTTTCATTAAGGGGAAATCATGATACTTTAATATCAAATGCAGAACCAATAGATATGCATAATCCTTACACATTAAAAGCAGCTTACTATAATATGGAAGTTTTAAAAGATAAACATAGAGAGTTTTTAAAAAGTTTAGCTAAAGATTTTGAAAACAACGAATTTGTTTTAACACATGATGAGCCTTGCATTCCTGGAAGTATGGAATATATAACAAAGATAAAAGAAGCAAAAGATACATTCTCATCTTTTTACCAAAAAATATGCTTTTTTGGTCATACACACTTACCTGGTATTTTTGAGAAAGATGGTGAAAATATCTCTTTTATAAAAGATGATAAGGTATATCTAAAAGAAAATTGTAAATATCTAATAAACCCTGGTAGTGTAGGACAACCAAGGGATAAAGATCCAAGGTTATCTTACATCATATACGATAATAAAGAAAAAAGTGTAGAGTTTATAAGAGTAGAATACAATGTAGAAAAAGCTGCTAGAGATATTCTAAATGCAGGTCTACCTACAATTTTTGCTAATAGACTTTATAGAGGAATTTAGCACAGACATTAAGCCTGTGCTTTTTATTTTTAGCTTTTACTCTCTTCAGGTTCTTCTTGATAGTATGAAGATAAAGATACTTTTAAAACCTTTAATAAACAACCTTCACAAACTTTTAAAGTAACTGTTTTGTCTTCTATACTTTTTATCTCTCCAATTATACCACCAACGGTTACTACTTTCTCACCTTTCTTTAAATTTTGGATAAACTCTTCATGTTTTTTTCTTTGTTGTTGTTGCGGTCTATAGATTAAAAAATAAAATACTCCAACAAGTAAAACTATCCATACTATTGCACTAATTAGGCTTGCTATCGGATCACCTTGCATAAAAAACCTCCTTTTAATAATAAAAAAAATGAATAAATTATTTTGGTATAATTTTAACAAAATTAAAACTATTTAACAAGTTTAGTAGGAGGTCTTTTAGTTGGTATACGATACATATTTTGATGTAGTAGTTATTGGAGGAGGTCATGCAGGTATTGAAGCAGCTTTAGCCTCTGCAAAACTTGGAGCTAAAACAGCTTTAATAACCTTAGATAAAGAAAAAATTGGTCTTATGCCATGTAACCCATCTATTGGTGGTATTGCTAAAGGAATTGTTGTAAAAGAAGTAGATGCACTTGGTGGAGAAATGGCTAAAGCTATTGATGAAACAGGTATCCAGTTTAAAATGCTAAACACAAGGAAAGGTCCAGCAGTTAGATCACCAAGGGCACAAGCAGATAAAGAAGAGTATAGAAAATATATGATACATAAAGTAAGTAATACAGAAAACCTCACTGTCTTGGAAGATGAAGTTATTGATATAGTTTTGAAGGAAAATTCAAACGAAGTTGAAGGTGTAATAACAAGCAAAGGTTTAAAAATAGCAACAAAATCTGTAGTTGTTACTACTGGAACATTTTTAAATGGGTTAATTCATATAGGAGACAAAAAATTTCCTGCAGGAAGGATGGAAGAAAAACCTTCAACAAGATTACCAGAGTTTTATAAAATGGCTGGTTTTACACTAACTAGATTTAAAACAGGAACACCAGCACGACTTGATAAAAACACAATAAATTTCTCTATTCTTGAAGAAGCACCTGGTGATGTACCAGCACCAAAATTTTCCTTCTGGACAGAGCCAAAAGGTTCATACTGGTTTAAAGAAAAAGAACAGATTCCCTGTTACATAACTTATACAACACCAGAAACACATAAAATAATAAAAGATAACTTACATAGAACAGCTCTTTATGGAGGTGCTATAACAGGTATAGGACCAAGATACTGTCCATCTATTGAAGATAAGATAGTAAAATTTGAAGGTAAAGATAGACATACCATTTGGTTAGAACCAGAAACTAAAGACGGTATTAGTATATATCCAAATGGTTTAAGTACATCATTACCTGAAGAAATACAATGGGAGATGTATAGAAGTATTCCAGGACTTGAAAATGTAATCCTTTTAAAACCAGCTTATGCTATAGAGTATGATATAGTTATGCCCACAGAATTATATCCAACGTTAGAAACAAAGAAAATAAAAGGTTTATTCCATGCTGGAAACTTTAATGGTACAACAGGTTATGAAGAAGCTGCAGGACAAGGTATAGTTGCAGGAATAAATGCTGGCTTAAGAGCTTTAGGAAAAACGGAACAATTTATCATTAGGAGAGATGAAGGATATATAGGTGTTATGATAGATGATTTGACAACAAAAGGAGTTATAGAACCTTATAGGTTATTTACATCAAGATCTGAGTATAGATTACACCTTAGACAAGATAACGCAATCTTAAGATTATACGAGAAAGCATATAATTTAGGAATGTTAACAGAATCTGAATATAAATTTGTTAAAGAAAAGGAAGAAGAAATAAAAAATTGGATTAACAACTACAAAGAAATTTACATCAAAGACAAAGATAAAAAAGTATCTATTTTTACATATCTACAAAAACCGGAAGTTAGCTTTGATACATTAAAAGAGATAAACATACCAATTCCGCAATCAGACTATGTAAGAGAAGAAATAGAGATAAATATAAAGTACGATGGTTATTTTGAAAGAGAACAAAAGTTAAATGAAAAGATAAAGTATTTAGAAAATATAAAGATACCTGAAAATATAGACTACAGCCAAGTTGCTGGACTTACAAAAGAAGCTTTTCAAAAATTAACTAAATTTAAACCTATTACACTTGGGCAAGCTTCTAGATTAGAAGGTATAACACCTGCGGCTATTACGGCTATACTTGTTCATATAGAAAAAATGAGAGAAAAGAAAAAAACAGGATAAGGAGATAACCATGAAAGATTTAGAGAGAGAAAAAATCATTAACTACTTTAATTACAACATTTCCCTAGAACACGGTGCAATCATTCAATATTTATTTCATGCTTATACGATAGGAGAAGCAGAGACAGAAAATGAGCTTGAAGAAATTGCAAGGGAAGAGATGAGACATTTAAGAATGTTTGCTCATAAGGTAGTAGAGCTTGGTGGAGAACCAGCTATCTCAGAAAGAGCTTCTGTTTTTTTACATGCTCCTAGCTTAGAGGATCTTATGCAGTTAAATATAGATGCTGAACTTATGGCTATAAAAGAGTATACAAATCAACTTAACGATATTTCAGATGAAGCAAGTAAAAGGATACTTACAAGAGTTATAGACGATGAAACAGCCCATAGTAAGATATTTTTAAAAATAAAGGAAAATCTTAAAAATTTAATAAAAACATCTTCATCACAAGCTGAAAATGAAAGAATGGAAATTGCAAATCTTTTAAATGATATTATTCAAAAACAGTATAAAAAAATATTGGAAGAATTATACCAGTCATTTATGACAAGATTTAAAAATCCACATTTAAGTGATGAATTAGAACAAAAAGCTATAGATAGCATGAAACATTTTGGGTGGATAGCTGAAGAACTATCTGAAAAAGGCATAGAAATTGATGTGAACTTACCAAATGTAGATAAAATAAATGATACAAATGAAATTGTGAAATATAATCTCAATAAAGAAAATGAATCATCACAGGCATTTAAAGAAATTTCATACAAAGTGTCGGACAATAGTTTAAAATGGATTTTAGAGAGAATATCTAAAAGAGAGATTCATTATAAAGATTTAAAAGAGTTTCTTGAAAATAACAATTTAAGTGATAATGAAATGTCAAAAATAATATCTGCTTTTACAGTGGGAAGTTTATTTAAAAAAGGATTTAAATAGCAGCTCCTTTTAAAACTTCTTCACAATTACATTTTAATACTGTATCACTTTTATCTATAAAATCAAGAATTATTTTCTTTATATTTTCTGTTTTTTTTCTCATCATCTCTACAACTTCATCTGATGTTAATCTGCTATCTGATGTACCAGCTGCTGGATTTGTAATTACATTCAAAGATACAAAATGTATATTTAGCTCCCTAGCTAGTATAACTTCAGGAATCAATGTCATACCAACAACATCACCGCCAAGTATTTTAAACATTCTAATTTCAGCTGTTGTTTCAAGTCTAGGACCTTCTGTTGCCACATATGTAATATTTTCATGGTATCTAAAATTATTTTCTTCTAAGATACTTGATATAATCTTTGACATATGGGAGCAAAATGGATTTGTCACATCTATATGGACAACTCTTTTATTGTTCAAAAAATCTTTAACATCATCATTTATATCTGTATCATCGTTTTTTGATAAAACACCTTCATAAAATGTTTTAATTCTAGATGTTGTAAAATCTAAAAACTGCTTTGATATAACAAAATCACCAGGTTTAAGTAAAGGATTTATACCACCTACCGCAGAAATTGAAAGTATCCTATCTACATTTAGTTTTCTAAATCCCCATATATTGGCTCTGTAGTTTATAAGATGAGGTGGATATTTGTGCCCTTTACCATGTCTTGGTAAGAAGATAGCTTTTTTCCCATTATATTCAGCTAATATATATTTTTCTGAAGGTTCTCCAAAAGGTGTATCTACTTTAATTTCATCTAAAATTTCTAAACCATCTATCTGATATAAGCCACTGCCACCTATTATTCCGAGCATAAAATCTCCTTTACTTTGCTTCATAATATAGATATCTTCCACAATTTGGACAGGTTAAAAGTTTTTCACTTTTTAAAAGTTCTGTATAAACCTTCGGAGGGATTACCATAAAACACCCACTACAAACTTGGTCATCAACTATAGCAATAACCTTATTCTTTACTCTCTTTTTAATATTTTCATATTGAGATATCTCTTGAGGTTTTAAAAGTTTAATAATATCTTCCCTTTGTTTATATAGATTCTCCAATTCTTGATTCAATTGAGATTCCTTAGATTTTAAATTAGATATTTCGTTATCTAATGCTTTTAATTTTTCTTCTTTAGTTTGCTTTAAATTCTCTATCTCTTTTGTTAAGTTTTCTATTTCTTCCATTATTTGGATTATTTCATCTTCTAAATGTATAATACTTTCTTCAGCTGTTGCTTTTTCTCTTAAAAGTGCCTTATACTCTTCATTACTTTTTACCTTGTTAAGTGCGTTTTCTATTTTGTTTATCCTATCTTGTAAACTTTGAATATCTAATTCTTTATCTTTTTTCTGAAGTTCTAATTCTTTTTTCTTATGTAACTTTTCTCCATATTCTTTATTAACTTTTTCTTTTTCTTCTTCTAATTTTTTTATTTCTGCAGGTATTTTTTCTAACTCTGATTTTATCTTTTCAATGTTAATATCTATTTCTTGAATTTTGAGAAGATTTGATACTGTATTACTATCCATTTTTTCTCCAGATTTTTGAATTTATGGGCCCGGAGGGACTCGAACCCCCGGCCGGACGGTTATGAGCCGTCTGCTCTAACCAACTGAGCTACGGGCCCTTTCATTTGGGATTAATAATATAACACTCTTTTTAAAAGTTGTCAATCTAAAAAAAATATTTTATAATATCTTAAACTTAAGGAGGTATTAAAATGAGTAAGTTATTGATAATACTATATTTATTCATATTTGCTTTTGGTATCAATATTTTAAAAGCAGAAAGTTTAAATGATAAAGAAATATCTATATCTGTAGAAAAAAATTTGGAAAGTTCTGAGGATTTAAAAAATCTAGAAAATTATTTGAAAAATTCAGAAAAAGAAGTTGTTAACATTGAGATTAAAAAAGTAAAAGATGAATTTTTATCTAAACATCAAAAAGAATTACTTACATATATAGAAAACGGTAAAAATTTGATTCCTCTTATAAAAGATATACTGATAGACCATGGATTACCTTTGGAGTTTTCATTGATACCTATAATCGAAAGTCACTATAAAATGCTTGTTAAATCTCCAAAAGGTGCAGCTGGTATATGGCAGCTTATGCCACAAACAGCTAAAACTTTAGGTTTAAAAGTAAATAAAGAAGTTGATGAAAGATTGGATCCAATTAAATCAACAATTGCAGCATCAAAATATTTGAAAAACTTATATACTATATTTGGAAATTGGCAGTTAGTTTTGGCAGCTTATAATGCTGGTCATATAAAGATTATTAAAAAAGTTAACTACTATGGTGATACTTTTAACGATATAAAAAACTTTATTCCAAAACAAACAAAAAATTATGTTTTAAAATTTATGGCTATAGTTGAAGCATCAAAAGAAATACTTAAAGAGAAAAAAATAGATGAAAGCTCAGTAAACTTTGAAGTTGTAAAAATTAAAGGCAATGGATATACCTTTGATAAAATATCAAAGCTTATTTATGTCTCAAAAGAAAAACTAATTTCATTAAATCCGCATTTCTTAAAAAAGAGAATACCAGATGATGGAGGAGAGTATAACTTATACGTACCAAAAGGTTATGGCAAATTGGCAAGGTATTTACTTAATGGAGAAGATGTTTAATTATAAAAATTTATGAATATTTATGTTGGAAATAGTTCTTTTTGCGAATATGATATTCTAAAAAATGCTGAATTAAACGCCTTTTTAATATCGGAGAATGAAAAAAAAGCAAAAGAATCTTTAGCTAATCTAAAAGCTTATAGAGATTTTTTTAATAAGAATATAGAAATTCTATTTTTTCCATCATCTAAGGATTCCTTAGATTTAGCAAGTCAGATAGAAAGAAATTACACGCTAATGAAAATCCTTAGAGGAAATGGAAATATCGTTGTATTTTCTAAAGATGCTTTAAATATACCTATTAGAAGTAGTGATGTTTTTTTTAACAATCTTATTTATTTAAAAAAATCTGATGGTTTAGATAGAGATCAATTTATAGAAAAAATTTACCACTTAGGATACATAAGAACTGATTTTCCAGAAAATGAAGGTGAATTTTCTGTAAAAGGTGGTTTTATATCTATAAATATCCCAAAAATAGGTATTGTTGATATAGATCTTTTTGGAGATTTTGTTGAAAATATATTCTTAAAATCAAAGCTTTTGACAAGAAGAGAAATTCATGATATTACCATTTTCCCTTTGTATGACTTTAATGTAAAATCACAAAATCCTTTAACATTTTATAATGAAGAAAAATCAACTATTTTAGAGTATATAAACGGTAATATTTTTACTTTAGACATATATGAAGATTTAGGATTAAAAGTTGAGAAAAAATATATATCAACATTTCTTGATAAAAATATTGGAACAGAAAAAGATCTAGATGAAAATTTTAAAATATACCACTTACCATTGAAAAAAAGTCTTATTTTAAAAAATGAAAAACTTGCATTTATTACGTCTGTTGAAGATAAGCTTTCTTTAGATATAGAACCTTTAAAAGAAGGGGATTATATAGTTCATGAAGATTATGGAATCGGTATATATAGAGGTATAGAAACAAAGAAAATTAGAGATAAAGTTTATGATTTTATGATTTTAGAGTATGCTGAAGGTGAAAAAATATACGTTTCTTACTTACATTTTGATAAGATTCACAAATATAAAACATCTGGACATATAAACCTTGATAAAATAGGTGGAACTTCTTGGAAAAATCTTAAAAAGAAAGTAAAAGAATCATTAAAAAATGTAGCGAAAGAGCTAATTAATATATATTCTCAAAGGCAAAGTATAACAAGAAAACCATTAAAAGTTTATGATCCACTTATAGATGAGTTTGAAAGAAATTTTGAATACGTTGAGACACAAGATCAACTTAAAGCTATAAAAGATGTAAAAGAAGATCTTTTAAAACCAAAACCAATGGAAAGGTTAATTTGTGGTGATGTTGGATTTGGTAAAACAGAAGTGGCTATAAGAGCATCTTTTATAATGGCTTTAAATGGTTATCAAACATTGGTATTAGTTCCTACAACTGTTTTATCATTTCAGCATTATAAAAAGTTTAAAAGTAGATTAGAACCTTTTTCTATAGTTGTAGAAAATCTATCACGGTTAAAAACAAAAAAAGAAAGTGAAGAAATATTAAAAAATCTTGAGGAAGGGAAAATAGATGTTATCATAGCAACCCATAAAATACTTCAAGATAACGTTAAATTTAAAAATTTAGGACTCTTAATTGTTGATGAAGAACATAGGTTTGGCGTTAGAGCAAAAGAAAAAGTGAGACAGTTAAAAAGTAATATTGATACTCTTTATCTTACAGCTACACCAATACCACGAACACTTAATATGGCTTTATCTGGTTTAAAAGATATTTCTGTTATAAATACTCCACCAGAAGGAAGATTTGAGATAAAAACGTATGTCTCAGATTTTAGTGACGATGTTGTAAAAAAAGCTATTAATTTTGAGTTAGAAAGGAATGGTCAAGTTTTTTATCTACATAACAGAGTTGAAACAATCAAAGAGAGAGTGGATTATCTTAAAAATCTTATTAAAGATGCCAACATAGATTTTATTCACGGAAAAATGAAGCCTTCTGAAATAGAAAAGAAAATACTTAGTTTTATTAATGGAGAAATTGATATTTTAGTGTCAACTTCTATAATTGAAACAGGTATAGATATTCCAACTGCAAACACTTTGATAGTAGAGAGAGCAGATTTACTTGGATTAGCACAGCTTTATCATTTAAGAGGTAGAGTAGGAAGAGGAAATGTCCAAGCCTACTGTTATTTATTTGTCCCAAAAAGTATAACAAAAGATGCAGAAAAAAGAATTAATACTATTTTAAGGTTAACAAGACCAGGTTCTGGACTTAAAATATCCATAGAAGATATGAATATAAGAGGACCTGGTAATATACTTGGGATAGAACAAAGTGGATTTATAAATAAATTAGGCTTCCAAATGTATCTAAAATTACTTAAAGAGACAATAAAAGAAGAAAAAGGTTATAGTGATGTTGAAACTGAAATAGATGTTGATTTTGATTACTACATTCCACAAGATTTTATAAAAGACCCATCTGAAAGATTAAATATTTATATGGCTGTTTCTCAAGCAGAAAGTTTTGAAGAGATTGAGAGATTAAGACAATACCTAAAAGAGTTTTATACAGAACTTCCAACTGTATTTAATCTTTACTTAATAATATCACAAATAAAAAATTTGCTGAGTGAAAAGAAAGTTAAAAAATTTTCTACTAAAAAAGATTTAACAGTTTTACATCTTTCAAAAGATACAGAACCAGATTTTATTTTAAAACTGATAAAACATTTAAACCCTATAAAAGTAGAGTCAGATAAGATATACTTTAATCTAATAAGCTTAGAAGAGTTTTTAAATATTTTGAAGATGTAATATAATTTATTAGAAAAATTAAAGGATTTTAAAATGTTTAACCTTACTATAGATGAAGCAACATTTACAGTTGTAGATTTAGAAACAACAGGTTTAAATCCTAAAACAAGCGAAATTATAGAGATAGCAGCTATAAGAGTGGAAGGTGGTATAATTACAGAAAAATTTAATACATTAATAAAACCTTCTATTGGATTTATACCTGAAAACATCACTAAATTAACTGGAATAACAAATCCTTTAGTAATAGATAAACCAAAGATAGAGCAAGTTTTCCCTGAATTCTTAGATTTTGTAAAAGATAGTGTAATTATTGCTCACAATGCAAAATTTGATTTATCATTTCTAAATGAAACATCATATCAGCTAACAGGAAAACTTATTCAAAACCCTGTTATATGTACTTTGGTACTCTCAAACAGACTTTTCCCAGATTTAAAAAGTAAATCTTTATCACATTTAGCATATCACTTTAATATAACATACAGACGTAAACATAGAGCATTATCAGACGCTGAGGCAACTTTTGAGCTTTTTAAAAAGATAGTTGAACATTTACAACACTATAATATTAATAAGGTTATGGATTTAATTAGGTTATCAAATGGTAAGGATTTAAAACAAACTTCAAAAAGGAGAAGATATGTTTAAGATAGGTGTTATAGGTTGTGGAAATATGGGACAAGCAATTATAAAAGGATTAATAGAAAAGGCAAATGTCAAAAGTACAGATATAGTGATTACAGATATTGATAATGAAAAAGTTAGAAATCTCATAGAAATTTACAATGTAGCTGGTTCTGATATTAATAAAGTAGTTAGCTTATCTGAAATAATATTTTTAGCAGTAAAACCAAAAGATTTAGAAAAAACATTACTGCCAGTAAAAGATAAATTTAAGGAAAATCAAATTATAATTTCTGTTTTAGCTGGTGTAAAGATAGAAAAGATTAAAAAAATAGTAGAAAGACCATCTATAGTCCGTACTATGCCAAATACTCCAGCTTTGATTGGTGAAGGTGTGATAGGTGTTTCTTTTGAAAAAGATATAAATAAAAAAGAAGAAATTTTAAACTTACTTAAAAGTTTAGGTGAAGTTTATGAAGTAGAAGAAGATTTGTTAGATGTAATAACAGGGTTATCTGGTAGTGGACCTGCCTATGTTTTTAACTTTATAGATGCTTTAGCACAAGGCGGTGTTAAAATGGGATTACCTTATGATTTAGCATTAAAAATAGCAACTGATACAGTTATAGGTTCTGCAAAACTTATTAAAGAAACAGGTCTACATCCAGTAGTATTGAGAGATAAAGTTACATCTCCAGCAGGAACTACTATATATGGCTTACATGAGCTTGAAAAGAGAAACTTTAAGGATGCTGTAATATCTGCTGTAGAATCTGCTACTAAAAGAAGTAAAGAACTCTCTTAGATGAAAAATTTTATGAATTATAAAATTAAATATCAGTTTTAAATTAAAATAGATACAATCTTATTTATTACCATTATACCCTTTGGTAAAAGGAAAAATTTATTATTTTCTATATTCCCATAACCTTCATCTATAAATTGATAAATAATATCTCTTTTATCTTTTAAAATATCTAAATCTACTCCTTCTCTTAATCTTAAACCTAAGAAAATCTTTTCTTTTCTTTTTTCTTCTTCATCTAATATTTCTCTAAATTTAACTGGTTTTTTAAATTCTTCTATCAAGCTAAAGTATTCATTAATATTTTTTGTATTGCCAAATCTTTCATTTTCTACATAGGACCAAGCAGAAATGCCTATACCTAAAAAATTAACATCTTTCCAATAAAAAAGGTTGTGTTTACACTCAAAACTTTCCTTTGCCCAATTTGAAAGTTCATATCTTTTAAATCCCTTATTTGATAATGTCTCATCTATCATTAAAAACATTCTATATGTAGTATCTTCATCTGGAAGATTGTAACTTCCTTTTTCAACTAATAAACCAAGTGGTGTATCTTCGTAAGCTGTTAGAAGATATGCAGATATATGTTTTATATCTAAAGATGTATATATTTTTAAATCTTCTTCTAAATCTTTTAATGTTTGATTTTCAATACCATATATTAAATCAAGATTTATATTATCAATGCCAGCTTTAAGGCAATTTTCTATTGTTTTAAAACTATCTATTGATTTATGATCTCTACCTAAAGAAATTAGATTTTTTTCTAAAAAAGATTGATTACCAATACTTACTCTATTGACACCTACTTCTTTTAGTATTTTAAAATCATTATAATCATAAGTTTTAGGGTTTACTTCAATAGTTATTTCAAGATTTGAACATACTTTTAAATCATCTTTTAAGTATCTTATAAAAGATGCAAGATTTTTAGATTTTATAACAGATGGAGTACCACCACCAAAATAAATAGTTTCTAAATTAAAATCTAAATCTTTATAAAGCGATATCTCTCTTTTTAGAAAATCCAGGTACTTAATTTTTAAATCTTCTTCTTGCCAAACAAATGAAGTAAAATCACAATACGGACACTTTAGATTGCAAAAAGGGATATGAATATAAAGACCTCTTATCATGGTATTAACAACTCTAATAAAACTTCACTACCAACTTTATCAAGAGTATCGTTAGCATTACCACATTTTGGTGAAAGAATACAAGAAGGACAACCATCTATACATGTGCAATTTTTTATATTTTTATATGTAGCTTTAAGTATATCTTCAAGATTGTTAAAACCAACTTCACTATACCCAATACCGCCTTCGTATCCGTCATATATAAAAATAGTAGGACTTTCTGTTTGATTATGGTAGTTCGTAGACATTCCACCTATATCCCATCTATCATTCATAGCAAATATAGAATATATACCAATCATTCCATGTTCAATAGCATGTAAACTACCTATAAATATGTTATCATCTTTTAATCTTGAAATATGTATTTTTAAAGAATCTATACTTTTTTGATCCAACTTATCTTTTAAATTTGGATTTGTAGAATTGAATAATCTCTCAAGTTTTTTTATAACATCTTTATCTGACTTAATCAAATTTTCTACAACTTCATAGTAAGTATAATCAAGTTTTTTTCTTACAATATCTAAAATTTTCTCAAATCTTCTTTCTTTACTATATCTTTTAACTAAGTTTTCATAATAGCTTGGTATTTTAAACCAAAAAGCTTTTGTATTAAAATTTCTCTGATAAACTTCATCAAAAATTTTATCTTTTATTCTACTATGGCTTTCTATCTCTATAGAAGAGCAACCAATAATTGAAGATTTAACATTTACATCTCCATAGTATATCTCAATATCTTTAAATGTTCTTGATTGTATGATATTCAATATTTCTACTTCTGTTTCTAAAATTGGGGTTGTATAGTAATTTATATTTGTTTCTTCTACATACACTTTTTTATTTATATCATTTCTATCTAAAACTTTATATGTATTTCCTAAATGGATATATACTGCATCTTTAAATGCTTCATAAAATGCAAATTCTTGGTTTATAGTACCTATTATTTCATTTTCTTTTATATCAATAATATCGTATGTTTCCCCTGCTGACCTTATACTGAAAAATGATTTTTTGTTTTTATTTGGATAAAATTTTCCCTCTCTTAAGTAAAGCATACCTTCTTCTAAAAGTTCTTCTAAAAGTTCTTTTAAAACTGTTTTTTTATTTTCATCAACTTCTTTAAAATCAATTGGTTTTTCTATTGCAGCCATATATAGATGTTTTTTTAAAATATACTTGTTTTGTGGATTTATAATAGGTTCTTCTACTTGTCTGTTAAAAATTTCTTCTGGATTCTTTAAGTAATACTGGTCTAATGCATCTAACTTTGTAATAAGATAGTTATAAGCTTTTTTACCTCTTCTTCCAGCTCTTCCAAACCTTTGCCACATCGCAGAAAGTGTTCCAGGAAATCCTTTTAGTACTACGCAATCTATTTCCCCAATATCAATACCCATTTCTAAGGCGCTTGTTGATAAAACAACTTTAATATCTCCATTAGCTAACCCATTTTCTATAGTTTCTCTTTGTCCTTGTTTATATCCAGATCTGTAAGGTTTAATCTTATCAATATAGATATATAAACCTCTATTTTGAAGCTCTTTTTTTACATTTAGATAAAGAATTTCTAAATCTTTTCTGCTATCAATAAATAAAATTGTAGAGATATCATTTAAAAGTTGATGAATTATAAAACTCACTAATCTTTTTGATGATATAGGCTGTGTTAAATAAATTTCTTTTTCAGGCGATGGAGCACCTGATTTTGAAATTTCTATTAAATCTTCTTTCTCAATAAATTTAGAAACAAATTTAAATGGATTTTTTACAGTGGCTGAATTACATATATACTGAGGTTTTTCTCCTGTGTACAACTTTGAAATTCTGTTTAATCTCATTAAAACGTTTGCTACATGTGAGCCAAGTACACCTCTATAAACATGAATTTCATCTATAACAACCATATCTAAATTTCTAAATAATTCTTCCCATAAGTGATGATATGGCAAAATTCCAACATTTAACATATCTGGTGTTGTAATTAACAAGTTTGGTGGTTTTTTTCTGATTTGTGCTCTTTTATTTTTTGAAGTATCTCCATAGTATGTTTCTACTGATGCTTTTACACCTATTTCTTTAATTAATTTTTCTATTTTATTTTTTTGGTCTCTTGCAAGTGCTACCAATGGAAATATTAAAATAGCTGTTTTTTCTGGGTATTTTTCTAACTTTTCAAGGAAAGATAGTATATATATCAATGATTTACCAGAAGCTGTTGGAGTTGTAATAACCACATCTTTACCTTTTAGAATGTTTTCAATAGCTAAAGCTTGATGAGAGTAAAGTTTCAGTTTTTTCCTATTAAAAAAATCTATAATCTTTTTTGATTGGAAATTATAGTCTGCATATTCTGGAGAAGTTGCTTTTATTGTTTTACTAAATACTATATATTTATAAAATTCATCCATGATTTTATTATATCCTATATATCTATTAAGGTCTATAGTTTCTATTTCAAAAACGGATTAAATGATTATATTTATTAATCTGGGGTGTATTAAATGAATAAATTTCTAAATAAAAATATAGTCTTCCTTGCTTTTGTTAGTTTATTGATGGATATTTCAACAGAGATGACATATATTGTCTTACCATTGTTTCTAACAGAAGTACTAAAATCTCAACCATTGTTTATAGGATTTCTTGAGGCTATTTCAGAATCTACAGCAAGTATTACAAAAGTTTTTTCTGGTATTTTATCTGATAAATTAAATAAAAGAAAAAGTTTAGTCTTAACTGGCTATTTTATTTCTACTTTATCAAAAGGTTTACTTTTTACAGCATCTACACAATGGCATGTACTTTTATCAAAGTTTCTAGATAGGTTTGGTAAAGGTATAAGAACTGCACCAAGAGATGCATTAATATCTGAGTCTACAGATCAAAAATATTATGGTAGAAGTTATGGATTTCATAGAGCAATGGATAGTTTAGGAGCAGTAATAGGTCCATCAATTGCTTTTTTGATTTTACATTTTTTAGGTAATCAATATAAATTGATTTTTGGTTTTTCTATTATTCCGGCAATTTTAGCGGTGTTATTGGTCTTTGGAGTCAAAGAAGGAAAGAGTATAAAAAATGAAAATCATTCTTTTAAATTGTCCTTTTTTATCTTAGATAAAAAGTTGAAAATGTTTTTTTTCATTGTTTTTTTATTTACATTAAGTAATTCTGCAAACACATTTTTGATTTTAAGGGCAAAAGATATTGGAGTAGAAACATCAATGATACCAATCCTTTGGCTTGTTTATAATTTATCTTACTTTCTTTGTAGTTATCCTGCAGGTGTATTATCTGATAAATTTAAAAGAGAAAATGTTATATTTTTTGGCTTTTTAATATACATATTTACATATACAATATTTGCATTTAATAAAAATCCCAATTTGATCTGGTTGGGTTTTGCTTTACATGGTGTATATTATGGTTTTACAGATGGGAACATGAGAGCTTTTGTTGCAGATTTATCTTTACCAGAATATAAAGGAACGATATTTGGCTTATATCATACTTTAGTTGGTTTAACATTATTTCCTGCTAATATTTTGATGGGTTTTATTTGGGGAAAATATGGTTTTACTATGGCTTTTTTATTTGGTGTATTTATGGCTATAGTATCAACTTTAGCATTTTTTATTTATTTTGTGAAATCCCCTAAAAAATAGGGGATTTTATATTTTTATATATTAACTTCTTTTTGAAAATCTTCTTCTTGTTTGTTTTCTTTCAGTACGAACCTTTTCTTCAACTTGATTGATAAGCTCTATATTAGCTTTTGTTTTCTTTTGAATATTTGAAAGTTGTTTGTCGTCTGATGGTGTCACAATAGATATTGCAGTTCCTTCTTTTCCAGCTCTACCTGTTCTTCCTATCCTATGTATATAACTTTCTGTATCTCTTGGTAAACCATAATTGATAACAAGTCCAACACCCTTAATATCCAATCCTCTTGCTGCAACATCTGTAGCAACTAATATCTTTAATTTACCTGTCCTAAAGTTGTGTAAAACAGTTTCTCTTTTCTTTTGTGAAAAATCACCATGTATTGCACTTACATTAAAGCCTTCATCTTTAAGCTGATTTGCAAGATCATCTGCTTCTAATTTTGTTTGCGTAAATATTATTATCTTATCTGAATCTTCTTGAGATAAAACTTCAATCAACTTTTTATACTTATCTCTTGGATTAACTCTATATACTATCTGTTTAATCTTTTCAACAGTGACTTCATCTGGTTTTACTTTAATAGTATTGTAATCAGGACTTAAAAATTCTTGAGTTAAATCTAAAATTTCTTTTGACATTGTAGCAGAGAAAAGTAAATTTTGTGGATTTTCAGGTAGATAAGACATTATATCTTCAATATCTTCAATAAATCCCATTTCAAGCATCCTATCAGCTTCATCAAGAACAAAAAACTTTACATTATCTAATTTTAAATATCCTCTTTCTAATAAGTCTTTTACTCTACCAGGTGTACCAACTACAACGACATCACTACCTTTTCTTAAAAAGTTTACTTGATGTTGTATAGATTTGCCACCATAAACAGCTAAAGTATAAACTTTTTTGTTTTTTCCAATATCTTTAATTTCTTTTGCTACTTGAATAGCTAACTCTCTTGTAGGAACTAAAATAAGAGCTTGAATTTTTCTTTGTTTTGGATTTACTTTTTCAACTATTGGTATCCCAAATGCAGCTGTTTTTCCAGTACCAGTTTGAGCTTGAGCTACTAAATCTTTTCCTTCCATAATCAATGGAATTGCTCTTTCTTGAATCTCTGTTGGTTTTGAGTATCCTAATTCCTCGAGAGATT
Organism: uncultured Aquificales bacterium; assembly: GCA_964648745.1. Lineage (GTDB taxonomy): Bacteria > Aquificota > Aquificia > Aquificales > Hydrogenothermaceae > Sulfurihydrogenibium. The sequence continues at coordinate 44,156 of CAZYKX010000004.1, forward strand.
TTAAAGTTTCCTTAGAGATATCCAAATCTCTAAATGTTTTTTGATGATTTGACATAAAAATGCCTCCTTAAAAAAATTTTTATTTTTAAAGAGGAAAAGAATCTTCAGACTGTCATTAGATTTGAATCTAATGGGATATGTGAGGACTATTTCCCTCTTTTTTTATTCTTGTATTATATTATACACAAAAAAAATTATTTTTCAATACCTAAAACTTTTTTCATTACAGATATAGGTGCTTTTTGTCCTGTCCATATTTCAAAAGATTTAGCACCCTGATATACAAGCATAGGATAACCATTTTGATATTTTAAATTTTTTTCTTTTGCTTTTTTTAATAAAGGTGTATCTTTGTAGATGATATCAACAACTGTATGTTTTTGTTTTAATAAATCATAGTTAAAAAGATTTAAATCATCTTCCAATAAACCAACTGAAGTAGTATTAACAATTAAATCCACTTCATCAATTATACTTTCAATATCGTTTAAACTCATAGATTTTAAAATCATTTTTGCTACTTTATAAAATTCTGAAAAATCTTCTATTATCTGTTGTGCTTTATTAATAGTTCTATTAGCAATGTAAATTTTTCCTACACCTTCATTTAGTAAACCGTAAACAACAGCTCTTGTACTTCCACCAGCTCCTATAACTAAAGCTCTCTTTCCAGAGATATTTGGAAAAATCTCTTTTAAACCTTCTATAAAACCATACCAATCTGTGTTATAACCGATTAGATAACCATCTATATTTTTTATTGTATTTACAGCTTTTATTACTTTTACTTCTTCTGATAATTCACTTAAAAAAGGAATAACTGATTCTTTATGGGGGACTGTTATATTGACACCTTTAATATTTAATGCTTTTATTGATTCAACAGCTTTCTGAATATCTTCTGGTTTAACTTCAAAAGGAATATAAACTGCATTTATTCCACAATGCTTAAATGCTTCTGTTTGAAACAAAGGAGATTTAGAATGTTTTACAGGATAACCAAAGATTCCGTATACCTTTGTTTCTCCGTTAATAGTCATATTATCTGGTATTTTTCTTCTCCTATATTTACTGCTTTAACCCAAGGTAAAGATTCTTTTATTGTATAAATTACAAGATTTTTCATTGTTATATCAGCAACTGGACATGTTTGACATGTTCCATAGAGTTTTAAGAAAACTTCATCTCCTTCAACTTTTACAAGATCAATATTTCCTGCATCTTCTAAAAGTGCTGGTCTGATTTTTTCTAAAATTTCTCTAACCTCTTGTTCTCTATCTAACTCTACCATTTTTTAACTCCTAATGTTTATTTACCAATTTATAAAATTCTTGAATTATTTTTTCTCTATCTTCTTGTGGAACATTCATTAACTTTAATGCTCCTATTAAGCTAATTTTTTTAAAAATAATTTTATCAAGATTTTCATCATAAAAATACTTTAAATACGGTTTCAACATCTCTTCAATTATAGGAAATTCTTTAATGATGTCTGAGATTTTATTTTCTACTGTCAATTTCATCACACCTTCCTGATGTAGAAGTGATAAACTCCATCTTCTTCTTTATAACCTAAATATTCATTTCCAGTTGTTTGGCACCATGCTGGCACATCTTGAAGAGCTCCCTCATCATCAGCTAAAAGTTCAATTATTTGCCCTTTTTCTGCTTTTTTTGATACTTTTGCCAATTCTGTTATTGGTATTGGACAGTATGTTCCAGTTGCATCATGTACTATATCTGCTTTGATTTCCATTGAGATATCCTCCAATCATTTAATATTTCATCTTCTATTGGAAAACCTGTCAATACTTCATAATTATCCATATAGTAATATTTTACATCAATTTTTCCATTATCTGTTTTAGAATATCTAGCTATTATATTAGCTATAATCTGTTTATCATCATCAGATAGAGGAGCATTATCAAATGTTTTTGCTATTGCAACTGGTCCCTTACCTACTGGTTCAAAGAAGTGATAATTTTTCTTAAATCCCAATAAAAAGTTATTTTCTCCTTCATTCCTTGATACGATAACTTTTGTTCCAGAATCTAATCTAAAATGTCTTCCAACTGTAAATAAGACTAAGTCATCATAAGTTATTTTATGTTCTTTTTCTAACGTCTCTTTGTATTTAAAAGCATAGTTTTCATCTGTAAGATAACAACAACCACCTGCTGGTGATTCATACTCATCTATACCAAGCTCTTTTGCAAGTTGCATCTGTCTTTTTCTGCTTCTTCCTACTATTCCTTCAAGTTTTTCTCTATCAATCCATCCTCTTATCTCTGGAATTGTTGGTGGAAGTTTTTTTGCAGAAAGCGGTCTTAATATTAAACCTTCTAATCCAGCATCTCTTTCTATTATTTTCATAGGGATAGATTTTTGACTTTTTGGTCTTTGACCTAAAACTTCACCTGAAATTATAAAATCTGCTCCAATTTCTTCCATTATCTCTTTTGCTTTTTTAAACATATATATTCTACAATCTATGCATGGATTTATGTTAGCACCATAACCATACTTAGGATTTAGAATAACATCCATATAACCATCTGATATATCTACTATTTCTAGTTTAAATCCATACTTTGCAGCGTACTTTAAAGCAGGATTCATATAATGAGTGCCGTCTTCTTTTTTTTCCCTTCTTCTTCTTTTTGTTTCTGTTATACAAAATCCTGTATAGAAGTGAACTGCTAAAACATCTATTCCTTGATTTTGGAGAAGCTTGATAGCTAATGTGCTATCAAGCCCTCCTGAGTAAAGTGCAACTGCTTTTTTTTTCATTATCCTATATGTTCTAATTGTACTGATTCTTCTTCATGATCTTCTTCTATACAATCAGGGATTTTATTAGCTTCTTCAACTCTTCCTTGTTTTAATAGGTAGTCTTTTATAGCAACATGTAATGTCTCAAGTCCTAAGTTTGTACAGTGTATCTTCTGTGGTGGTAATCCACCTAATTCTTCAAAAATCTCTTTATATGTGAGATTTAAAGCGTAATCGATAGGCTTACCTTTTACCATTTCTGTCAATATTGATGATACTGCTATAGCTGAACCACATCCAAATGTTTTAAATTTAACATCTGTGATTATATCAGTGTCTTTATCTACTTTTATAGTAAATAACATAGCATCACCGCAAGATGGGTTTCCACATTGGCCATAACCATCTGGATTTGGTATTTCTCCAAGATTTCTTGGATTCATAAAGTGATCCATTACTTTTTCTGTATATTCAAACATTTTTAAAACCTCCTAATTTAGTTTACCTTAAAATATTCCTTAACAATCATTATTCCAATGATTAAAATCACTTTTTATTTAAACTTTGATGCTTTTTTTGTAAATTCTTCCCAGTTTTCAGGGTTAAATGGAGATATCTCTCTTAATCTTGCTATTACTTTTGGATACTCTTCTATTATATAGTCTATATCATCTTCTGTGTTATCTCTTCCTAAGGAAAATACAATAGAACCGTTTGATGCTTCTTTTTCAACACCAATAGCTGCCAAAACATGAGATTGTTTTAACGCATAAGATACACAAGCAGAACCAGAAGCTGTGTAAGTTTTCTTTATATTTAGCATAAGTAACATTGCTTCTCCTTCTATATACATTACAATTAGAGATAGATGGTTTGGTAATCTTTTTTCTGGGTGTCCTGTAAATTTTCTATAAGGAATTTTTTCTTCAATTCCTTTTTTTAATTTATCTCTAAGATACTTTAATCTATTTACTCTATCATCCATCTCTTTTATTGCAAGTTCTGCTGCTGCTCCCATTGCTACTATACCTGGAACATTTTCAGTACCTGCTCTTTTTCCACCTTCTTGTATTCCACCTTCTATTAGGGGTTTTATCCTAATACCTTTTTTAATATATAAACCACCAACACCCTTAGGTGCATAGAAATAATGACCTGTAAAAGATGCCATATCAAGACCCCATCCTTCGACATCTACAGGCATATGTCCAACAGCAGCAGCTATATCTGAATGGAAGACTACCCTCGGATTTTTCTCTTTTACAGCAGCTACTAACGCTGGCATATCTTGAATTGTACCTATTTCTCTGTTTGCAAATCCTACAGAAACAAGGATAGTATCATCTCTAACGGCTTCAGCAAGTTTTTCTGGGTTTATTATTCCATATTCATCTGGTTGAACTTCTGTAATTTCAAAACCTTCTTTTTCAAGTGTTTTGCACGAGTGTAATATAGAATGATGTTCTATTGCTGAGACCACAATATGTTTTCCTCTTCTACCTGGTGCTTTTGCATAACCTTTAATAGCAAGGTTATTTGCTTCTATCGCTCCAGATGTAAAAACAATATCCTCTGGCTGAGAAATATTTAAAAGTTCAGCAACCTGTTCTCTTGCTTTATTTATTCCTTTTTTTGCTTCTATTCCCATTTCGTGTAGTGATGTTGGATTACCAAACTTTTCTTTTAAATATGGCATCATTGCTTCTATGGCTTCATCACATACCGGTGTAGTTGCTAAATGATCTACATATATTCTTCTATTCATAATAACCTCCTAAACTTTCAATTTTTCTGTAATTTTTCTTACTATATTTATAAATTCTTGGGCAGATTTAGAATCTTGTTTTGCAAAAACAATTGGAATACCTAAATCTGAAAATTCTGCAACTTTTGGTTCTATAGGTATTTTACCTAAAAGCTCTACTCCATATCTTTTTGCAACTTCTTCTGTTTTACTTTTCCCAAATATTTCATAAACTTTTTCATTGTCAGGACAAACAAAATAACTCATATTTTCAACTACACCTAAGATAGGGATTTGAACTTCATTGAACATTTGGATTCCTTTTTTAACATCAATAAGTGCAACATCTTGTGGTGTAGTTACAATTACAGCTCCATCAATTTCAGCAGTTTGTCCTAAGGTAATCTGAATATCTCCTGTACCTGGTGGCAAATCTATAACTAAGAAATCTAACGGCTCTTCACCCCAATCGATATCGAATAAAAACTGTGTCAAGGCTTTAAATAAAACAGGTCCTCTCCATATAACTGGTGTATCTTCTGAAGGAAGTAAGAAACCTATAGACATAACCTTAACACCATGTGCTTCCGGTGCTATAATTTTATCTCCTTCTGGTGTTTGTCTTGCCATTACTTTTTTATCTTTAGCTCCAAACATAGTTGGGCCACTTGGACCATACATATCAGCATCTAAGTATCCTACATTGTAGCCAAGTTTTTTAAGTGCAGACGCTAAATTAACTGCAACAGTAGATTTTCCAACTCCACCTTTACCTGAAGCTACTGCTATAACTTTTTTAACATTAGGTATCCTTCTTCTTGTTTCAAATGGATTTTGTGGTGGTGGTGTTGGTGGTTGTTGTTTACTAACAGGTGGTTTATCTGTAAACTCTACAGTTATATCTTTAGCCCCAATACTCCTCAAGACATTTATTACTTTTTCTTTTAAATAATCATGATACTTTTCACTTGGAGAAAATAGTAGTATATAAACATTATCACCTTCTATTTTTAAATCTTTCATTAAGTCAGCTAATGAAAAACTAACACCTATCTCTTCCAATGTAACTTTTTTTAGAGCGTCCATTACACCTGTTAATGCCATAAAAAAACCTCCTTGTTTTAATTATGATATAATAAACTATCTATTTAATTATACTATGATTGTAGTCACTTTAGGATATTGAAGTCTTAAATATGAGGTGAATAAATGGAACCATATCAAGGGATAATAAACCTTGCTCACAATTATACTGCGATGCAAGGCATAGTTCATTTTATTGGATGGACAATAGCTATTCTTATATTAGTATATGTTTTTAAATTTGTAAAAAAACATCAACAAGAAGACGAAAGAGCTAGAAAGTATCAAAACAAAAATATAGAAAAAGATAACAATACAGAGAATTAATCTTCAAGTAACATTTTTAAACTTTTTGGTAAATTTCCTTTAATATCCTTGATTTCACCATCGGAAACATGCCTTTTTATAACTTTAAAAACTGCTCTTATAACTCGTTTTGCATGTTCTTCATTTCCAAAATCTTTTCCAGCAGATCTTCGATCTTCTTCTAAAACATCATTTATAAAATCTTCTAATGTTTTTATAGTTTTATCTGGGAATGGAGAAGGTTTCCATCCATCAACGTATACTGCCTTTATACACATTGGAAGTTGAGATAATAAATCAAAAGATTCTTCTAAGGTTAATCTTTTTCTAAGAGTGTGTAAAACCGTTCTAAGTATTCTTCCTGCTCTTTCTTTATCTTCTGGAATTCCAAGTTCTTCAGCAAGTTCTTTTAAAAAGAGGTTTCCTTTTTCTATATATTTTTCAAAGTTCATCTTAAGCCCTCCTTTAAAATTTTTTATTTTAATGTTAATTAATAATGTTTTTTGTCTAAAAGTCAATAGTTTTATGTAAAGAAGAAATTTTTTTGAAAAATAAGATTATATTATTTATTTTTTACTTTTTTCCTCACTTTCTATGAATCTTTTAGCATCTACATACATATTTTTAAATCCTGCAATAAGACCTAAAAAAAAGAATATAAGAGTTAAGTAAGGAGATGTTCCAAAAAGTTTGTCAAGAATGTATCCTATAGCAACACCTACAATTACACCAGAAACTAAATGTAAACCTATAGTTAAAAAAGAAAAAGTTTTATTTACATTACTACTCATTTAAATTTAAAACATCTTGCATATCATATAGGCCAGCTGGCTTGTCAGCTATCCATTTTGCAGCTTCCAAAGCTCCTTTAGCAAAAATGTCTCTTGAGGTAGCTCTATGTGTAAGTTCTATCCTTTCACCAAAACTTGCAAATATCACAGCATGTTCACCAACAACGTCTCCACCTCTAAGAGCAAAAACACCAATTTCTTTACTATCTCTTTCTCCTGTTAAACCTTCTCTTCCATAGACTACTTTTTCAATACCTGTTTCCTTTTTTAGGATATCAACAATCTTAACCGCAGTACCAGAAGGAGCATCTTTTTTAAATCTATGATGCATCTCTATAACTTCAATATCAAAACCTTTATCTTTTAAAGCTTTCGCAGCTTTTTCTACCAATTTAAATAAAAGGTTTACTCCAATACTCATGTTAGGTGCTAAAACAACAGGTATATCCTTTGAAAGTTCTTCTATTTCTTTTAATTGACTTTGAGAAAAACCGGTTGTGCCTATAACAGCAGCTTTTTTGTTTTTATCTGCAGCAAGTATTCTAAGATGACCTAAAACTGCTTCTGTATTATTTGCAAACTCTATAAGTACATCAAAATTTTCAATAACTTTGGATATATCAGATGTAATTGGAGCATTTATATTTTTACCTATTATTTCTCCAACGGTTTTATGTAAATGAGCACAATCAGGATTTTCTATACCTGCAACAATATTTAAGTTGTTATCTTCAGATGCAAGTTCTGCTATTTTCCTGCCCATCCTTCCCATAATACCAGATATAGCCACATTAACCATTATTTTCACCTGTTCCAAATATAATATTTGAAAATTCATTTAAAACTTCATTTGCCTGATGAGGTGGTACTATAGAAGGAGCTATTGCTACCTCTGTACCTTCTTTAAATAGTTTTTTCTTTAAAAGATTTTCTATTTCTTCCATATCTTCAGCAGTTATATCCTCTTTAAATATTGTGTTTGGATCTTCAGATGTAACAAAAAAACCTGGGATAACAAATGCATAAGCTCTTTTTTCCATAAAATCTCCTCATATAAAATTTTAAAAGATAAAGGCCGAATTTTTATATTCAGCCTTTTTAAATAAATTTTACGTTTTCATTACTTTTCTTCTTTTGTACCCATTTTGTACATTATGGAACCCCATAAGAAAACAAGTTGTGTTAACATTAAAACTAATAATATTACTTCAGCGTTTGGAATACCACCAAAAGTCATTTCCATGATAAAACACCTCCTAATTTAATTATTTAATTAATGTTTTAAAATAAATTCTGCCAATGCTTCTTTTTCTTCTTTAGTTAACTTTTTGGTAACTTCAAGTTGTGGCTTCATTATAGCTTCTTTTGCTGGGTCAACTATAGATTTTCCCTCTCCACTTAAAAATTTAATTAAATCTTCTTTTTTACCTGAATAAGCAGAGGCTATTTTTTTCAAAGCTGGTCCAACTGTATCTGCTGCTGCTTGGTGACATGCTGTACATCCTTTTGATTTAAAAATAGATTCTCCATCAACTTTAGTTACAGTTTTTTCTTCAGTTTTTTTACTTTCCTCAGGTTTTTTACTTTCTTCAGGTTTTTTGTTTTCTTCTACTTTTTTGCTCTCAGCTGGTTGTTGTTGTGCTGGTTGTTCTGTTGGTTTTTGTTCTGATTGTGCTGCTGGTTGTTGTACTGGCTTTGCTTCTTGCTGTGGTTGTGCTTGTTGTGTTTGTTGAGTTTGTGTTGATTCTTCTTCTTTCTTTTGGCAGCTTAAAATGAGCGAAGCTGATAATATTGTTGATAATGTAAATATCGATAATTTTTTCATTCTTTTCCTCCTTCTTTATAAGATATTTCTTTATTCTTAATAATAATATAACTTTTTTTATAATTTATCAACTACAACTTTTATTGATTGTGCAGCTTGTTTTGCTTTTCTCCTTGCTTCGTTTATATCTTTACCTGTTGAAAGTGCTATTCCCATTCTTCTTTTAGGTCTTGTATTTGGTTTTCCAAATATTCTAATTTTTGTATCTTCTAAAGATAATGCTTCTTCTAAACCTTTATATTTGGGTGCCACTCCGTAATCAGATGCGTGGAAACAATAAGAAGCAGATGGTGATAAAAGTTTTATATATATTGGTAATCCTAATATAGCTCTTAGATGTATTTCAAATTCTGACATATTTTGAGATATTAATGTTACCATCCCAGTATCATGAGGTCTTGGAGAAATTTCATTAAACCATACTTCATCACCTTTTACAAACATTTCACAACCAAAGATTCCATATCCTCCAAGCTCTTCTGTTATTTTATAAGCTATCTCCTTTGCTTTTTCTAAAGCTTTTTCTGACATAGGATGAGGCTGCCAACTTTCCCAATAATCTCCGTCAACTTGTATATGTCCAATAGGTTCGCAAAATAGTGTACCTTGATTTTTTGTTCTTATAGTTAAAAGAGTAATTTCATAATCAAAATTTACAAACTCTTCTATAATAACTTCTCCAGATTTACCTCTTGCATTTTCCTGAGCATAATACCAAGCTCTATCAATCTCTTCAAAAGCTCTTACTACAGATTGACCTTTTCCAGAAGAGCTCATTATAGGTTTTACTACACAAGGAAGACCTATTTCTTTAACTTTCTCTCTATATGTATCAATATCTGAAGCAAACGCATACTTTGATGTTTTTAAACCAACTTTTTCAGCTGCGAGTCTCCTAATACTAATTCTGTTCATTGTATGTTTAACTGCATTTGCACATGGAACAATGTTAAATCCTTCTTTTTCTAAATCTATTAATGCTTCTGTATCTATTGCTTCAATCTCTGGAACTATAAAATCGGGCTTTTCTCTATATACAATATCTTTTATAAACTGACCGTTTCTCATATCTATTACATAACTTCTCTGTGCTACTTGCATAGCAGGTGCATTTTGATAATTATCAACAGCAACAACTTCTAATCCTAATCTTAAAGCTTCTATAGCAAACTCTTTTCCAAGTTCACCACTACCAAGAAGTAATATTTTAGTTGCATTTGAAGATAAAGGTGTTCCTATTATCATATACATCTCCTATGATATAATTTAATGTAAATATTTTACACTAAGGAGCATAATGCCACTTTATTTTAAAATCGCATTGAGATATCTTTTCCATACTAAATCTAAATTACTAACATTTATGTCAATTATATCAATAATTGGAATAGCACTTGGTGTTTCAGCTTTAATTATCACAATGGCTGTTATGAGTGGTTTTATGTATGGAATAAAAACAAAACTGTTGGAAACAGCACCACATATAATGATATTAAAAATAGATAACAGTTTCAATATACACGATTACGATGATATTACAAAAAAGTTAAAAAATGTTCCAGATGTTTTAGATTATCAGCCTTTTATTTATTCTCAAGCAATAGCAAACTATAAATCAAATATGATTCCCGTTTACGTGCGAGGTATAGATCCATTTAAAGATAGAGATTTTATGGCTTTAGATAAAAAGTTAACTATAGGTAAGTATGATTTAAAAGAAAATAATGTAATAATAGGGAAAGATTTAGCTTTAACTCTTGGTGTATGGGTAGGAGATAGTTTTAACTTACTAACACCAATTGGTAGAAAAACTGCAATAGGTTTTTTACCAAAAATGGTAGAAGTAAAGGTAGTTGGTATAGTAGAGTTTGGTATATATGAATATGATTCTACATTTGTTGCCATGAATTTAAATTTTGCAAAGAGCTTTTTTGGTATGCCAGATACAATAACAGGTGTTCAGGTTAAGATAAAAGATCCTCTAAATCCTGATTTAGTTAAATCTAAAATAGAAAAACAGATAGATTTTCCTTTCATTGTAAAATCTTGGATTGATATGAATAAAAGTTTATTTCAAGCTTTACAACTTGAGAAGTTTGCAATGTTTCTTGTTATTGCGTTAATCGTGGTGGTAGCTTCATTTAATATATCAAGTTTAATTGCAACAAAAAGTAGAGAAAAGAGAAAAGAAATAGCTATTTTAAGAACTATTGGAGCTAATAAATCATTTATATTGAAAATATTTTTGTTACAAGGTTTAATGATAGGTTTTATTGGTACAATGTTAGGAACTATATTAGGTATTTTGGTAGTTTATATAGGTGATACGTTTCATTTAGTTAAATTAAACCCAGAAGTTTATCTTATAAATTATCTTCCTATGAAGATAGGATTTTTAGAAGTTATAACAATAATAATTTCATCAATGTTAATCTGCTTCCTCTCTTCGATTTTTCCAGCAATATCTGCTTCAAAAGAGATACCTGCAGAGGTTTTAAGATATGAATGATATAGTTATAAAAGTTAAGAATTTAAAAAAAGTATATAAAACAGATGGTGGAACAGTCACTGCATTAAAAGGTGTTAACTTTGAGATTAAAAAAGGAGATATGATCGCTATAATGGGGCCATCAGGTTCTGGTAAAAGTACACTTTTACATCTTATTGGTGGTGTAGATTTTCCTACTGAAGGAGACATTTTTATAGCCGGTAGGAATATAAATAATTTTGATGACGAAAAATTGTCTAAATTTAGAAATGAAAATATAGGTTTTGTTTTCCAATTTCATTATCTTTTGCCAGAGTTTACCGCTTTTGAAAATGTGGCTATACCATTACAGATTGCAAATAAAAAAAATTTTAAAGACAAAGTCTTAGAAACTTTAACTTTGCTAGGTTTAAAAGAAAGAATAAATCATCTACCATCTGAACTCTCCGGTGGTGAACAACAAAGAGTTGCTATTGGAAGAGCCATTATAAATAATCCTAAAATTTTAATAGCAGATGAACCTACAGGAAATTTAGATTCTGAAAATGCTAAAAATGTTATAATGTTATTTAAAAAGCTAAATCAAGAGTATAATATGACTGTAATCATCGCAACACATGATATTGAAATAGCAAAATATTGTAATTATATTTACTTTTTAAGAGATGGTTTAATAGAAAAAATTGAAAAAATATAAAAAGGAATAAATTTTATTGTCAAAATAAATAAGAGGTAAAAAGCTATGTTTGAAAAATTTACAGAAAAGGCAAGAAAAGTAATACTAAATGCAAGAGAGTATGCATTGAAATACAGAAATAATTATCTAGGTAGTGAACATTTACTTTTATCGTTGATTGAAGAAGATGATATGGTTGTTTTAGTGTTGTCAAAGTTTGGATTGTCTGTAGACAAAGTTAAGAAAACATTGATATCTCAGATTCCAAGAGGAACACATTCTGGAGAGATACTATTTTCACCTGATGCAAAAAGAGTTCTTGAGTATGCAGTAGAAGAAGCAAGAATACTTCATCACCCATTTGTAGGTCCAGAACATCTTTTAATAGGTATAGCAAGAGAAAAATCAGGATTAGGTGGTAGAGTTTTAAGGAACTTTGGAATAGATGAATACTCAATAAGAAGAGAAGTTTTATCTGTGCTTGGAGAAATACCACCACAGGAACAAGCAAAACAAATACCAACACCAAATCTCGATAGATACGGAAGAGATTTAACAGCCCTTGCAAAAGAAGGTAAATTAGATCCCGTAATAGGTAGATATAGAGAAATAGAGAGAGTTATACAAATTCTATCAAGAAGAAGAAAAAATAACCCAGTATTGCTTGGAGAACCTGGTGTAGGTAAAACTGCTATTGTAGAAGGGTTAGCTCAAAGAATTGTAAACAAAGATATACCAGAAACACTTTTAAATAAAAGAGTTATAGCTCTTGATCTTGCATCTTTAGTTGCTGGAACTAAATACAGAGGTCAGTTTGAAGAAAGATTAAAAACAATACTTAAAGAGTTAGAAAAAAATCCTTCTGTAATACTATTTATAGATGAATTACATACGATGGTAGGAGCTGGTTCAGCAGAAGGTTCATTAGATGCATCTAATATGTTAAAGCCAGCTTTAGCAAGGGGAGAAATACAAGTAATAGGTGCGACAACTTTAGATGAATACAGAAAGTACATAGAAAAAGATGGTGCATTAGAAAGAAGATTTCAACCAGTGATAGTTGATCCACCTTCACCTGAAAATACTATTTTGATACTTGAAGGTTTAAAACATAAGTTTGAAGAGTTTCATAATGTAGAGTTTACAAAAGATGCTCTAGAAAAAGCTGTAGATTTTTCAGTAAGATATATATCTGATAGACAATTACCTGATAAAGCTATAGATTTATTAGATGAGGCTGGTGCATTAGTAAGACTGAGAGAACTTCAGTTACCAGAAAGCTTAAGAAAACTTGAAGAAAAGATCAAACAGATTGAAGAGAAAAAAACAGAAAGTATCAAAAAAGAAGATTTTGATAAAGCCGCTAAATTAAGAGATGAAGAGGTAAAATTAAGGGCAAAACTTGAGACACTAAAGCTAAAATGGAAAGAACAGATAAAAGAAAATAAACCAAAAGTTACTGAAAGAGATATAGCAGAAGTAATTGCAAGATGGACAGGAATACCAATAGCAAGACTTACAGAGTCAAACAAAGAAAAACTTCTACATATAGAAGAAGAGTTGCATAAACGTGTTGTAGACCAGAATGAAGCTATAAGTGCGATAGCAAAAGCTATAAGAAGAAATAGTGTTGGACTAAAAGGTAGACATAGACCTATAGGCGTCTTCCTGTTCTTAGGTCCTACCGGGGTAGGTAAAACAGAGACAGCAAAGGCTTTAGCTGAATATCTCTTTGGAAAAGAAGATGCTTTAATTAGATTCGATATGAGTGAGTATATGGAGAAACATACAGTTTCAAGACTTATAGGTGCACCTCCAGGATATGTAGGATATGAAGAAGGTGGACAACTTACAGAAGCTGTAAGAAGAAAACCTTATTCTGTAATTCTATTTGATGAGATAGAAAAAGCCCATCCAGATGTATTTAATATATTCTTACAGATATTTGATGATGGTAGGTTAACAGATTCTCTCGGTAGAGTAGTCGATTTTAGCAACACAATAATAATTATGACTTCAAATCTTGGAGCTAAATTAATCCTTGACAGTGGTAAGATGGGATTTGAAACAAAATCATCATTTGTAGATTATAAAGATCTAAAGAAAAACGTTTTAGATCAAGTCAGAAAGGCATTTAACCCAGAATTTATAAATAGGCTTGATGAAATAATAGTTTTCAAAACTTTAGACAAATCTGTAATTCAAGGTATAATAGATATACAAATTAAAGAGATAAACGAAAGGTTGAAAGAATGGCGAATAAAAGTAAAATTAAACCCTTCATTTGTAGAATACTTGATATCGAAGGAATTCAAACCAGAATACGGTGCAAGGAGCATAAAGAGATCTCTACAATCTCAAGTGGAAGATCTATTAGCAGAAGAGATATTATCTGGAAAAATACAACCTGGACAGACTGTAGAAGTGAGTATGGAAGATGGAAAAGTAGTTTTGAAAACTGTAAAAGAAACAAAAAAAGGCAAGAAAAAGAAAGAATTACAAATGGCATAAATAAAGTTGCAGCCATATCTCTGGCTGCAACTATTTTTTTCTATGCTCAAAAATCAACAGCTCAAGAAAATCAAACTCCAAAAATAGAAACAGGAACTATCTCAGAGGAAATTTCTAAAGTATATAAAGTAGGAAAGATAGAGATAAAAGGTTTAAAGTATTTTAATGAAGAAATTATTAGGCCACTTATCCCTTTTGGTAAAGGTGCGATAGTTACAAGAGACAAAATAGAAAACACAATAAGAGATCTTTATAAATTAGGCTACTTTGCTAACGTTGAGACATATACACGTTTTACTGAAAATGGAATAGATATAACTTTTGTTTTTAAAGAACTTCCAGTTGTCCAGAGGATAGAATTTGAAGGTAATAAAACATTATCAAGAGAAGATTTATTAAAAGAGATAGGTGTTTCATTAGAAGAGAAGTTAGAAACAGGAAAGGGATTACCATTTTCTCCCTTAGGTCCAGAACTTAATGAAAAACTTTCATCCATCAAGAAAGGTCTTGGAAGAGTCTTATCTAACGATGAAATAGGTCAGATGATAAAAAAAATAGAAAAAGCCTATGAGAAAAAAGGTTACTATAACCCAAAAATAACATACTATTACAAAGGCAATACATTAGTTTTTAAGATAGAAGAAGGTGCTCAGGCTTACGTTGATAAAATTGAAATCGTTGGTAACAAAAACATAAAAACAAAAGAAATACTTTCTGTAATGGAAACTTCAGAAAGAAATATTTTTAAATTAAAATTTAGACCAAGACTTGTAAAGGAAACATTATACGAAGATATAGATAAAATAAGAGAACTTTACATAAATAAAGGATTTTTTGATGTTGAGATATCTCAACCAGAAATAAACTTATTAGATGGTAAGAGATATCTTATCATAATAAAAATAAATGAAGGAGATAGATATAAAGTTTCTTCTGTAAAAATTGAGAATAACGATCTTTATACAAATAAAGAATTGTTGGAAGTTACAAAAAGGAAGAATATAAACGTAGGTGAGTATTATGATGGTGAAAAGGTCGAATTTATAAAGAAAAATATTATGGATAAGTATAATGATCTTGGATACATATTTGCAAATGTAGAAGTGAACAAAATAGTTAATAAAGAGAAAAAAGAAGTAGATGTAGTATTTAATATAAACAAAGGAAATCTATTTTATGTAGATAAGGTTAATATTTCTGGAAACTATGAATCTAGAGATTCGACAATAAGGAGAGAACTTTTCTTTGCTCCAGGAGATGTATTTAAAAAAGAAACTCTTTATAAATCTCAATCTAAGCTTTACAGACTTGGATACTATGATATGATTGGATTTGATCCTCAAATTAAATCTGAAAATGAAATGGATGTTGATGTAAAAGTAACGGAAAGATTTACAGGACAAATGTCTATTGGTGCTGGTTATAGTCAATTAACAGGTCTATCCTTTCTTGCATCTATTAAAAAAGGTAATTTTTTAGGTACAGGTGATACAGCTGGTTTATCATTATCTATAGGTTCTAAGTACAGAAATAACTCTCTTACTTATTTACATAGATGGGCATTCTATAAACCACTCGATCTAGGATTAAATCTGTATGATAACTATATAGATTATACTTCTTTTATAGCTACAAAAACTGGATTTTCTCCAACACTTTCCTACCAATTTAAAGATTTTTGGACTACAGGTGTAGGTATAACTTTAGAAAAAGGTGAGTATAAAGATATACAAGATACAGCTTCAGATTATATAAAAAAACAAGCAGGTAAATACAACTTATATTCTACGTATTGGTTTATAGATAGAAACACTATAGACAATCCACTTTTACCTACACAAGGTAGCGATGTATCATTAACATTATCTGTAGGTACTGGAACAAGAGATTACTATAAAGCCGTGATTTCAGGAACAAAATTGTTCCCAGATAAATTTTTCTATACAGATTTTGTATTCTCTGTTAAAGGTACATTTGGTTTTGTAGAGAAGATATCTAAAGAAATTCCTCTTGATCAACTTTTCTTTGTTGGTGGTGATTTTACTATAAGAGGTTTTGAATGGGGTAAAGCAGGACCTCTTGACAGTAATAAACAACCAGCTGGTGCAAAAAGAGAGATTATTTTAAATTATCAGTTAGCACACCCAATAGTAGAAAGATTTTTATGGGGATATGTATTCTTAGATCAAGGTAAAGGTTTTGATAAAGGAAATATCTTTTCTAATATGTACAACTCAACAGGTGTTGGATTTAAAATAATTACACCATTTGCTCCTATTGAACTTTACTACGGTAAAATATTAAATCCACCTTCAGGTGTTAGTGGTTCAAGATTTGGTTTTACATTAGGTACATTCTTTTAATATATTTAGGAGGTTATTAAGTTGAAAAAGTTTCTATCAGTTTTTTTAATTTTATTAGCATTTTTAAGTTATTCTAAAGCAGCAACACTTGGTTATGTAGATATTGAAAAAGTAATGAATAACTCAGAAAAGGGAAAAAAGTATAAACAAGATTTAGAATCAAAATTTAAATACTATCAAACTAAAGCTAAAGAGTTACAAGATAAAATAGAAAGTCTTCAAAAGCAACTACAAAGTTCAACATTAAACGAGAAAGCTAAAGAAGAAAAAAGAAAAGAACTCAGAGATTTAGCAAGACAGCTTCAAAACCTTGAAGCTCAAGCAAATGAAGAATTGGCAAAAATAAAGGCAGATGCTGAAAAGAAAATGATAGCAGAGATAAAAAATATAACAGCTAAAATAGCAAAAAATAAAAATATAGATATTGTATTTTATGGTGGTCTTATAAGTGGTGTGTTGTATGCAGATAAAAAAATAGATATAACCGATGAAGTTTTAAAGGAGTTTAACAAACAAAAATGAAGTTAACAGAAGTTGCAAAAATCATTAATGGTAGTATTTTAAATTTAAAAGAAGATATTGAAATAACAGGCCTTAAAAGTATAGAAACAGCCGGTAAAAATGATTTAACATTTATTAGGAAAAGTAAAGATATAAAAGATTTAAATGCAGGAGCTATATTAGTAGAATCTTTTATAGAAAACCTTGATATTCCACAGATTGTTGTAAAAAATCCAGATATAGCTTTTTACAAGCTAATAGAAATTTTTTATCCAGATGAAAAGTTACAAAATTTTATATCTGATAAAGCTATTATTGGTAAGAATGTAGAGATAGGGGAAAATAGCTATATAAGTGAGTATGTTTTTATAAAAGACAATGTAAAAATAGGTAAAAACTGTAAGATATATCCTTTTTGTTATATTGGAGAAAATACGCAGATAGGAGACAACTGTATAATTTACCCAAATGTAACAATATACAAAGATACATTTATAGGAAATAATGTTATTATTCATTCTGGAGCCGTTATAGCTTCAGATGGTTTTGGGTATTACCAAGAAGGATCAGAAAGAAAAAAGATAAAACATATAGGAAAAGTTATTATTGAAGATGATGTTGAAATAGGAGCAAACACTACAATAGATAGAGCTTTAGTAGATGAAACAATAATTAAAAAGGGAACTAAAATAGACAACTTAGTAATGATAGGTCATAACTGTAAAATAGGAGAAAACAGTGTATTAGTCTCTCAAGTAGGAATAGCAGGAAGTAGTAAAATAGGGAAAAATGTAATACTTGCAGGTCAAGTAGGTGTAGCAGATCATATAAATATAGGAGATAACGTTATAGTAACAGCAAAATCCGGTGTAGGCAGTGATCTACCACCTAACGGTATATATGGTAGTTCAATAAATGCTGTAGAGTGGAAAAGATGGAAAAGAATAATGGTTATTATAAATAAACTACCAGAAATTATAAAAAAGCTTAAATTAGATTAGATGAGAGAAAGAGATTTAGAAAGTTTAGAATACCAAAAGTTTTTAAACCTATTAACAGAATTTAGCCACAATAAAATAACGCAAGAAAAGATAAGATCTTTAAAACCCTATGCAGATAGAAAAGTATTAGAAACAGAAATAAATAAATTTTTAGAGTTTGAATCTATTTATACAAAAGAAGGATACTTTCCTCTCTCTGAGTTTGAAGATATCACTTCATCACTACAACTTGCAAAACTGGAAGATAGTATCTTATCTGCAAAAGATATTTATGATATAGGAAAAATTCTAAGAATTGTTAAAGACATAAAAAGCTATTTTTCTGGACATAGTTTAGCATATCTAAAAAATCTATATCAATCATTAACACCACTGAGAGAACTTGAAAAAATCATTTCTGATAGTATAGATGAAAGTTTTTCAGTTAAAGATACTGCAAGTAGTGATCTATACAGAATAAGAAAAGAGATAAAAGAAGTAGAAAAAGAGATAAATAATGTTTTAGAAAAAATATTGAATAACCCAAATCTCCAAGATGCAATCCAAGAAAAACTGATAACTGTTAGAAGAGATAGATTTGTTATACCTATAAAGTACAACTTCAGTTATAAAATAAAAGGTATTATACTAGATAGATCATCTTCAGGTAATACAGTTTTTATAGAGCCATTTGAAGTTTTATCACTAAATAATAAACTTTCTGATTTGAAACTTCAGGAAAGTATTGAGATAAGAAGAATTTTAAAGTTTTTGACAGATATTATAAGAACTAAACTAAATTTTATCTCAAACTCTTTTAATGCTTTATTAGAACTTGATATTTTATATACAAAATTAAAATTTTCTAAAAAATTTGATTGTAAGTTCCCACAGATAAGTGAAAATTTTGAACTCTACAATGTAAAACATCCCATATTCTTAATTAAAAATAAACCTTTTGTAAGTTTAGATATTTTACTTAACGAAAAGAGAGGTCTTGTTATAACTGGTTTGAATACTGGTGGAAAAACAGTCGCTTTAAAGACTGCTGGTATTATAGCTTTAATATTCCAAACAGCCATTCCAGTTCCTTTGGATGAAAATAGTAAGATACCTATATTTAAATCTATTTTTATAGATATTGGAGATTATCAAAGTATAGAAGAAAATTTATCTACATACTCTGCACATATTAAAAATATTAAAGAAATTTTTGATTATGCAGATGAAGAATCTTTACTTTTATTTGATGAGCTAATACCAGGTACAGACCCAGATTTTGCTTCAGCTATAGGTATTGCAATTCTCGATTATATAAAAGAAAAAAATATTAGAGTGATTGCAACAACACACCTTAAGAAAATAAAACAGTATGTCCTGAAAGAAAACTATTTCAAAATAGCATCTGTAGGTTTTGACAAAGAAAAACTTACACCAACCTACAAAATATATTACAACACAGTTGGTGAAAGTATGGCTTTTTATATAGCAGAAAAGCTAAATCTACAAAAAGAGATTATAGAAAGAGCAAAAAGTTATGTATCCGAAAATCTACTTACATTTGAGGAGATGGCATCTAATCTCTCAAATTTAATATCTCAATATGAAGAAAAAGTAAAAGAAGTAGAAAAATTAAAAAAAGAATTAGAAGAAGAGAAACTTAAATATCAAAATCTCATAAATCAACTTGAAAAAGATAAAAAGGAAAAGTGGAAGGAAAGCTTAAAAGAAGTTTATGATTTTGTTGATAAGATAAGAGAAGAAGGTTATCAGATACTTAAAGAAATAAAAGAAAAGAAAAGTGGTTCAGACCTTGAAAAGTTTATAAAAGAAAAGAAAAAAATAAAACTAAATACACAAAAAGATAATATTCCAGAATTTAAAGAAGGTGATACAGTTAAAATAAAAGGTAAAAATCAAGTAGGTAAAATAATCTCTATAAGAGAAAATAAAGCAAATATTAATTTTGGCAGTATTAAAGTATGGATAGATTTAGATAAATTGGAAAAATATGAAGAAAAAGAAATAAAACAAACATTCAAAGTAAACCGATCAAAATCTGAAATAACACCTACTTTAAATTTAATAGGTAAAACAAGAGAAGAAGCATTGAAAATTTTAGAAAATTATTTAGATAAAGCTATTCTTGAAGGTTATACTACATTTAAAATTATTCATGGTTTTGGCTCTGGTGTCCTTAGAAACTCAGTAAGAGAGTACTTAGATAAATCTCCTTATAAAGTTAGATATGAAGATGCTCCATATAATGAAGGCGGGTTAGGAGCTACTATAGTTAAGATAGAGTAATATTAAAAGTTGAATAAACAATTCAAAAGACTTATAATAACATTTTATAAATTTTTTACTTACGTAGGAAAAAATGAGCATGAAAATAAATTCTCCAAAAAAAGAACTTTTTCAAGGAAGAAAAATAATAATTGTTGAAGATGATAAGCTTTTTCAGAAAGTTTTAGAAAAAATACTTTCTAAAAATTTTCCTAAAGTTGAGATAGAAATAGTTAGTACATTCTCAGAACTAAAAAAAGTTTTAGAAGAAAAAACTTTTGATATTTCTATCTGTGATTATATACTTCCTGATTCAGAATCAGGAGAAGCAATTGAATATTTATCTAAGAAAAACATACCAACTGTTGTTTTTACTGGAAGTTATGATCCGAAAGTTAGAAACTTTTGTTTGGAAGTTGGAGTAGCCGATGTATTATTTAAAAATTTTCCTAATATCCAAGAAATTATTGTTTCAACAGTTTATAGAATATTAAAAAATCTTGAAACAAATGTACTTATAGTTGAAGATTCTAAAACAGAAAGTAATTTTTTAAAAAGAACATTAGAAAAGATTGGACTAAAAGTTGTTCAAGCTTTTAGTTTAGCTGAAGCAAGAAAAATAATACTTGAAAAGAATATAGAGTTTAAATGTATAATACTTGACTATTTTTTAGAAGAAAAATCTATAGATCTTTTAATGGAGATAAGAAGAAAATATTCTAAGTTTGAATTAGGAGTAATAGTAGTTTCCGCTTATTTAAATCCAAGTGTCGTACCTTATGTACTAAAAGCAGGTGCTAATGATTTTATTAAAAAACCATTTTTAGAAGAAGAATTCAAAATAAAAGTTAATAATCTATTAGATTATTTAGATACTATTGAAGAATTCGAATTTTATGCAAATTATGATCCTCTCTCTCATCTGCTAAATAGAAGATCTTTTTTTAGAAAAGCATTAGAAATTGTTGATATAGCTAAACGATATAGACATAATTTAGTTGTTATTTTATTTGATATTGATTACTTTAAAAAAATAAATGATACTTATGGACATCAAGTTGGAGATGCTGTAATTGAAGATTTTGCATCAAAATTAGATATATTTTTCAAAAGAGACTTGGATATAAAAGGAAGATACGGTGGAGAAGAATTTATTGTACTAGGATTTTATGAAGATAAAAGCCAATTCATTGATTATTTAGAAAAATTTCATCAGTATGTTATCAATAACCCTTTAAAATATGAAGATTTAACTATAAACTATACGTTTTCAGCAGGTGTAGCTTTTGACTTAAAAGAAGATTTAGAAGAGATGATAAAAAGAGCAGATAGTTATCTCTATAAAGCTAAAGAACTAGGAAGAAATAAAATAATTTCAGATTTGGATTTTATAAAAAATTAATTTAATCTCCTATTTTTAAAAGTTCTCTTAATTCGTCTTCTAACTGTCTACAACGAGGGCAAACTGTAGAATCTCCTTTATAGGAGAAAGGTACTAAACATTCACTGCAAGGAATCATAACATGTTCAGCTAAAACTTTATATTTATTAGATACAAAATCAGATACATAAAGTTTTTCTTCTAAATGTATACATTTTTCTGGGCAAACATCATGACATATTCTACATTTTATACATAAGGTAGGTGAAAATAGTACTTTTAACCTAGAGCTATCTGGTGATAAAGCTCCTGTTGGACAAACATTATAACATATAGAACAGTTTGTGCATTTATAACTATCTATCCATTTATCAGAAGAAAACTCAATTTTAGATACTTCAAAATATTTGCCTTCTTGATCTTCAATTTTAGATAATGAAGATATAAATAAATCTCTCTTTATAGGATTTACTTTCTCACTAACTATATTTTTAAAATCTTTATTTTCTCCTTTTTTATTTTCATCTTCAAGAGGTATTTTATCTTCTATCATCCAAAAAGCTAAAGCTGCTGTTTGTTTTGCAAATATCTTTAAAAATGATCTTCTTTTATTTTCTGGTTGTTTTATTTTTTCATAACTAATATTTTCTGCTTTTACTTTGTATGGATAAGATAACTGATCTAAAATATAGTTTGCTTTTTCTATGTTTTTAGTTATTATATCAATCTGTTTTCCTATTTGACATTTACTACAATGACCAATATCTAAAATTATATCATTTCCTTTTTCTATTACCATAGAAACTAAATAATTTTCGTCTAAAGCAGATAAACAAGGTATATTTAATTTACATGAGACTAAAACATCTTCACTTTCTAGGAAATTTTTGTAGAAATCAACTAAATTAAAACCATCTATTTTAAAACTTTCTGTAGGACAGTTACCTACACAGGCACCACATAAAATACACGATTGAGGATTTACTTTAATTTTATCATTTTCTAAATATATGGTGTTCTCTATAGGACAAACATCTACACATTTTTTACAATCAGCATATCTATAGTAAACTCTTACACAAGAGTAAATATCAAAATATAATCTATCTGACATTTTCCATCCTTTCTAATTGTTCTAATAAATATTCGTAATCAGACATTATAAATTCAAGGGAAAGTTGGCATACATCATAGTAAAATGGTGTTTCTGCCATATCTCTTGCCGCCATAAGGTAAATTGGAGCCCATTGTAATATATGATTTTCCATAAATTTTCTTTGTAAATCTAAGTATCTTTTTTCTTCTTCAATGTTGTTCATGGAGTAGGATTTTAGTTGCTCTTGTATAAGTGTTATTATAAATTCTAATTCTAATGCTAAATGGTCTGGAGATAATACTCTTGTTTTATTTAAATCTACTTCATAACCATTTTCGAGGTAAAACTGTAGTGTGGGGTTTGTAGGAGTAGGGTTTATATATCCTTCATCATTCATAAAAACAGATTCATAAGGATATACATTAAGTATGAAAATGGTTGTATAATCAATATTTAGATCTTCATCTATTATCTCTTTTGTAGATTTTTGATAAAATGTTTCCCATTGTTTTGTATTTGGGAATAATTCTAAGATCTCTTTATTGTTTTTAATATTTTCTAATAGTTTTTCATCTACTTCTTCTACCAACAAACGGGAAATAAATGCATACATATTTATTCTTGCCTGATTTTCTTGAATTTTTTCGTCCATATATCACTCCTAAATTTTTTAGAAAAAGAGGGCATAAAAGCCCTCAATGAAATTTTTTATGACTCTTTAATTGGCATTTTATAAGCTTCGTCTGTTAATGGTATCCAAGGCCTTGGCATCCATTTTGGTCTTCTAAGGCCATCTGGTCCTGGAGCCGGTCTTGTAAGTTGATCTCTCCATGCTTTATATACTTCAAAGGTTTTTTGAATATCAACAAACACATCACCTATTTTGTCTTCTGGACCGGCTTTTTCTATTAAAACTTTTTTGTGCCAACAATGCATACCAGATAGTGGATCTGGATTAGCTGGGAATACAGCATTTTGGAATGCACCTGTTGTACCTTTCCACCAAATTTGTTCTGTATCTTTGTTAAATTCAGGGAATTGCCATGATTTGAAAGGTTTTACACCTTCTTTTGCTCTTAAGAAGTACTTACTACCGTCCTTTTTAATATCTGCAAGAACTGAACCAAGTCTCATTACACCAAGAGGATGCTCAAACCCATTTATTTTAACTTCATTTACAAGTCTCCATCTTCCATTGTGGTGTGAACAAGCAACTACGCCTGGTCTTGTAGCTTGTGTTGGCATTGCCATTGCTACAAAATAACCTGTTTTTATACCTGTTAATGTATCTACAACCCAAACTTTTACAGCATCTCCTTTGTTTATACTAAGTCTTTTTGCATCTTTTTCATAAATCCAAAGTGGGTTATGGTTTTGGCCAATTTCCATTAACCATTTAGCATTGATAGCTCTTGTATGTATTAGATAAGACAATCTGTATATAGGATTCAATACAAATGCATTTTCTTCTGTCATATAATCGTGGTGTACATGGCTAACAATGTGTATCATCTTCTGTCTTTGTTCTTTATTCTTAGGATAGTAAGGAACAGCATATTCTGGCCATTTCCACTCTTTTAAAGTTTTAGAGTAAAATTCTATATGACCTGAAGGTGTATGAAAACCTTGTAAAATTTTACCATCTTTGTAAACACCAATATTATGTTTTTTACCATCCTCTTCTACATATGCAATACCAAATTCTTCATCTATCTTGATACTAGATTTAGGAATTTCTTTATCTTGATATTTATAAACACCTTTCTCTTCATCATAAGGAAGTGGTTTTTCCATTACATAATATATGTTTGAGGCTTCTGTCCAAGCACCTCTATCTCTCATATACTCATATGGTGTAACACCAAGTTGTTTACATACTTCTGATAGTCTCGGTAACTTAGAAAATGCTGCATTGTAGTATTCTTCAATAGTTACTGGTTTACCTGGATTTTGCTTTGATTCCCAGTATTTTCTCACTCCTAAGCTTCCATCTGGATCTATATAGAATGCAAGGTTTATGAAAAACTCATTTTCCTCCCAAACTTCTCCAAGTCCTACTTTTTTATGTGCTTCAAGTGTAGCTCTAGCAGGATCGTTTGGCTTCCAACCTAATTTTTTCAATGCAACTCTTAAAACTGGTTGTCTAAATGATGTCCATTTTTCTGGCTTTGTAGGTTCAGATTGCTGATCGTGTCTTTCTCCAGCAAGTCCCACAGGTAATATATAATCACAGTAAAATGATACTTCAGCCCATATTGGAGAGAGATGTATATTCAATCCAAATTTATTTTCATCTTTTAATGTTTCAACCCATCTAAAACCATCTGGATTTATCCATACAGGATTGTATATTCTTGAAAACCAAACTTCTACTTTATCTGGTATTTTGAGACCTTTTTCTTTCCATTTGTTTCTCCATTCATCATCTACTAATAGATGCGGATATATGAAACTAAGCTCATAAGCAGATAAAGGCCATTCTGGTGGGTAGTGAAGCTCATTCCAAACGTTTACTTTCTCAGGTTTATCTGCTACACATGCATCTCCACCTTTATCACCAACGTCAATTTTATACCAGTGAGACCATCCTAATCCACCAACAGAGCCAATTGATCCCATAAATGTAAGTAAAACATTCATAACTCTTCCAACTAACCAACCACCTCTGTTACCTGCAGCTGGACCTCTCCATTGGTAATTTGTAATTGCATTTCCAGCCCATACTACCATCTCGTAAAGTTTGTATATTCTGTCTACTGAAACTCGACACTCTTCTGCAGCCCACTCAAATGTATAATCTTTATACATATCTTTAAGTAAGCTTATAAAATCATCAAATGTTTCACCTGATGGTATAGATGATATGTATCCGTTTTCTTTTAGGTAGTTTAGGTATTCTTTATCTTTCATAAGTTGTTTCCAGTTAAACCATCTCTCTGCAAATCTTCTATCATATTTATCTTCTTGAATTATCTTATTTAAAATCGCTAAGTAAAGTGCTGCTTCAGTTCCAGGCCACGCTGGTATCCAAAGATCTGCCATTCCTGCAGAGTTGGATAACCTTGGATCAACTACAACTAACTTTGCACCTTTAGTTCTTGCATCTGCTATATAACCTGCATGTTGTTGATAGTAGTGACCTGCATCTGCAGCATGGGAAGAGTTAAGAAGTATTAACCTTGAATTTGCAAAATCTGGTGCTGTTCTGTCGTCGTTAAAACATATTAAAGCACCAAATCTTCCACTTGCAGAGCAAACGTTTGTATGTGAATTTCTACCATCTACTCCCCACGTCCAAACAACTCTTTTTACATTGAAACTCATCTCGTTTGGTCTTCCTATTTGAAGGTTTATCTGTTTTTTAGAGATTTCATCACCTCTTTGTAAAACTTCTCTAATTTTTTTACCAATAGTTTCTAAAGCTTCGTCCCAAGTCGTTCTAACCCATTTATTTTCTCCTCTTTTACTACCAGGAGCTCTTTTTAATGGAAACGGTATTCTATCTGGATCGTACATTTGTGCTAAAGATGCGTATCCTTTTGCACAGTTTCTCCCTCTTGAACCAGAATGAAAGGGATTACCCATAAACTTCTTTACAACCATTGTATCTTTGTCTATCCAAGCTGTAAGACCACAACTTGCTTCACAGTTATTGCAAGCTGTTGGAACTATCATATAATTTATAAGTTTAACACCATCTCTAAGTGCTCCACCGTGGATTTTCCAATAAGCACCTTCTGGTTCTTTCCAATCATTCCACTTTTCAAAAGGTGGATAGTAATCAAGATGTTTTGGTTCGAAGGTTAGTTCTTGATTATTTGCTACTTTATTATCAGCATCAACTTTCTCAAAAACACCTTTGGCAAGTGCTACTCCTCCTACAGATACAGCTGCACCTTTTAAGAAATTTCTTCTTGATATTTTTATCATTTTATTCCCTCCTTACATTAACTTAATGGTAACATTTGAGGAGCTAAAAGCCATGAATGTTTTACAAGCCAAAGTCCAATTAAAGCAGATATCGATCCAAGTAAAGAGTATTCATATCTTCTGTTTTCGTTAGCTATTCCAATGAGTATAATAGGGAAAATAAATGTTAAGAATATTCCAAGCCAAAACATAGGAGCAAGTTCCCCAAAAGCTAAGATTTCTACAGCTTTATGGGAAAATTCTGAATGCATCCTAGCGAATAACAACTCTCCTATATACATTGCAGCTGCTAAAAATGCAGAACCTATAAATATATATCCAAGTTCTCTTTTTATTTCTTCTAACTGAACATTAAAAATAGACATTAAAAGTAAATATGCTGCAGAACCTGCTAATACTGCAGATAAAACCATTTGAACCATCTCAGCTGGAAATACCCATAATTCTCTTGCAGTAGCTTCCCCCATAATTCCCGCAGTATATATAGTGGAGAAAAAGGCCAATACAGCCCCAGGAATCATTACTTTATCAAACAATTTTTTATTTCCTGTTACCCAAGACCAAAAAGATACAAGTAAAACTAAAACAAATGCTGATACAACCCACGCACCCAAGGTAACAGCCGAAGTAAAGTGAGCGAATAAGAAGATTTTCCAAAATCTAAACATATGATGCAAGTCTAAAACTGTTACTAAAAGTGTAATACCTATAAATATCAAACCTAATATTGGAAGCCATTTTCTAAAGAAAGCATCTTTCTCTGGATATTTTTTTATAAAATATAGACCAACTAAAAAACTACCTGTTGCGATACTTTTTGCCCACATATTTGTTGAAACAAGCCATCCCCAAACTACCTTAGGTAAAGCAACATCAAAAGTTACTTCTGCACCTAACATGATTAATGCCCTCCTATATGATCTAAAAATTTAACTTCTGTAAAAAGTGTATATCCTTCTGGTCTTTCAGATGCAAGTGGATCAAGAGCAACGGTAGATCCTGAAACATAGAAATGTTTAGGTTTTGTATTTAGTTCTGGTTTTCTAACCGCTACATCTCTATGATTTTTCAAATACTTAGATATTTCACTTTCTGGATCATCAAGGTCTCCAAAAATATTTGCATGGGTTGGACATGCAACTACACAAGCAGGCATCATTCCAACTTCTATTCTATGAGCACAGTAAGTACATTTATCTGCAGAGTTTGTTAATGGGTCTATATATATTGCGTTGTATGGACAAGCCATCATGCAAGAAGCACAACCAATGCATCTATTGTGATCTACGTTAACTATACCATTTGGTAAATAATGTAATGCACTTACTGGACATATTCTCTCACATGGAGCATTTTCACAGTGGTTACATCTAAGTGGTACAAAATGTCTTTTAACATCTGGAAATTCACCTTGATCTATATACTTAACCCTCAACCTCCAACTGTGTAATGGAACATCGTTTTCAGCTTTGCATGATACTGCGCAAGCCATACATCCCATACATCTACTTAAATCTACCAAAAATCCCAGTCTCATAACTAACCTCCATTAGTTTGAATGTTTAATCTTATATCAAAGCTATTGAAAAAAGTCAACAATATTCAATTATTTAAATATTCTAAAAAACATTTATAGGCAACCTTTAAAGAATCCAGCTTTTGGTTTTGGTGTTATTTTGTACTCTTTTACCTCTAAAACTGAAAGATCTCCTTCTTTACCTACAATCTTTCCAGATGCATCTATACTTCCACCAAAACCTTCGTCAAGCTCAAAAAAGTATACATTTTTAGGAGCAACAGCATAAAAGTTATTTTCAGTAACATCATATATAACATACCCTGTTTTAGCTGCTTCAGCAGGTGGACAGCTAGATAATAGCTCAAAACTTCCTGTTTCTTTAGCTTTTTCTGCACATGATTTTGCAGTTATAATTGCACTTGATAAATCAACATCTTCTCCTACATTCTCACCTGCAAAAGATAAACCACCTACAAAAGAGGCTAATGCAATAGATAAAAATAACTTTTTCATTTTTAATACCTCCTTATTTAAGAGTTTTTAAATAAGCTACTATATCGTTAATATCTTGTTCTGATAGATGTGAAAAAGGTGGCATTTTTGATTGTAATTTTCCTTTTTCACCTTTTATGTACCAAGTATACATATCGTTGTTAGGATACGCGCCATTTTTATCTTTATCTGCTGATTTATTGTAGTGTCTATTTATATTTAAGTTTTTAATAACAACATCGTTAGGGTTTATTATTGATTCTTTCAAATATACTGGATTAGAGTATCCACCAATTTTAGATAGGTTTGGTGCTAATCCTTCCGGAGCTGATGTTTGATCGTCAAATCTATGACAACCATTGCAACCATTTTGTATCATCAACTCTTTTCCTCTTTTTGGATTACCAATTTCTCCATAACCATAAGATATATATTTAAGATAAGATGGATCAGGTTGAGATTTTCCTAATTTTATAAATTTCCAGTTAGAAATCATTTTATTACCATCTCTATTTAAAGAATCTCCATCCCAAACTGCAAAGGCTACAGGTACCAATCCAGATATTGTTAAATCTTGTGTTTTTAATGGTTTTATGAGTAAAGCTGTCCATTCTTTTTTATTATCATCATATTTCATTGTAAAATTATATTTCTCTTGAATTTCTGTCATGGTTCCAAAGCCTTCTGATATGAAAGACTTTTGATAATCTTTACCTTCTACAGCTTTTTTTAGGTAAACAATAACAGGATGGGTTGAATCACCCATACCTATATATGGTAATGTTTTTCCTTTTCCATAAACTGTTGGAAATTCAACAGATACTCCATCACCAAATTTGTTAGTAGTTCTACTAGGTTGAACTGATTTTGTATCATCTTTCCATTTAATAACAACACCAATATCCTTTTGGTTGTATACCACACCAATTTCTGCTTCTATAGGTTTTGTATTTTTTAGTTTTTCATTTGCATTTTTATCATTTAATTGCACAGTATATTGTGGATATAACGTTATTTTTTTTGTCTCTATAGAAGATAAAGTAGATTCATCTATTTTTGTTACTTGTTTAGCTTCTATTAAATCATCATTAAACGATTCTGTATTTGCATTTGATATAACTACCAACGAAGATAAAGCTAGCAATGTTAAATGTTTTTTCATTAGGTTCCTCCTTATTCCGTTTTTTTATAAAAAGTTAAAAGGGGCGTAAACCCCTTTTATATTAATGGTGACTATTTCCACCTTCCCTTGGTGGTAAAGGTAATACTTTCTCATGGAATGTGTAATCTTTTATCTCTACTCTTTGAGTGTTTGCACCTTGTAGATATCTTTGGTCGATTACTTTAAAGAATTCAGATCCTTTTAATCCTTTAGCTACAGCTTCTTTTTGATAGTAGTTATTATCAAGTCTAAACATATCCCTATGGCTGTATGCTATAAGTATATCCATCAACTCTGATTCTTCGCCTTTAGCTCTTTTTTCCATCTCTTTTCTGAGTGTATCTAAAGCTTGATGAACTTCTTTACCAAAAAGTAGTTCTAAATACTCTATTGGTACTCTTCTTGAGTTATCTATTGGAGCCATGTTGTCATCAAATTTTGGTGGATTAAATAAAGGTGGTACATAGTAAACGTTTGGTTGAGTTCCAAAATCCGGCCTAAGTGGTAATGCTACTTTATATTTGTGTACTAATTTGTAAACTTGTCCTTCTTCATCATCTAAGAAACCTACAAATCTTATTCTACCAACACATTGATGTGCACATGCTGGTGGTAAACCTTTTTCTACCCTTGGGAAACAGAATATACACTTTTCAGATTTAGATATTTTAGGATTAAAATATATCTTTTTGTAAGGACATCCAGCTATACAGTATCTGTAACCTTGACATCTCTCTAAGTCAACTAAAACAATACCGTCTTGCTCTCTTTTAAAGATAGCTTCTCTTGGACATGCTGCTAAACATCCTGGGTTAGAGCAGTGGTTACATATTCTTGGAATGTAGAAGAAGTACGAATTTGGGTACTCTCCACCACCTACATCTTCATCCCAGTTTGGTCCCCATTCTAAACTTTCTTTTGTATGTAATAAACTACCATTAAAAAGTTCATCATGGTTATAGTCCCAAGGCACACCATAATCTAATACCATATCTGGAATAATACCGTCTTTTAAATTTCCATCTTGGTCAAAACCACCACCTGCTTCCATCCAGTTTCTTGGATAACCTGTTCCTGGATGTGTTTCTACGTTATTCCAATACATATACTCTCTTCCGTTTCTGTTTGTCCACTGTGTTTTACATGCAACTGTACAAGTTTGACATCCAATACATTTATTTAAATCCATTACCATTGCAAGTTGTCTTTTTGACATCTACGTTACCTCCTTAAGCTTTTTGTACATCTACTGAAGTTTCATAAGCATGTTGGTTTCCATCCCAGTTTCCACCAAATTTAAGATGTCCCCAACCATCAGAAAGTTCCAATAAATTAAGTGGTGATGCGACTGTTTCGTTATGTCCTTTTCTTCCTTTATAGAAGAATGGCTCCCAACCGTGTTCAAGAATGATTGCATCCTTAGGGCAAGATGGATAAACTTTTGCCATAGCATAAAATTCACCGAGAGAGTTAAATACTCTTACTTCATCACCATCTTTTATACCTTTTTTCTTAGCTATTTCTGGGTTTATCATTACATAAGGTTTTCCTCTTTGTAATCTAAGGAGTAATGTAGATGTTTTATATGTTGAGTGTATTGACCATCTAGCATGTGGTGTCATAAGAACAAATGGAAATCTTCTTGGTCTTATTGGTTCTTTTGCAGTCGGTACATTGGCACCTTGTTGTATCCATAGATCATCATCTACATAGTAAGTAATTCTTCCAGAGAGTGTTTCGAACCTTTCATATAGAAATAGGTTATTTTCAAAAACACTGTAAGGTTTATCTGGATAAAGTGGGGAAGATTTTCCTGCTTTTTCGTTTAATACAAGGTAACCACCTCTTTTAAACATTGTCTCAATAGTGTTTGGTTTAAACTGATCTGTGTTTTCTAAAGCAATTTCAACAGCATCTCTATCTGTTCTTAACTGACCACCGATTGTATACTCTTCAACTAATGTATCTAAATCTCTATTCCCTGTTTTTGATAATGAATCAGGTATCTTAATGTACTTTTGGTCTCCTGTTTCTTTGTATTTTTTCATTGCAATCTCTTGGATTTTTTCAACAATCATAGTACATATTTCCCATTCAGATTTTGCTTCTCCAACAGGTTTTAAGTTTGTTGGTGGGTGAGCAAGGTTAGCGAATCTATGATAACCAGGGTTTGTTCTTAAATCCCATACTTCATAATGAGATTTTGCTGGTAAAAGTATATCTGCATAATTAGCAAAATCAGACATTCTAAAATCAACATAAGCTATAAATTTAGCTTTTTCTAAGAATGCTTTTTTATATGTACTACCTTTGTTTCTTCTAAATCTTGCATCTGCAAATAGTAAGAATGTTTCTACATCATTCCAATATGATTTTCCATGACCTATTCCTTTATCACCTTCTGATTTTGCTAACATTTCATTTACTTTTTTCTTATACTCTTCTTTAGACATTCCCATTGCTTCTTTGAATGTATCTTCTTCATAGAGTTTATCAAAATCTTGCATCATATTTCCTAATACAAACTCGCTAACAAAACCAGATGCAAATCTTTCTTTGTATTTTCCAGCAAATCCAGAAATTTTTGCTAATCCAGAGATTGACCACTCATTTTCAGAGTTAAATCCACCGTAAGGCCCAAGTCTTCCACAAAGTGGTGTTATAGATGCAATTGCTCTTTGAGCTAACATACCGTTAAAGTATTTTCCTATAGTAAATCCCATAGAGATAAATGCAACTTTTGGAAGAGCTATATCTTTCGCAAGTTGTTCTACTATTTTTGGATGCACATTTGTAAGTTTAAATGTTTTCTCTGCTGAAAATTTTGCCGCTTCTGCTTTGAGTAGTTCAAATGCAGGTGTAACTTTTACTTTTGATCCATCTTTTAGTTTTACTTCATATACACCTTCTAATGCTGGGTCTATATCC
This sequence comes from uncultured Aquificales bacterium, assembly GCA_964648745.1. Classification (GTDB taxonomy): domain Bacteria; phylum Aquificota; class Aquificia; order Aquificales; family Hydrogenothermaceae; genus Sulfurihydrogenibium. Next base: position 76,993 of record CAZYKX010000004.1, read on the forward strand.
CATCCTAAATCTTTTAACCTTAATGTTTTAACAGGGTTTCCTTCACTACCTGGCATTACAGTAAATTTACCATTTTTTAAGTTAAAAGATAAAAATACTGCATCTTTTTCAAACTCTTTACCATGAGCTTTTTCTTCCATAATATGGAACACTTCTTTATCAAACATTGGGTCATTTTCATCAATATCTGACAATCTTAATAGTTTTTTATTATCAAGTCTTACTAAGAATGGTAAATCTGTAAATACTTTTACAAAGTTTGGTTTATACAATTTCTTTTGTATTATTTCGTTTATTATTGACATTGCTAAGAAGCCATCATATCCAGCTCTAACTGGAACCCAAAGGTCAGCTCCTTTAGCTGTTGCATTAAAATCAGGAGTTATTACTATAACTTTTCCACCGTTATACTTACCTTCCCATACCCAGTGAGCATCTGGTATTCTTGTTTTGTTAGGATCTTGTCCCCACCAGATTTGAACATTTGCAGTATATACAAAATCATAAGAAAATCCTATATTACCTTCACCATAAACAAGAGAAACACCAGGGAACATATCACCAACATACGAAGCAATGTAAGGTCTAACAGCTCCAAGAAGTGTACCGAGTCTTTTAGCAGAAGCTGCTCTTGCTTCTGTTAACATACCAGCACCAACGTGGATATAGTTGCCAGCAGGTCCTTTTGTTAACATTGTTTCATATATTTTTGTTGCTACTTCTGTTATTGCTTCATCCCAAGATATTCTTTTCCATTTTCCTTCTCCTCTTTCTCCTACTCTTTTCATAGGATAAAGGAGCCTATCTTTTTCATACATTACTTGAGAGTGTTGTACACCTTTATTACAACCTCTTGGGTTTGCGTCTGGAATCTTTGGATTTAAAAGAGGATAGTTTGCTGCTTGGTTTTCCCTTGTTACTATACCATTTTGAACCCATACGTCCCAAGCACAGTTACCTTGGCAGTTTACACAGTGATAAGCCGTACCATGTTCTTCTTTCTTACCATAAGTATAAGCAAACTCTTTTCTATACATATTTTCAACAAAAGAACTATTTGGATAAGAAGATCTTGGATCTTCTATAAATGCAGCTTTTGATTTAGCAAATGCTTCTGAGGATACAGCTCCAACAGCAGCTCCAGTTGTAGACATTATTTTTAAAAAATCTCTCCTAGAAATTGCCATACGTAAACCTCCTGATATTTTTTTTATAAACAACCGCCACCGCCACCTGCTTTAGGTGGTGTATATTCACCAGATTCATCTGGTAATCCTGCATCTTGCCAAGCTTTCATACCACCTGCTAAGTTTTGTGCATTGTTAAATTTAAAAGCACACTTTTTAAATATTTCTGGATTTCCATCAGCAGAAACTATAACTGTGTATACGTATGGATTTATTCTTTTTAAAGCTTCTTTTAAGTTGTCTGTATTCATATTTGCTTCATCACAGTTTGGAAATGGTAAAGCACCTGGTATCCTTGAATCTTCATAACCACCTACACTATCAGAAGATTTAAGTGGTCTAACATCTACAATTTGAACTTTTATTTTTGGATTTGAAAGTTTTTTATAAAGTTCTTCTGCGGTTATAGGTATCTGTTTTTTAAGTTCAAGTTCTTTTTTACCTAAACTTAAAACTATTATCGATAGAACAGCTATAATACCTATATATATAGCCCTTTCAATTTTTGGATTCATTATTTATTACCTCCAACTGATTGAATAGCTTGAGAAGCTTGTTTTTCCAAATTATCTACTTTTCCTTTTATTCCAAAAGTAGCTGCAACTAAAACTACTATAGCTATCCAAAATAACAATCTCTCTGTCATACTCATTTTAACCACCTCTAAAATTAATCATAAACTTCTTCAGAAGCCTTTTTAGCTTCAATAAATCTTGACCATCTACCTAAGTATATAAGGTTTGCAGTTAATACACCTACAACAAAATATGTTGCAGACATTGCCATACTTCCTATAGAAAGTGTTGGATAAGCTGCTAAAAATGCTCCAGTAGTACAGCCACCACCTATCATAGCACCTAACGCTAAGAATATTCCTGCGAAGAAAACAAGAATCATTCTAACTATTGGTAATGGAGTAACTTGAGCAAATGCTGGTGGAACTGGATCAAATTTAAATTTGCCAGATATTATAGAAGCAATAAATGCTCCAGGTAATACACCAATGATTAATCCAGAGTGCCAATATATAGTTTCATTTAATTTTGGTACTACATTAGATAACGGATGACCTATAGAATCAGCAACCCATGCAACTAATGCAAGTAAAGCTCCAGAAAATCCTAAATACTCCCCTTGTGCAGTAGCCCAAGCAATTATAGATCCTGCTGCAACACCACCTACTGCCCAGTGCCATTCAGATTTTATCAACTTATCTACTATTGATGAGTTATTTGTGTTTTCTTCTACATATAGTTTTTTAGCTGGATCTAACCAATCTGCCACTAAAGCAAATATTAAGAACAATATTCCCCACGCTATAGCTAAAGGTCCATAAGGTATTCCAAGTACACCATAAAGTGTTAAATCTTGCTTATTTCCTAATATTCCAGCTGCTACCAATGTTGGTTGAATTGCATTATAAATAACAATACCTAAAACTAAACCTACTACACCTGCAGCAGATATAAATTTTCCTGCTCCTACCCTCGCAACACATGTACCAGGACAAAATCCAGCAGAAGCCATAGCTACTCCAAACATAACACCACCTATGAGATGTGCAACTCCCATATATGGCATTATCCTTGGAATTAAGTTTGTAGATTCAGCAAAACCAAATATATCAGCTAATCCATAGATAATAGAAGCAGTTGCTATCCCTGTAAAAGCAAATTTCATAATTTTTAAATCTCTAAGTAAAAGCATACCTTCAACTCTTGAGTATCTCACAGCTCCAACTTTAAACAAAGTAAATCCAAATAACATACCTGTTATAATACCCATTATTAAAAGATGTGAATGTTCCATGATTAATTCCTCCTTGATAAAAATTGAAGCCGGCTTTTAAGCCGGCTTAAGATAAAATTACTGTCCTATAGGTAAAGATTTATCATTACCCCATTCGTCCCAAGAACCAACGTATACTTTCGCTTTTGGATATCCAGCAAGTTTTAAAGCAGCAAATACAAAAGAACCTCTTCCTATTCCTACGTGACAGTAAGATATAACTGTTTTATCTGGTGTAATACCTGCTCTTACAAGTTGATTTTTAATTTGATCAACTGGTTTGAATAAAGGTTTATCTGGTTCACCATTTGGGTTTCCAGCAACTTTCTTCCATTCAAAGAATTTAGCTCCAGGAATGTGACCACCTCTTTCAACTTGCTTGTGTTTTCCTGGTGCTTCAAGAGCTTCTAACAATGTTTTTCCAGTATACTCTTCAAATCTTCTTGCATCTAATATTACATAAGAAGGATCTTTAGTAGCTTTTAATACTTCATCTTTAGTAGCTAAGATTTCTTTTCTTACTTTAACAGTGAATTTTCCAGGAGCTGGTTTTTTAGCTGGACCAGTTTCTACTGGTAAACCTTTAGCTTTCCAAGTAGCAAAACCACCATCTAACATTTGAACGTTATCTACTCCATATAGATAAAGGAAGTACCATACACCTGAAGCGTTTGGACCTTTACCATCATCATAAGCTATAACGTGAGAATTGTTGCTAATTCCAAGTTCACTTATCAATTTTTGAGCATTTTTCGCACACATAGGAAGACCGCCACACTGTTTAATATCATTTAGAATGTGAAGATCGTGAGCAAATGCATTTACAGATCCTGGAATGTGACCTTGAGCAAAAACTTTTGGATCATCTCCATCAACAAATACTGCCTTTCCTACTAAATCTTTTGCTTTGTCTACGCTGATTAATAAATCAGCTGCTTTTGATGAAGCAGATACTGCTAAGAGACCTGCTGCTGCAAGTGTTAAAACTTTTTTCATTCTAAAAACCTCCTATATAAAATTTTTCAAATATAAATATCTCACTATATATTAAAGTTGTCAAACACTAACCTTATTCAATTAAAATTAACACTATAAAGATATAAGCAATAAATATGCCAATTGTTAAAAATTTTTAACAAAAAACAGTGTTATATTTCATTTAGTTAGCTAATATTAACTTATTAAATTATATTAATGTATGAATATATCATTTTGAAATTAAACATTTCATTTTGAAATTATATTTATTACAAATCGTAAAAATGGTATAATTATGCTTAAAATTTAAAATTTTTTATCTATGGAGTAGTTATGGAAGATATTAAAAAGGTTTCTATAGAAGATGAAGTTAAAAGTGCATACATTGATTATGCTATGTCTGTTATTGCAGGCAGGGCAATACCTGATGTAAGAGATGGACTAAAACCAGTCCAAAGAAGAATACTATTTTCAATGTACGAATTAGGTCTTTTACCAAACAAACCTTATAAAAAATCTGCAAGGGTCGTAGGTGAAACCTTAGGTAAATTTCATCCTCATGGAGACACTTCTGTTTATGAAGCATTAGTTAGAATGGCTCAGGATTTTACTATGAGATATCCACTTATAGAAGGACAAGGAAACTTTGGCTCTATAGATGGTGATCCACCAGCTGCCATGAGATATACAGAAGCAAGACTTACAAAACTTGCTATTGAGATGCTAGAAGATATAGATAAAAACACTGTTGATATGATGCAAAACTTTGATGCATCATTAGAGGAACCAACTGTCTTACCTTCAAAATTTCCAAACCTAATTTGTAATGGAACAACAGGTATAGCAGTAGGTCTTGCAACAAGTATTCCACCACATAATCTCACAGAAGTAGGAGAAGCTTTAAAATACTTAGCAGAGTTTCCAGATGCAACAGTTGAAGAGATTTGTAATTTCATAAAAGGTCCAGATTTCCCAACAGGTGGTATTATAACAAATACACATCAAGAGATAATTGATATTTATAAGATAGGTAGAGGATCTATTACAATAAAAGGTAAAGCAAGAATTGAAAAACTACCAGGAAATAGAGAAAGGATAGTTATATACGAAATACCATACCAAGTAAATAAAGTTGAACTTATAAAAAAGATAGCAGAGTTAGTTAGAACAGGTAAAGAAAAAGGAATCTCAGATTTAAGAGATGAATCAGATAGAACAGGTATTAGAATAGTTATAGAACTAAAAAGAGATGCCAATGCTGAAAAAGTATTAAAAAAACTATATAAAAGTACACCATTAGAAAGAAATTTTCCAGTAAACTTAACTGTTCTTGTAGATAAACAACCAAAAACATTAGATATAAAAGGAGTACTTCAAGAATTTATAAAACATAGAATAGAAGTTATTACAAGAAGAACATTATACGATTTAGAAAAAGCTGAAAATAGATTACATATAGTTGAAGGATTGATTTTAGCACTTGAAAATGCAGATAGCATTATCGATATTGTAAAATCATCAAAAGACGTTGCACAAGCAAGAGAAACACTAACACAGAGATTTAATCTAACAGAAACACAGGCAAATGCTATACTTGATATGAGACTATCTCGTTTTACATCATTAGAAACGGAAAAATTAAAAAATGAAGCATTAGAATTACAAAATAATATAAATAGATACAAACAAATTTTATCAAGTGAAGAAGAAAAAATAAAAGTATTTATTCAAGAAATGGACGATATACTTAAAAAATATGGAGATAGTAGAAAAACAATAATTGCATTAGAAAATGAACTTACATTTAAAGAACATTTCCTAATTACAATTTTAAATACAGGTAGAATTTTTAACTACAGAGTTGATGAGAATACACCTTTAGAAGAACTAATACAAAAAACAATAAACAACCTTTCAACAACTTTAACAGAAGGAGAAAAGGTAATATCTATACAAGAAGTTGAAGGATCAAAACCTATAGCATTTTTCACAAAAGATGGTAAAGCCTTTTGGAGTTTAGCTATAGATTTACCAAAAGGTGAAGATAAAATCAACATAGAAGGTGAAATAGTAGGAACTGTATACAAAGGTGAAGGTGAAGAAAATAGAGTATTTCTAATAACAAAGAAAGGTATTATAAAAAGAATGTCTGATGAAGATATATTCTATAAATCTCAAAATCACACCGTTATGCCATTGAGTGAAGATGATGAACTTGTCGTTGCTCTAGCTGATAGACATCCATCCTATATAGGAATATATACAAAAAATGCAGACCTTTTGGTTTTTGAGAGAAATGAAGTTAGAATTACTGGAGATAAAGCTAAAGGTGTAGAAGCTATTGACCTTGATGAAAAGGATGAAGTTGTTGGAGCACTATTTATAAATAGTAATGATTATCTATTGGTTACAGCGGCAAATGGTTATATGAAACTTATAGATAAATCAGAGTTTCCAGTTAAGAAAAGAGCACAAAAAGGTCTTATGGCTGTGAAACTAAATAAAGATGATCAATTGGTTTCCATTTTACCTGTTAATATAAATGATGAAATTCTAATAAATACAAAATTTGGTAAGTTATTGAAAATTAAAGTTGATCCACAGATTATCCCTATAGGAAAAAGAACATCTACAGGAGAAGACAAATTTAAGTTTGGTTCAGATAAAATAATTAATGTAATAAAATTATTTGAAAATAAGGAAGAAGAATGATTGTAAAATTACTTTATATACTGGGAATACTGATAGGTCTGTATGCTATAATCAACAATATATCCGGTATCTTTAATGTTAACTTTTCAGATCCTACATTGGCAGTAGGTAAGATTTTAGTGTCTTTATTTCCAATAATAGCAGGTGGTGTGATCGTTTATGTTTCTGGTTACAATTTAATACAAACATTTAAAGGTGAAAAAAATGAACAAAACAATAAAAAATCTTAAAAACTATCCAATGGAAGAACTAAATAGAATAAAAGCTTCTTTAAAAGAAAAAGGTATAAAGATATATGATTTTGGTACAGGTGATCCAAAAGAACCAACACCACAATTTATAAGAGATGCATTAAAAAATGCAATACCAGAAGTTAGTCAGTATCCATCTGTTGCAGGAAGAAGAGATTTAAGAGAATCTATTTCAAAATGGTTTAAAAATAGATTTTCTGTCGAACTTGATCCAGAAAAACAGATAATACCTTCTGCAGGTTCTAAGGAAGCAATATTTCATTTTCCACTTGCATTTATTGATCCAGAAGAAGATAAAAAAAGAGTTATATTTGGAACACCTGCTTATCCAGTGTATGAAAGGGGAACTCTTTATGCCAATGGAATACCTACAGCAATTAAACTTAAAGAAGAAGATGGATTTTTATTGAGATTAGACAAAATAGATAAATCTATATTAGAAGAAACAAAAATTGTTTGGATAAATTACCCACATAACCCAACTGGAGCAGTAGCACCAAAAAGCTATTTAGAAGAAACTGTTAAGATCTGTCAAGAGTATGATATTATACTTTGTTCTGATGAATGTTATACAGAAATTTACTTTGAAGAAAAACCACATTCTGCCCTTGAGTTTGGTGTGGAAAATGTTGTTGTATTTCATTCTTTATCAAAAAGAAGTGGTATGACTGGTTATAGATCTGGTTTTGTTGCTGGAGATGAAAAGATCATCTCTTTCTATAAAAAAGAGAGAGCAAATTATGGTGTTGCAAGTCCAGATTTTATACAACAAGCTGCTAAAATTGCTTGGGAAGATGAAAATCATGTAGTAGAAAGAAATAAGATATTTAAAGAAAAAAGAGATCTATTTATAGAGTTTTTAAATAAAAAAGGCTTAGAATTTTTATATCCAAAAGCTACATTCTATATTTGGATAAAAGCACCTAATGGTATATCTGCAAAAGATTATGTAAAAATACTCCTTGAAAATGGAATAGTTGTTTCTATAGGAGAAAATTTCTGTAGTAGTTTAGAGATTCAAGAAAATAACTGTGAAAGTCAATATTTTAGGATTGCATTAGTACCTACATTAGAAGAATGTAAAGAAGCTATAAAAATATGGGAAAAAATTTAGATTAGCTTTTTTAATTTTAAAAATTATCTAATCAAGTAACTCTTTTATTTTTTCTACCATATTTTCAATACTATTTATCCAATAGTTTTTATATTTATCTTCAGGAAGATTAGTTTTATTGTATAATAAAAGGTTGACTTTTACTTTATATCCATTATAATCAAATGTTTTAAGCATATTTTTACCGTTCACATCTGGCTCAAATATTCTTAAATAACCATCAATTTTTCTGTTTCCATCTGTATATACTGTTCCTTTAGGATCTACAAATAAAATGATATAATCATCTCCTTTTTTCAACCAAAATATAAAATCTGGTTTAAATTTATCTATTCTATTTGTTTTTGGATTATAATATGGAATGTAGACTCTATCTATTGTTTCATCTATTTTCGAAAAGTACCACCAATCAAATTCTTTAAAGAAATTGTTTTCTTTATTTAGATAGTTTTCTAATTCATTCAAAAACTCTACTTCACTTTTAACTTTAATTATATGCTGAATATAATCGATTTTTTCACTTTCTGACAATACTACAGGAATATAATAATGGTTTGGTAATAGTTTAATTTTTATATTACACCTATAAACTCCTTGATATTCCTTGGTTTTTCTGAACATCACTCAAAAAGTAGTAAAAAATCATACAGTTTATTAGATATGAAATTTTTTTATTAGATTTTTTAAAATTTTTTGCTTTATAATTTTTTAGCTAAAAATATAAAAATAATTAAATGGAAGGACATATATATGAAAAGATTTTTAATTTTACCTTTTATAGTTCTTTCTTTATTTATAGAGTT
>CAZYKX010000005.1:0-18656 GCA_964648745.1 uncultured Aquificales bacterium
AAAGGAAAATATTTATAAAATAAGGTAAAACTACCAATAAATAACATTAAATAGATAAAACCAGCTATGAAGCCATAATATAATGAAAAAACAATAAGAGGTATTAAATATATGAAATAAATATAAAAGACGTTTATCTTAAAAAGAAATGGATCGTTAGGATTAAAATAATAACTTATTCCTAAAACTAACAGCAAAAATAAAATTATTTCAGCAATTAATATCTTTAAACTAATCTCTTTTAACATATTTTTTATGGTATTATCTTATTTAAGATTTTCTGGGCTACCGTTGTAATGGATTCGTGAGACCAACCTGTCTTTGATCCAACACTTGTATAAATCTCCTTACCTTCCTTAATGTCATAGATTTTTAATGTTATGCTTACAGCAGGTTCTCCATCAATACCTGTTTTATATCTAAACTCATTTACTGAACCAGTAATGGCATAATCAACATTACTTTCTTTTAATTTTTCAATCATATTTTTTATTTCATTATAGCCATAATCTTTATCTTGATTTAGCTGCTGAGGAACAATCTTATAACCTTTTGAAGTCATTATACCTTCAGCAATAGATTTAACTCTAAGCCCTGCTAAAGGTGTCTCTGTATAATTTTCAAAAGGTAAAACTGTTATTACCTTATTTTTTAAATCTACTTTTGAACTATCTACATTTGTCACCGTAGAACAAGCAGTGATGATCATAAAAAGCATTAAAAAAATTATTTTTTTCATCTTCCATTCCTCCAATAATTAACTATCTCTTGATTTTTTAACATCTTTCTTTCCCATTCTAAAGCTGTTTTACATATAAATTTTATATCGTCATATTTAGGCTTCCCACTTAATTTTTGTAATATTTTTTTGTTATCTGCTACTAATATTGCTGGGTCTCCTTCTCTTCTTCCTTTAATTTCTACCTTAAAATCCACTCCTGATACTTCTTTCATTGTGTTTATAACTTCTAACACAGAATACCCTTTACCATATCCACAGTTAAAAATATCACTTTCATTATTTTCTAAATACTCTAAACTTTTTATATGTGCATCTGCTAAATCATCAACATGAATATAATCCCTTATACATGTACCATCAGGTGTTGGATAGTCTGTACCATATATAAACATCTTATCTCTTTTACCAACTGCAGTTTCTGCTGCTACTTTTATCAAATGTGTAGCATCTGGGAATCTTTGTCCTATTCTAATTTTTGTATCTGCACCAGCTACATTAAAATATCTAAGAATCACATACTTGAAATTACTATTTGAAGAACCTACATCTTGCAATACCATTTCACTCATCAATTTACTTCTACCATATGGGTTTATAGGGTTTGTAGGTGTAGTTTCCTTAACAGGAATTTCTTCTGGCTCTCCATATACAGCAGCTGTGGAAGAGAAAATAAATTTATTTACATTGTATTTTAGGCATAAATTTATTAAATTTGTGGTATTAACTGTGTTGTTCATATAGTATTTAATGGGATTTTGTATACTTTCCGGTACTACTATACTTGCAGCAAAGTGTATAATAGCATCAAAACTCTTTGCTTTAAAAATTCCCTCTATCGTATCAAAATCTTTTAAGTCAGCTTCAATAAATTTAAACTCTCTTTTTTTACCAGATTGTTTATTTATATCTTCTAAGGTTTTTATTGTTTCTATAGACCCTGTTGATAAGTTATCTAGTATAGTAATATTATGTTCTGTATTTTCTATTAACTGTTTTACTACATGACTTCCTATATATCCTGCTCCACCTGTTATAAGTATATTCATTTTTTGCTCCTCAATTTATTAATTATCTCTTCTACTATCTGATTTGGACTTTTTTTGTCTGCATTAATTCTTATATTGGCCAATCTATATATTTTTTTCCTATCTTCATACAGTTTCTCTAAATCATTTAATGGAAGTTTTAACAAGGGTCTGTTTTCATCGTTTTTACATCTTTCTAATATCGTATCTAAATTTACATCTAACCAAACTACATAACCTGTTTCTTTCATAAGTTTCATATTATCTAAATCTGCTCCAAGACCACCACCTGTAGAAACAACATAATTTTCACTTTTTGATAAATTATTAATCTCTACCTTTTCTAAATTTCTAAAGTAAGGTTCTCCTTCTTTTTCAAAAATTTCCTTGATAGATCGCTTTTCTTTTTCTTCTATTAATTTATCAACATCTACAAATGTTAAATCAAGTTTACTTGCAAGTAACTTTCCTACTGTTGATTTACCACTTCCCATAAAACCTACTAGATATATATTTTTCATAAATGATCACCTAAGTTTATGATATAATCATTTTAACATAGTTAGCAATGACAAACTTTGGAGGAAAGATGTTAGCTAGTAAATACTTTATACCTACACTTAAAGAAAATCCATCTGATGCTATAGTACCAAGTCATATATATTTAATAAGAGGTGGTTTTATAAGAAGTTTAGCTGCAGGTTTATATGAATACCTTCCACTTGGACTTAGAGTTTTAAAAAAAATAGAGAACATCATAAGAAAACATATGGATGAAGCTAGAGCTTTAGAGCTACTTCTTCCTATACTCACACCTGCAGAACTTTGGAAAGAAACAGGTAGATGGGATGTATATGGAAAAGAACTTTTTAGGTTAAAGGATAGGAAGGATGCTGAATTTGCACTTGGTCCTACCCATGAAGAAACAATAACAGATTTAGTTAGAAAAAATGTAAAATCATACAAAGATTTACCTTTAAACTTCTATCAGATCCAAACAAAATTTAGAGATGAAGCAAGACCAAGATATGGATTAATCAGAGGTAGAGAATTTATAATGAAAGATGGTTATTCCTTTGATATATCGGAAGAAGATGCTATTAAAACATACGAGATTATGAAAGAAGCATACAATAAAATATTTAAAGAGCTTGGATTAGACTTTCTTATGGTTGAGGCAGATGTAGGAGCGATAGGCGGTAAGTTTTCCCATGAATTTGTTGTGAAAGTACCTTCCGGAGAAGCTCATATTGTATACTGTGAAAACTGTGGTTATGCTGCAAATATAGAAGCTGCAAAATTTCATCATAACAAACTACCACCAGAAGAACCAAAGAATTTAGAAAAAGTTTATACACCAAATGTAAAATCTGTCGAAGAAGTAAGTCAATTTTTAAATATACCTATAAATAAGATTGTAAAAACATTAATCTACAAAATAGATGATAAAAATTTTGTAGCAATTTTAATAAGAGGTGATAGAGATATAAACGAAACAAAGCTTTCAAACTTTTTTAAAGCATTAGAGGTAAAACTTGCAACACAAGAAGAACTTGAAAAATTAAACATACCTGAAGGCTTTGTAGGACCTATAAATTTAAATCTTCCAATTTATGCAGATTACTCAGTTAAAGAGCTTTATAACTTTGTCGTAGGCGCAAATGAAAAAGATTATCACTATATTAATGTAAATCTTGATAGAGATTTTAGAATAAAGGGATTTCATGATTTTGCAACAGCTAAAGAATCAGATCCTTGTCCAGTTTGTAAAAATCCATTGAAAGAAACTACAGGACTTGAAGTTGGACATATATTTCTACTTGGGACTAAGTATTCAATAGCAATGAAGGCAAATTTTGTAGATAAAGATGGTAAAGAAAAGCCCATAATTATGGGATGTTATGGTATTGGTGTAAGTAGGTTAATAGCTGCAATTGTAGAGCAGTGCCATGATGAAAAAGGTATAATTTGGCCTGAAAATGTAGCTCCTTTCCAATACCATATACTTGTTTTAAATCCTAAAGACGAAAAAAGCATGGCTATGGGATTTACGATATACAATAAAATAAAAGAGAAAAATAAAGAAGTTCTTTTAGATGAAAGGGATATATCTCCAGGTGCCAAGTTTAAAGATGCTGATTTAATAGGTATACCTCATAGAATAATAATAGGAAAAGCTTTATCTGAAGGAAAAGTTGAGTATCAAACAAGAGATGGAAAAGTAAAAGAATTAAGAGATATTAAAGATATAGATAGCTTTATAGGAAAGGTTTAAAATGATTGATGATAAAAAACATGAATTAGATTTAAATAACCTATGTGAAGAAATAATTTTTTCAGATAACATTGAAGATTTCTTAAATATAACTACAGAAAAAGTTAGAAAATTATTGGATGCTGATAGATGTACTCTTTTTATATACGATAATACATCCAACAGTTTAAAATCTGTTGTTTTTCAAGCAAATCTAAAAGAGCAAGTTTGTATACCATTAGATAAACCTTCTATCGCTGGCTATGTTTTTAAAAATAAAAAAAGTTTAGTAATTAAAGATGTTAAAGATGAGTCAGAATTAAAGTTTATTGATCCAAATTTAGAATACCATCCAAGGTTAAAAAATATAAATGTTCCTCCTACAAAATCAATGATTGCTATTCCTTTAAATTTTAAAAATGAGATTATAGGAGTTTTAACTGTAGTAAACTATAACAAAGAATTCAAAGAAGAAGATAAAGAAAAATTACTAAAGCTCTCAAAGATTTTAGGATTAGGTTTAAAAAATCTTTTGAATAAAATAAATATACAGAGTTTACTCAATTTAAATGATAAAGTTATCAATAATGTTAGTGATGCTGTAATTATAACAGATAACAAAGACAAAATAATAAATATAAATAATAAAATTTTAGAAATAACAGGTTTTAGATTTAGAAAAGAAGAAATTTTAAATAAAAATATTTTTGATTTATTTCCTATGCTAAATGATTATTATGAAAAAATAGAAAATTGTAAAAAATATCTAATAATAGAAGAATTTAGCTCTGGAATTTTAAATACAAAAATTATTCCTGTTACTCTCAGTAGTATATTTGAAAAATCTTTAATTAACATAATTTACATTATTGGTTATAAATAATGGGATATATAATAAGGAAGCAAAAAAGTAAAAAAAGCTTTACAGATTTAATAATTGAAAGACTAGGAATAAACTATGAAGAATTAAAAGATTTTCAAGAAAAAGCTTCTTTAGAAAATAAGAATCTATTAGAAATTTTATTAGAAAATGGTTATTCTGAAGAAGATATAGCTAAAATAAAAGCAGAATATTTTGGTTACACATACGATATCTTAACAAACTATATTCCAGAAGAATATCTCCTAAATATATTTGATAAAAATTTTTTAAAAAGTAGACTAGTTCTTCCTTTAAGGATAAAGGATAATGTTCTTGTTATTGCTATGGTTGAACCATCAGATATTATTTCGTTAAATGAAGTGGTGGAAATTTTGAAAAATAATGGCTATAACATCGGTGAAGTCTCCATAATAGTAACAACAAAGAATCAGATATTAAAAAAAATTGATTTACTTTATGAAGAAAAATCAAAACTTGCGCAAATATTAAATAGTTTAGATAAAGATGCAAATAAAGATTTTTATCGTGATATTACCGGTCAACTTAAAGATGTAACTGAAACAAGTTCTCCAATTATATCCTTGGCAAATCAAATTATTGAAGATGCTTATAAAAAAGGTGCTAGTGATATACATATTCAGCCTACAGAAACAAATTTAAGAATAAGATTTAGGATAGACGGAGATTTAAACGATTATCTTATTCTTCCTAAATATTTAGCTGAATCCTTAATATCTCGTTTTAAAATTATGGCTAATATGAAAATAGACGAAAAAAGATTACCCCAAGATTCAAGAATAAATTATTCTTACTATAATCCTGCTATAAATATAGATTTAAGGGTTTCAACTTTACCTTCTGTATATGGTGAAGATTTAGTTATGAGGATTCTTGATAAAACAACTGTTATTCTTGATTTAAATAAACTTGGATTTTCAGATGAATATTTAGAACTTTACAGAAAAACTATATTAAAACCTTATGGTATGATACTCCACGTTGGTCCAACAGGTTCAGGAAAAACAACAACATTATATTCAGCACTGAAAGAAATAGATAAACCAGATATTAAGATATTAACAGTAGAGGATCCTGTAGAATACCAACTTGGTGGTTCTATTGTTCAAACAAACATTAATCCATCAGCTGGTTATACATTTGCAAAAGCAATAAGAGTATTTTTAAGGCATGATCCAGATGTTATTCTTGTAGGTGAGATAAGAGATTTAGAGACTGCTAAAACAGCTGTAGAAGCATCCTTAACAGGTCATCTTGTATTTTCTACATTACATACAAATGACTCTGTAAGTACAATAACACGATTAGAAGAGATGGGAGTAGAAACATATTTACTTGCCGATTCTTTATTGTTAATATGTGCACAAAGATTAATCAAAAGAATCTGTAACCAATGCAAAACTGAGTATAAAGCAACAAAAAAGGAAAAGATAATATTAGAAAAAGCCGGCTTCAAATTTGAAGAAGATCTAATTTTATATAAAGGGGTAGGATGTCAAACTTGTAATTTTACAGGTTATAAAGGTAGAACAGGTGTTCATGAACTTCTTGAAATTGACGATAAATTAAAATCAATGATAATAGAAGAATTATCAACTGAAGATATGAAAAAGTATGCTTTATCAAAAGGAATGAAAACACTAAGACAAGATGGGTTATTAAAAGCTCTAAACGGAATCACAACTGTTGAAGAGGTTATTAAAAATACATTAGAATAATAGAAAAATTTTGTGAGGTAAAATGAAAGTATTAATACTTGCAGGTGGTTCTGGGACAAGACTATGGCCATTGTCGAGAAAAAACTTTCCAAAACAATTTTTAAAAATAGGGGATGATAAATCTCTTCTACAACATACTGTTGAAAGAGTAAAAGATATTGTAAATGATGAAGACATATTAGTTATAACAAACAAAGATTATAAATTTCATATCAAAACCGAACTTAAAAATATACCAGAAGAAAACATAATCCTTGAACCTGAAGCTAAAAACACAGCACCAGCTATAGCTTTGGCTATTAAATACTGTTTAGATAAGCTTCATTGCAGTGAAGATGAAACGATACTGGTTTTACCATCAGATCACATAATAAAACCAAAGGAAAAATTTAAAAATTATATAAAAGCAGCAGTAGATTTAGCTAACTATTATATAATTACATTTGGTATAAAACCAGAAAAACCAGAAACAGGGTATGGATATATCAAAATAGGAGAAAAAATAAAAGATACCTTTTTTAAAGTAGATAAATTTACAGAAAAACCTGATTTTGAAACAGCAAAAAAATATATAGAAGATGGTAGTTATTATTGGAACTCTGGAATGTTTATGTTTATTATTAAAACAATAAAAGAAGAATTTGAAAAATATTCTCCAGAAATCTCAAAAATATTTTCAAAAACATTTGAAGATGCTATTAACAGTTTTTACAGTATACCAAATATTTCTATAGACTATGAGATTATAGAAAAATCAGATAAAGTAATAACAACACCTTTAGATATTAAATGGAGTGATGTAGGTTCTTGGGATAGTTTAGCTGAAATATTAGAAAAAGATGATTTTGGAAACGTAAAAGTAGGAGATACTTTAACATTTGACACAAAAAACAGTTTTATAATTGGAGATAAAAGAGTTATAGCAACCATAGGTTTAGAAGACATAATTGTAGTAGAAACAGATGATGCAATATTGATAGCTAAAAAAGGAGAAACCCAAAAGGTTAAAAATATAGTTGAACATCTTTCAAAAAAAGGAAGGAAGGAAGCAACTGAACATACTACAGTTTATAGACCATGGGGATCTTATACAGTTTTAGAAGTTGACCAAAGGTATAAAATAAAAAAGATAGTTGTAAATCCAGGTCAAAAACTTAGCCTTCAGATGCATCATCACAGAAGTGAGCACTGGGTTGTAGTGAAAGGAACAGCAAAAGTAACCATAGGAGACAAAGAAATATTTTTACATGAAAATGAATCTACCTATGTACCAAAATCTACTCCTCACAGACTTGAAAACGTTGGGAAAATACCACTTGAGATAATAGAAGTTCAAAACGGTGAATACATTGAAGAAGACGATATTATAAGATTTGATGATGCATATGGTAGACAATAAATATCAGATAAATCTTTTTATCTTTCTAACTATCTTTATCCTTTTATGGAACTTTTGGTATAACGCCATTTGGATTCCAAATGAGAGTTTTTATGCTGAAGCTGTTAGAGAGATGTTTGAATCAAAAAATTTCCTCGATATATACTACAACTACGAACCACGTTTTAACAAACCACCTTTAACTTACTGGTCTATAGCTTTATCTGCATTTATATTTGGACTAAATGAATTTGCTATAAGATTACCTATCGTTTTAATGTCTATTGGAAGTATATCTTTAACATATATGATAGCTAAGATTTTATTTGATAAAAAAGTAGCTATTTTTTCTTTTTTTGTTATGGCATTTAGTTTTCAGTTTGTAATAAACTCCCGTTATGCTTCTCCAGAAGTTCCACTTCTATTTTTCTTTACTCTTACTTTATACTTTTTTTTAAAAGGTTATAAAGAAAAGAAAGATTTTTATATTTATCTTTCCTACATTTCTTTAGGACTTACAATCTTAACAAAAGGGTATCCTTATTTATTGGTTTTAAGTGGTATTATTGGGTTTTATCTTTTAGTGGAAAGTAATTTTAGTTTTAAAGAATGGATAAATAAAATTTTAAAAATTAAGATTTACATAGGACTTCCTATAGCTTTAACTATAGGTTTTAGTTGGATTTTATATATGCATTTTAAATTTGGAAATCAGTTTTGGACAGTTTATAACGAAGAAACTATAGAAAGAGCTTTTGGAGAACATTTTAAATTCTCTGATTTATTCTTCTATCTTATTGTAATACTTTGGGGCTTTTTACCTTACTCATTAACATTTTACTTTAGCTTTTTAGATAGTTATAAAAGATGGTTTAAAGATTTTTCTTTTATATTTAGCTGGGTTTTTGTAATGTTTGCAATATTTACTATTGCAAAAGGTAAAATACCAACGTACTTTATACAAGTTCATCCAGCATTATCTATTTTTGCCGGTTATTATCTTGCAAACTATAAACCAGAAGGATTTAAAAAATACATATGGAATTTTTCTCTATTATTTCCAACATTAATAATAGTAGTTTTAAATTTTCTCATTGTGTATTTATTTAAGCTCGATTATCTTTATTATCTAGTATCATTATTCCCTATTTTATATTTTTTAAGATATAAAGAAATTAGACTTTTACCTTTTACAGCTATACTTACAACATTTTTAATCTTTACAGTTTCTTTACTTGTAAAAGTTGAAAAATACAGACCTTATAAAGAGATTGGATACATCATCAACTACAATGTACCAGACAGAAAAATACCTTTAATAATAGAAGGAAGATTTTTCCATAACTTACCTTTCTATGCAAAAAGAAAGGTTTTAAGAGATTATAGTTTAGAAGGTATAGAAAAATTTAAAAAAGAAAATGGATATTTACTTGCTCTGGTAAATGAAGATAGTTTAAAGAAAATTGATAATGTTAAAGTAATATGGAGTGGTTATTTATATAGCGAAAGTGAATCAAGGTTCGCAATTTTTCTAACAAATATATATAACATTGAAAACGGTAAAAGTTCAAAATTTGTAAAAATGTATCTTGTTAGTTCACTGTTTTAAATGTTGAAGACCTAAAAAAACAATCCTGTACACAAACACTATGGTAGTTACTGCCCATCCAATAAATACAGATATTAGAAAGATAGAAAGGGGAGATTTTCTCTCCTCTTTCGGTTTTTTATTATAATAAATAGTAAGAGCTATATTAAAAAAAATTGTTAAAATTACTATAGACATAACAAAAACAACAATAGAAATCGTTAAGTCTGTCCCAACTTGGACAAGCTTTTCCTCTGCTTGCCTCATAATATCATACATTTTTTAACCTCCATTACTCATATAATACATACTCTGATCTTTCTGGACCTGTTGAAAGCATTATAACTTTTACACCAGTTTCTTTTTCTATAACTTTTATAAACTCTTTAGCATTTTCAGGTAGTTTATCTATATCTTTTAAGCCTTTTGTTGATGTTTTCCAGCCTTTTATAACTTTGTACACAGGTTTACATTCTGAAAGTATTTTAAGAGATGCTGGAAACTCTGTTATTTTACTACCGTTATAATCATAGGCAACACAAACTTTAATCTCATCAAAAATATCAAGAACATCTAACTTTGTAATAATGAGACCATCTATTCCATTTATTCTACATGCAAATCTTAAAGCTACTAAATCAAGCCAACCGCATCTTCTTGGTCTACCAGTTGTAGAACCATACTCGTTTCCTTCTTCCCTTAACTTTTCTCCAGTATCATCCAAAAGCTCAGTAGGGAATGGTCCTTCTCCTACCCTTGTAGTATAAGCTTTACTAACACCATAAACTTTTGCCTGACCTATAAGTTTAGGTGAAACACCAGTACCATTACATATACCTAAAGCAGAAGCATTTGAAGAAGTAACATAAGGGTATGTACCCATATCCACATCTAACATTGTACCTTGAGCACCTTCAAATAAAACCTTTTTACCTTCCTTCATAACTTTATCTAATAGATAAGAAGTATCTACTACTAATTCTTTTATTTTATCAAAGTTTGATAACGTTTTTTCATAAAGCTCATCTAAATTGAGATTGAAAGTTTCTCCATAAACTTTTTCTGCAATTTCTTTTGCTTCATTAAATGCTTTTTCTAATCTTATTTTAAAATATTCTTTATCAAAAAGATCTACCATTCTAATACCTGTTCTTGCATACTTTGACATATAAGCTGGTCCAATACCCTTCAGGGTAGTTCCTACTTTATCTTTTCCTTTTGATTTCTCTGTTAAACTATCTAATATTTTGTGGTAAGGAAAAACAATATGACATCTATCGCTTATATATAATTTATCTTTAAAATCCTTTACTACGTCACTAACTTGTTCCATCTCCTTTAAAAGTTCTTCTAAATCTACTACAACACCATTTGAAATTATATTTTTTACACCTTCATGAAGTATTCCTGAAGGTATTAAATGTAAAGTATACTTTTTATTATTTGCTATAACTGTATGTCCTGCATTGCTACCACCTTGGTACCTAACAACATAATCAAAATCTTTTGCAAGCAAATCTACAATTTTTCCTTTACCTTCATCACCCCATTGAGAACCAAGAATTATCAAACTTTCTCTCAATTTATACCTCCAGCTATTCTTTATATAAAAATTCTTTAATATTTTTTCTTTTCCAATGCCCTATAGAAGGTATACCTTCTATAAATTCTTTTTGAATTTTTATAAGCCTTTCAATGCCAGATTTTCCATATTCTAGCATTTTATTAAAATCTTCCTGTGTAAAAGTGTTTTCTTCTCCTGTCGCTCCAATTTCTACAAACTCACCTTTTCCTGTCATAACTAGATTCATATCTACCTGGGCTTTTGAATCTTCAACATAGTTTAAATCTAAGACAATCTCATTATTAACCTTCCCTACACTGACTGCAGCTATATAATCTTTAAGTGGATTTATTTTTACTCTATTTTCATTTGTCAACTTTATACAAGCATCAGCTACTGCAATAAAAGCACCTGTTATTGACGCAACCCGTGTTCCACCATCTGCTTGAATTACATCACAATCTATCCAGATAGTTTTTTCGCCAAGTTTTTTAAGATCTACAGCAGCCCTTAAACTTCTGCCTATTAGTCGTTGAATTTCATGAGTTCTTCCAGAAGGTGAACCTCTTACTACTTCTCTTAAACTCCTTGTTTCAGAGGCTCGTGGAATCATTGAGTACTCTGCTGTAATCCAACCTTGACCAGAACCTTTTAAAAAGGGTGGTACTTTTTCTTCTATAGAAGCTGTAACTATAACTTTAGTATTGCCAAACTCAATTAAAACAGAACCTTCAGCATAGATATTAAAATCTCTAGTGATTTTAATGGGACGAAGTTGAGCTGGTTTTCTATTGTCTGGTCTCAAAAAATCCTCCTTTAACAGATGTGCAGATAATAATTTTATCATAAATAAAAAATACGATTAAAAACTATTAAATAAAACTTTTACTATTTTGATACTTATAAACTAATAAAAAGAAAACAACAAACACTAAAGGGTAAACTAAAAATAAAATAGGTATTTTTTCTATCAGTTTTAAGAAGTAATAGTTTAAAATCATATAAGAGATAGCTATACTTATTGAGTGCATCAAAAGACTTTCTTTACTTTTATACAACATCAAACCGCTTAAAAAACCAATATATCCTAAAAACACAAAAGGAATAAAAAAGAACACTCTATCAGCTAAAACTGGTAACACTTTTTCTTTACCGTTATCTTTATTCAAAAATATTTTAACCAGTAAAGATGTTTTATAATCTTCAATAGGAATCTCTTTTAAATAGGCAACATCTATGCTAAATGTATACTTTTCATACTTTATAGTGTTGAAAGAGTTCTCAGATGGAATTTGTATATAACCATTTTTCAATAAAAGCTTATTTCCAAAAAAATTTCCTTCCTTTGCAGTTATAAGATAACCATTTGATAAGTTATATATAAATACGTTATAGAAGTTGTTTCCTTCTTTTTTCTCTACATATACAGTTATTTTTTCATTAATTTTTGAAAAATTTTTTGAAGAAATCGTTTCAAGGATGTAATCTCTTACTTTATAGGTTAAAAATTTCGTTCTTTCTCTGTTAGCATAAGGTATAATTACTAAAGAAAATATGAAAGATATCAACACAAATATTACAGTAGTTATAAACACTGGTTTTAGAAGTTGCTGTTTTGATATTCCTGCAGAGAATAAAGCATATATCTCATTTCGTTCTCTAATACCTATACCTACTAAAAGCCATCCAATAAAAAATCCAAAAAGAAGTTGATATTTAATAAAAGATATATCTAAAAGAAAAAGAAGTTTTGAAAAATCTAATATATTCATACTGTAAGCAAAACTTGGTAAATGTAAAAGTTGAGATGATACAACTACCAAAGAAAAAATGCCTACAAGTATAAAAAAGTTTCTAACAAAAAGTCTGAAAATATACTTCTCAATGATTTTCACAAACTAAACCATCCTTCTGGTGGTGAAATCTCTATATTTCCTTCTTTAATATTTACAGACTTAATAAAATTATTTATAAATGGTAAATGTCTTACTTTATTATCAACACATCTTATTAATAAATAAACTTGAGATAATCTATCATCTATTTTTTCAATTTTACCTATTAATTTACCATTAAAATATACATCTAATCCTAAAAGTTGAAACTCATAATATTCATCTTTATCTAACTTTGGAAGTAAATCTTGAGGTATGTAGATAAACTTTTGGCTTATCTCTTTCGCCTTCTCTAATGTGTCGTATCCTTTTATCTTTATAAGATTTTTCACTCTATCTATACTTTCTATTTCCAAAGGTATAAAATTACCTTCTTCATCTTTTATATAAATCTCTTTCGGTAAATAAAATCCTTTTAAAAAAATCTCCAACTTTAAATTACCTTTTACTCCATGTGTGGAATGAAGTTTTCCTATAATAACTTTATCACTATTTTTATACATTTTTCACCTTACACATTTTGGGAGATTTTTTAATTTATTTTTAGCTAAATTTTTAAATTCTTCAATATCTGAGTTTTCTAATGGTGTTATTAAACAGGAAGCTTCTTTCAATTTTTCAAATTTTATAAGTATATCTGCAGCTTCTAACCTTGCTTTTGCTGTAATCTCTTTTGCATCTGGATAAAGGTAGATAGTATTTAAGAAAAAGTTTAAAGCTTTATTTAAATCTTTATTTTTGTATATTAAACCAAGTAAGTAATAACTTTCAGCTGCATATTGATAGTTTGATGACTTTTGCCCATTTAGTAGATAATCAATAGCTTCATCAAATTTTTTCATTAAAAAATAAGCTTTACCAATATAAAAACTGATATCATTTGCTTTATCTGGATATTTATCTAATAAGTATTTAAGTGTATCTATAGCAGATTGATAATCACCTTTTAGAATAAGTAGTTTTGCAATTTTAAATTTTATATCGTCATTATCCTTTATAGTAGAGTATATATTTATTGCTTCGTCGTACTGATTTTCTTGTTCATAGATATCTCCAAGAAGTAATTTTGCATCAAAATTGTTTGGATTTTTATTTATAATATCAACTAATAAAGATTTTGCTTTTTCTATATCATTCATTTTGAAATAAATTTCTGCCAATTTATACTTCGCAAAATCAGATTCTACAGAGTTTGATTTTATAATTTCATTATATATTTTTATTGCATCTTCTAATTTACCTTTTTCGTTATACAATGAAGCAAGCTGAAGTTTTAAATTGTCAACTAATGGATAATTTGGATATTTTTCTATAAAGTTTTTTATAGCTTCTTCCTGATTTTCAAATTGATCTTTACTTTCAAGTAAAATAAGACTATAAGCAGCATCTATACCATCTTTGGTATTTGAATACTTTTTAATAAAATCTGCATAAATACTTCTCGCTAAATCTTTCTCTCCTAAGTTGTAATAACTGTCTGCTAATCTCAAGATAGCTTTCTTAGTATAACTATCATCTTTGTATTTATACTTATCAATAAAGTTTCTAAAAGATTCTACAGCTTTTTGGTAATTTTCAGAAGAAAAGTATAAGTATGCATAAAGATAGTTTGCTTTTTCTGATATATCATCAGAACCTGATGACAAGTTCTTTAGAATTTCCTGGGCTTTTTCTATATTACCTTCTTTTATCTGTATATAGGCAGATAAAAATTTACTTTTACTATCTTCTCTCATCTGAATTAAATTTTTTGCTGTTTGAATATCATTAGAATTAAAAGCTGACACAGCTTTCATGTAGTTGTCTTTAAAAGCTTTATATGCATTTTGATAATCTTGATTTTCAAAAAAGTACCAACCTAATAGATCATAAGCTTCTACTGAGTCTATATCTTTAAGTTTATCAATAGTATTTACAAATTTTTCATCTTCTTTATTTAAAAGGTAAACTTCTGCTAAATATATTAAAGCTAATTTTTTCGTCTGCAAATTTTCTGTATTTATAGCATTTTCTAAAAATTCTTGAGCTTTAGAAAAATTTTTCAACTGATAGGCAGAAAATCCAGCATAAAGATATAGATCTGCTTCTTTTGTTTCATTAGCAAGATCAGAGAAAAATTTTAATGCATAGTCATATTTTCCTAAGTTGTATAAAGATGTGGCAATAGCTTTTTTAAGATATGTTTTGTTTGTACTTGATAAATTTATAGCTTTCTGGAAAAATATAAATGCATCTAAGGATTTACCTTTTTGGAAATAGCTATTTCCAAGTTGTAAATATAAACTGTAAGCTAAATACTCATCTCTACTTTCCAAAATATAGGCATATTTTTTAATATCATCTTGCTGTATTAAAGCTTTTCCATAAAGGGAGAGATTATATATATATCCATTTGATGTTCTTTGAATTAGTTTATCAAAATTTTCTAAGGCTTTATCATAATTTTTTAAGAAAAATAAACTATAACTATCCATTAAATCACTTTGAAGCTTTATCTCCTTTAAGTTTTCATCAATTTTTATATCTAATGCTTTTCCATAATTTGCAGCACTAAAGAAAAAGTATTTTTTTATATATTTACAATACTCAATACTACCAATATCAAGATTATTACATTCAATTTGAGATAAATCTACTTTTTTATTATTCATTAAATCTATAACTGTATTGTAAAATAACGTATCATTATCTTTATTTAACTGAGATAAAATAGACTTTGATTTTTCAAAATTCCCAAGTACTATATCAACAATCGCTGTAGATAGACATATCTCTTTAATATTTACCATCTGACAGCTTTTGTATAAAAGAGGTTGCGATTCTTCTATCTCTCCTAAATTAAATTTTGTAACACCAAGTAAATAGTAGGCATAGTATAAATATTTGTTATCTTTATATTTCTCTAAAAAAGTTTCTAAGCTTGATTTAGCAAAAAGAAAATCTCCTTTATTAAAATAATCTATAGCTTCCGATAATAGGGCGTTTGATGGTGGAATTCCTAAGTACGATGTAGGTTTTTCTATTATGTACAACGGAAGATTTACATATAAAGGTTTATAAGGTTTTATATATCTATTTAGATCAATATCTTCATAAAAATAATTTAACTCAATATACGTTGGAGCTTCTCTAAATGGCTTTTCTTCTAAAATTTTCGTTGTTATCTCTAAAGGAAAGTATACTTCTGGAAGATTTATTTTCCCATAAGAGTTAACAAATAAAACAAAAAATAATAAAAAAACATACCTAATCTTCATAACTTTCACCTAAGATGTTTTTTGCAATCTCTATATCTAATTTTATCTGATTTTTTAAATCTTCTATACTGTTATACTTTTTTTCTTCTCTTAAATAATGTTTAAAAATAACTTTAATATAATCATTTACTTTTGGATTGATTTTATAATCTTCTATAATGTGAGCTTCCATAAATGTTTTTTCTCCATCAACAGTAGGTCTGTTTCCATAGTTAATAACAGCTTTTTGACATATACCTTTAAAGCATACATAACCAGCATATACACCTTTTTTTAAACATATATCATCATCTGGTTTTAAATTTAATGTTGGAAAACCAATCTCTCTTCCTTTTTTATCTCCTTCTACCACCTTTTCAATCAAATAGTAATCTCTTCCTAGGAGTTCTTTAACTTTCTCAATATTTCCATTTTTTAAATACTCTCTAATTTCACTACTACTTATCCTTTTGTCTTTATCTTTTACATCCTCTATAATATACAGTTCATAACTTAAATCTTTTGAAAATTCAATAGCTAAATTGATATCTCCACTTGCCCTATATCCAAATCTCCAATCTTTTCCAACCACCAATATTTTACAGTTTAAAGATTCCTTCAAGAACTTTAAAAACTCTTCTGGGCTTTTTTCATAAAACTGCTTATTAAAATCTACAATTAATATGTAATCTATATTTTCTTTTTTTAGTAGATCTATTTTTGTCTCTAAATTAACAATTAAACATTTATATTGTGAAGGGTTTAAAATTTTCCTTGGATGCGGATAAAAGGTTATAACTACTGTTTTTAAATTTCTACTGTTAGATATCTCTTTTAATTTTTTTAATATCTCCTGGTGTCCTTTATGTATTCCATCGTAGTTTCCAATAGTGCAAACTGTATTTTCTTCTATTGGAAGGTCTTGAAGCTTAAGGATCATTCTTCCTCTTTTGAAAAAAGATCAAAGGATTTTACAATTACACTATATCTAAAACCTCTGTTTTTCAAAAACTTAGCTATATTCTCAAACGTTTTCTCTTTTTTAAAAGATTTTTTTAAAAGATTCAAAGCTGCCTCTAACTCTTCTTCTTCTGATATCTCTACATAAGAGATTCCTTTTCTATACAATCTTTGCTTTAGATTAACACTACTCTTTCCTTTTAAAATAGCATTCTCTCTATATCTTTCTAAAAGTTTTTTATCATTTAAAAAATTTTTATCTTTCAAATCAGTTATAACTTTTTGGACTATATCTAAATTATAACCTTTTGATAATAGTTTTTGTTTTAACTCTTCTTCAAAATAATCTTTTTTAGATAAAAGTCTGTAAGCATAAGATTTTGCTTTTTCCTCAGAACATACTTGTTTCTTCATCCATTGCACCTATACCTTTAATCTTTAGTTCAACATCAGAAGGGTTAGTTGCATAAAGTAGTGCATTTTCGTAAGATATAAGCCCTTTATTGTAAAGATCTATAACAGCTTGGTCAAAGGTTTGCATTCCATACTGTTTCTTTCCTCTTTCCATATAATCTGTAATTTCAAAAAATCTGTCTGGATCTTTGATACACTCTGTAATAGCACCAGTATTTATCAATATCTCTACAGCTGGAACTACACCACTTCCATCTTTTCTTGGTATTAACCTTTGAGAGATTACAGCTTTTAAAACTGCTGCCAATAATATTCTTAAGTGGTTTTGCTCTTCTGCTGGAAACATATTTATTATTCTACTTATTGTATCTTTTGCATCTTGGGTATGAAGTGTTGATAAAACAAAGTGACCTGTTTCTGCAGCTCTTAAAGCTGTTTGTATAGTTTCTAAATCCCTCATCTCACCAACCATAATCACATCAGGATCTTCACGTAAAGCAGCTCTAAGTCCGGTACCAAAGCTACTAGTATCTAAACCTACCTCCCTTTGAACTATATATGCTTTCTTATCTCTAAAAATATACTCTATAGGATCTTCAATTGTAATGATCGTTTCTTCAAAATTTTCATTTCTATAATCTAACATAGATGCAAGTGTAGTTGATTTACCTGAACCTGTTGGACCTGTAACTAGTACCAATCCTCTTGTATCTTCAGCTATACTTTTTATAACTTCTGGCAACATTAACGTTTCTAATGCTGGAATTGACGATTTTATAACCCTCATAGCTATGGCATAAGTACCTCTTTGCCTGTATATATTTACCCTAAATCTGCTTACACCACTAATAGAGTAAGATATATCAACCTCTCCGTTTTTAATCAATTCAGCTTTTTTATTTTCAGATTTTGAAAGTATTTTTGATATAAATTTTGCCATATCTTCATTGGAGATAATATTATATTCATCAAAAGTATGTA
>CAZYKX010000005.1:18756-78747 GCA_964648745.1 uncultured Aquificales bacterium
ATAAATTTTGCCATATCTTCATTGGAGATAATATTATATTCATCAAAAGTATGTAACAACGTTTTTATTCTAGCTTTTGGTTTTGATCCTACTTTTAAATGTATATCTGAAGCTCCTAATTTAAAAGCTTTTGTAAGGATATCATCAAGCTCCATTTAGTAACCTCGCTTTTATAATATTTTCTATTTCTTGAGAAATTTCTATATTTTGTTTTAAAAACTCTCTTGCTTTTTCTTTACCTTGTCCAAGTTTTATCTCTTCTCCATTTTCTGGTTTATAGGAGTACCAAGATCCACTTTTCTTTATTAATCCAATTTCTTCACCTAAATCTAAAATCTCTCCTTCCTTAGAAATTCCTTCACCGTATATAACATCAAACTCTGCTTCTTTAAATGGTGGGGCAAGTTTATTTTTTACAATCTTTACTTTTACTCTACTACCTACTTTTTCACCGTCAGTTTTTATATCGCTTTTTCTAACTTCCATTCTCATATCTGCAAAAAACTTTATAGCTCTACCGCCAGTTGTAGTCTCTGGATTTCCAAACATAACACCTACTTTTTCTCTGACTTGGTTAATCAGTATAAGTGCTGTATTACTCTTATTTACAGCTCCTTTTAAAACTCTCATAGCTTTTGACATAAGTCTTGCATGTAATCCTACATTTGAATCTTCTATATCTCCTTCTATCTCTGCCTTTGGTACTAATGCAGCTACAGAGTCTATTACAATTACATCAACAGCATTACTTCTTACCAATGTTTCTGCAATCTCAATAGCTTGTTCTCCATAGTCTGGTTGTGAGATAAGCAAATCATCAAGATTAACACCTATAGCTTTTGCATATTTCGGATCAAAAGCATGTTCAGCATCAATAAATACAGCTTTGCCTCCTTTCTTTTGGGCTTCTGCAATAATATGTAATGTTAAAGTAGTTTTACCTGAAGATTCTGGACCATATATTTCAACAACTCTACCTTTTGGGATACCTCCAATACCTGTGGCTACATCTAAGGATAAAGAACCTGTTGGTATAGTTTCTACAGATTTTATACCTTCAGAAGATAATGGCATTAAAGAACCTTTACCATATCTTTTTTCAATTTGTAAAATAGCACTTTCAAGAGCTTTTTTCTTTGCTTCTAAATTGTCCATATATAAAAACACCTCCTAAAATTAACTTTCACCAACAACTCTTGGTACTACGAAAAATCCACCTTCAGATTCAGGAGCATTTTTTAACACTTCTTCATTACTTAATGATTCTTGAGGAATATCTTCTCTATCTACTCTTTCCTTAATATTTATCTCATAAAAAGGCTCTACATCTTTCACATCCAACTCATTTAATTTATCAATAAAATTTAATATATCATTAAACTGTTTCGAGAAAATTTCAACATCATCTTCTTTCAACTTTAACTTTGATAGGTTAGCTACATTTTTTACTGTTTCTTTATCTACCATCTTTTCACCTCATTTATGATTTCTATCATTTTAATTATATATTAGTGTTATTATATTAAAATTAACTTATTTCGCATCCCCCTCCCTCCCCCTCCATACCTGGTCGGGATCTATCCCGACCCTTTTTTATATCTAGATAGTTTCATCTTTATAAATTTTAAAGCTTCTAAAGGTTTATCTATTAAATCTTCTCTACCATACTTTATTAAAACATTTTTTTGTTTTTCTGACAACTGATAGTTTTTCATTGATTCTTGTTTAGCTTTATTTATCCATTTTGTTAAAAGTTTTTTATCAGAAAGTTCCTTGTCTGTTATTTTTAATCCTGTTTTTTCTGCAAGTGTTAAAGCATATTCTACTTGCTTAGGAGAAGGTGTTTTCTCAGAATGATTATCTATAAACAATTTCAATTTTTCTGGATCATCTAAGATATCATCTATATTTTTGCTATGTTTTTTAGCTAAATCTTTTGCATAATCAAGCATCTTTTTCGTAATTTTTGGTTTCTCAGCTGATATAGATTTTTGATGTAACTCTTTAACAAACTCTTTCCAATCTTTCTTATTATCTTCTACTTTATCTAAAAACTCTTCCATTTTTTTTGTAAAGTTGTAGTCTACAACCCAATTAAATCTACTGTTTAGATACTCTATAAGATAAAATGCGTTTTCTGTAGGCTTTAAACTACCATTTTCTTTAATAACATATCCTCTATCTTTTATTGTTTTAATGATAGTGGCATAAGTGGAAGGTCTACCTATGCCAAGTTCCTCTAATTTTTTTACTAAACTACCTTCCGTATATCTTGCAGGTGGTTTTGTCCATTTTTCATCTAAATTTATTTTTTCAATACTTATTTTATCTTTTGATTTTACAGATGGAAGTTTTTGATTGTTTTCATTTTCTTCTTCTTCAAACTCATAAATAGCTTTGTAACCTTTAAATAATAAAATTGATCCTGAAGATTTAAATTTATAACCTTTTATATTTAAAAGGATATTCGTTCTTTCAAATATGGCATCTGCCATCTGTGAAGCTAAGGTTCTTTCATATATAAGTTTTAAAAGTTTAAAATGGTCTTCTGATAATCCTTTTTCTTTAATAAGCTTTTTTTGAGATTCGAGATTTACAAAATTTGTTATCCTTATTGCTTCATGGGCATCTGCTTGTGTATTTTTAGATTTGTAAATTCTTGCATTTTCTGGTAAATACTCTTTACCAAACTCTTTCTCTATTAACTGTCTTATATTTATAAGTGCTTTTTCACTAATTCTTGTGCTGTCTGTTCTATGATAAGTTATAAGTCCATTTTCAAATAGATCTTGAGCTAAAATCATCGTTTTTTCTGGTGCAAACTTATATACTGAGCTTGCTGATTGTTGTAAGGTTGATGTGGTAAATGGTGGTTTTGGTGATTGTTTTACTTTCTTTTTATCTACCTTTTCCACTGTTGTTATTTTTTCATCTTTAACATCATTATAAATATTGGTTGCTTCTTTTTTATCTTCTATTTTCTGATTTTCATAAAAAGCTGTAAATGTTATATCATCTTTTTTTAAAAGGGCTGATATTACATAGTAAGGTGTGGATTTGAAATTTTTTATCTCTAACTCTCTCTCTAATATAAGTCTCACTGCTGGTGATTGGACTCTACCTACACTAAATCTTCCACCAATTTCTCTTGAAGCTATAGGAGATAATAAATAACCTACTATCCTATCCCCCACTCTTCTACCTAAAAATGCATTAAACAATCCTTTGTTTGTTTTTTCAAAATCTATAGCATTTTTAATCTTTTCTTGAACATGTTCTTTTGTTATTTCATGGAATTCTACTCTTTTTATAGCTTTTGCTTTCTTTTTTAGCTCTTCATACATAAAATAACCTATTGCATATCCTTCTCTATCAGGGTCCGTTGCTATGTAAACTTCTGATTTATCTGCAAGTTTTTTTATTTCTGACAGTATTTTTTTATGATTTTGCGATTTGACAACAAAATTTGGTTCATATGTATTTAAATCTACTCCCATATTCTTTTCTGGTAAATCTTTAAAATGTCCTACTGTTGCTTTTACTATAAAATCTTTACCAAGAAAATGAGAAATCTCCTTTGCTTTCTTTGGAGATTCTACAATTACTATCTTCTTTGCTTCCAATTTAAACCTCACTTATAGATTTTAATGCTTCTATTCTTTGGATACATGTTGCACACTCACCACAAGGTGGCTCTGTGCCTTTATAACATGAGTAAGTTTTATCAAAAGGGACATTTAGTTTTTTCCCAAGTTTTGCAATATCTGACTTACTCATACCTAAAAAAGGAGTATATATATTTATTCTATTTTTTTTCTTTGCAACCATTATAGAACTTGCATTTATAGCCGCTTCTACAGCTGAAGCAAACTCAGCTCTACAATCTGGATAAGGTGAATCTAAAGAATGTATAGCTATACCTATATTTTCGATCTCATAAACATCTGCATAAGATGCTGCTATCGATAAAAATATGAGGTTTCTCATTGGAACTGTTGTAATTGGTGGCTCATTTGTATAATTTTCAGAAGGCACTTCTATATTTTCATCTGTTAATGCACTTTTTCCTAAAATAGATAAATGGGGTATTTCTGTTATAAAATGTTCTTTCACTTTTGCTATCTTTGCAAGCTCTTTTGCATATTTTAACTCTACACTATGTTTTTGGCGATAATCAAAAGATATAGCATAAACATCTTTATACATTTCTTTAGCAAGCCAAAGAAGAGTAGCACTATCCATTCCACCAGATAAAAGAACAAGAATATTTTCTTTTTTAAACATTTTTTCCTCAAAAGAGTAAGTATAATTTTATATAATTATATATCATTTCTATTTGGAGTTAAGTTATGTATGATTTAATCGTTATAGGTACAGGTCCTGGTGGCTTTGAAGCAATATTGACAAGTTTAAGAAAAAAGCTAAATATAGCTGTTGTGGAAAAAGGTAAGCTTGGTGGAAACTGTTTAAATAGAGCTTGTATTCCAACAAAATATTTAAGAAGTGGAGCCTATCAGATTGAAAAACTATCTAAAATAAAAAATTATGGCATTAATATAAAAGACTTTTCTATTGATTACAAACAAGCTTTTGAAAATAAAAATAAATCTATCGGATTTTTAAGAAATTCTTTTTCACAACTTTTAAAATCTAAAAAAATTCCTGTTTATAAAGCTACGGGAAAAGTTATAGGACAAAATCAAGTTCAACTAATATTTGAAGATGGAAAAGAAGAAATCATTGAAGGTAAAAATATTATAATAGCAACCGGTTCTTATCCTGCTTCTGTAGGCAACTTAGTTCCTGATAGTAAATATATAATTACAACAGAAGATTTCATGGAGAGTTTAGATGATTTACCAAAAAGTATGCTTATTGTAGGTGGTGGTGTTGCTGGATGTGAGATAGGTTATATCGCAAAAACTTATGGCTGTGATATTACTATAGTAGAACTTTCTGATAGACTTTTACCTTCTAAAATAATATCAAAAGAAATATCAAAAATTTTACACAAAAAATTAACATCCTTAGGTATAAAAACATTCTTCAATACAACTGTAGAAAAGGTTGAGATAGAAAATGAAGTACTAAAGGTGAGCCTTACAAATGGAGAAACTCTAAATGTAGAAAAGATTCTTTTAACAATAGGAAGAAAACCAAATACAGATAACATTGATACAATAGGGATAGAGAAAGATGAAAAAGGCTTTATAAAAGTAAATGAATATCTACAGACTAACTTTGAAAATATATATGCAATAGGTGATGTTATAAACTCTCCAATGCTTGCCCATATTGCAAGTTATGAAGCAATTATTGCTATAAACAACATTACAAATAACAAAAAAGAATCTCCAAATTATGATTTAACACCATGGGCTATTTTCTCAGCTTATGAAATAGGACATATAGGTTTAAACGAAGATCTTGCAAAAGATAAATCTATAGACGTTGTATCTGGATACTATCCTTTTACTTACAATGAAAAAGCCGTAGATGAACTTGAAAATGAAGGTTACGTTAGATTATATTTTGAAAAAGAAAGTAAAAGGATATTAGGTTGTGATATTGTTGGTTCTGGAGCTTCTGAACTTATTCATACTATAGCAGCCTTTATAAAAGAAGGATATACAGCAGAAGATGTACATAAATTTATCTACTTCCACCCATCACTAAGTGAAATATTTAAATACGCTTCTTATGATGTTGCAGTAGGTAAATTGTTTTAAATTAACAATGTTATAATACTTTAATAAAAATTTTTTAATAACAAGGAGGAGCTATGGAAGAATACAAAATATTAGACGAACTTTATTACACAAAAGAACATATTTGGGTAAAGATAGATAATGATATAGCAACAATAGGAATAACAGACTACGGTCAACGTCAACTTGGAGATATTGTATTTATTGATTTACCTGAATTAGACAGAGAAGTAGAAGCTGGAGAAGTTATAGCATCTGTTGAATCAGTAAAAGCTATATCTGAAATTTATGCACCAGTATCTGGCAAGATTATAAGCATTAATGAAGAGCTTTCAAATGATCCAAGTATTATAAACTCTGATCCTTATGGAGACGGTTGGATTTGTGATATACAGATGAAAGACATTTCTGAAGTTGAAGATTTAATGACAGCAGATGACTACAGAGCTTATTTAGAAGTAATAGAAGAAGAGGAGTAGTTGTGAATTATTATATTTTGATAGCAATTGGTGAAGATAAACCTGGAATAGTTGCAAAAGTAACGGAAATACTATTCAAAAACGGCTTTAATATAGAAGACTCATCAATGACAAGAATAAATAATGAATTTACAATAATGCTTATCCTCAAAGGAGAAAAATATTTAGATGTTTTAAAAAAAGAGTTTGAATCATTAGAAAAAGAAGATTTAACAATTATTTTGAAAGAAATATCTAAATCTATTGTTGAAAAAGAAAGAAAAAAACTACCTATATTCAACATAGTTGTATACGGAGCAGATAAACCAGGAATTGTTTATAAAGTATCAAAACTATTAGCTGATAAGGGTATAAACATATCTGACTTAAGAACAGAAAAGATAAACAGTCTATATATAATGTTTATAGAAGCTGAATTTCCAGAAAATGTAGATATACTGGATTTTAATAATCAAATAGAAAAACTTAAAGAAGAACTTCAAGTAG
Organism: uncultured Aquificales bacterium; assembly: GCA_964648745.1. Classification (GTDB taxonomy): domain Bacteria; phylum Aquificota; class Aquificia; order Aquificales; family Hydrogenothermaceae; genus Sulfurihydrogenibium. Next base: position 25,430 of record CAZYKX010000005.1, read on the forward strand.
ATATTAAAGTAGAATGTGTAGAAACAGCAGAGTTATAAAGTGGAAAAGCTCGAAATTTTAAAATATCCAAATGAAAGATTAAAAAAGAAATCTATAGAAGTTGTAGATTTTGGCAAAGAATTTAAAGATTTTATAGAAAAACTTAAATATACAATGTACACATCACCAGGTGGTGTTGGTATAGCAGCTCCACAAGTAAATAAACATATAAGAACTATAATAGTAGACACTTCTAAATCTACCCATAAAACAAATAAAGTATCTCACGGTTTAATGGTTCTATCAAATCCAAAGATTATATATGGAGAAGGTGAGATTATTTTTAGAGAAGGATGTATGTCTGTACCAGATTACACTGGAAATGTCAAAAGATTTTACTATATTAAAGTAGAAGGGCAAGATATTAATGGAAATTTAATAACATTTGATACAGAAGGATTTGAAGCAGTAGTTATACAACACGAGATAGATCATCTTGATGGTAAAGTTTTTATTGAAAATGTAGTTTCCCCAAAAGATATCTTTAAAAGAAAGGTTTATAAGTAAAGAGGTGTAACATGGAAGTTTTAGCTGTAGATCAATTTCAAATAGAGATTTTCAAACAGATGTTAGAAATGGCAAAACAGTTAAATCAGCAAGTTCTACAGATTGCAAACCAAGCACCAACACCACCACCTAACCCAGATGGAAATATATCTATATATGCATGAAAAAAGAAAGACTTGATAAGATATTAGTTGATAGAAATTTAGTTGAAAGTAGAGAAAAAGCTCAAGCTCTTATTATGTCTGGTGTTGTATTTGTAAACAACCAAAAAGTAGATAAACCGGGAAATAAAATACCATTAGACGCTCAAATCTTTATTAAAGAAAAGATGCCTTATGTATCAAGAGGTGGTTTTAAGTTAGAGAAAGGTTTAAAAGTTTTCAATATAGATGTATCTGATAAAGTTTGCCTTGATATTGGTTCATCAACTGGTGGCTTTACAGATTGTCTTCTTCAAAATGGTGCAAAAAAAGTGTATGCAGTAGATGTAGGTAAAAATCAACTTCATGAAAAACTAAAAAATGATAAAAGAGTTATATCTATTGAAGGTTTCAATGCAAGATATCTTTCAGATAACGAAATTCCAGAAAAAGCAGACATTTTAGTTTGTGATGTATCTTTTATATCTGTAACAAAAATACTACCTAATATATGTAATCTCTTAAAAGATGACTTTAAAGGTGTAGTTCTTATAAAACCACAATTTGAACTTTCAAAAAAAGAAGTTAAAGATGGCGTAGTTAGAGATAAAAATCTGCACTTTAAAGCTATAAAAACTGTAACTGAATGTTTAAACCAATCTTGTTTTTGTGTAAAAGGAATTGATTTTTCACCAATAAAAGGTCCTGAAGGGAATATTGAATTTTTAGCTTATATAGAAAAGAAAAATGATAACTGTAGTAGTATAAATGATGAAACTATAACAGCTATCATTGATAATGCTTATTTAAGTTTATAATATAATTAGAAAATTTTTAGGAGGTTTTTTGTGACAGTATTAGCATTTTTAATTATGCTTGGTGTTTTGATAACAATACATGAACTTGGACATTTTCTATTTGCAAAAATGTTTAAAGTGAAAGTAGAAACATTTTCTATAGGTTTTGGACCATCTATTTTTAGATGGAAAGGAAAAGAAACAGAGTATCAGATTGCATTGATTCCACTCGGTGGCTATGTAAAAATGTACGGTGAAGACTCTATGACTGAACCGGTTCAAGGAGAGATAAATAAAGAAGCATACAACGATCCAAGATCTTTCCATTCAAAACCAAGATGGCAAAAAATGTTGATAGCATTTGCAGGTCCACTTTTTAATATTATTTTAGCTATAGTTCTATTTATAGCTGTGTATACACTTGGTATAAAAGAACCAGCATACTTGTCTCAGCCTGTTGAAATTGGTTATGTAGAAAAAAACTCTTTAGCTGAAAAACTAGGATTTAAACCATTTGATAAAATTTTAAAAATAAACGGTGAAGAAGTTAAAGACTGGAAAGATTTTACTATAAAAATTAGTATGAAAGCAGGCAAACCAGTACAAATAGAATATATGAGAGATGGAAATATATATAAAGTATCTACAACATTACCAGAAGATCCTACAAAAACATCCTTTGGTGTATCTCCTATATTGGAAGCCAAGATAGGTAGCATAATAAAAAACTCTCCTGCTGAAAAGGCTGGATTAAAAGAAGGTGATATTATAGTAGGGGTTAATGGTAAACCTATAAGAACATGGTTTGAATTTGCTGATTATATGGCATCTTTAAACGAAAAAAGAGATCTAAATTTACTTGTTAAAAGAGATGGCAAAATAATATCTTTAATAGTTCAACCAGAATACAACAAAGAAGCTAAAAAATATACAATAGGTATAACACCAAAGTTTGAAACTAAAAAAGTTCAATATTCTTTAGATCAAGCTGTTATTAAAGCATTTGATAAAACAAAAGAACTTACAGTTTCTATATACAAAGTAATAACAGGGCTTTTTACTGGAGAAGTATCATTTAAAACACTTGGTGGTCCAATATCTATAGCTAAATTTTCAGGAGAAGCATTAGAAACTGGTATAACAACTTTTCTATTTGCTATGGCATTTATGTCATTACAGCTTGGATATTTAAATCTTTTACCTATTCCTGTTCTTGATGGTGGATTGATATTTATTTTATTAATTGAAAGTATTATAAGAAGACCACTACCAGAAAAAGCTAAAGAGTATCTTGCATACTTTGGTTTTGCATTACTTGGAACCTTAATGATATACGTCATTTTTAATGATGTATTAAGAATTATACAATAAATATATTAAATATATTTTTGTTATAAATAAGGGGGTTTTTTATGGCTACTAGAGTCGGTATTATTGTTTTAAGTGGAACTTTAGACAAGGCTTTACCTGCATTTATTATAGGTACTACAGCAGCATCAATGGGAATGGAAGTTGGTATGTTTTTCAGTTTCTATGGATTAAACATTATTCATAAAGAAAAAGGGAAAAGTTTGAAAGTTTCTCCTATTGGTAATCCTGCTATGCCAATGCCTATTCCAGTTCCACAGATTCTAACCATTATGCCTGGTATGATGGATTTTGCAACATCTATGATGAAAGGAATGATGGAAAAACATAAAGTACCTTCATTAGAAACACTTATTCAGCAAGCAAAAGATTTAGATGTTAAATTGTATCCTTGCCAGATGGCTATGACATTGTTTGGTTATACAACAGAAGATTTGATAGATGGTTTAGAAAAACCAGCAGGCGCTGCCACATTTTTAAACTTTGTTAATGCTGGAGAAAAATCTTTGATACTAAACTTTTAAAGATGATTAGAGAAAATATAGAGAAAATAGAAGAAAGAATACAAAAAGCTTGTGATAAAGTAAAAAGAAAAAGGGAGGAGATAATCCTCCTTGCTGCTTCAAAAACACAGCCTATAGAGAAAATTTTAGAAGCGTATAAATCAGGTATTAGATACTTTGGAGAAAACAAAGTTCAAGAAGGGATAGATAAGATAGAAAAATTAAAACATATAAAAGATATCCATTGGCATTTAATTGGTGGACTACAAACAAATAAAGTGAAATATGCTATAAAGTATTTTGAAGTTATCCACTCTATAGATAGAGAACATCTCGTTGATGAGATAGAAAAAAGGGCTGTAAAACTTGGAATAACAGTTGAAGGATTTATTGAAGTAAATTTTGGCGAAGAAAGCAAGTATGGTGTAAAAGAAGAAGATCTTTTTACGCTGTTTGATTACATACAAACTAAGAAAAATATAAAAATAAATGGTTTAATGACTATTCCACCTTACTTTGAAAATCCAGAAGATGTGAGACCATACTTTGCAAAACTTAGAGATCTAAAAGAATCTTTAGAAGAGAAATTTAAAGTAAAACTAAAACATCTTTCTATGGGAATGTCCCATGATTTTGAGGTAGCAATAGAAGAAGGTGCTACAATAATAAGAATAGGAACTGCCATATTTGGAGAAAGATCTTATGCTAAATGAAAAAGTTTTAGAAATTATTGCCTGTCCTATTTGTAAAAATGATTTAAAACTAATAGAAAAAGATAATAACTCTTTTTTAAAATGTAATAACTGTAATATTTTATATCCTATTGTTGATAATATTCCCATTTTATTAAAAGAGGAGGCGAAAAAGGAAAACTCTCTTGAGTAATCTTTTAAAAAGAGTGATTTCAGCATCTGTATTAGGTTTTTTGGTAATTTCTGGTGTTTTTTATTTACCTACAAATCTTTTAAAGATTTTTGTATCTCTTATCTCTGTTATCGCAGTTTATGAGATTTTTAACCTTTTAGATAAAAAAGTTTACGGAATAAAAAATCTTTTAATATATCCTATCTCATTTTTGTCTTCACTATCTTTGCTCTTTTTAGACACTTACATTTCTCTTTTAATAATCTTTCTATACTCATTTTTTTCTGCTACTAAAAAATGGGATTTAAACTACCTTTCTTATTCTGTGTTTGGACTAATCTATGGAGTGTTTTTTGTATCTTCTATTGGACTAATTTTCGATTTTGATAAAAAATATATCTTTATAATATTTGCAACTGTTTGGCTTGGAGATACACTTGCTTATCTTGTTGGTAAAAGTATAGGCAAAAGGAAACTAGCCGAAAAAATATCCCCTAAAAAAACAGTAGAAGGTGCTATAGGTAGCTTTGTTGGTTCTATCATGGGTGGATACATGGTTATATACTTTTTGAAGTTAGATATTTTATTTATAATTCCAGTTTTTATATCTGCTATTTTATTGCAGATAGGTGACCTTTTTGAAAGTTTTATAAAAAGACAAGTAAATGAAAAAGATTCATCAAATCTAATACCTGGACATGGTGGTCTGTTAGATAGAATAGATTCCTTAATTTTTGCATCAGTAGTATTTTTAATATTTTTAAAGATTTATTTTAATTAAAAATCTTTACAATATTATAATAAGTATCTCTCTGAGCTGGTATAAAACCTGCATCTTTTATCTGTTTTACCATTTTTTCTGGTCTTGGACTTGAAACTTTAAAACCTGTTGATGCAACTACATTTTCTTCTATCATTGTACTTCCAAGATCATTAGCACCAAACTTTAATCCTGTTTGTCCTATTTTCATAGTTTGAGTAACGTGTGATGATTGAATATTATCAAAATTATCTAAATATAGTCTTGATAAAGCTAAAACTTTTAAATACCATACAGAAGTAGCAGGCTCTAAATGGTCAAGCTGTGTATTTCCTTTCTGGAATGTCCAAGGTATAAAAGCAGTAAATCCACCTGTTTCATCTTGAAGATTTCTAACATTTTCAAGATGCTCAACTATATGTTTAGGTTTTTCTACATGACCAAACATCATTGTAGCTGTAGATCTCATACCAAGACTATGTGCTGTTCTATGCACTTCAAGCCATTGTGAAGTTGTTGTTTTATTTGATGATATCAGGACTCTTACTTCATCAGATAGTATTTCTGCTCCACCACCAGGTAGAGACATTAAGCCAGCTTCTTTTAATTTTTCTAAAACCTCTTTAATGCTCATCTTTTCTAATTTTGCAATATAGTTTATCTCTGTCGCAGAAAGAGAATGAATCTGGATCTGTGGAAATTTATCTTTTATTCTTGAAAAAAGTTCAAGATAGAAATCAAGTCTTAAATCTGGATTTAAACCACCTTGCATTAAAAGAGTCGTTCCGCCCCAATCTACAAGTTCTTGGATTTTTTTAAATATCTCATCTAAATCTAAAACATAAGCATCATTATCTGATTTCCTTCTTTGAAAAGCACAGAACTTACAACCTGCAACACAGACGTTTGTATAGTTTATATTTCTATCTATTACGAAGGTAGCTATGTTATCTGGGTGTTTTATTGATCTCACATAATCTGCTAATCTTCCAAGAGATAAAAGATCAAAGTTTTCTAACATAAATAAAGCTTCTTCTGGTTTTATTCTTTCCCTATTTAAAATTTTTTCTGTTATATAACTTTTTTCCTTAATCAATTTACTACCTCAACTAAATTTTTAGGATTTCCTTCAATAAAAGATTTTAAATTATCTAATGATATATCAAGTATTCTATATAGGGCATCTTTTGTATTATAAGCATTATGAGGAGAAACAATCACATTCTCAGAATGTAAAACATAAAACGTTTCTAATGCTTTTTTCAGTTTTATAGCTGGAATATCATCTCTTTTTAGAAATTCTTCTTCTATCCACACATCTTCAGCTTCAAAAGTATCAAGACCAACTCCACCGGCAAGTCTTCCTTCTTTCAATGATTGAACTATAGCTTCTATCTCTACTACAGGACCCCTCGATGTATTTATAAGCATAGCATCAAGTTTCATAAGTTTTATATTAAATCTATTTATTAAATGATGAGTAGAAGGAGTATAAGGAACATGAATTGTAACAATGTCTGAGTTCCTTAATAGATCTTCAAGGCCAACATATTCTACATTATACTTTTGGATAAGTTCTTCATCTCTTGTTCTATCATATACTAAAATTTTCATACCAAAACCATAAGCAATTCTTATAACATGTTTACCTATTCTTCCAGCACCTATTACACCTATAGTTTTTCCCATCAAATCTATGCCTGTTAAACCATCTCTTGAGAAAATACCTTTTGAAGTTCTCTCAATCATAGGTTTAAACTTTCTTGCAAGAGCAAGTATTAAAGCAAATGTGTACTCAGCAACTGTATTATTCCCATAACCAGGAACATTACAAACAGTTATACCTTTTTCTTTTGCATATTTTACATCTATATGGTCATAACCTGTTGATCTTGTAATAATTAACTTTAAATTTTTCATTTTATCAATAACTTCTTTATTAAGTTTAGAGTATATAAAAACTATAGCTACTTCTATATCTTTGTAAAGATCTACATTTGTATCATCAAGTGGCTCTTTAGTAAATTGAACATATCCTTGAATTTTCATATCACTTATTTTCTTTTCTAAATATAATCTTTCCCAATCTTCTGTTTCAAAAAAATGTATATTCATAATAAATACCCTCTTTAACATTTATAATATTATAATATCATTTTTGGAGGCTAAAAGAATGATTAAAGCAATTATAACAGATATAGAAGGCACAATAACACCAATATCTTTTGTAAAAGATGTTTTATTCCCTTATTCAAATCAAAAGATAGAAAGTTTTATAAAGGAGAATTTAAACAATCCTGAAGTTTTAAAAATACTAAAAGATATTAAAAATATAGAAAATAAAGAGTTAACACTAGATGAGATAATATCAACTTTAAAAAAATGGATAGAGGAAGATAAAAAGATAACACCTCTTAAAGAAATTCAAGGTTTAATATGGGAAGAGGGATATAAAACAGGACAGTTAGAAGGATATATATATCCAGATGCTTACAAAAATCTGAAACTATGGTTTGACAATGGTTTAAAAATATACGTTTATTCTTCAGGTTCCGTAAAGGCTCAAAAACTTTTATTTTCAAATACAAATTATGGAGATATAAATTACCTCTTTTCAGGTTATTTTGATACCAATATAGGTAATAAGAAAAATAAAGAATCTTATTTAAAAATCGCAAAAGAGATAAATATATCACCAGAAAATATAATCTTTTTATCAGATAATCCTGATGAAGTAATAGCTGCAGCTCAAAGTGGTATGAAAGTAATAAGATTGGTAAGGCCAAATGATGCCCAATATATAGATAACTTTCCATATCTACAAGTTGAAAGTTTTGATGAGATAGATTTAGAAAAGGTTTAACCCCCCATTTATAGACATTTATTTATCTCACATACCTGGGGTTTAAAGCTACTTAGAAAATTTCTGTAATAAGGATTATTCCTAAGTAACTTCCAGGGAGCACTATTACACCCTGTTTGTCTCTCCAGATACTGTTCCAATATCTGAAGAACTTTCTTTTTTTAGTGTGGAGATCTTTATCTCCTTAAGAAAACTTCTCTTAAGGAGATTTCTTGCTCCATTCACCTATAGCATTTATTTTCTTGCCACATGCTTTACATTTAAAGTTTTGTGTGTCTTTTCTATTAAAACAACCTGATAAGAGCATGTTTGTTTATACACTGTGAGAGTTTACTTTCTATAGAAGACAGTTTTATATTTTTGTTTAATTTTCCATTGTTAGTAAAAAAGTATTTCCAGTGGAAATTTCCTATTTTATAAGCAGTGTTTCTTTATTCTTTTAATACTTCAATAATTTTTAAAACCTTACTTTTATTTGCAAAATGTGGGTAAATATATGCTCCAATTATTCTTCTTGAATTATTAATCTCATTCATATTTATAATATGACTCCTTTTATCTAAAAGGTCAAGTACATTTGTCTTTAAATGGATATATAGCTATTTAAATAAATACTTGTAACTAATACTTTAAAGATATCGTTAATAATTAAAAGCAAATGTGCTTGCCTTTATTTCTTTACTAGGTTCTCTATTTTTTCTTTTAACTCTTCTATATCTATATTTTCATTTACTTGTAAAATCTCAAGAAGTTTTTCTATACTTACCCATTTTTTAAGAACCATTCCTTGAGTTAGTAATCTTTCAAACGGCTCATCTACTTCTACAAGACCTATATCTTTTAGAAATTTTGTAAAAAATCGCGAGTACAGTAAATGTAAAACTGCGTGTTCTATCCCTCCTATATAAATATCTACTGGCGTCCAGTAATCTACTTTTTCTTTATTAAATGGCAATTTATCATTTTTAGGATCACAGTATCTTAAGAAATACCAAGAACTATCAAAAAATGTATCCATAGTATCTGTTTCTCTTTTTGCTGGTTTTCCACATTTTGGACATTTAGTATTTACAAACTCTTCAACTTTTGATAAAGGTGATCCTCCTACCCCTGTAAATTCTACATTTTGAGGTAAAATAACAGGTAAATCTTCTTCCGGTACAGGAACAATACCACAATCATCGCAGTATATTATAGGTATTGGTGTTCCCCAATATCTCTGTCTGGATATATTCCAATCTCTTAATCTATAAGTGATAGACTTTTCTCCTAATCCTTTTTCTTGAATGTATTTTGTAATTTCTTGTTTTGCTTGTGTAGATGTTAAACCATTAAATTGTTCAGAGTTTACAACAATTCCTTCTTCTTCATAAGCAGATTTAGAGAAATCCCAATCTTTATCTTTTGGTTTTATTACAACTTTTATTGGTAAGTTGTATTTAATTGCAAATTCAAAATCTCTTTGATCATGAGCTGGAACTGCCATTATCGCACCTGTTCCATAACCCCAAAGTATATAGTTTGCAGTATATATTGGTACTTCTTTGCCTGTCAATGGATTTATTGCATACTTACCTACAAATACTCCTTCTTTCTCTTCTACTATTGATCTTTCTTTTGTAGATAAAGATTTTATTTTTTCTACAAACTTATTTACTTCTTCATAATGTGGTGTGTCTTTTGAAAGTTCTAATGTTAATGGATTTTCAGGTGCTAAAGCTAAAAACGTTACACCAAAAATTGTATCTGGTCTTGTTGTAAAAACTTCTATATAAATATTACTATCTTTAATAGGAAACTTAATTTTTGCTCCTTCAGATTTTCCAATCCATTTTTCTTGCATTATTAAAACTTGGTTTGGCCATTTATCTTTTAATTTCTCTAAATCTTGTAAAAGTCTTTCTGCATAATCTGTTATTTTTAAGTACCAAGATGGTATCTCTCTTTGAACCACATTAGTTCCACATCTCCAACATTTACCATCTATAACCTGCTCATTAGCAAGTACTGTTAAATCATGGGGACACCAATTAACAGTGGCAGATTTTCTATAAGCTATTCCTTTTTCAAACATTTTTAAAAATATCCATTGATTCCATTTATAATACTGTGGATCACATGTTGCTATTTCTCTATTCCAATCATAGGAAAATCCTAGTTTTTTTAACTGAGATCTCATATAATCTATATTTTCGTATGTCCATTTTGCTGGATGTATTCCGCTTTTTATAGCAGCATTCTCTGCAGGCATACCAAAAGCATCCCATCCCATAGGATGAAGCGTATTTTTACCAGTCATTTTATAGTATCTGTTTATAACATCACCTATAGCATAGTTTCTTACATGTCCCATATGTATTTTTCCTGATGGATATGGAAACATCTCTAAAACATAGTATTTATTTTCTTTTTCACCTTCTTTTGACTCAAAAAGATTTTTCTCTTCCCATTCCTTCAATAGCTGGTTTTCTATTTCTTCAGATCTATACTCCATTGGCTACCCCTTACTTATTTATTCATCAGCTCTAAATAAAACAACATTATTATCTTCAACTTTTCCAGATAAACTTTCATAAGAAGAATAATAGTAAGGTGTAAATGCTTCAAATTCTGCTGCACAAGTATCAACTACTTTATAAGAAGCTTCTATTCTTCTATTTCTAATTTCTTCTTCTGTTGTTTTTAAAATTCTTGCTAACTCTCTATCAGAAAATCCCCACTGTTTTGCTTTCTCCAATTCTGTATCTGTAATAGTACTGATTTCTTTTTGTGATAGATACATTTCATAATCTATTATCTCTTTAATTTGATTTAAGAACCATTTATCTATATGTGATAGTTTATTTATTTCTTCTATTGAATAACCTCTTCTAAAAGCTTCCGCTATATACCAAAGCCTGTCTGGATTTGGTTTGATTATTTTTTCTTTTAAACTGTTTTCATCTACTTTTTCAAGACCAATATAAAAACCATACCTTCCAAGTTCTAAACTTCTCAGAGCTTTTTGAAGGCTTTCTTTAAATGTTCTACCAATAGCCATAACTTCACCAACAGATTTCATCATAGTAGTTAATGTTTGATCTGCTTCCGGAAATTTTGCAAAATCAAATCTTGGTATTTTTGTAACTATGTAATCTATTGTGGGTTCGAAAGATGCCGGCGTTTTCTTTGTTATATCATTAGGAAGCTCGTCAAGAGTATAACCAACAGCAAGTTTTGCAGCTATTTTTGCTATTGGAAACCCAGTAGCTTTAGATGCTAAAGCGGAAGATCTTGAAACTCTTGGGTTCATCTCAATAATATAAAACTCTCCAGTTTCTGGATTTTGTGCAAATTGAACGTTTGATCCACCTGTTTCTACACCAATTTCTCTAATAACAGCTATAGAATAGTTTCTTAATATCTGATACTCTCTATCTGATAAAGTGATTGCTGGTGCTATTGTTATACTATCTCCAGTATGAACACCCATAGGATCTAAGTTTTCTATAGAACAGATTATTACACAGTTATCGTTTTTATCTCTCATAACTTCCATTTCAAACTCTTTCCAGCCTATTATAGACTGTTCAAGTAAAACTTCATGAATTGGGGAAGCATCTAATCCAGCCTTTACTTTTAAATAAAACTCATCTCTATTGTAAGCTATACCTCCACCTGTACCACCAAGAGTAAAAGATGGTCTTATTATAACTGGAAAACCTATCCAATCTATTACTTCCTCAGCTTGGGCAATAGATTTTACAACTGCACTTTTAGGCATAGACAAACCTATATTTTCCATTGCTTTTTTAAATAGATCTCTATCTTCTGCTTTCTTTATAACTTCGTATTTTGCTCCTATTAACTCAACATTGTACTTATCTAAAATACCTTTCTCATATAAATCTATAGCAAGGTTTAAAGCTGTTTGACCTCCAAGTGTTGGTAAAATAGCGTCAGGTCTTTCTTTCTCTATAATCTTTTCTATAATTGGTGTAATAAGTGGTTCTATGTAAGTTTTATCTGCAATATTTGGATCTGTCATTATTGTAGCTGGGTTAGAGTTTACTAAAATTACTCTATAACCTTCTTCCTTTAAAGCTTTAGCTCCTTGTGTACCAGAATAGTCAAACTCTGCAGCTTGTCCAATTATTATTGGTCCAGAACCAATTAAAAGAATCGTTTCAATATCTGTCCTTTTTGGCATACTTTACCTCAACAAATTTTAAATAAATATTTTATCATTTATTCAAATACTAAAAGCGGTATATATATTTATGAATTTTTGTTCCAGTTTTCTTTTATTTATTTTTGTTTTAAAAGTACTTCTAATAATTACAACAATATGTGCAACTATTGTTTTGTTATTTTCATATTTCTCCAGTAAAATCTTATTTTTTCATCTCTTTATTTTCTAAAATTCTTTTTAGTTATTCTTCATCAGCACTATAAATGAACTATTTTATACTTTCTTCTATCAGATCACATTATTCACATGTACAATTTAATTTAAAACTGGTTATATATCCATATTTAGTTTCTAAAAATCTCTTAAAAACAAATTCTTTAATTTCATATTTTAGCTCTCCATTAAATTCTTCATTTTCAAGTTCTAAAAAATACATTAAACTTTGATGCTATAAAAGAAGTTTTATCAGTTGGTTTTCATATTTCATATGCAATAACAACAATATATCACAAAATTTTTATTTTTCTTATTTAAAAATACCGTATAATTTTATTGTATAAATCCAAAAGAAAGAGGAAACAAAATGAAGTTAAAACTTAAAATGGGAATCAGAATGATGATCTTATCTCTATCTCTTGCTCTTGTATCTGTTGGAAGCTTATTTTATTCTATAAGAACATTTTCAGAAAAAACTGCTTTGCAGAATGCAGAACTTCTGTCTCAAAGTGTAATTGCAGGTTTAAATGCACATATGATAAATGGAATAATGGATAAAAGAGACTTTTACTTAAATTCTATTATTAAAATAAAAGGATTAAATGAAATTTATATAATTAGAGGAGAGCCAGTAATAAAACAATTTGGACCACCACGAGATAAAGAAAAACCAAGAGATAATATAGATTTGACTGTATTAAAGGAAGGTAAAGAATATTCAGAAATGACAGAAAACCTTGAAAAAGTAGAGTATAGAATAACTATTCCTTACATTGCAGAATCTAAAAAAGAAATTAATTGTTTAATGTGTCACAATGTAAAAGAAGGTGAAGTTTTAGGTGCTTTAACAGTTAAAATTGATTTAACATCGTATAGAACTCTTGGCTTTAAAATAGGTATATTCGCTGGATTAGCATTTCTAACTGTATTAATAATTGCTATGTTAAACATGAATAACTTTTTTGAAAAATATATTAAAGCATTGGAAAAACTAAAAGAACTTATGAAAAATGCTTCGACTGGTGATTTTAGTGGTAGATTAGAGGCAAAATTTGATGATGAAATTGGAGAAACTATAAAAGAGTACAATAATCTTATGGAACGATTGCAAAATAGTTTTACAGCTATAGAAAATGCCATAGAAAGGTTATCAAAAGCAGATCTAACGGCTCAAATAACAGAACCAATGGAAGGAAGTTTTGAAAAATTAAGAACAAAAATAAATAAAAGTATCCATGATTTAGCATTGGTTGTCGGTGGTGTTTTAGAAAAATTCAAAGTGATGTCTGAACTTTTAAAAGTATCTATAGATAACATCAAAAATGTAAGTTCAAATATAGAAATACAAAATAATAAGTTACATGAAGTATCTTCAACGGCTACTAATATTTCATCAGCAATGTCAAAAACAAACGAAAACGTATTAACTGTATCGAAAGAATCAAATGAAGTATTAGCATATATTGAAGATGGTAGAATTAAAATAGAAAATCTAAAAAATACGATGGAAAATATAAAAAATTTAGGAATCGATATAGAAAATTTTGTCAGTAATATTATAGATATTTCAGAGAAAATTAATCTTCTTGCTCTTAATGCCGCTATTGAAGCTGCAAGAGCTGGTGAAGCTGGAAGAGGTTTTGCAGTAGTTGCTGATGAGATAAGAAAACTTGCAGAAAGTACACAATCAACAGCAAAATATACTCAAGATAAAATGGGAGATATAATTAAAGTTATAGGTAATGCAACAGAAAGCACAGATAAAACAGCAGAGACTTACAGAGTAATAAATGATAATTATAAGGTTATGGCTAAACTTATAGAAGAAACTGTAAATACATTAGAACAACAAATAAAAGCTATAAATGAAATTATTGATAATGTAATTTCATTATCTCAATCTTCTGAAAGTAATACCAATAAATTGTTAGAAGTTGTTAAAACTTCTGATGAAGCTGTAAATTTAGTTATAAAGACTGAAGAAGAACTCAAAAAATTCAAAACTTAAGAGGAATAGAAAAAACAATTTTTGATTTATAAATTTTTAAACATTTGATTATATGGTAAAATTTTTATATAATCTCAATTTGAGGTAATTTTCATGGATGTTGGAACTTGGTTTCCTATAATAATAATTGGTATGGTTGTATTTACATTTGTCTTATTTGGAATCTTTGTATACTTAGATAGAGATTAAGGTTTATGCTCCACAAGTTCTATTTTATAACAGATAGAAAGAAGTTTAAAAAACCTTTTTTTGATACTATAAAAGAAGTTTTAGATAAAGGAATTAGAATTATTCAGATAAGAGAAAAAGATTTACCAGATGATGAACTTTTTAAACTAACAGAAGAAGTTTTAAAAATATCTTTCAGTTATAATGCTAAAATAATCATAAATTCAAGATTAGATATAGCTTTACTTTTAAATTTAGATGGTGTTCACCTACCAGAAAAAAGTATTCCAGTTGATATAATTAAAAAAAAATACCCCAATTTAATAGTTGGAAAATCATGCCATAGTTTAGAATGTGGTTTAAAAGCTCAAGAAGATAACGCAGATTATATTTTTATCTCTCCTATCTTTTATGTAGAAGGTAAACAACAACCTATTGGCATTGAAAAACTAAAAGAAATTGTAAATAATATTTCAATTCCTATTTATGCCCTGGGTGGAATAAACAAAGATAATATTCAATTAGTATTGGAAACAGGTGTTTATGGTATTGCAAGTATAAGATACTTTTTGGAGATATAATATGAAAATACTATATATTCACGGTTTTAACTCAGCTGGTTATGGAGATAAGATAAACTACCTTAAAGAAGCTTTTGGTGACGAAAATATTATAGCCCCAACACTTCCTTATAATCCTGAGAAGGCTGTTAAACTTCTTGAATTTTTAACAGAAGCAATAAAGGAAAAAGATAAACTTTATATATTTGGAACGTCTTTAGGTGGGTTTTATGCTTTATATCTATCAAATAAGTTCAATGTTAAATCTGTACTTATAAACCCTTCTATTGATCCTTACAACTCACTAAAAAAACAAGTAGGACCGCAAAAAAACTTTAAAACAGGAGAAGATTATTATTTCTCTCCAGAAAACTTAGAAAGTTTAAAAAATTTTTATGTAAAAAACGTAAACAAGTTAAAAAATATCGTTTATGTATATTTAGATGAAGATGATGAACTTTTAGACAGTAGAAAAACTGCTGAGTACTTTAAAGATTTTCATGTAGTTATGTATCCAGGTGGAAATCATAGATTTACACATATGAAAGAACTTATTGAAGATTTTAAACAGATGGAGGAAATATGAAAAAGAAAGTTATTATACTTGGAAGTGGACCAAACAGAATAGGCCAAGGTGTAGAATTTGACTATGCTTGCGTACACTGTGTTTGGTCATTAAGAGAAGAAGGTTATGAAGCAATAATGGTAAACTGCAATCCGGAAACTGTTTCTACAGATTATGACACTTCAGACAAGCTATACTTTGAGCCAATAGTACTTGAAGATGTATTAAATATTATAAAGAAAGAAAATCCTTACGGTGTAGTCGTTCAATTTGGTGGACAAACACCATTGAAACTTGCAAAATCCCTTGAATCCCTAAACATACCTATTTTAGGAACTTCACCAGAGAGTATCGATATAGCAGAAGATAGAGAGAGATTTAGAGATCTTATTATAAAGCTTGGATTAAAACAACCAGAAAGTGGAATAGCAAAATCAAAAAAAGAAGCTATAAATATTGCAGAAAAAATTGGTTATCCTGTTTTAGTTAGACCTTCTTATGTACTTGGTGGAAGAGCAATGAGACTTGTTTACGATACAGAGGAACTTTTAAAGTATATAGAAGAAGCTGTAAATGTCACAGAAGATAAACCAATTTTGATAGATAAGTTTTTAGATGGTAGTGTAGAAGTTGATGTTGACTGTGTATGTGATGGTGAAGATGTTCTTGTAGGTGCTGTTATGGAACATATAGAAGAAGCTGGAATACACTCTGGAGATAGTGCAACTTGTATTCCACATTACACTTTACCTGATGAGATAGTAATAAAAATAAAAGAACAATCAAAAAAATTAGCAAAAGCTTTAAACACCATTGGATTGATAAATATACAGTATGCAATAAAAGATGGAGAAATATACATAATAGAAGCAAACCCAAGAGCATCAAGAACAGTACCATTTGTAAGTAAAGCAATAGGTTATCCCCTTGCAAAGTTAGCATCAAAAATAATGGTAGGAAAAAAATTAAGAGATATTGTTCCAGAAGTTTTTGAAATAAAAGAACCACACCCTGCTACAGATTTCCATACAAAAAATTTCAACTATTATTCTATTAAAGAAGTTGTATTTCCTTGGAATAGATTTCCAGAAGTTGATCCATTACTTGGTCCTGAAATGAAAAGTACAGGAGAAGTTATGGGTATCGATAAAGATTTTGGGCTTGCTTTTTGGAAAGCTCAAGCAGCTGCAGGACAAATACTTCCTCAAGAAGGTAACGTATTTATTTCAGTAGCAGACAAAGATAAGCCAAGTATTTTAGATATAGCCAAAGAGTTGTTAGAACTTGGTTTTAAAATATATGCTACAACAGGCACATACAATTATTTAAAAGTAAACGGAATAGATGCAATTTTAGTAAACAAACTATCAGAAGAAAGACCAAATATAGTAGATAGAATAAAAAATAATGAAATATCAATGGTAATAAACACACCTTCAGGAAAAAGAGAAAGATCTGATGCTTACTTTATAAGAAGAGCAGCTGTATCAACAAAAGTACCTTACTTTACAACTATAAGAGGAGCTAAGGCAGCTGTTTTAGCAATAAAATCTTTTAAAGAAAAAGGATTAGATGTAATAGCTATTCAAGAGATAAATAACAATTAAGGAGATTTTTCCATGATTACATATGAAGAAGCTTTAAATATAGTTATAGAAAAAACAAAAGAATTAGGAAATGAAAAAGTTTTTATTACAGATGCACTAAACAGAGTACTAGCAGAAGATATCCTTGCAGATAGAGACAATCCGCCAGCAGATAACAGTGGAATGGATGGCTTTGCTGTAAAATATGAAGATATAAAAGGAGCCAGTGAAAATAACCCCATCCCTTTAAAAATAGTAGGAGAAAGTAAAGCTGGTGATATACCTACAAAAATTGAAAACGGTCAAGCAATGCCCATATATACAGGTGCTTTGATACCTGAAGGTGCAGATACAGTAGTACAAAAAGAATTAACAAAAATAGATGGCAATATAGTTTATATCCTTAAAGAACTAAAAAAAGGTACTAATATAAGACCAAAAGCTGGAGATTACAAATCAGGAGATATCTTAATAAAAAAAGGTAAAAAACTAAGACCTTATGAGATAGGTATAATTGCTTCTGTAAATAAACCAAATGTATATGTAAAACAAGTACCAAGAGTAGCAATTATAACAACAGGTGATGAGATACTTGACATTGCTGAGCCTATAACAAAACAATCACAGATAAGAACATCAAACACCTATTCACTTTATGCTCAAGTTTTAGAAGTAGGAGCTAAACCCATTATTATTGGATTTGCTAAAGATAACCCAGAAGATATAAAAGAAAAGTTAAGATGGGCAAAAAGCTGTGATGTGGTTTTAACTTCTGGTGGTATGTCAGTTGGAGAGTATGATCTAGTAAAAGATTTTGTAGTAGAACAGTTAAAAGTAAATATACACTTTTATAAAGTAGCCATAAAACCAGGTAAACCAGTTGCTTTTGGTACCTGGGGAGAAGAAGGAGAGAAAATATTCTTTGGTATACCAGGAAACCCTGTAGCAAGTATGGTAGTTTTTGAAGTATTGGTTAAGCCTGCTTTAAAAAAGATGATGGGATTTACAAACCCATACAATCAAACATTTGATGGTATACTAAAAGAAGATTACAGCAGAAAAAATGCAGACAGAACAGAATTTATAAGAGTAAATGTTACATACGAAAATGGAACATTTTACATCAATCCTTTTGGAAAACAAGATTCAAACATAATAACAAGTATGGTAAATACAAACGCAATTGCTATTGTTGAAAAAGGTATAGAAAAACTCAGTAAAGGAGATAAATTAAAATTTATATTACTTGATAAATCTTAAAGGTAAAAGCCATGAAAAAATTATTTAGCATTTTAATCTTTTTTCTTTTTATAGTATCTTGTGCTACAGTTCAGGACCCTCTAACAGGAAAACCAACACTAACACTTCTATCAGTAGAACAAGAGATAGAGATAGGAAGAAAAATAGTTCCACAGGCTATTAATGAAAATGAAGGACTATATCCAGATGAAGAAGTGCAGCAGTATGTAAGAGAAATAGGTTATAAATTGGCATCTGTTACACCAAGAAAAGTTGATTACCGATTTTATGTTGTAAATTCAAAAGTTGTCAATGCATTTGCTTTACCTGGAGGTCCTGTATTTGTAAATAGAGGTTTACTACTTACTATAGACAACGAATCAGAACTTGCCGGTGTATTAGCTCATGAACTTGGACATATAAACGCAAGACACCATGCAAAATTCTTAGAAAAAACTTACGGCATGAATATATTACTTAATATTTTAGCTATTACAACAGCAAATTCTTCTTATTATAATCTAACAATGGAGCTTGCAAAAATTTCTGCAGGTTTATTACAACTAAAATTTAGCAGAGATCAAGAAAGTGAAGCTGATGAACTTGGTGTTAGATTTGCATATCAAGCAGGTTATGATCCAAGAGGTTTAATATCAACTTTTGAAAAATTTGAAAAAATGGAAGGTAAGAACACTCCTCCAGAATGGATTTCAACTCACCCATTACCAGAGACAAGAATAAAAACTGTATCTCAACTAATTGCTACAAAATATCCAAACTTATTATTATTAAAAAAAGATAGTGAAAAATTTCAATATATAAAACAAAAATTAGTTAAAAATGAAGAAAGCTATAAGCTTGTGGAAAATGCAAAAGAAAATATAAAAAATAAAAACTATTCAGTAGCTATTATAAACTTAGATAAAGCTATAAATTTATATCCACAAAACAACTCAGCTTACACATACAGAGCTTACGTATACTATTTACTTAAGAACTTCAACAAAGCTTATGAAGACTCTTATAAAGCCTATAACATAGATAAAAGCTATTTCTTACCACAACTGATAATGGGAGCTTCATTAACAAAAATTGGTAAATATAGAGAGAGTATACAAATATTAGAGAATGCAAAAAAACTTATAGATTCAAACCCAGACTTATATTACTTTCTTGGTGTAAGCTATCAAGGGCTAGGAGATAGACAAAGAGCTTATGATAATCTTGCAACTGCTTTAAAACTATCAGATGGAAAAAGAGGTTGGGAAGAAGATGCAAGAAATAGAATAAATTATCTTGTTAGATAATAATTTTATAATTAAATCTAAAAAAGCCCTGTATTGAAAGTTAACTATAAATGCAAAAATAGTATTAGGAAATACTCATCTTAAAAATAACCGCAAATATGAAAAATAGTCTAATCTGAAAAACCTGAGATTTTTTGCTGTTTAGCGCTGTAAATGATTAAAAATCAATCAAATAAATTCTTAAAGTGTATCAACAGAAATTTTTAAAAACTTAAATTCTGCAAAAAAATTTAAAGCAATCCAAAATACTTTTTCAATATTTTAAAAATTAAACAATCAACAGTAAGTTAGTTAATAAATAAAAAAGCATGTTAAGTATCTCATAAATAAATTTTTTTAATTCACAAATCAACATTTTATCAACAGGATATAGACAATATATCAACAAGATATCAACAAATAAATTTCAGCTTTAAACATTTGTCAAAAAATTGTTTATAAATTGTGTATAAGTTGTTTACAACTTGTTGATAGATTGTTAACAACAAATGAAAAAAAAATTAAGTTCTCAAAGTTATCAACAGTTAAGGATAAATTTATTTACACATATAGACAAGTAATTGACAAGTTATACACACATATATATCTTACTAAGCATTTGATAAATATATATTTTTAAAAGTTATCAACAATTTTTTAGCTTCTATTATTATTATTGTTTTTATATATATAAACTAAAGAGAATAACAAAAGAAAAATAATAAAGATTAATTAAAAAAATTGAAAACAGCGAAAATAGAAAATAAAAATAGAAATAGAAAAATCAAAACTTTTATTTGCTATAATATAAATTTATAAAAATTTAAAAGGATAAAAATGAATTTTAAGGAAAGAGTAAAACTTATTTGTGATTTTGGTAATGACGAAATTTCTGAAAAAGTTAAAAGGTTGATATTAGAAAATATTAAAGGTGTTGAGATATCTTTTGAGAATTTTAGTGATTTAAAGCCTGTTATATCTATTTACAGAAATGGAGAGTTCACTGGAATAAAATTCTATGGTAATATTTCAGGTGGAGAGTTTCAAGCATTTTTAGAAACGTTAAATATTGTTGGAAACAATGAATATCATATTTCTGAAAGAATTTTAGATTTTGTTGAAGATATAGATAAGGAAGTTGATATAAAAGTTTTTGTTACTACAAGTTGTGGATGGTGCCCACCTGCTATAAAAAAAGCTGTTAGTTTTGCTATTGTCAGTAAATTTATTAACGTTTCTATCTTTGAATGTTATTCTTTTCCAGATTTAGCAATGAAATACAATGTTTCTGCTGTTCCTAAAACAGTTATCAATGATAAAATCGAGTTTGTTGGTGTAAAAGATGATAATGAATTTTTTGGATATATTGTAAAATCTTTAGGAGAGATTTAATCTTTGAAAAAAATCGCTGTTCTTGGTTCCACCGGTTCTGTAGGTTCTCAAACATTAGAAATAGTAAAAAAATATAAAGATGAAATTAAAGTTGAGCTTTTAGCTGCTTCAAAAATAACAGATAAACTTTTATATCAAATAGAAGAATTTAAACCAAGCTATGTTTATGTTGAAAATTTAAATGGATTAGAGATTAAAAATACTAATCTCATTGTAGGAGTAGAAAATTTAAAGGATATTTTACATATTGAAGTAGACTTATTTATAAACGCAATATCTGGTATAAAAGGTATTTTACCTACTTACTATATATTAAACTCTGATAAAAAATTAGCAACAGCAAACAAAGAAGCTATTATATGTCTTGGAGAAATAGAAAAAAATAAGTATAAAAATATAATTCCGTTGGACAGTGAACATTCCGCTGTATTTCAAATTTTAAATGGTAGTAATATCCAAGAAGTTAGAAAGATAATACTAACAGCATCTGGTGGACCATTTTTAAAAAAGGATATATCAGAGTTTGATAGTATTACAGTTGAAGAAGCTTTAAATCATCCAAAGTGGAGTATGGGAAGAAAGATAACTATAGATAGTGCTACACTTATGAATAAAGGTTTTGAAGTAATAGAAGCCCATTATCTATTTTCTCTTCCTTATGAAAAAATAGAAGTAATTATTCATCCAGAAAGTATTATACATGGTATGGTAGAATTTTTTGATGGTACAGTTATATCTAATATGTCTAATCCAGATATGAAAATACCTATATCATATGCCCTTTTTTATCCAGAAAGAAGGTATATATCTAATAACTACCTTGATTTTAGAAATCAAAAAAGTATAACGTTTTTAGAACCAGATTTGACCAAATTTCCACTTTTAAAAACTGCTCTTGAATGTGGAAAAAAAGGTGGGTATTATCCAATAGTTTTAACAGTTGCAGATGAGATAGCTGTAAATATGTTTTTAGAAAATAAGATAAAGTTTACTGATATTTATAAAATAATTAGTGAGATACTAAATCGTTTTGAGTATAAAAAATTGGAAAGTATAGAAGATGTATTTAACATAATAAAAAAAGTTGAATTTTTGACAGAAGAAGTAGTGAGAAACTATGGAAGTTCTTGATTATCATAAATTAAAAATATTTAAAACAGTTGCAGATTTGAAAAGTTTTTCAAAAGCTGCACAGGTTTTATTTTTATCTCAACCTACAGTTACTTTACAGATAAAAAAAATAGAAAACTATCTTGGTATAACTTTATTCAATAGAAAAAAAACAAATTTAGAGCTTACAGAAGAAGGAAAAATTTTATACGATTATGCAAGTAAGATAATAGATAGTTATATAGACATGGAAGAAAATTTAAAAAATTTAAATTCTAAGGAAAAAACTATTTTTATAGCTGCAAGTTCAACAATTGGAGATTATCTGTTACCTTCTGTAATATCAGAATTTAATAAAAAATATCCAGATATTAATATAAAGTTATTTATTGGAAATTCTAAGGAAGTTGAAGAGGGTATTTTATCTAAGATTTTTAATATTGGTCTTGTAGAAGATGATATTTTTTCAAATAAATTAGATGTTGAAGCTTTTTATAAAGATGAGATTATACTTATAGCTTCTATAGATAATCCTATTCCTAATTTTTTAGAAAGTGTTGAACTTTTGAGAGATTATCAGTTTATATTTCGTGAAGTTGGTTCTGGAACAAGAAACATTGTAGAAAAACATTTAAAATTAAAACTAAAAACAGTAATGGAAATCTCAAGTAGTAGATCTATTGCTAAGATAGTTGAGAATTCTAACTTTTTAGCATTTGTGTCAAAGCTTGTAGTAGAAGATTTATTTAAATGTAATCTTATAAAAGAAGTTAAAGTTAAAAATTTAAAGATAAATAGAAATTTTTCTATAATAACACAAAAAAATATTAGGTTAACTGCAAATTATAGAAATTTCTATAACTTCTTGAAATCAATTAAACATTAAATCTAAAGTATATTATATCCCCATCTTTAACAATATAATCTTTTCCTTCAATTCTAACCATTCCAAGCTCTTTTGCTTTTTGTAAGCTTCCTATTTTAATATAATCTTCATAATTGATTACTTCAGCTGCAATAAATCCTCTTTCAATATCAGAGTGAATTTCTCCAGCTGCTGCTGGTGCTTTTGTTCCTTTTTTTATAGTCCAAGCCCTTGTTTCTTTTTCCCCAGCTGTAAAGTATGTTATTAAATCAAGTAATGCATAACCTGTTTTTATCATTTTATTTAGTCCAGGTTCTTTCAATCCAAGTGCGTTTAAAAACTCTTCTCTTTCTTCTTTTGGAAGTTCAATCAGTTCTTGTTCTACTTTACCACATAAAACCACAACAGGAGCACCTTCTTTTTCTGCTTTTTCTTTAAGTTGTTTCAAATATATATTTTCTTCCCCATCTGGCAAATCACTTTCTGGAATATTTGCTACATACATCATAGGTTTTACAGTTATAGGATAAAGTGTTTTTATTAACCAGTTTAACTCTTCTTCTTCAAATTTATCTAAATTTGTTCTAAGGGGTTTTAAATCTTCTAAAATAGATTTTGCTTTTTCTAAAACTTGAACTTCAAATTTTGCTTCTTTGTTACCTGTTTTGGCAGCTTTAAAAGATTTTTCATATCTTTTATCTATAGATTGTAAATCAGCTAAAATTAATTCTGTTTCTATAATTTCTGCATCTCTTACAGGGTTAACTGAACCTTCAACATGAATAATATCACTATCATCAAAACATCTAACTACATGTGCAATAGCTGATACTTGTCTTATATTTGCTAAAAATTGATTACCAAGTCCTTCTCCTTTACTTGCACCTCTTACTAAACCAGCAATATCAACAAACTCTATTGTAGCTGGAACAATATTTTTACTTTTCTCAAGTTCTGCTATTTTATACAGTCTCTCATCGGGAACATTTACTATACCAATGTTTGGGTCTATAGTACAAAAAGGATAGTTTGCAACGCCAGCTTTTGCTGTTTCAGTAAGTGCATTAAAAATAGTCGACTTTCCAACATTAGGTAATCCTACAATACCAACATTCATCTTCATTTACTCTCTACCACCTCAGAAAATATCGTTTTTAAACGATCAATTAATTTATCTTCATTAATAAAAATAGCAACTTTTCTTTCTTCAGGAATTTCATATATAAGTTTAAATGTTCCGTCAAAAAGTTTTTTTGTAAACAAATCAAACTTTCTGTTGTTTTTATATCCAGATATCCATATCTCTTTTGCATCTTCATGGATAAATAGTACATAACTATTTTTTTCTGAAATCTCTTTACAAACTAAAATCAAATTTTCCATTTTGACCTCTAAAATATTAAACTTAAATTTTATCATAAAATAACGCTTTTGTGTTATTATATTATACTTTATAGAATTCTTAAAACTGTTAAGCAACATGAAGAAATTTTAAAAGAGTAAAGAAATGGAAAGTGTAGGAAAAGTTTTAATATTTATAGGTTTTATTATTATCGTTTTTGGGTTGATTTTAGTTCTTTTTGAAAAATTACCTTTTAATATAGGAAGATTACCAGGTGATATTTTAATAAAAAAAGATAACTTTACTTTTTATTTTCCATTAACATCATCTATACTTTTAAGTATTTTAATTTCAATAATAATGTTTTTAATTTCTAAGATTTCAAAATAATGAAGCTATCAGATTTTGATTACGAATTACCTAAAGAGCTTATTGCTAAGTATCCTGTAGAACCAAGGGATAGTTGTAAATTAATGGTTTTAAATAGAAAAGATAAAACAATAGAACATAGAATTTTTCGAGATATTGTTGAATATATAAATGAAGGTGATACTTTAGTTTTAAATGATACAAAAGTTATTCCTGCTAGGTTGATAGGTAGAAAAGAAAATACAGGTGCCAATATAGAAGTTTTTCTTTTAAGGGAAGTAGAAAAAAATATATGGGAAGCTTTAATAAAAAACATAAGAAGATTAAAAAAGAACCAAAAGATAGTTATATCTGAAGATTTTTATATAGAGTTTTTAGATAGATTAGAAGAAAAAGCTTTAATAAAAATTTACACTAAAAATATAAAAGAAGATTTAGAAAAATATGGACATGTACCTCTTCCACCTTACATAGAAAGACAAGATGAAGAAAAAGACAAATATTTATATCAAACAGTATTTGCAAAAAGGGAAGGTTCTGTTGCATCACCTACAGCTGGACTACATTTTACCCAAGATTTGCTAGACAAACTAAAAAATAAAGGTGTAAATATAAGTTATATAACACTTCACGTTGGTCTTGGAACTTTTAATCCTGTAAAAACAGAAGATATAACAAAACATAAAATGCATGAAGAATATTACTCAATTACGAAAAGTACAATAGATTTGTTGTATGAAACAAAAAGAAAAGGTAGATCTGTTATAGCAGTAGGTACTACTGTTGTGAGAGCTCTTGAAACATACGGAAATACCAAAAAATTAGAAGGTTTTACAGATATATTTATTTATCCACCTTATACATTTAAAGTAGTAGATAAACTTATAACAAATTTTCATCTACCTAAATCTACACTCTTAATGCTTGTAAGTGCCTTTGCTGATAGAGAATTTATATTACATGCATACAATACAGCGGTAAAAAACAAGTATAGGTTTTTTAGTTATGGTGATGCTATGTTTATAATATAATGTATATTTTTTATGTTAAAATATTTCTAGAGATAAAATATGAGATTATCACTTATGCCTAAACAATTACTAGAACAGTTTAAAAAAGAAGTTTCCGTTTCAGGTTGGGAGGAAAGTACTAAAAATCTTAATTTAGAAGTAATAAAAAAAGATTTTATTTCCTTCATAGGGGAAAATGTAATATTATCCTCTATAAACTCTAAAGATAAAGAATTACTACAGAAATATACAAATTTCTATATAGAAAGGATACTTCTAAGATATCCATCAGATATTTATCTAAAAAAAGCATACAATTATGGAAGATATTTATTTTTAAATGGTTTTAGTGATAGTTATATTTTTGAATCTTATAAATTATTAATAAAAATATTGGAAAAGTATACTAATAAGTCTTATCTAAATATAATGGAAAAGAAAATAAATATAGATTTTTTAGTTATAATTAAACCATATATTGGATTTTCTATGTTTGAAGAAAGGAAGATAATAAAAAAAAGTGATTTAAATTCTATTTTTATATTGGAAAAAGGTTTTAGAATACATCTTAATTTTAAAAACAAGATTTTAAAAGCTTTTTTTGAAGGAGAAAATATACGTATTCCATCTGCTGATGAATGTGAATTTTCAAATTGGATTAGAGAATTAAAAAATACTTTAGACTTTGATTATGAATTCTTAGAAGAATTATTAAACTTACACAGTTTGTTTCATTCTACTGCTGAGAGGCTGTTAAATAATAATCATAGTAGTTTCATAAAGCTATCTTTAGTTAAAGAGTTAGAAAATGTGTCTTTAAAATTGATTTATAGTATAAATAAAGTTTATTCAGAAAGCTTAGTCGATATTATAGTTTATGATAAACTTACAAAAGTTTTAAGTAGAACCTTTATGGATGTAATCTTATCAAAAGAATTTGCTAGATCGCAAAGATATAAACAACCAATATCTATATTAATGATAGATATTGACCATTTTAAAAGTATAAATGATGTATATGGCCATTTAGAAGGAGATAGAATTTTAGAAACTGTTGCAAAATTAATAAAATCTTCTTTAAGACGATCTGATTATGTATTTAGATTTGGTGGCGAAGAATTTTTGCTTTTGCTTCCAAACACAAATATAGATGGTGCAGTAGAAGTAGGAAAAAAAATTAGAAGAAATGTTGAAAATTTTGATTTTGGTTTAGATAGGAAAGTTACTATAAGTTGTGGTATTAAAGAGATAACAAACTATGAAAATCCTTATTTAGAAATAGAGGAAGCTGATAAACGTTTATATATTGCTAAAAAAACAGGGAGAAATAAGTGTGTTGGAGATATTATATTCACCGGCGAAAATTAATTTAGGTTTATGGGTTTTAAATAAGAGAGAAGATGGTTATCATGATATATTTACTTTGTATCACACTATTGACTTCTATGATAGAATTGTTATAAGAGATGCTTTAAATCTTTCTGTAAAAACAACAAATCTAAATCCAGAATTGCAAAATGAGAATAACTTGGTTTATAAAGCTATAGTTGAATTTGAAAAGGCTACTGGTATTGAGCAAAATTTAGAGATAATTATAGAAAAAAATATACCTGTTGGTGGTGGTTTAGGTGGTGGAAGTTCAAACGCTGCAGCTATTTTAAACTACTTAAATAAAAAACATGGATACGTTCTATCTGAAGAAGAAATTTTTAATATTGCTAAAAAACTTGGTGCAGATGTTCCATTTTTTTTGAAAGGTGGTTTTGCTTTAGCAGAAGGTATTGGTGATAAATTAACATTTTTAGACAAAAAATTAGATAAAGATTTGTTTATTATATATCCAAATGTAAAATCAGAGACAAAAAAAGTGTACTCGCAACTAAAATCAGATATATTGACAAAGAAAGAAGATTTAAATATAATATTTAACCTAATAAATATGGATAATATTGATTCATTATTTGATTTTATAGAGAATAAGTTAGGTGAAGTTGCAAAAAGTTTATATCCAGAGATTAAAGAAGTTTATGACTTTTTAGTTTATTTAGGATATAAACCTTTTATAACAGGTAGTGGCAGCTGTATTTACGTTTTAGGAAAGCCCAGTGAAAATATTTTAAAAGTTTGCGATATTAGGAATTGGAAATTAATACAAACAAAGTTCAGATAATCACTGGGGAGTAGTTCAGCGGCAGAACACCGGTCTTTGGAACCGGGTGTCGGAGGTTCGAATCCTCCCTCCCCAGCTAAAAATCAATCTTATCGCCGGAGGATGTATGTGAGTAAAGTCTTAAAACTTATCAGTGGAAATTCAAACCCTTCCTTATCAAATGAGATATCTCAATATCTTGATACACAATTAGTAGATGTTTTAGTAACAAGATTTAGTGATGGGGAGATAAGAGTTCAGATAAATGAAAATGTTAGAGGTGCTGATGTCTTTGTAATCCAATCTTTAACAAATCCAGTTAATGATAATATAATGGAACTTTTATTATTACTTGAT
Source organism: uncultured Aquificales bacterium (assembly GCA_964648745.1). Classification (GTDB taxonomy): domain Bacteria; phylum Aquificota; class Aquificia; order Aquificales; family Hydrogenothermaceae; genus Sulfurihydrogenibium. Next base: position 53,664 of record CAZYKX010000005.1, read on the forward strand.
GCTTTAAAAAGATCGTCAACACATAGAATAACAGCAGTCATACCTTACTTTGCATATGCGAGACAAGATAGAAAAGATAAACCAAGAGTTCCTATTAGTGCAAAACTTTTAGCTGATATTATTCAAAAAGCTGGTGCTGATAGAGTTCTTACATTAGATTTACATTCAGCACAGATACAAGGATTTTTTGATTGTCCAGTAGATAATATTTATGCTTTACCTGTAATTTACCATTACATAAAAGCTAAAAATATCAAAGACTTAGTGATTGTTTCACCTGATGCTGGCGGTGTAGAAAGGGCAAGAATGCTTCAAAATAGATTAGGTGGGGAACTTGCCATTATCTACAAGAAAAGACCAGCTCCTAATGTGGTAGAAACGTTGGATGTAATTGGAAATGTGGAAGGTAAGAATGCTATTATTATAGATGATATTATTGATACAGCTGGTACAATAGTTGCAGCTGCAGATATGCTTAAATCAAAAGGAGCTAAATCAATAATAGCTGCTTGTACTCATGCAGTATTTTCAGGTCCAGCAGTAGAAAGGCTTAAAAATTCGTCTATTGAGGAAGTTATCACAACCAATACAATTCCTCTTGAAAATAAACAGTTTGATAAATTGACAGTTTTATCTGTGGCAGAGTTATTAGGTGAGGCTATAAAAAGAGTAAATATAGAAAGCTCCGTAAGTTCTTTATTTATATAAAGGTAGAATATGAAGTTGGCAATTCTTGATGCAGCTACATTAGGTAACGATATAGATTTATCTATTTTTAACGATTTTGGTTTTGTAGAGATCTATCAAACTACATCTAAAAATGAAGTTATAGATAGAGTCAAAGATAAAACTGTTATCATTACAAACAAAGTTATTATAGATAGAGAAGTAATGGACAATGCTCCTTATTTAAAATTAATCTGTGTTGCAGCTACAGGCTATAACAATATAGATATAGAATATGCAAAACAAAAAGGGATAGCTGTTACAAATGTAGCTGGATATTCTACAAACAGTGTTGTACAACACACATTTGCAATGTTATTTTATCTTTTAGAAAATATTAAATACTATGACGATTATGTAAAATCTGGTTTATATTCAAAAAGTCCTATTTTTACACATTTGGATAAACCTTTTTGGGAAATCAATGGAAAAGTTTGGGGTATTATAGGCCTTGGTACGATTGGTAAAAAAGTTGCAGATATCGCAAAATCCTTTGGATGTGATGTTATGTACTACTCTACATCTGGCAAAAATTTAAGTAATGAATATACTCATAAGGCTTTAGATGAACTTTTATCTATATCTGATATTGTTTCTATACATGCACCACTTAATCAATATACGAAAAATCTTATAAATTATGAAAAAATAAAGCTTATGAAAAAAACAGCAATACTTTTAAATCTTGGAAGAGGTGGTATAGTTATCGAAAGAGATTTGGCAAAAGCCTTGGATGAAGGTTTAATTGTTGCTGCTGGTCTTGATGTTCTTGAAAAAGAACCTATAGAAGAAAACAATCTATTGTTAAGTATAAAAAATAAAGATAAGTTACTTATAACTCCTCATATAGCTTGGACAAGTGTTGAAGCAAGAAATAAACTTGTAAAAGAAATATATCTAAACATAGAAAGTTTTCTTAGAGGAAAAGAGAGGAATAGAGTTTGTTAGAGGATGAAATACTTTCTGATTTAAATGATAAACAAAAAGAAGCAGTTTTATACTTTGATTCTCCTCTTTTAGTTCTTGCCGGTGCAGGATCTGGTAAAACAAAGGTTATAACCCATAAAATTCTCTACCTTGTAAAATATTATGACATTCCACCTCAAAGGATATTTGCTATAACCTTTACAAATAAAGCTGCTGAAGAAATGAAAGAAAGAATTGAAAAAAGTTTAGGAGAAAAACCACCATGGGTAATGACTTTTCATAGTTTCTCAGCAAAATTTTTAAGATTTGAAGCAGAAAATGTAGGTTATGATAAAAATTTTGTTATATACGATGATGATGATAGAGTTAAGATTATAAAAAAAGTATTAAAAGATTTAAATCTAAACATAGAACTTTTAAAGCCAGATAAAATTAAAGATATAATATCAAAAGCAAAACAAGAAGATAATCCTTATGATTACATTGAACTTATATCATTTAGTATGCCTCATATAAAAGCGATCTATGAAAAATATGAAGAAGAATTGAAAAAGTGTAATGCTTTTGATTTTGATGATTTAATAATAAAAACAGTAAATATACTAACCAATTATCCAGAAATACTATTAAAATGGCAAAATAAATTTGATTATATCCTTGTAGATGAATACCAAGATACTAATTTAATTCAGCATAAGCTTTTAAAACTTTTAGTTGGAAATAGAACTACAATAACAGTTGTAGGAGATCCGGCTCAGTGTATTTACACATGGAGAGGTGCAAATCCAGAAAATATTTTAGATTTTGAAAAAGATTTTCCAAATACAAAAATTGTAAAACTTGAAAAAAACTATAGAAGTACAAAAAAAATTTTAGATTTGGCAAATGTTGTAATTTCTAAATCAAAAGGAAAATGGAGAAATAAGGTTTTAACATTATGGACAGATAAAGAAGATGGAGAAGATGTAAAATTAGTTGTTTTACCAGATGAGAAAGAAGAAGCTAATTTTATTGCTAAGGAAATTTTAAAACAAACTGGAGAAAAATCATTTGGTAATTTTGCAATACTTATTAGAATGTCATTTTTATCAAGAAACTTAGAAGAAGCAATGATTAAGAATAAAATACCATACAAAGTTGTTGGTGGTGTAAAGTTTTTTGAAAGATCCGAAGTAAAGGATATTTTAGCATATTTAAAATTAGCAATAAATTCCAAAGATTTTGCAAGCTTTGAAAGATCATTAACAACACCAGCAAGAGGTATAGGTGATAAAGGGTTTGAGATAATCAAATTAAACTATAAAACAGATTGGATTCAAGCATTAAAAGATAGCTTTGAAAATTTTAATAATAAGGTAAAATTTCATATTCAAGAGTTTTTAAACGTAATTGATTTTATAAAAAACAATATTGAAAAACCTTCAACTGTTGCTCAACAGATTGTAAATTTAATAAATTATGAAGAATATTTACAAAAAGAGTATCCAAAAGATTGGGAAGATAGATTACAAAACGTAAACGAGCTTATTACTGCTATTAAAGAATCTGAAGAAAAAGGTAAATCCTTAGAAGATTTTTTAGAAGAAACAGCTCTAATCCAATCTTCAGATAGTATAGATAGCAGTGATAAAGTTAAAATAATGACAGTTCATGCTGCAAAAGGTTTAGAGTTTGATACAGTCTTTGTGGCAGGACTAGAAGAAGGAATATTCCCAAGTGGTAGATCATTTGAAGATCCTTTATCTTTAGAAGAAGAGAGGAGACTTTTTTATGTTGCTATTACAAGAGCAAAAGAGAAGCTTTATCTTACATTTGCAAAAATGAGAGATAGATTTGGTAGTAAAAATATTTATACAAAAGAATCTCAATTTTTAAAAGAAATATATCAACATATAAAACCTTCTAAGCAAGTGAAACCAAAGGTAAATACTATAAACAAAAATGCTAACAGCTTTGAAATACGGGTAGGAAGTATTGTAAAACATGATATTTTTGGAAAAGGTGTGGTAAAGAGTATAAATGGGAGAAATGCAACAGTTTTATTTGAAAAGGTAGGAGAAAAAACTATAAATATAGATTTTTTAAAAAAATCTTGATTTTTTCCAAAATTTGCTGTATACTATTATCCATCACTTGGGCGGTTAGCTCAGCTGGCCAGAGCACCTCCCTTACAAGGAGGGGGTCAGAGGTTCGACTCCTCTACCGCCCACTAAAAAAAACAGACGGAGCCGTAGTTCAGCTCGGCCCAGAACGCCTGCCTGTCACGCAGGAGGTCGCGGGTTCGAATCCCGTCGGCTCCGCTTAATAAAAGAAGGATGATATGTATCGTAGAAGGGAGAAATCAGATTATATAGTTCAAAACGTAGATTTAGCTTTTGATATTCTTTTTTATATTGCAAAAAGACAACATATCAAACTAAAAGATTTAGAAGAAAAATTTCAAATATCAAGTACAAACTTAGAAAAAATCTTAGAGATTCTTATAATCAGAGGATATTTAGATTATAATAAGAGAAAAAAAGTATACTCCCTTGGTATAAAAAATTTCGAACTTGGTCATTCTTATATTTCACATACAGAGATAAGGAAACAAGCAAAACCATTTTTACAGATGATTGCACAAGAGTTTAAAGAAAATGTTTATTTAGCTATAAGAAGTGGCTTTGAGATAGTATATATAGATTCTTATGAAGTATCAAAAAGTGTAATTGTGAAATCAAGAGTTGGTAGATTGTTACCTATGTATGCATCAGCATCAGGAAAAGTTCATCTTGCGTTTATGGATAAAGAAGATTTAGAAGAATTTTTTAAAGAAGTAGAGTTAAAAAAGTTTACAGAAAATACAATTACAGATAAATCTAAACTATTACAAGAATTACAAGATGTTAGGAAAAAGGGATATGCTATAGACGATGAAGAATGGGAAAAAGAAGTAAGATGTATATCTGTACCTGTTAGAGATTATACAAGTAATGTTGTTGCAGCACTTACTTTATCAGCACCTTCTTATAGAATGTCTTTTAATTTGGTTCATGGGAAGATGAAAGATTACATTTTAAAAATTTCTGAAGAGTTATCAGAAAAATTAGGCTATTCTAAGGAAATACAGATTTGAAAGAGAAACTTATAGAATATCTTTTAGCTTTAATCAATATTCCTTCTGTTATAGGTAATGAGAAGGAAATAGCTGATTATGTTGAAAACTTTTTAAAAAATTATAATCTAAATATTATTAGACATAATAACTCGATAATATCTTATGATAAATTTGACAACGATAAAAAAACTATAGCTTTTATAGGTCATCTTGATACAGTTCCTGGGATTAATGAGTATTCAGGGCAGATTATAGATAATAAAATATATGGTCTTGGTGCAAGTGATATGAAAGGTGGTCTTGCTGTGATGATGGCACTTATAGATTATTTTTCTGATAAAGATAAAAGATTCAATACTATATATGTATTTTATGAGAAAGAAGAAGGCCCATATATAGAAAATGGGTTAGAACCTTTGCTTTCTAAGTACGATATTATACAAAAATCAGATCTTGCTTTTGCATTGGAACCGACAAATAATACTGTCCAAGTTGGATGTCTTGGAACATTGCACGCACAAGTTATTTTTGAAGGAAAAAGAGCTCATTCAGCAAGACCATGGCAAGGTGTAAATGCTATTCATAAGTCTGTTGACTTTTTAAAAAGATTGGTTGATTTTGGTATAAAAGAGTATGATTTTTATGGTATAAAGTATTATGAAGTTATGAATGCTACAATGGTTGATTATTCTGGTGGAAGAAACATTATACCAGATAAGTTTGTTATAAATGTAAACTATCGTTTTGCACCTGGTAAATCTATAGAAGATGCAAAACAAGAAGTTTTAAATTTAGTTAAAGATGAAGCAAAAGTAGAGTTTACAGATATTGCACCATCTGGTAATGTATGTTTAGAAAATCCTATATTAAAAGAGTTGATATCTTCTTTCAAATTAAATGTTGAAGCTAAACAAGCTTGGACTGATGTAGCTCGTTTATCTTTATATAATATTGATGCTGTAAACTTTGGTCCTGGAGATCCTGCCCAAGCTCATCAGAAAAATGAGTTTATACCAGTAGAAAATCTTGTTTTAAACTTTGAAATCTTTAAAAATTTTATCCGTTGTTAATTTGCATTAAGCCGTCATAAGTATATGTTAAGGTAGATAAAGTTAAAAATAGTATGTTCAATCCCAAAATTATATTAAACAGATACTCATTATAAAGTGAAATATCTATATTTGATGATAAAACGTATACAATTAAAGTAATTTGAAAAAAGGTAGTTGCTTTTCCAAAGATAGATGGTTTTACTTTTAAATAGCCTTTTAAAATGTAAATTAAAAAGCCACCTGCTAGTATATATATATCTCTTGATATCGCAATTACTAAAAACCAGAAAGGTAATTTTATTTGTAATTTTGAATTAAAAAGAAATATAAAAGCTGAAATCAGTAATGTTTTATCAGCTATTGGATCTAAGATTTTACCAAGTTGAGTTTCTTGTTTATATTTCCTTGCTATATAACCATCTAATGCATCAGTTAAACCTGCCACTATAAATGTTATTAATGCATAAACTGGCATATTGTACCAGATGAAAATTATAAATACTGGGACTAAGATTATTCTTAAAATCGTAAGTATATTAGGAATTTCCATTTTTTATTTTACTTATTATTTTTGTTGTAGATGTATTATAAACAAAATCTATTGTATAAACTTTTCCACCGTAAGATTTAACAAAATCAGCACCAACAATATTTTCTATACTCCAATCTCCTCCTTTAACTAAAACATCTGGTTTTATCTCTTTTATTAATCGTTCTGGAGTATCTTCATCAAATATTATTACCAAATCAACATATTTTAAAGCAGATAAAACTTTCATTCTTTCCTCTTGCGAGTTTATAGGCCTTTCTTTACCTTTTAGTCTTTTAACAGATTCATCACTATTTAAACCAACTACTAAAAAATCTCCCAATGATTTTGCTTTTTCTAAATAATCTACATGGCCAGCATGTATAATATCAAAACAACCATTGGTAAAAACAATCTTTTTGCCTTCTTTCTTTTTTTCTTCAATAATCTTTAAATAATCCATTTTTTACCTCGGAACTAAAATTATATAGTTTAATAAAAATAAAGGGAAAGATATAACCATATACATACTATTGTTAAAAATAATAGAAAGTAGAAAACCAACTATTACTGGAATGTAGCTAATGATTAAAAGGTTTTTATAGTTATACTTTTTTTTATTAAAGTATAAGAAAGCAGGTAAAAATGATAGTAAGGTAATACTAAATATAGGTATAGGATCTACATTTAGATCTAATTTAACCTTTAGTATTATCAAAATTGGAAAAAATATAATACTACTAAATAAAAACCCAAAATAATATTTTCTTTTGTTTATTAGTTCATCATTCATTTAAACTTCTGAATATTTCTTTTGATTTTATTTTCTCTTCAAATTCTTCTTTTAGCTTTTCAAACTCTTTTGTCATCTTTTCAAAATCTAAAAGTAAGCTTTCTCCAAATTCTGTAAGTTTTGCTCCACCTTTTTCTTTGCCACCTCTAAATGTTTCAACGATCTTGTTACCAGTTCTTTCTTCCATAGCTTTTATATAAAATAATGCTTTTCTATAGTTTAAACCACATTTCTTAGAAGCTTTAAGTATGGAGCCTGTTTCTTTTATAGCTTTAAGCAGTTCTTCCCTTCCTATCCCGAAGATTATTTCTCCATCTTTTTCTATCCATAATTTATACTTAATATTCAAAAATCATCCCCCAAAATAAAAGTTATAAATATACTCACCAAAAAATAGGTAAATTAAACCAGCTATTGCAAGGAATGGTCCAAAAGGTATTTCTAGTTTCATTAAATCATCTGTTTTATACAGTTTCATAAAAAGCATAGAACCTAAAAGGGCAAGCATTGAACCAAAAAAGATAGTAAATATTGCACCAAACCATCCTACATAACTACCTATAAAAGCAAGTAATTTAACATCACCCATTCCTAAGCCTTCTATTTTTCTAACTTTTAAATAAAAGTAAGCTATTAAAAACAGTATTCCAGATCCTACAACAGCTCCTACTATAGATTGGATAATTGGTTGCCAATTTCCTATTACTAAACTTTTATACACAGCCCCAACAATACCAATAAATAGACCAGAAAAGTTAATCTCATCAGGAATAATTTTAAACTCTAAATCAATAAACGATAAAGCAATCATAGAAGCTACAAAGTAAAAAGCTATTAAGAAATAAAAGTTAAATCCAAATTTTAAATATGTAAAAACAGCAAATATACCTGTTATAAACTCTATAATAGGATATCTCATACTAATATGAGATTTACAAAATCTACATCTACCTTTAAGTAAAATAAAAGATAAAATAGGAATGTTATCATACCATTTTATTCTATTTTTACAAACAGGACAGGTAGACGGTGGATATACTATAGACATCTCCCTTGGCATTCTATAAATAACAACATTTAAAAAACTTCCTATAAATGTTCCAAAAAGGAAGATAGATAATAATTTTAAAATTTCAAATTTATTCATCTTCACCCTTATTTAGAGATTTTTCCATTTTTTCAGTATGTACAACTATTAGCCTAACAATAGCAAAAACTAATAGTGATATTATATAGTAGTATGTTTCTTTTATTTCCTCACCTTCAGCTGTTGAGATAAGAACAGTCCTTATTGTTCCAGCTATAGCAGTATCTATAAATAAATTTAATGAAATTTTTTCACCTTTTATAAGATTTATCTCTGCCCTTAAAATAGAAGATAGTGGCCATAGTAAAATAGCTGTACCAAAAAGCCTTAGAGCACTTGAACTTATATTTTTCTTAAATTCTATTATACTTTTGAAAAGTCCATAAGCGTCGTGTACAAACCATGCAAAAATCGCTAAAGATATGAAAACTATTAAGATTGCTAAAAATAGATGTATCAATCTATCAAAATTTTCAAGAAAGTATACTAATGTACTATCTAAATTTGAAATTCTATCTATTATCTTATTTTTTAATCTAACTATCCTTTTCTTCAAAATTATCCTCTTTCTTTGCTTCTTCCTCTAACTCTCTTTTAAGCTGAGAACCTTTCTTTACAAGAAAGATAATCTGAAATATAGTAAAACCAATTAAAACAGATATTATTCCTTCAAATTTACCAACTAAATATCCTATTAACGCAAAAGCAATAGGAATAGGAGCTCTAAAAATCATACTCATTAAAATTTTAGATTTATCTGCTCCATAACTACCTATGCTTTTCCACATATGCCAAAAATAGAAAACACCACCAATAAAACCAAGGAAAAACAAAAGTATGTAAATAAGTATCATTAATATCCTCATAATTATTTATGATAAAATTATTATATCATTTAAAAGATTGGAGTTTATCATGGAAAAGAAAGAGTTAGAAAGGTTTAGAAAGATCTTATTAGATAAAAAAGCAGCTATATTGGATAGGTATTTAAAAAAGGAAGAAACTCAAAAAGTATTGACAGAGCAATCAGCTGAACCAAGAGATTTAGAAGAGTATGCAAACATAGACATTACAGAAGAAATATTAGCAGAGCTTTCTGATATTGAGATAGAGATATTAAATGCTATAGATGATGCTTTAGAAAGAATAGAAAATGGGACTTATGGGATATGTGAAGTTTGTGGTAAGGATATAGAAAAGGAGAGATTAGAAGTTTTACCTTGGACAACTTTATGTATTGAGCATGCTAAAGAGTTAGAAACATCTAAAGAAACACCAGATTTAAGATATAAAGATTACTTTGATAAGTTGTATGCACCAGAAAAACCAGCATCAGAAGAAGAAGTAGGAGAGATGTAATGATGTTGTGGAAGAAATCTTTAAAAGAACTTTCAGATCTTGTTAAATCAAAGGAAGTAAAACCTTCTGAAATTTTACACTCTTTCATAGAGAGAAAAAACCAAGTTGAGCCAAAAATAAAAGCTTATATAACAGATTTAGAAGAACAAGCTTTAGAAGAAGCTAAAAAGAGAGATGAAGAAATAACACAGCTTGAGAATATTCCAGATCTGTTTGGTTTACCTATAGCTATAAAAGATAACATATTAACAAAGAATATAAGAACTACATGTGCCTCAAAAATGCTTGAGAACTTTATTCCTGTATACAATGCTACTGTAATAGATAAATTAGGAAAACAAGGATTTATAATAACAGGGAAAACTAACTTAGATGAGTTTGCTATGGGCTCATCTACAGAAAACTCTGCATTTTTCCCAACAAGAAACCCATGGGATTTAGAGAGGGTGCCTGGTGGTTCTTCTGGTGGTTCTGCTGCTGTAGTTGCAGCTGGTATTGTTCCAACATCTTTAGGATCTGATACAGGTGGTTCTATTAGACAACCTGCAGCATTTTGTGGTGTTGTCGGACTAAAACCAACCTATGGAAGGGTTTCAAGGTATGGTCTTGTTGCATTTGCATCATCATTAGATCAAATTGGGCCTTTTGGTAGAACTGTTGAAGATGTTGCTATGTTAATGAATGTAATATCTGGTAGAGATGAAAAAGATTCAACTTCTAGGGATATATCTGTACCAAACTTTTTAGAATGTTTGAATAAAGATGTTAAAAATTTAAAGATAGGAATTCCTAAAGAGTTTTTCACTACAGATTTAAATCCAGAGATGAAAGATATAATATTAAACGCTGTAAAGCAGCTTGAAAAGGAAGGTATGATTGTAGAAGAAATCTCATTACCTTATACAAAGTATGCAATAGAAACATATTATATAATAGCACCTTCAGAAGCATCTTCAAACCTCGCTCGTTTTGATGGTGTAAGATATGGTTATAGAACAAAAAACTATAGCGACTTAGAAGAGATGTATTCAAAATCAAGAGATGAAGGTTTCGGTCCTGAAGTAAAAAGGAGAATAATGATAGGTACTTATGCATTGTCTTCAGGTTATTATGATGCTTACTATTTGAAAGCTCAAAAGGTTAGAACGCTAATATATCAAGATTTTATGAATGCTTTTAAAAATGTGGATGTTATAATAACACCTACTACTCCCGATGTAGCTTTTAAATTAGGTGAAAAATCTCAAGATCCGATACAGATGTATCTATCAGATATATTTACTGTTTCTGTGAATATGGCAACTGTTCCAGCATTAAGTATACCTTGTGGATTTAAAGATAATTTACCTGTAGGTATGCAGATTATTGGCAAACCTTACGATGAAGAAACTATCTTAAAAGTAGCTTATAGATATCAAAATCTAAATGATTTTCACAAAAGATTTCCAAATTTATAGATCATTTGTTTAAAAATGATTTTAAACGTTCTATTATAAACTCTTTTGGCAAGATTCCAGTAATCTTGCCGTTTATATTGTATGTTCTACAAGAATAAGAAATATCTGAAGGAGCAGATAAAGTATATATATCTATAGAATCTACATATATAGAAGGAGAACCTAAAAATTTCATCTTATGGGCTGTTTCTAAATCTTTTACATTGATAATTTCAACTTCTAAATCTTTGTTTAATTCTTTTAAAGCTTCTAATAGATTGTTATAGGTGGCATCAGCATTCGGACATCCTTCAAAAAATAAATACTGTATCTTCAATTTTAACTCCTATAGTTCAAAATATTCATGATGTTCTTCTATATATTTTTTCATTTCTTCTAAATCTTCAAAGTTTTTAACTTCATCAAATAATTTTTTAAGTTTAGATGCTAACTCTTTGTCATCTATTAAGTTTTCAATATCTATATGAAAATTATCACTGTTTATGTTTATAAAATTATCAAAAGAAATTTCATCTTTTTTAAAAACTCTAGTTTCTATATGTAAAAATTTTGATGTTAAATCGTTTTTTTCTAAAAACTGGATGATTTCTTTATTGGAAATGATTCTGTTGGTTCCTACTTTTAAAAATAAAACTGGTTTTTTAACATTATCATCTATTTTTTCAGCTTCATCTTTTATTTTATTTAGTAGTATTTCAAAATCTTCATCATTTTCTATCTTTTGATCTATACTTAAAAATTTTCTTGTACTTAACGGTTTAAACTCAATATTTACAGATTTATCTGTACTTAAGTTGACAATATAACATCCTTTCTCAACGTATGTATTTTCATTAAATGCTGTATATTCGGTAGAACCTGGATATACTATCCATCTTCCGAAAGGATCTTTAATAGGTTCTTGCCTTTGATGAAGATGCCCTATTCCTATGTAGTTAAAACTATCTGGGATATCTTCTAATTTTAATCCATTGAGAAAAAATGGTTCAAACTCAAAGTGTAACATAATTATACTGAAGTTGTTTTTATTTTCTGCCATGTTAAATAAATCTTCTAAAACATTTTTTATATCTATACTTTTTAAATTATACCTAGGTATATATTTAACACCAAAAATATTGATCCCGTTAAACTCTTCTACATCTTTATTTAAAACTTTTAAACCAAAATGAGAAAGTATTTCTAAAGGAGATGTATCTCTTACTCCACTTCCTCTATCATGATTACCAGGGATTGTGTATATGGGTATATTATTCATATTTAATCGTTTTATTAAGTTTATAGCGTCAACTATTGTTTCATTTGATGGTTTGCTATTGTGGAAAAAATCGCCTGTATGGATTATAAAATCTACATCATTTTCTATAGCGACATCTATAGCTTGATTAAAAACATCTAAGTAATCTTTGACCCTCTCTTTTAGTTGATACTGCTGATACCCAAGATGGGTATCAGATAGATGTAAGAACTTCAATTATCCTTCTTTGCAAGTAATTTCTTTTCCAGTAATTTTCTTTAAAATTATATCTGATGGACAAAATCCAGTTATACCAGCAATGAAAGCCATTATTGCAACAAACCAGATAAGATATTCACCCCATTCTACTCCATCTAAATCAAGTAAAAGACCAGCGATAAGAATTATTGACATCATAAGCCTTTGTATTCTTAATGGATTCATAACCATTACCTCCTTAGTATATCTTTTCTAAAGACTCATCTTCTCTTGTTTTCCATCTTTTATGTACCCATAAGTACTGCTCTGGATGCTTTCTAACAGCGTCTTCAACTTTTTTTGTATATAACTGTACTATATTATATGCTGTTTCTTCTTCTTTTTCAAAAACATTATACTCTAATTTTTCTATCTCACAGTAGTATTTTAAATGATTTTCATCATAGTATGCATATGTAAAAAATACAGGTACTTTGTATTTAGCAGCAAGTTTTGCTGGAAAGTTTACTGTAGAAGCTTTTAAACCAAAAAAATCAACAAAGTAACCTCTATGTTTTAAAGCATTTTGATCTACTAAAAAAGATATTATTTCTCCTTTATTTAAAGCTAAAATAAACTGTTTTAACGGTTGATCATGAAATATTATTTTTATTCCTGAAGATGTTCTTATGTTTGTTATTATTTCATTTATTTTATTATTTTTCTGTTTGTATGCTAAACTTGATATTCCATCGAGATAGTAAGATATTCCTGTACCACACATTTCCCAACTTGATATATGAGCAGAAACAAGAATTGCACCTTTACCTTTATACTTTTTTATTTCATCTAGACCTTTTGTTATTGTGAATATATTTTCTATTTCTTTAGATTTTACATACTGAGGTTGTTTTGGAAATTCAACAATGACTCTTCCTATATTTTCTAAACATTTTTTTCTTATATAATCTTTCCAATCTTTATCTTTTTCTGGAAAAGCGATATCAAGATTTTTATATATTACATCTTTTCTATAATTTAATTTATATAAAATATCTCCTATAATTTTACCTTTTTTTAAAGCTTTTTCTCTCGGAATTTTTTCAAGATATTTAAAACCTATCTTTAAAATTTTATCAAGCATAAACTTTTAGTTTTTCTAAGGCTTTTTTGAATATTTTTTTATCTTTGTCAAAAGAGAGTTTATCTAATACTTCTTCTAATGGAACCCATTCTGCTGCTTCTATTTCTTCTTTTTGAGGGTTTAAATCACCTTCTTTATACTTCATTAGATAGTAGTAAACGAATTTGTGGATAGTATCAGTATTAGATCTATACCAGTACTCAACATTACCTAAGTAGTCTATAACTTCAGCAGTAACACCTGTTTCTTCTTGAACTTCCCTAACTGCTGCTGCTTCTTTCTTTTCAGATCTTTCTATATTTCCTTTTGGAAAGCCGTATTTGTCTTTGTTTTTGATTAAAAGTACATAAGTTTTTCCGTCTTCTTCCTTTAACACAATACCACCAGCGGAAAACTCCCATTTTACACTCATCTCAAACTCCTTTCCAAAATTTTTATTTTATAAGAAAAATATATATTATAACACTTCTTATTATATATAGTATAAATCCTAATTTAATCATAATTTTTATATTTACAAATTTTGTTCCATAAATGATAGTTTTTTAATAATGAGATTGTAAATGTTATAGCTATTAGAGTGTTTGAATTAAAATTTATTAAAAGTAATAAAGATTTTTCTAAATAAAAAAGAAAAGCTGTTTCCCAATCTTTCATAATTTTTATGTTTATTTTTTCATTCTTCATCCTCAACTCTTATTATTACAGCATTCTCACTATAATTTTTAGTTAAAATTTCTTTTATAGCAGATTGTATGTTATTTTCTGATGCAGTATGTGTTAGTATTACAAGTGGAACAATCTTTTCTTTTGTATTTTTTTGTAATTTTAATACTTTCTCTTTTTGTATAACTGCTGCAATACTAATGTTGTAATTAGCAAAAATAGAAGCAATTTTTGCAAGTATTCCAGTTATATCTGGGACAGAGAATCTTATATAGTATCTTGTATAGAAATCTTTGACTTTTGTAAGGTTTAGATCTTTATGTCGCCAGTTCATTGAGGTTATTTCAAGTTCCTTACCAAGATTATTTAAAATGGACTTTCCAATGCTTACAATATCACTTACAACAGCACTTGCCGTAGGTAATCCCCCAGCTCCTTTTCCATAAAACATTGTTTCACCTACATTATTGCCTTCAACCATCACAGCATTAAATACACCATCTACTTTAGAAAGTGGATGCCAAGATGGTAAAAATGTTGGATTTACTCTTATCTCAACTTCTTCACCATGAGATTTTGCTATTGCTATAAGTTTTAAAATATAACCAAGCTCTCTACCAAGTTCTATATCTAAAAGTTCAATATTTTGGATACCTTCTATATAAACTTGAGAAAAATCAATAAACCCACCGTAAGATAAAGATGCAAGAATTGATATTTTATGTGCTGCATCTGTTCCGTTTATATCTAATGTTGGATTTGATTCTGCATAACCTTTTTCTTGGGCCTCTTTTAATGCTTCTTCAAAACTTTTGCCTTCATTGTACATAGAAGTTAGTATATAGTTAGTAGTTCCATTTAGTATTCCATATACTTTTTTTATCTCATTTGCAACTAAACCTTCTCTTAAAGCTTTTATTATTGGTATTCCACCTGCAACAGCAGCTTCAAATCCTATTCTTACGTTTTTGTCTTCAGCTAAATTAAAAATATCTTTACCTTTTTCTGCTAAAAGGGCTTTATTTGCAGTAACGATATTTTTACCATTTTTTATAGCTTGAGTGATAACTTTATAAGGGAAATCTATGCCACCAGCAAGTTCTACAACAATATCTATCTCTTTATCATCTATTATTTCATCTATTGAATGTGCTTTTTTTTCTTCAGAGATAGAATATCTTAGTTTTTTATTCCAGTTTCTTGTATATACTTTTTTTACATTTATCTCAAAGCAAGATTTTTGGAATATTAAATCTTTATCTTTTTCTAAAATTTTCACTACACTACTTCCCACAACACCATAACCAACTATACCAATGTTGATTTTTCCCATTTAAAAACCTCTTTTTTAAGTTATTTTATCATAAAATTTTGAAATAAAATGGCCCTCCTTTGCGGAGGGCAATAGGGGGATTTGGGAGGGAGGGGGAGGGAATTTATAAAAATTAATTGTGATGCTTGTTTAATGATTTTCCAGATATAAAATCTGGATCTCTTGGAGGAAGCTCTTTAACAATACCCATTGCAACTGGTAAACATTTTTCAGATTGTGCTTTAGTACAAGAATCTATACAGTTATAACATTCTATACATGCTGCAATACCTTTATAAAAGTCTTGTATATAAGCCATTCTTCTTGGATCTAAAGCCATAGGACAGTTTTTAACACATTCTCTGCAATCTGTACATGCATCTACATTTACAAGTGTAGGTTTATATAAATGATTGTAAGGGGTTATCTTCTGATATATACCAGTAGGGCAGAAAACTCTACACCATCTTTTTCCAATAAAAAGTTCAAAATAAAACATACCAGTCATTCCTAAAAATACAATCCACATTGGTATAAAAGATGGATTTGTTTTGTAGAAGAACACTCTTAAATCTGTAACCCAGTTTAAAAATAACAGTGAAAATAGTATAGATGTAAATAAAGTAAACACTAAGTACAATATTTTGCTTGTAGTTGGAGAGGTAGGTGTCCATGTCATCTTTTTAATTTTTTCTTGTAATTCTGCAAACCAGCCACCAGGGCATATCCAACCACAAAAAACTCTACCGAGAATTAAGTTTAACACGATTACAAGTATAGCAAAAATACCTGCAGCAAAGATTACTGGAGCTAGGCCTTCAGAAAGAGAAACAGGTTTACCAAAAATAAATGCCTCGTTCCTAGCAATATCAATTTTTGCAATTTTAAAGACGGGAATAACAATTAGTAAAAAAATAACCGTTAGATATGCAACATTCCTTAAAATTGTAAATTTATTTTTCTCGAAGAATGATGGTTGAGGACAGCTTTTTCCTATGGTTGCTTCCATGGTTTAGTTTAACCTCCAAGGTTAATAAATACTAACTTTATTATACACTTTTTTTAAAAATCTTCAAGGGATGGATTTATCGGTAAAGTACCGTATTTTGCACCTTTAACAAATACCTTTCTACCTGTGATTTCGATTCTTCCATCAACTATCCATTTTATAGCTTGAGGGTATATTCTATGTTCATTTTGTAAAATCCTTTCTGATAGTGTTTTTTCATCATCTGTTGGTAATATAGGAACGGTTGCTTGAATTATAACAGGTCCATTATCTAACTCTTTTGTTACAAAATGAACAGAACAGCCTGTTATTAAAGCTCCATACTCTAAAGCTTGTTTTTGGGCATTTTTACCTTGAAAAACAGGAACTAATGATGGATGTATATTTACTATTTTACCTTCAAAAGCATCTATGAACTCTTCACTTAAAATTCTCATATAGCCGGCTAATACGATCAAGAAAGGATTTTCTTTTTTTATTAACTCACTTATATATATATCATAACCTCTTCTTGTTTCAAAAAATGAAGGGTCTATAAATTTTGTTTTTATTCCATGTTCTTTTGCTATCTCTAAACCTTTTGCATCTTTTTTATTAGATAAAACTAAAGATATATTAGCATCTATCTTTTTTTCTTCTATTGCTTTTATTATAGCTTTAAGATTTGATCCTCTTCCTGATATTAAAACAACTATGTTTTTTGACATTTTGATTCCTTAAACAATATTTACACTTCTTTCACCTTCTTCAAGATAACCTATTACAAAAGGTTTCTCTCCAAGGTTTTTAAGAATTTCTATTGTTTCTTTTTCATCTTTTTTGTCTATTGCTATAATCATTCCTATACCCATATTGAATGTTTTGTACATCTCTTCCTTTGGAACGTTTCCTTCCTTTTGTATCCATTTAAAGACAGGTAATACTTCCCAAGAACCTTCTTCTATAATAGCTTTTAACCCTGGATTAATAACTCTGATTAGATTTCCTGGAATTCCACCACCTGTTATATGGGCAATAGCTTTTATATTGATTTTTTCAGCCAATGTTAAAATAGTTCTTACATATATTTTGGTAGGTGTTAGTAATTCTTCTCCTATCGTTTTTCCAAACTCTTCTATGTAATCATTGTATTTATAATGTTTTATTTCTATTAATTTTCTTACTAGTGAATAGCCATTACTATGGACACCAGAAGATGCTATTCCAATTAATATGTCTCCTTTTTCTGTTTTGCGTCCATCAATCATTTTTTCCTTTTCTACAACACCAACAGCAAAACCTGCAAGGTCATACTCTCCATCTTTATACATACCTGGCATTTCTGCAGTTTCTCCACCTACTAAACTACATTCAGCTATCTCACAACCTTTGGCTATACCTTTAACAACATCTATAGCTGTTTCAGGTTTTAGTTTACCTGTTGCAAAATAATCAAGGAAAAATAAAGGTTTTGATGTTGTAGTAACTAAATCGTTTACACACATCGCAACAAGATCTATACCTATAGTATCGTGTTTATCTAAATGCTGAGCTATCTTAAGTTTTGTTCCAACACCATCTGTTGAAGATGTTATAACAGGATTTTTATAATTTTTTATATCAAGAAGGTAAGCAGATGCAAAACCTCCTATTGGTGTAATAACATTTGTAGTAAATGTTTTTTGAACAAAACCTTTTATCTCTTCTACAAATTTGTCAGCTTTTTCTATATCTACACCTGCATCTTTGTATGTGATCATTCTTCACCTCAAAACTAAAATTTAAAAATGTATATTAAAGAATGGAGAATAATCCAGCTGTAAACACCTGCTAAAATATCGTCTATCATTATTCCAATACCCATAGGATATTTTTCTAAAGCTTTTATAGGTGGTGGTTTTAAAATATCAATGATTCTAAATATTACAAAACCAAGTAAAAAGTAATTTAAAGCTTGATTTAATGGTATTTGTGATAGGTTTATTCCAAGCATAGTTACCATATAACCAGCTATCTCGTCTATGGTAACAAAAGAAGGATCTTTTTCATTGTACTTTTGACTAACCTCATAGGATGCCCATATTCCTATAAAAAAAATAGATAGTGTTATAGAAATTTGAGCTAGTAAACCTTTATCCCAATAAAGATAGAAAAATGGAATAGCTCCTAATGTTCCAATAGTTCCAGGTGCAATAGGAAATTTACCTAAAAAAAATGAAGTTGCTAAAAAAAGTGCTATTTTATCTTTTAAATTCATTAAATCTCCTCATCTTGTTTAAAATATTATATCATTGAAAGAGTTATAAGTGTTATAATAGTAATTAAATTTTTTAAGGATAAAGGGTGAGGAAGCTTTTTAAAAATCCAGTCTTTATTATAGTGTTTTTAACATCTTTAATGTCTTTACCATTTTGGGTATTTTTATTTGATAAATATTTATTTAACATTTCAAATCCATTACTTTTATTGGCTGAACTTT
The DNA here is from genome assembly GCA_964648745.1 of uncultured Aquificales bacterium. Taxonomy (GTDB): domain Bacteria; phylum Aquificota; class Aquificia; order Aquificales; family Hydrogenothermaceae; genus Sulfurihydrogenibium. The sequence goes on from CAZYKX010000005.1 coordinate 72,715, forward strand.
CTATAATATTTTTAGGAATAACTTCAGGATTAATAATATTTAAATTTTTCTTTAAATAGGAGGTAAAAAGATGAAAAAAATAGTAATATTAGGTGTTGGTTTTCTATTTTTGTTTTCTTGTGCACCAGAAGATAAAATAGTTACATTGCAAAGAGAGGTTTTAAGTTTAAGACAGGAACTAAATGAAATAAAAGACAAAACAAATAAAAATAGTGAAGACATTAAAGATTTAAACAATAGAGTTGATAAACTTTCTGAAAAGGTAGCTGAAAATACAACTGATATAGAAAAATTAAAATTTTCAAAGCCACAACAACCACAAGAGATAAAAAAGGAAGGTAAAGAAGAAGTAACTGTCCCTCAAAATGATAAACAGCTTTACCAGTATGCTCTTGATTTGTACTTTAAAGGTAATATTGAAGAATCAAGGAAAGCTTTTGTTGAGTTTTTGAAAAAATATCCAGATTCTGATCTTTATGGTAATGCTATCTTCTGGACTGGTCAGACATTTTATGCTGAGAAAAAATACAAAGATGTAATTGATATATGGGAGACTCTTATTAAAAAATGTGATGAAGGAAAGATTAAAAAATGTGTTAAGTACCCAGATACTATGTTGAAATTAGGATACTCTTATTTAGAGCTTGGAGATAAAGAAAAAGGGAAAACATACCTACAAAATTTAATAAATAAGTTTCCTGATACAGAACCTGCTACTTTAGCTAAAAAGAAATTACAATCTATAGAATAATGGAGAACATCTTTAAAATACCAAACCATGTTGCCATAATAATGGATGGCAATGGTAGATGGGCAAAGAGAAGAGGATTAGATAGGATTTTTGGACATAAGGAAGGAATAAAAGCAGTAGAAAGAGCTATAAAGTTTGCTAAAAAAGCTGGTATTAAATATCTTACACTTTTTGCATTTTCTACAGAAAACTGGCAAAGACCAAAGGAAGAAGTAAATGCAATATTTTCTCTTTTTATTGAGTATATAAATAGTCAACTTCCTTTCTTAATTGAAAATGATATTAGATTGTTATTCACTGGAAGAAAAGAGGGACTTTGGGATAATGTTTTACAGGCAATGGAAAAAGGAGAGAAAGAAACAAATCATTGTAAAAGTATGACAGTAATCATTACTATAAATTACAGTGGTAAATCAGAAATCGTAGATGCAGTGAATAAAATTATAAAATCAGGTGTAGAAAAGGTTGATGAAGAAAGTTTTAGAAATTTTTTATACCGTCCAGATATTCCAGATCCAGATTTGATGATAAGAACAAGTGGAGAAAAAAGAATATCAAATTTTCTACTTTGGCAACTTTCTTATACAGAACTTTACTTTACTGATGTTTTATGGCCTGATTTTGATGAAGAAGAGTTTTTAAAAGCTTTGTACGATTATCAAAGTAGAGATAGAAGATTTGGGAAAATATAAATGATGACAACTATAAAATATTTAATGATATCTTTATTTTTAATAGTAGTTTCATTTTTACCTTTTCATTTAATAAAATCAAACTCTACCAATAATGAGTCAGCTATAGTGAATTTAGACATAGCTAAGTTAGAACCAACAGTTGGTATAGAAGGTGGAGAGTTAAAAAGATATTTATCAGGAGATGCAAAAACATTAAACCCAGTAATGGCACAAGAAACAAGTTCTACAGCTATAATTGGATCTTTATTTAACGGCTTAACAAAAACAAATGTAAAAACACTTTTACCAGAACCTGATTTGGCTGAAAAATGGGAAGTAGATAAAACAGGAACAAAATGGGTGTTCCATTTAAGAGATACTAAATGGTTTGATGGAAAACCTGTAACAGCAGATGATGTTGTTTTTACTTACAATCAGATTTATTATAATGATAAAATACCTTCATCATCTAAAGATGTTTTAACTGTAGAAGGTAAACCTTTTAAAGTTGAAAAGATCGATGAAAAAACAGTTGAGTTTATTTTGCCAAAACCATTTGCTGTATTTTTATCTGCTGTTTCCCAACCAATTTTACCAAAGCATATTTTAGAAAAGTCAGTAAAAGAAGGGAAGTTTCCTACAGTTTGGAATGTAAGTACAAATCCAAATGAGATTATAGGTACTGGACCTTATAAAATTGTTAAATATGTACAAGGTCAGTATGTAGTTTATCAACGTAATGAGTACTTCTGGGAAAAGGATGAAAAAAATCAAAAGTTACCTTATATAGTTTCTATAAAATCTCAAATTATAAAAGATCCTGATGTTGCTCTTGTAAAATTTTTATCTGGTGAGATTGATATATATGGTGCTAGGGCTTCTGATTTAGCAAAATTAATGGAAAAATCAAAATCTGGTGACTTTAAGATATACAACCTAGGAGCAACACCTTCAAACCTTTTTATGTTTTTCAATCAAAATCCAAAAGCTCCAATAGAAAAGTATAAATTAAAATGGTTCCAAAATGAAAAATTTAGACAAGCTATATCTTATGCGATAGATAGAGAAGGTATTAAAAATATTGTGTACAATGGTCTTGCAACACCTATATATACGGCAGTAACACCTGCAAATAAAAGATTATACGATGAAAATTTTTATCCAAAATATCCCTATAATCTAAAAAAAGCGAAAGAAATACTTTTATCTATTGGTTTTAAAGAAGGTAAAGATGGTTTTCTATACGATGATAAAGGACATAAGTTAAGTTTTACACTTATAACAAACGCTGGAAACAAAGAGAGAGAAGCTATAGGTAACATTATAAAAGAAGATTTAAGAAAAATAGGAATAGAAGTGAATTTTCAAGGACTTGATTTTAACAACCTTGTTACAAAACTAATGTCTAACTATGATTTTGAAGCTGTAATAATCGGTCTTACTGGCAGTATGGATCCATTCTTTGGTCAAAATGTGTGGTTATCCTCAGGTCATATGCATATGTGGTATCCAAAACAAGAAAAACCAGCTACACAGTGGGAAGCAGAAGTAGATAACCTTTTTAACCGTGCAGCTGTTGAGCTTGATCAACAGAAAAGGGATAAACTTTATATGGAAGCTTTTAAAATTATTGGAGAGTACCAACCTATGATATTTATCGTTGCTCCTCAAGAGATTGTGGCAGTTAGGAATAGAGTAAAAAATGCATTCCCAACAGTATGGGGATGGTATAAAGATGAGTACGTTTTTACTGAATAATTTTTATATCATCTACTATAAATTCTATGCTTTCCATACCTTTATAATAGTTTATTTCAGGTATGTATACGATATCGACAACCATTCCAACGCTTACTTTATTAAGTAAATCGTTTCCTTTCCAACTTTTTCCAGTAAAAATTTTGTTATCTTTATCTTTAAAAGTAAATAATATAAGGTTTCTTGTTGGATTTGTAAAATAATCTATTCTTAAATTTCTTGCTATGAATTTTGGAATTGGGTTTTTTTCTCCAAAAGGTTCTAATATTTTTATCTCATTTACCTTTTCTTTGTTCCAGTAGTCAAGAGGTAGCTCCATATCTATTTCTTTTATACTCCAAGGTTTCTCTTCTGCAACTTCCTCTATTGATTTATCAAGAAATTGTTTAAGTAAATCTATATTTTCTGTTTTTATAGATAAACCTGCAGCAGCAGAGTGACCACCAAATTTAATAAATAGATCTCTACACTTATCTAAAGCTTTGTATATATTTACCTTTGGAACGCTTCTTGCTGAGCCAACAGCTTTACCATTGTTTATAGATAGTATTAAGGAAGGTAGTTTATATTTTTCCGTTAACCTTCCTGCAACAATTCCTACTATCCCAGCATGCCAATTTTCTTTTCCAAGGACAATTACATTATTTAAGCTTTCCTTTTCTATCATTTTTTCTGCTTCTCTTAATGCTATATCTGTCAATTTTTGTCTTTTTTTGTTTAAATTTTCTAAATCATTTGCAACAAATTTAGCTTCTAGCTCATCTTTTGTTATTAGAAGCTTTACAGATTTTCTTGCATCTTCCAATCTTCCAGCTGCATTAATCCTTGGCCCTATTATGTATCCTATATCTTGAGAGTTTATCTCTTTGTTTAAAAATGCTACACTAAATAAAGATCTAATCCCAGCTCTTTTCTTACTGTTTAGCTGTTCTAAACCAGCTTTAACAAGAGTTCTATTGATAAAAGACATAGGAACAACATCTGCAACAGTTCCTATAGCTACAATATCTGTATACTCTTTTAGATTTAACTCTTTTTTTAATAGGTTTTTAATTACAGCTATGAAATAAAAAGCTATTCCTACGGTAGCCAGATGCCTAAATAGAGGATTTATTTTATTTTCACTCCAAAATTTTGGATTTATAATATTTATTTTTTCTTCTAAGTATGGTGGTTGATAGTTTTGCCAAATATTTGAAGGTTCATGATGATCTAAAACAAAAACTTCAAGACCTAAACTTTTTGCATATAAAAGTTCTTCAATAGCGTTTGTTCCACTATCACAAACAATGAGAACTTTTCCAAGTGTAGATATCTTTTTTATTGCAGTTTTATTTAGTCCATAACCTTCGGTAAATCTACTTGGAATATAGTATTTTACCTTAACTCCAATATCTTTAAAAAAGTTAACAAGTAATGCTGTACTTGTTATACCATCTGCATCATAATCGCCGTATATTATTATTGTTTCATCTCGTTTAATATAATCTACAAGTTTACAAGCTATTTCTTCAAGTGTATAAAAGTATTGTGGTTGTGGTAAATTCCGGAGTTTTGGTAAGATAAAGTCTTCTGAAAAATCTCTATCAAAAAGTTCTTTCCTATTGTATAGAAGCTGTCCAAGTAATTTTCCAAATCTTTTTATTAAATAATCTGGTACCGGATTGATAGATTCTAAATTTAGCCATCCTTGACCAGAAATACCTATTTCCAATTTTAATCCCTTTTCTTTGTAAATTTAATAAGATCACCGTTGTTAGCATCTATAACGACGAAACCTTTATTACCATAAACTTTGAAATAACATTGACCATTTTTATGTTTATTTAACTTTACAGATTTTATAGTTCCAACGTAAGGTGTTGAAATCTGTTCAACTTGAGAAACAGAAACATTTGGGTTGCAATCATTAGCAAAAGCTAAAGAGAACACTAAAACTATAGCAAACCATAATTTTAACATTTAAAAACTCCTACAGAGAGTTAAATAATATAAAAATTATACTTTAAATTGTTGATTTTTTACAGAGTTTACATTTTATATTTTAATTTTAAAACAAATAGAATAGATAAATTCAAACCAGATTTTATATTTTGGTTGAAAAAGGGAGATGATTATATCATTTTATTTGTAGACCCTAAAGGAATTGGATATACAGATGTAGAGACAAAAATTGATGGTTACTCAAGACTATTTGAAACAAATGTGAACTGTAAAAATGTACCTAAAACATTTTTACATTCTTTTAATGTATGTACCAATCTAACTGATATTAAGATTTAAAATAATAAATAAATTCTCTGCAACTCTACCTAAACTATTAAAAATCATTCTATTAATTTTCATATCAATCATATTTAGTAGTATTTTTGTTTTTATCAATAATTAAAAAGAAATTAAAGTGTTATCTTTTACTATCTCACAATTCCCTATAAGCGGGAAAAAACTCAACAAGTTCAGAAGCTTCTCAAGTAGATATAACAAGTTCGCAATTCCCTATAAGCGGGAAAAAACAAAGATAATATAAAGTTGTCTTTATATTATGCAGCTGTGTTCGCAATTCCCTATAAGCGGGAAAAAAACCTAATAGGGTATACAACATTTAGTGATCCAGAAGAGTTTCAATCCCCTATAAGCGGGAAAAAACCTGAAAATGATACATTCTTTGATATATCTATACCTAACTCTAAATATAAAGCTGCTATCATCATCTTAGCTGCAGCTCAATCTGACTTTCAACTCCACCAGGTCCATTAGAAACTTTAAATTTTATTGACTTATTGTATCAAAGAAATAACTTTCAACTCCACCAGGTCCATTAGAAACCAAAAATCTGAATATAATTATAAT
>CAZYKX010000006.1:0-75389 GCA_964648745.1 uncultured Aquificales bacterium
AAAGGAGATCTAATAGGAAGACAATTTTTATCATTTTTAATAAACATAGATGAGAAGATAACAAAAAGAATGTCTTACTTACAGAAAAGCAGAATAAAACCATCACAAGACAAAAAATATCTTAAAATGATAGAAAAACTAAGATCGTTTTTAAAGAATGAAATTAATCGTTATCTTAATAAGATTGTAGAGATGTATAAACCAGCAAAGATAGTAATAGAGAAACTTGATTTTAGAAATCCTGGTTTATCTAGAAGAATGAATAGACTTATACAAAGATTTGATAAAAGATATTTTAAAGAAAAATTAAACAGATTAAAAGAGCTTTACAGGATAGATATAGAGGAAAACAACCCAGCATATACATCACAAACATGCAGTAACTGTGGTTATGTAGACAAAAACAATAGAAAAGATACACAAACATTTGAATGCAAAGCATGTGGTAGAAAAATAAATGCTATAGGTGAATGGAGCAAGAAATATCCTTAAGAGAAGTTCTCATAAGGAGATAAAGATCTCCACACCGAAAAAGAAAGTCCTTCAGATATTGGTAAAACAGTATCTGGAGAGATATACAGGGTGTAATAGTGCTCCCTGGAAGTTACTTAAGGATAATCCTTATTACAGGGATTTTCTAAGTAGCTTTAAACCCCAGGTGTGTGAGATAAATAAATGTCTATAATTGGGGGAACTATAAATAATAAGCAGATATATCTTAATAAGATTAATGATCAAGATAAATTGAGCGTGAAATATCATTATTAGATTTTTTATTTGGGACATAAAAAGTTTACACTCAAAAAAAGCAAGTTTCCAGAATAGATTGTTGCACGTAGAATATTGATCATCTGGAAGTGTTATTAAAATTTGAGATATACTTTCTAAATCCTGTAGTGTAATAAATATCTATAAAAGGGAAAAATTATTTATCTACATTTTAGGTCTAAAAGTTTTAACTTTGCTTGGATCAGTGTCTAAATATGCACCTTCAATAAGATCTATACAGTATGGTATAGCTGGCATAACAGCATCTAAGCAAAGTTTTATAGACTGAGGTTTACCTGGTAAATTTACAATTAAACAACTTTTTCTGATGCCAGCAGTTTGCCTTGAAAGTATGGCTGTTGGTACTTGTTGCAAAGATACTTGCCTCATTAATTCGCCAAACCCTGGCATCATCTTTTCACATACAGATTCAGTAGCTTCTGGTGTTACATCTCTTTTTGCAGGCCCAGTGCCACCTGTTGTTAATATCAAGCTACAACCTTTATTGTCCACCATATCTATCAAAGTTTCTTTAATTAGTTCTAATTCATCAGGTATAACTCTATAATCAATTTCAAAAGGTGTTATTAAAACATCATTTAAATAATTAATAATGGCTTTTCCACTTATATCTTCATAGATTCCTTTACTTGCTCTATCTGAGATTGTTAAAACACCTATTAAAGCTTTTTTCATTTCCATTACCTTCACCTTTAGAATTTTTGTAAAATATAACATAAAAGGAGGTTTAAAATCTATGATTGAGATTTTAAAAATAAAAACAAAGAATCATACAGATTTTATTGATATTACAGATTTAGTTCAAGAAGTTGTTAGTAAAAGTCCTGTAGATGAAGGAATATGTACTATTTTTGTGCCACATACAACAGCAGGTGTCTTTATAAATGAAAATGCAGATCCAGATGTAATTTATGATGTTAAAAATCATCTAGAGAAGCTTGTACCTTGGATAAACAATTACAGACATTTAGAAGGTAACGCTGCAGCTCATATTAAAAGTATATTAACCGGTAATAGTGTAAATGTTATAATTAAAAATAAAAAACTTTTTCTTGGAACATGGCAAGGAATTTTTTTTGCAGAATACGATGGTCCAAGGAGTAGGAACATTTATATAAAAATATTGAGAGGTTAAAATGGATAAAGTTAATGTAGGCCTTATTCAGATGAGTTGTAGTGAAGATATTGAAGAAAATTTTGAAAAAGCTATAGAAAATATTAAAGATCTTGCAAAAAAAGGATCCCATATTGTATCTACACAGGAATTATTTAAATCTAAATACTTTTGTCAAGTGGAAGATTTGGAATATTTTAAATTAGCAGAAAAGATAGACGAAGATTCAAAAACAGTAAAAACCTTAAAAACCATAGCAAGAGATTTAAATATAGTTATTATAGCTTCTTTGTTTGAAAAAAGAACAGAAGGAATATATCACAATACAGCAGTTGTTATAGATGCAAATGGAGATTTTCTTGGTAAATATAGAAAAATGCATATCCCAGATGATCCGCACTTTTACGAAAAGTTTTATTTTACACCAGGAGATTTAGGATATAAAACATTTAAAACAAAGTATGCTGATATTGGTGTTTTGATATGTTGGGATCAATGGTATCCAGAGGCAGCACGATTAACAGCTTTATCTGGTTCAAAGATTATATTTTACCCAACAGCAATAGGATGGTTACCTTCAGAAAAAGAAGAATTTGGAAAATCCCAACATAATGCATGGGAAACGATACAAAAATCTCATGGTGTAGCAAACGGCTGTTATATAGTTAGTATAAATAGGGTAGGCTTTGAAGAAAGTCCAGATGGAAATGAAGGTATAGAGTTTTGGGGGCAAAGCTTTGTATCTAATCCCTATGGTGAAATTATTGTTAAAGGTTCTATTGAAAAAGAAGAAAATATTATATGTGAATTAGATTTATCAATTATAGATTCTGTAAGAACTACATGGCCATTTTTCAGAGATAGAAGAATAGATAGTTATAATCAAATAGTTAAAAGGTTTATTGATTAAAGGAGGGTTTATATGAGTTATATTGTAGTTTTTGTAACAACTTCTTCCTTTGAAGAAGCTGAAAAAATAAGTAACTACTTAATCGAAAATAAGTTAGCTGCATGTGTAAATATTATAAAAAATGTTAAATCTATCTTCCTTTGGCAGGGAAATAAAGAAGATGCGGAGGAGAGTCTATTAATAATAAAGACAAAAAAAGAACTATTTAAAGATCTTGCAAAAGAAGTGAAAAAACTTCATATTTATACTGTTCCAGAAGTTATAGCTTTACCTATTATAGATGGGAATGAAGATTACCTAAATTGGATAGAAGAAAGTGTTAGATGAAAGACTTATTAACATTTTTAATATTTACAGCTATTGTATTGATCTTTATATTAGGATTAGATGGGGTTATGAATATTTTATTAAATTTGGGAGGGTATGTTGTTATGATGGGATTTTTGCCAGTTTTACTGGTTGTGATCGTTATATTTATAGCTACATCTGTTAAGATAGTAAACGAATATGAAAGGGCGGTTATCTTTAGACTTGGTAGAGTCCTCGGAAAAGCAAAAGGCCCAGGTCTTTTTATTCTTATACCATTTATAGATAAGATGGTTAAAGTAGATTTAAGGGTAGTAACTATGGATGTTCCAACTCAAGATGTTATAACAAAAGATAACGTATCTATTCAAGTAGATGCTGTTGTTTACTTTAAAGTTATAGATCCTGTTAAAGCAGTTATAAATGTTGAAAACTATTTATACGCTACTTCACAAATATCTCAAACTACACTTAGAAGTGTTTGTGGTCAAGCTGATTTTGATGAACTACTATCTCAAAGAGATAAAATTAATATTAAATTACAAGAGATTATAGATAAAGAAACAGATCAATGGGGTATTAAAGTTGTAGCTGTTGAGCTAAAGAAAATAGATATTCCTGAAGAATTAAGAAGAGCTATTGCAAGACAAGCAGAAGCAGAAAGAGAAAGAAGAGCTAAAATAATTCAAGCAGAAGCAGAGTATCAAGCGGCTCAAAAACTAACAGAAGCTGCAGAACTATTAGCAAAACATCCTTTAGCTATGCAGTTAAGATACTTAGAAACATTATCTACAATAGGTCAATACAACTCAAATACAATAGTTTTACCACTTCCTTTGGAGTTATTAGAGATGCTTAAAATAAAAAATAAAGATCAATAAACATCATTACTTTCATAGTAGTAGTAATCTTTCTTTTCTACTTTCTCATTTTGAGAATAGATTAAAACATACTCAGCCAACTTTTTTGCTTCTTCAAAACTAATGTTAAAAGGAGGCATATAAGCAAATCCTGGCCAGTTTGATGGGTTTGGTTTTATGATTAATCTTGCAACTTTCTCAATAGCTTTTTTACTTGTTCCATATCTATCACGAATTTCTTTAAAAGAAGGAGCATTTAAACGTTCTACAGTTGAATGGCAAGAATTACAACCATATTTATAAAATAAATATTTACCATCTTCTGCTGCTAATGATATTTCAAAAACAGCTAAAACTAAAATAAGATTTTTTGTAAACATCTTAAAAAGGGGCAAAAGCCCCTTTAATTATTTACTTATGAGATAATATAAACTGTGCTAAAGCTTTTAACTCATCATCTTTCATAGCTTTTGTTGTATTGATTTGAGGTTTCATTACAGCTTCTTTTGCTGGATCAACTTTAGGCTTTGCTTCTCCTTTTAAGAACTTGATTAAATCAGCTTCTTTACCAGCGTATGCAGCTGCAATTTTCTTTAAAGCAGGTCCAACTGTGTCAGCTGCTGCTTGGTGGCATGCTGTACATCCTTTTTGTTGGAAAAGAGCTTTACCGTCTGCTGCAAAAGATCCTGCAGCGAGTACTAAAGCTGAGAGTGTTGCAAGTGCTAATTTTTTCATATCAATACCTCCTATTAAAATTTTTCAGTTTAATAATTTAACTTATTCTTATATAAAATTCCATTACAAACTTTTAAGATTACATTAATGCTTTTCCTCAAAAATCATGCCAAATTAGAAGTGTTTTTTTGTATAAAAAGATGTTTTCAGATTTTTGCATATCTGCAAAAACACAAAAAAAGTTGCAATAGTTTTTTAGATATTTATATTTAATTTTAATGATAAAAGTCATTTTATATTTAATCAGTAATTGTTATTATTAAATAAAATCTTTTAGGAGGTGTGGTTATGGAAGAAAAAGTAATTTTAGTAGGTCAACAAGTACCAGATTTTGAAATGGAAACTTATGATCCATCTACAGGAAAGTTTGGAAAATTCTCATTAGCTGATGCAAAAAAAGAAGGAAAATGGACAATACTATTTTTCTATCCTGCTGACTTTACATTTGTTTGCCCTACAGAGTTGGCAGATTTAGCTGAAAAGTATGAAGAACTTAAAAAACTTGGTGCAGAAGTTGTATCTGTTTCAACAGATACAAAATTTGTTCATTTAGCATGGCAAAGAGATGAAAAATTACTTGAAAACGTAAAATATCCAATGGGTGCAGATCCTACAGGAAAAGTCTCAAGAATGTTTGGTGTTTATGACTGTGCTACTGGTTTAGCATTGAGAGGAACATTTATTATCAACCCAGAAGGAAAACTTGTATCTTCAGAAGTAAACTTCTACAACGTTGGTAGAAACGCTGATGAACTTGTAAGAAAGATGAAAGCGAACGCATACTTAATGTCTCATCCAGATGAAGCTTGTCCAGCTAAATGGGAACCTGGTAAGAAAACATTGAAACCATCTGAAGAATTAGTAGGACACGTTTACGAAGCTTTAAAAGAGTAATAAAATAAAGGGGGATATAATATTCCCCCTTTCAAATAATAAGATGAGATTTAGATTAATTAGATACACACCTCAAAGAATAGAGATAGAGATAACAATAAATCAAGTTATTCAGATGTTTCCAATAGAGGTAGCAGATCATCCTACATTTGGTTTTATTGAGAGATATTGGAAATCAGAAAATAATATATATTCTGTAAATAATTTTGATGAAAGTTTGATAAATAATTTATCTTCAACAAAACTCCATAAAAAACTAAAAGATGATGTTATGCTTGATATACTGAACAAAGAAGAACGTTTTAAAATCGTTTTAAAGTATGAAGATAAAGAAGATATTTATGATTTAGTTAAGTTATATCCTCAATAGATTTACCTTTTGCCTCAACGCCAAATTTAGACCATATAAAGAAAGATATAAAACCTATAAACCATAAAGTAGCTAAAAATAGTATTCCATATCTATAATTATATGTAGCTATGTATGTAATAATAGGTGGGATTATTATTCCTGACACTCTTCCAATTACAGAAATAATTCCTATTGCAGTAGCTCTTATGTAAGAAGGGTATATCTCCATTGCAGCAACATAAGCAACACTTGCAAATGAGTATGCAAATAATGAATATAAAAACACAGTTAGATAAATATTTTGGCTGTTTAAGAAAAAAAATGTTATTAAGAATGAAAAAAGAGAAATAAGTGTTCCAGTTAACTTTCTACCTATTATATCTGATAAAATAGCTGTAATTAAACCTCCTATTAATCCACCGAAACTTGAAAATAGTAGAAGTTTTGGTATTTCTGTTGTAGAAATGTTATATTGATTTGAAATCACCAATGGTAAAATTGTTATGAATCCATAGTAAGTTGTTAAAATTGTAAAACTCATAGTACTGCTAAAAATAAATCTGAATTTATACTTTTTAACAATAATCTTTATCCTTTCTTTTAAATTACCTTCAAAAATTGCTATTTCACACTCTTTTTTTACAGATTTTATGCCATATTTGTTTTCTAAACTTTCAACTATCTCTTCAGCTTCTTTTATTCTCCCTTTTGATATAAGCCAACGGGGAGATTCTGGAATAAAGATCCTAACAAATACTATTAATAATGATAAAAAACCTCCTAAAAAAAATGCGTATCTCCAAGCTATCTCTTCAGAAAATGTTTTTAATAGATAAAAACCTATCAAAGATGCTAATATGCTTCCTAAGTTCCAAGAAGCTGTTATAAACCCATCAACTCTGCCTCTATATTTAGCCGGAATAAACTCATCTATAGCAGAATGTATAGCTGAGAATTCTCCTCCTAAACCAAGTCCTGTTATGAATCTTAGAAATAAAAGCGTCTTAAAATCATTTGAAAACCCTGTTAAGAATGTCCCTATAGAATAAAAAAATAGGGTAATAAAAAATATTTTTTTTCTACCAAATTTATCAGCAAGATATCCAAAAATAAAAGCACCTACTAATGCGCCAATAAGAAAACTACTAACTATAAAAGATGATTCTGTAGAATTGAGGTTTAGAGATTTAGATATTGGTTTTAACAAAACACTAACTAATACAACTTCTAAAGCGTCTAAAATCCATGTTATACCAAGAGCAATAACAAACTTTGTATGAAACCAAGTCCAAGGTAAGTTATCAAGCCTACAAGGTATATTAGATTTTATCTTTTTCACTTTTTCTATTTAATGCATTCTTTATAATTTTTCTTCCATTATTTTCTTGTAAACATGATTTATAAGCACATAATCTACACATTATATCATTTGGATTATAGCCGTATAAACTGGCAGACTTTTCATCTGCCAGCTGGTTCGCTTCTTTTTCTAGATCTTCTTTATTTATCACTTTTTACTCACAACTTGGACATATTTTAGCAAGTAATGGATCTGTTGGACAAGCTTCTAACTTACCAGATTTTACTTTTTCTACCAATTCATCACCATACTTTTCCCTTGCCATTTTTTCTAATTCTTGTATGTCATCTTGTTTTTTTGCTAATCCAAATCCTCTTCTTTCTCCTCTTTTATTAACATTCATCGTGTATTTTTCGCCTTTTACTGTTTTATCTATAAAGCAGTAGTATGTAGATTTTAAACCTTTTTCCCAAGCATACATATATATGTTTTCCATATCGTCTCTTAATTCATCATCAATATAAAGAGATTTAGAAACTGCTTGATCAATATATTCTTGAAAAGCAGCAGCTATATCTATCTGTCTATAAGGGCTTACTTCATAAGCCGTCTTAAATAATCTTTTATCTATGTATCCTTCAAGCTGATCTATATATTGAATGCTTCCACCATCAGCTTTAATTCTTTCTAAAAGATCATCTGTTAATAAACCTTTTTCTTCTAACATTTTCATCAATGGTTTGTTTATGACAATAAATTTACCTGACAATGTGTCCCTTGAGAAAATGTTTGAAAAGTAATTATCTATACTTGATGATGTTCCTGCTATTATAGATATTGATGCTGTTGGTGCTATTGCTAACAGTACAGCGTTTCTTCTTGGAGGGTATGGATAATTTGCTTGTGTATAATGTGGAAATGGCCCTTTTTCTTGTGCAAGTTCTTCTGATTTTTTATAAGTTATCTCTCTCATAAATTTAGCTATTTTTCTTCCTAATTCGACTGCTTCATCACTATCATAAGGAATGCCAAGGTATATTAAAGCTTCGTGAAATCCCATAATCCCAATTCCAATAGGTCTTAAATCCATAGTGTTTTTTCTTGATTCTTCTGAAGGATAAAAGTTTCTATCTAAAATATTATCAAGGGCTACTACCATAGTTTCTAATGTATCTTTTAGTTTATCCCAATCTATATCTTTTTTATCCAAATCTACATGTTTAGCAAGGTTAACAGATGCTAAAGTACATACTGCTGTACTTTCAGGAGAGTTTGGTATACTTATCTCTGTACATAAGTTTGAGCTATTTATCACTCCATAATCAGGACAAGGATTTTTTTCATTATGTCTATCTTTAAACGTAAGCCAAGGATGACCTGTTTTTGCTAATTTAAAGAGATATTTTTTCCAAAAATCTTGGCTATCTATTTTTTTCCACAGATTTAGTTTTCCATTTTCAGCTTTTTTTATACATTCTTCATATTTTTTTGAGAAATCTTCACCATAAGCTGTTACCAGATCAGGACACTCTGCTGGATCAAATAGATAAATTGGTTGTCCTTCTTTTATTCTCTTCATTATTTCATCAGGCATCCATAAAGCAGTATTTAAAGAAGGTGTTCTAAAGTATGGATTACCTGTTGTTTCTCTCAAATCTAAAAATGCTTCTATATCTAAATGCCAAGGTTGTAAATACATAACTTGACTACTTCTTCTTCTACCACCTTGTTGAATTGCATTTACAATCGTGTCAAATATCTTGATAAAAGGAATTATTCCAGATGATTTTGCATTTAAAGAGTGTATTTTTGATCCAGTAGCTCTTATGCGTGTTACATCTGTTCCAACACCGCCTGCATACTTGGCTAAAAATGCAGTTTCTTTTGCTTTATCCATAATACTTTCTAAACTATCATCTATTACATTAACATAGCATGAAGAATATTGATTTGTTAATGTTCCAGAGTTAAACAATGTAGGAGTAGAGTGTAAATATTCAAGATTAGAGATTTTATCGTAAATTTTTGTAATTTCTTCTTCATTGTTTCCTATTCCCATTGCTACTCTCATAAAAAACCATTGTGGTTTCTCTATTGTCTCAAAATTTCTATCTTTCATTAGATATCTATCTCTTAGTGTAGAAAGACCAAAGTAATCTAGATTGTAATCTCTTTTATAATCTATCTTTGATTCTAATAAATCCAAATTAAAGTTTAACAGTTCAGGTTTTAAAAGCTTTTCTTCTATTGCATATCTAATATAATCTTTAAATGATAGAAATCTTTTATCTATTCTTCTGTTTATTATTTTTAAAAGTTGTCTTGTTGCAAGTATATCGTATATATAATTTTTTGGGATAAGGTGCTCTATAGCTTTTAAAACTAGATAGTCAAGTTCTTCGGTTGTTACTTTTTCTGGTATTTTTAAATCAAGTTCTTTTGCAACTTTAAAAACTATTTCATAGTCATCGGGTAAATCAAGTCCTTCAAGTAAAGCAAATATAGCATCTACTAATTTTTTCATCTGAAACTTTTCTTGTGTTCCATCTCTCTTTATAACTACTCTTTGAATTGTCTGCATTGAAACTCCTCCGTGTTAAAAATTCATATTAAAAATTAGTATATTCAGTAGATGATACTTCAAAGAAGTTTGTTAGTTTTTTTACATCTTCTTTTTGTAAGAATTTTAAAGGATTTTGCTGTATATTAAACTGTGGATCAAATCCAAGTTCTATCAATCTTCTATCTGCTATATATTTCATATATTTTTCAAGCTCATTGTATGAAACACCAAAAATTGTAGTTCCACCAAATTTTGCTTTTAAATAGTTTAGTTCAAGCTCTACAGCATCTATTATAGTTTCTTTTATATTTTCTACAAAATGATAATCATCTACTATCTGTGGATTTTCCTCTACCATTGTTAAGATGGCTTCTATTCCATTTTGTAAGTGTAAACTTTCATCTATTAAGATAAGTTCAACACCACTGACTACGTTTTTCATTTTTCCTGTGTCTTTCATAGCAAAGAAATGAGCAAAAGCAGAATAGAAAAAAAGTCCTTCTTGAATTATATTATTGAGAAGTATAGATGTTAAAATCTGTTTTTTACCTTCTAAAGTGTCAGGATCGGCTTTCCCATATGTTATTCTATCAACAGCTCTAACAATAATTTCTTGCTTCTCATTTAAAAGCTTATCTTCTAAGGTAATATTGTATATTCTTTTCCTATCCATATCGAAAGAGTTTAGTATTATCTCAAAAAAGTCAGAATGTATGTTTTCCATAAACATCTGGGTAGAAAAACTCATCTTTGCATAAGGATCTGTTAAAACAGGGAAAAAGCCATTGCCAAGCACATTTTGAACTAATAATTCAGATGATGCAAAATATCCAACAGCACTATCAAACAGATCTTTTTCTGTTGGTGACAAGCTTTTATAATCTAAAACGTCTTGCTGTATGTTTAACTCTTCTGGAAACCATACTGCTTTTTTTTGTTTTGTATAAAGCTCTCTAAAAATTGGATATTTAGGATTCTCGGATAAATGGATATTATCTCTAACTGATGTTTTGCCTATAAGTCCCATGGACAGCACCTCCACTATATATAGTGATTATTAATAATAATAACACTAAATATAGTGTTTGTCAAAAAAATTTTTAACTATGGATATCAATATTTAAAGTAAAATATTAAAAAGTAAATATTTGAAATAATCTTAAAATTGAAAAAAAACTTTACAGTTAGTAAATATTAACTTAAAATATTATAGGAGGTTAAGATGAAAATAGTATGTATATATCATAAAAATTGCACCGATGGAACAACTGCAGCTGCGATAGTACTCAAAAAATATCCAGATGCAGTATGTATAGGATTAGAACATAATTTTAAAGAAGAAGATTTTGAAAATATTCTAAATATTATTGATAATGAAACAGTTGTTTATATTGTTGATTTTTCACTAAAACCACAATTTTTAGAAAAAGTTATAAAAAAAGCAAAAGAGGTTATAAATATAGATCATCATATAAGTGCTAGAGAAATATTAGAAAAAGAGTCAGAGAAATTTGATAATTTTAAGTTTGTTTTTGATAATAATAAGTCTGGAGCTTCATTGACATGGCAGTATCTTTTTGGCGACAACCCCCCTGATCTAGTCAAATACGTTGAAGATAAAGATATTTGGAAATGGCAGTATGGTGATTTGACAAAGTACGTAAATGACTATCTTTTCATTTTCACCAATAAACCAGAGAAAGTAAAAAATCTTTTAAATGAAGATATTTCTGAAATTATAGAAAAAGGTAAAATAATAAATATGTATTCTACATATATAATAAATACTTTTGTAGAAAAAGCGAAAGATCTATATATTAGAATTGGGAATTATATAATAAGAGCTTTTAATAGTGGTCTTTTTCAGTCAGAGATAGGAAACCTTTTATCTACAAAATATAATGAAGCAGTTTGTTTATTTTCTATAAATGGAGATTTTGTAAAACTTAGTTTTAGAAGTCTTGATAATCACAACCCATCAGCCCTAGATTTGGCAAAATTATTAAATGGTGGTGGACATAAGAATGCTGCCGGAGCTTCAGTAAGTATAAATGAGTTTTGTAATATGATAGTTATATAAGGAGGGATTTATATGGAAGATTTATCTACGAAAGAGAAGATAATTCTTGCTGGAGCAGAAATAATTGTTCAAGAGGGTTTAAGGAGGTTTACAGCAAAAAATATAGCTAATAAAGTTGGTATAACTGATGCGGCTATATATAAACACTTCCCATCACTTGATAGTATTATTATTGAAATAATAAATAAATATATTTCTAAATGTTCTCAAAGTGTAGATAGAGCTGTTGCTATGGGATTGAGCGTAGAAGAGACATTAAAACAAGTAATGAGAGAACATATTAAAGTTTTAGAGGAGACGAAAGGAGCTGTTCCTATACTTTGTTTTGAGTTTAGTAGATCAGGAAATAAAAAATTTTTTGATGTTTTACATAATTTTGTAGAAAGTTATAAGGAAAAGTTGTCTAAAATTTTAAATAAAGGTCAAAAGGAAGGATTTATAAGAGAGGATATAAATCCGAGTGAGACAGCTATGTTATTTGTAGGTTTAATCCAAGCTAAAGTTTTTGCATATGTTATGGAAAGGAGAGAAGGTAAAATAATAAACGACCCAGAACAACTAATCTCTGAACTTTTTTACGGGATAGTAAAAAGATGATAGCAGTTGTTCAAAGAGTTTTAAAATCTTATGTAGAGGTTGATGGAGAAATTGTATCTGAGATAGATAAAGGTATTAATATACTATTGGGTGTTTCAAAAGATGATAGTGAAGAAGATATAGATAAACTTGTAAATAAAATAGTTAACTTACGTATTTTTGAAGATGAAAAAGGTAAAATGAATTTATCTGTTTTAGATATAAAAGGAGAGGCTTTAGTAGTATCACAATTTACACTTTTAGCAAATATAAAAAAAGGTAGAAGGCCTTCTTTTGAAAATGCGGCACTTCCAGAAGAAGCAAAAAGATTGTACGATTTATTTGTAAATAAAATTTCTCTTTATCTTCCTACTAAAACAGGTGTTTTTGGTGCTGATATGAAAGTTTTTATATTGAACGATGGACCAGTTACATTTATATTGAATTCTAAAGATCTTTAAATTATCTTCTAAACCAAGGTTTCTTCTCTTGTTCTGCTTTCCTAGGAGGAAAAATACTACGGTAGAGATTTTTCCAAAATACCCTTGCGCGGGTTGATTTATAGCTCCATACAGTGACTGCTACAGATAGAACAATCCATAAAGGTATCAATATTTTAATAAGCAGATTTGTTGATTCTTTTTCCATCTGAGTGAGTGTATTTGGGTCTATCATTTTTGTTTCCTTGCAAAATTTTTATATTAATTATATCTTATTTTATCAAAATTTTAATTAGGAGATGTAGTGAAAAAGTTAAAACTTAATGTTATCAGCTTAGGTTGTCCCAAGAATTTGGTAGATACAGAAAATATTCTTGGTAATTTTAAAAAAGAAGAAGTTGTGTTTACAGGAGATCCACAAGATGCAGATATTATTCTTATTAATACATGTGGTTTTATTGATGCCGCTAAAGAAGAATCTATAAACACTATATTAGAAGCTGTTAAATTAAAAGAATTGGATAATAAAAAGATTGTTGTTACAGGATGTTTGGTAGAAAGATATAAAAAAGAGTTAGAAAAAGAAATTCCTGAGGTTGATCTATTTATAGATCTAAAAAATCAAAAAGACATACCCGTATTACTTAACGTTGAATCTTCTCAAGATAATAAAAGAATACTTTCAACACCAAAACATACGGCTTACTTAAAAATATCTGAAGGATGTGATCATACCTGTGCATTTTGTGCAATACCAAATATAAGAGGGAAACATAGAAGTAAAACGATAGAATCTTTAGTGGATGAAGCTAAATATTTGGCAGATTTAGGAGTAAGAGAAATAAATATAGTATCCCAAGATACAAGCTATTATGGTTATGATATATATGGTAAACCTATGTTATTTGAGTTACTTAAGGAGCTTGAAAAAATAGATGCCATAAAATGGATAAGATTATTTTATCTATATCCTTCAACTGTAGATGAAGATTTCTTTAAATTTTTATCAGAAAGTGAAAAGGTTGTTCATTATATAGAGATGCCAATACAACATTCTGAAGATAAAATTTTAAAAGATATGATGAGAGGGTATAGAAAGAAAAAACTGTATCAAATTTTAGAATGGAAAGAAAAGTATATTCCAGATATGGCTATAAGAACATCTGTTATTGTAGGATTTCCAACAGAAACAGAAAAGGATTTTGAAAATATGAAATTATTTTTGCAAGAGGCAAGATTTGACTGGTTAGGTGTTTTTTCATACTCTCATGAAGAAGGAACTCCAGCATATCAAAAATATAAAGATAAGGTAACAAAAAAAGAAAAAATTAGAAGATTAAATGAGATAATTTCTTTGCAGGAAGATATAACCGAAGAAAAAAATAAACAATTTATAGGAAAAGAATTAGATATAATAATTGATGGATTTTCTGAAGAATGGGAAACATTACCTATAGGTAGAAGCTATAGAAGCGGATTAGAGATAGATGGTGTTGTTTATGTTGAGACAGCAGAGCCAGTAAAAGTAGGAGATTTTATTAAAGTTAAGTTAAAAGATACTATCGATAAGTATGATATGGTAGGAGAGGTTATTTGAGAAAATTAAAAGATATAAAACCTATTGATTTTAGAGATGGCTATCTGTATGTAATCAATCAATTAAAACTTCCAAATCAGCTAGTGTGGGAAAGATTAGAAACACTATCTGACTATGAGAGAGCTATAAAAGATATGGTTGTTAGAGGGGCTCCACTTATTGGAATTGTTGGAGCTTATGGTTTTTATTCTGGAATCAAAGAAGGTATAGATTATAAAGAGGTTTACAACAGATTAAAAAGTACAAGACCAACAGCTGTCAATCTTTTTTGGGCTTTAGATAGAATGAAATCAATCTATGAAAAGTATGGAAACGATATAAATAGACTACTTAAAGAAGCACAAAGGATAGAAGTTGAGGATTACCATGCAAATAAATCTATAGGTGGCTATGGAGAAGTTTTAATACCAAAAAAAGCTAATGTTCTTACACATTGTAATACTGGAGCGTTGGCAACTGCAGGATGGGGAACAGCTCTAGGTGTTATAAGATCTGCATATGAAAATGGAAAAGATATAACAGTTTATGTAGATGAAACAAGACCTTACTTACAAGGTTCAAGACTTACAGCTTGGGAGCTTTTAGAAGAAGGTATACAACACTATATAATAACAGATTCATCAGCTGGTTTTTTAATGAAAAAGAAAATAATAAATGTGGTTATAGTAGGAGCTGATAGAATAACAGCAAATGGAGATGTTGCTAATAAAATAGGTACGTTTTCACTATCAGTGTTAGCAAAATATCATAATATCCCGTTCTATGTAGCTGCACCAACATCTACTTTTGATTTAACATTAAAATCAGGAAATGATATACCTATAGAAGAAAGAGATGAGAAAGAAGTTAAAAGTTGTTTTAGTTGCGAAATAGCCCCTAATGGATCAAAAGCTATTAACTACTCTTTTGATATAACGCCGTTTGAAAATATAACAGCAATTATTACAGAAAAAGGTATAATAGATAGACCAAATAAGGAGAAAATCTTAAAATTTTTTGGGAGAAATTAGATGAACGTAGTGGCAATAGGTGGAGGAACGGGATTAAGTACACTTTTAAGGGGATTAAAAATATTAGTTCCAGAAAATATTACAAATCTCTCTGCAATTGTTACAGTCTCTGATAACGGAGGTAGTACTGGAATACTGAGAAAAGAGATGAATATACCTGCTCCTGGAGATGTTAGAAACTGTATAACAGCTTTAGCTGAAGATGAAGATATACTTACAAAAGTAATGCAGTATAGATTTGAAGAAGGTGAAGGATTAAAAGGTCATAGTTTCGGAAATTTATTTTTAACTGTACTAACTAAGATCACAGGAAATTTTTTGGATGCGGTTGAAATAACTTCTAAGATATTGAAGATAAAAGGTAAAATTATACCTTCAACAGACTCTATGATAAATTTAGTTGCTGAATTTACAGATGGTAATATAGTTAAAGGTGAGGTTGAAATAACTGAGTATGGTAAAAAACTTATAGCGAAGATTAAAAAAATATGGCTTGAGCCATCTAATGTTAAAGCACCAAAAGAAGCTATAGATTCTATAAATGAAGCAAATTTAATAATACTTGGTCCTGGAAGCTTATATACAAGTGTTATCCCAAATCTACTTATAGATGATATAAAAGAAGCTTTAATAAATTCTAATGCTTATAAAGTCTATATATGTAATGTTATGACACAGTATGGAGAAACGGATGATTATAGTGCTTCTGACCATGTAAAAGCTTTAAATAAAGTTGTTTTTGGAGATGCTGATAAAAACTTTTTAGATGCTGTTATTGTAAATACTACAATACCACCAAATGAAATTTTAAAGAGATATTTAAAGGAGAATTCTGAACCTGTTATAGCAGATGCGGCTACTTTATCAAAAATGGGACTTTATGTATATGCTAAGGACTTATTAGATGAAGGTAATTATGCAAGACATAGTCCTAAAAAGCTTAACGATGTAATTTTGGCTATAATAGAGAAACTAAAAAATAGCTATGCAAATAGATAGATATTTAACTTGTTTTGATACAAAAAAATTAAAAGAAGAAATAGTAGATACTGTTGTAGTTGGTTCTGGATTAGCTGGGATATCAACAGCTTACTATCTTTTACAACTTGGTATAAAACCTTTAGTTATAACCAAGAAAAAAACAGGAATTTCAAACTCATTTTTAGCACAAGGTGGTATAGCTGCTGCTATAGGTAAAGATGACAGTACAGATTTGCATTTTGAAGATACAATAAAAGCTGGTAAAGGATTATGTATAGAAAGAAATGTTAGACTATTAGTAGAGGAAGGATTAGAAAGAGTTATAGATCTTATTCATTTAGGTGTTAACTTTGATAGAGATGATGAAGGTTTAATAAAACTTACAAGAGAAGGAGCACATTGTAAAAGTAGAGTTTTACATGCAAAAGATAGAACTGGATTTGAGATAGGAAAAACAGTTTTATCATATATTAAAGATAAAGTCGATTTATTAGAAAATTTTTATTTAGAAGAAATTCTTACAGATGAAAATAAGTATGTAGGCATAATACTTTCTAATGGAGAAAGTCAGTTACTTATTAGATCTAAATCTTTGATCCTTGCAACAGGTGGATACAGTCCTATCTATCTTAGAAATACATCAGCATACAATGTTGGTGGTGATACTATATCTGTAGCTTATCGTTGTGGTTGTGAACTTATGGATTTAGAATTTATTCAATTTCATCCTACAGCTATAAATCTACCAGGTAAACCTGGTTGGCTTATATCTGAGGCAGTTAGAGGAGAGGGAGCTATTTTAGTGGATGAAAACGGAGAACGTTTTGTAGATGAACTTAAGCCAAGGGATGAAGTTGCAAGAGCAATTTTAGAAAAGTATAATCAAGGCCATACTGTTTACTTGGATATCTCACCATTAATAGCAAAAGGGATAAATTTTCCACAGCGATTTCCAAATATATATAGTATGTTGAAAGATTTTGGTGTAGAAGATAAAACAAAAATACCAGTCAGTCCTTCTGCTCATTATACAATAGGGGGTATAAAAGCAGACCTTAATGGAAAAACTAATATTGATGGTATATTCGCAGTAGGAGAAACAGCATCAACAGGTGTCCATGGTGCAAATAGGTTAGCAAGTAATTCACTTTTAGAATGTATTGTATCAGGATATAAAACTGCATATAACATATATATATATAATCTTTATGCTAAAATAAATAGAATAAATATAAAGAATGAAACTGATGAGAAATATAAACTTGATAAAGAAGGAAGATGGAAAACTTTAAATAAAATCAAAAAGATAATGTGGGAAAATGTAGGTTTGGTTAGAAGTAAAGAAAGTTTAGAAAATGCAATAAAATCATTAGATGATCTTTATTTGGATATTACCAATTATTGTAATGTTAGATATTTGAAAGATCTTATAATCCTTGGAAAAGCTATATCTTACAGTGCTTTAAATAGAGAAGAAAGTAGAGGTGTACATTATAGATTAGATTTTCCAAAAGAGTCTGAAGATTTTAAAGCACATTCAATTTTGGATAAAAATTTTAAAATAAATTTCAGGAGGTTTTAGCCATTCAAGAGTTAAGAATAAACAATCAAATTAAATCAAGAGAGATCAGATTGATTGATGATCAAGGAAGAAATTTAGGAGTTGTTCCATTAGAAGAAGGGTTGAGATTGGCTGCAGAGAAAAATTTAGATTTAGTTGAAATCTCACCAAATGCAAACCCACCTGTTTGTAAAATAATGGATTATGGAAAATATAAATTTGAACAGAAGAAAAAAGAGAAAGAAGCAAAGAAAAAACAGCATGTTCAAGAAGTTAAGGAGATGAAGTTTAAACTTAATATTGAAAAACATGACTATGAAACAAAGGTAAAGCATATTAAGGAGTTTATAGAAAATGGAGATAAGGTAAGAGTTTGGATATGGTTTAGAGGTAGAGAAAATGTTCATCCTGAACTTGGAGAGAAATTGGCTCAAAAAATAATAGAAGATGTATCTGATGTTGCTGTTGTAGAAAAACAACCAGTTAAAGAAGGTAAAAATATGATGTTTACTCTAATCCCTAAAAAATAGTATAATATTTCTTATACTTGCCGAAGTGGCGGAATTGGCAGACGCAGGGGACTCAAAATCCCCCGCCTGAAAGGGCGTGCGGGTTCGACTCCCGCCTTCGGCATTTAAAAATCTAAACCTTTTTTTGCTTTAATCCCCTTTTTATATGGATGTTTTATTTCTACCATATCTGTTACAAGATCTGCTAAATCTATTAAATATTTAGGACAATTCCTTCCAGTTATAACTACATCCTTATCTTTTAGTTTTTTTATTAAATTCAAAACTTCACTTTTTTTAATAAGTTTAAAGTAAATAACTATACAAAGCTCATCAAGTATAATTAAATCATATTTATTTTTATTTTCTAAAATATATTTAAATCCTTCCTGAACTAAATTTTTATCTATATCTTCTAAAGGTTTAACACCATAGTTTTTTAATTCAGGATTTTTCTCCAACATTTTTTTAGGAAGATAAAAACCTTTTCTTCCAAAACTTTTTACTGTAATATTTTCTAAATTTTCAAAGATTTTATTTTCAGAAGAAAGAGTTTTATCTTTCATAAATTGTATAAATAAAACTTTTTGTTTGTTCCCTAAAGCTCTAATTGTTGTACCTATAGCTGCTGATGTTTTTCCTTTTCCATTTCCTGTAAAAATGTATATCATAGCATACACACACTCCAGCTACAGTTGGGACATATTTTACAACCCTCTTTACTGATTAGCTTAGAACCACATTGAGGACATATTTCATTATTCTTAGATATGTCGTTATATTCTTCTTTAACTGATGGATCGCTATATAATGATGGCCCTTTTGTTTTTTCGTCTTTTAAAGAACTAAGTGTCATTTTACTTTCATTTTTTACTTCATTAGAAGGTACAGTATAAACACCCTCTATTGATTTTTCTCTGTATACTGTTAAACCTTTCAAGCCTAGTTTATGAGCTAAAAGATAAGCTTCTTTCATCTCTTCTAAAGAAACATTCTCTGGAAAGTTTATTGTTTTTGATATGGATGAGTCTACCCATTTTTGGAATGATGCAACCGCTTTAATATGTTCTTCACCAGATATATCCTTAGACGTAACAAATATATCTTTATATTTTTTACTAATATACGGTATATTCCTTATACTTCCACCATTTTTTACAACATCTTTAATTAAATTATCATTAAATAATCCTTCCATTGTCATTATTTTCTCAAAAATAGGATCTATAGTGTAAAATGTTCCAACAGTTACATGTTTTTCATAGACTAAACTAAACAAAGGTTCAATGCCTGCACTACATCCTGCTATCATACTAATTGAACCAGTCGGAGCTATAACAGTTGTATAAGTATTTCTTAATCCATGCTGTTTTATTTTATTACTTAACTTTTCCCAATCAAAAGACCATTCTTCTTTTTTGTAAAAACCTGAAAATGGTAGTTTACCATCTTTATAACTACTTTTATCAAATAATGGAAAAGGACCTCTCTCTTTTGCTATGTTTATAGACTCTAACTTAGAGTGATAGTTTATAAATTCCATAACCTTTTCCATAAATTTATATCCTTCTTCACTATTATAAGGTATTTCCAGTTCAAAAAGTGCATCTGCAAGGCCCATCACACCTAATCCAATTTTTCTTGATTTTAAAGATGTTTCTTCTATTTTTTTTAAAGGATATTTGTTTATATCTAAGATATTATCTAGAAATCTCGTTGCTATTTTAACTGTTTCCTTTAATTCCTGCCAGTTAAATTTTTTTCCTTTTTCATCCTCTTCAATAAAAGTCCATAAATTTATAGAACCTAAATCACAAGATTCATTTGGGTATAGTAATACTTCACCACATGGATTAGTTGACTGGATTTTACCAAGGAAATCTTTTAAAGGATTGAATCTGTTTATATTATCATCAAACAATAAACCAGGTTCAGCTGATTTCCACCCTTGGTAAACTATTAAATCAAAAAACTGTCTTGGATTTATATATTTTACAACTTGTTTATTTCTAGGATTAACAAGGGGATAAGGTTTATTGTGCTCATAGTACTCCCAAAAATCTTCTTTAATAAAAACTGATATATTAAAATTTTTTAACTCTTTGTTTCCTTCTTTTGCCACTATAAATTTTTCTATATCGGGATGATCCGAGTTTAAAATACCCATATTTGCTCCTCTTCTAACACCTCCCTGTTTTATAACATCTGTCATTTTATCAAATAAAGTCATAAAAGCTATTGGCCCTGAGCTAACCCCATGGGTTGATTTTACAAAGTCACCTTCTGGTCTGAGTGATGAAAAGTTATAACCACAGCCACCACCTGATTTAAAGATAATGGCAGCATTTTTTAATGAGTCCATTATAGAGATTAAAGAATCTTCAATACCTAAAACAAAACAGGCCAAACCAGCTCCTAAAGGATTTCCAAAGTTAATCAAAGTTGGTGTATTTGGAAGAAATTTTCTTTCAACCATTACTTTATAATATTGAAAAATTTCATCTTCATAATTATCAAATTCGCCGTTAGATAACATATTTAGTATCTCAGAAAATTTTAAACTCATTTTTTTCTCTTTATTCATTCTGTTGTAGAGCCTTTCTAATCCTTCAAGTTGATAAATGTTTAACTTATATTTACCTATCTTTGCTTTATTTACATAGTGTTCTAACTTAATTTTTTCTTTTAATTGAAATTTACTTTTTCTTCTGTATACTCTTTTATCGTAAAGTATAGAAGGAAGTGTAACATGTATTGCGACTCTTTCGAAAAGTTGTTTTGGACTTTCTATAACTTTACCATTTTCATCTTTATTTAGATATCTTGCTGCTAACACTTTCAATGCATTTATATCAAAACTTTTATCTACTTCGTCTAGATACTCTTTATTTAGTATTTTCATTTTTTCTTTCCTAATTTCTGCTCTTTTATTTCTATAAAGAATATAAGCTTTTGCTACTTTAGGTAGATTTTCCTCTATTAAGACTTCTTCTACAATGTCTTGAATTTTTTCTACAGTTGGTATTTCATCTCCTGATAGTGTTGATTGAAGCTTATTTAAAACAACCTCTGCTAATTTTTTTGATTTTTCTTTATCTTTCTCTCCAACAGATAACATAGCTTTCCATATAGCATTTTCTATCTTTGTGATATCAAAATCTACAATAGAGCCATCCCTCTTGATTACTTTGTAAATCATTTCTATTCTCCTCCATCAGTAACTAAATATACAAATTTTATTGTCAGTTATCAAGAATGATATAAATCATTTCATTTCTACTAAAACTATATGAGAATAGATCTCAATTAAAATTAAAATTTAGAGGTGGTAAAATGTCATCTTTAGATATTAATAAGAAAATAGATGTTTTAACAAAAGATTATATAGAAATAATAAACAAGATAAATAATAGCCAATCAAAAATAGAGGTTTTTAAAGCATACTATGAGATGTTAGAGTTGATAAAAACCTTAAAAGAAGAGGAAATGTTAAAAAGATAATATTAATAATCCTCTTTTTGCCACATACTTTTTTCGAATCTTACGACTTTATTTCTTCCTGTTTCTTTTGCCTTATATAGAGCAACATCAGCGAATTTGATACATTCCCAAATTTGATCTGTATCGATAGGAAATTCTGAAACACCAATACTTACGGTTTTCGTTAACACACCTCCAGAAAATTCGATAGGTTTTTCTTCTACATTTTTTCTTATTTTTTCTGCAACCTTTTCACTGAATCCAGGCTGTACATCCATTAAAAGTACGAGAAATTCTTCACCACCCCATCTGATAACATAGTCAGATTCTCTAACGCTTTTTTGAATAATATCAGCAATAGTTTTTATTACTTTATCTCCTACATCGTGACCGTAAGTGTCGTTTACTTTTTTGAAAAAATCAATATCTATCATAAGTATACCAAGTGTTGAATTTCTTCTAATTATTTCAGCAGCTAATTTTTTAGCTATCTCTTCAAAAAATCTTCTATTGTGTAGACCTGTAAGAGGATCCCTTAAAGCCTGTTCTTTTAAAATCTCCATATATGTTTTTGCTTCTAAAACTGGAGCAGTTTCTGAAAGATAGCTTTTTATATAAGGGATATATAAATTTATTAGATCAATATTTTCTTTTTCATAAACAATTTGTAGAATGTTACCAATATGTCCTCCTGTATAAACAGGTATACAGTAATGGTTGTAGTTTTGATCTTTGTCACATTTACTAAAAGAAGGACATATACAATTGAACTCTTTTGAATCAACGTCTAATCCTGTCCTTTTTGCTCTACATTCGTTTGGATTTTTTAAAATTGATTCATTACACCAATTTTCTTCTCCAAGTGTAAAAATTATTTTCATAGAGTTTTTATTTTCATCAACTTCATAAAAAGTTCCCATTTTAAATCCCATATAATCATGTATAATGTATTCTATTCTTTTATATACTTCTTCTTTTGTTGGATCTTTTTCAATTACTCTTTTAAATTGATAAATTTTTAGAAGTTCACTAACCATTTTTACTGTATCTTTTAAGGCATTACCAGATTTATTTAATTTGTATCCTATTATGTATTTTATATTTGATTCTATTTCTTCTAAAGTTTTTAATAGTGTTTTAAAGGTTTCATTCATTTTTTTACTTACATTTCCAGCCTCATCATCTGTTCTTATTGGGAGATCATAGGAGAAATTACCTTCTGCAGCTTTTTCCAAGTTTTTTTCTAACTCTTCCATAGTTTTTATATAAGGTTCAAAAAATTTAGCCATATAATATCCAAATAATATGATGATAAGAGTAACAACAACAAAAAATATACCTGTAATTACTATTCCAATATTTCTAACATGTGTTATATCTAAAGAAACACTAATAACACCTAAAACTTCCCCCTCTTTTGCTTGATGACAGTTAAGACAATTTATTCCTTTATAAATTTCTGCTTTGTATGGTATTGCTACTTTATAAATTACCGATTCAGTACCTTCATCTAAGAATTCTTGAACCATTCCTGTTTTTAAAACTCTACTTTCTAAATCACTTATAGGTTCTTCATAAGGTAAACCTTTGCCAAATTGTTTTATCACTGTCTCAGATCTTGCTATTTTTATTTCTTTAACACCTTCAACTTCTTTTATTTTACGTAAAAATTCTTCTCTTTTGTCCATAATACCATTTATCATAAAAGATGTAAGTGAATCTTTTATGATCTGAGCTATAATATTAGCTTTTTCTTTTGATTGTTCTAATGCTAGTTTTCTTACTGAATATGATATAGAAAAAAAAGAAACTAATATGACTAGAAGTATACCTATAAAAATTCTAAAAAGTATTTTTTTTCTCAAATATATATGCTCCCCTTAGTTTTTTGATTAAAAGTTTATATTATATTTTCTTTTTATTATGTATAACATTATCATCTTAATGGCTTCATTTTTTTCTTCTTCTTTTATGTGTAATTTATTAATATGTTTTTCAGCTTTTTTTAAAATTTCCTCTTTTTCTTTTTCACTTAGATGTGTAAATATATATTCGGCTACTTTATTTGCAATAAAAATATTTTTTAAGTTTTGGTTTAAATTTTTTATTTTAGATACATCTATTATATTATAAGGGATTTTATTTTTTTCAAAGAAATTTTTCCAGTGATCTTCTAAAAGATAGTTAAAATTTTTAATTTCACTATTTTTTTCAGAGATATCTATATCTTTTTTTTCTTCTTTCTTTATTTCTATATCTTTTATCAGTTTTAATTCTTTTAAATTTTTAATTAAAATATCTTTTAAAGAAGTTTTCCTTGTTGGTCGGTTATCCATTAGATTAATTGCTTGTTTTAAATCTTCTATTGGATATATTTTCGATAGTTCTTTTAGTATTTCTATTTCTTTTGGGTTTAATTTTATATTTGATATATTTAGTTTTTTACAGTAGTAATCTAAAAGTTTATCTTCTTCA
Organism: uncultured Aquificales bacterium; assembly: GCA_964648745.1. Classification (GTDB taxonomy): domain Bacteria; phylum Aquificota; class Aquificia; order Aquificales; family Hydrogenothermaceae; genus Sulfurihydrogenibium. Next base: position 24,533 of record CAZYKX010000006.1, read on the forward strand.
GTGTTAGCCATTTATAGTATATCTCCGCTGAGTTTTCTAATGTTGATGTATATTTTAATGCTTCATTTATAGATTTTCCAGCAGAGAAAGTTCCATGATTTTTAACTATGCATATTTTAAACTTTTTTTTGAAAGTTTCAGATACTTCTATTGCAAGTTCTTCTGATGCTGAAGGTTTTTCTACTTCTAATATAGGTACTTCTTTAATAAACAGTTCTCCTTCTATATCCATAGGTTTAAATGTTTGAAGAAAATAAGCTAATGTAATAGCAGTTATAGGATGAGCATGGACAACAGCTTTTATATCTGGATTTCTTTTGTAGATTTCTCTATGTACAATTAGTTCTATTGAAGCTTCCTTATCTTGCTCTGTTTTTTCATAAATAGGAAGCTTTATTATATCTTCCTCTTTTAAAAAGCCAGCCATACGTCCAGTTTTCGTAATGTAAAGGAAATCATCTTCTCTAATACTTAAGTTTCCTCCATGGGAAGATACTAGTTTAAGCTCATGTAAAACTCTTCCAGTAAAAATAATTTCTTCTACAGATTTATTCAATTTTAACTCCTATGACAGTTATACCATATTTTTTAGCTTTTTCAATAAATTTTTCTTTTTCTAAAAGATATGTTTTATTTGCTTCAACGGCTAATACTTTAGCTTTTGCTTTTCTCATACTCTCTAATGTTTTTGTTCCAATTACTGGTACATCGTAGCGCATATCTTGATTTTTTCTTGCAGCTTTGCAAACTACAGTACCATTTCCTCCAAGTTCACCGCCTCTAAGTATACACTTATCTGTTCCTTCTACACCTTCCACTGCAATTACAATACCATCTTTTACTACAACTGTTTGTCCAATATCTAAATCGGCAATCTCTTTTGCTATCTTTATACCAAACTTAACATCTTTTAATAAGTTTTCATCTAGTTCTCCTACTAAAATACCTTCAGTCATTAGAATATCTTTTAAATAATCAGTTGGATCTATAAAATTAAAATCTTCAGCTTCAAGTTCTTTTATGATTGACAAAAGTATAGATTTTGCTCTTTTATCTTTAAGGTTACTTAAAAATTTTTTAGATCTTTCATCAAATTTATGGAGGTGAAAAATTATAGAGCTGTGTTCTATTTTGCCAAGCATCACAAGATTTTTTATACCAAGGTTTTTTAAAGTATCTATTATCTTTTGAGCTTCTGTAAATGAAAACCAGTATGTTTTCCCATACTTTTCTATTTCTTTGTCTGCTGATGATTTTATAGCGATTATTGTAAGGTCATCTTTGTTTTTAAATGCAGATTTTGCAAATGTTAAAGGTAGTTCTCCAGAGCCTGCAATAAGCCCTATTTTCATATTTAAAACTCTTCGTCATGTGTTAAAAACTTTCTTTTAGAAGATTCTGGTGCTATTCCTCTTTTCGTGGTTTTAACAAAATCTAAAAGCATCTGTATTTCTGGTGTAAGTGGTAGTTTTTCTTCTACTTCTTTAATTCCTTCAGATATTGTTTTTGAAGTTCTAAATAAAATTCTATAAGCTTCTTTTAACAGCTTAATCTGTTGAGAAGTAAAACCTCTTCTTTTTAAGCCTACTAAGTTTAGTCCATAAAGTAGAACATGATTTTTGGAAGCTCTTGTAAATGGTGGTATATCTTTATCTACTGCAGAAGCTCCACCTACCATTGCATAATCACCAATTCTACAAAACTGATGAATAGGAGTTAAACCACCAACAAAAACATAATTACCAATTTTTACATGTCCTGCTAATGTAACATTGTTAGCAAGTATTGTGTTATCTCCAACTTTGCAATCATGAGCTATATGAACATATGCCATTAAATAGGTATTGTTTCCTATTTTAGTAATACCATCGTCAAAAGATGTTCCTCTATGTATCGTACAGTATTCTCTTATGACAGTATTATTCCCAATTTCTACGTAAGTAGTTTCTCCTTTAAATCCTAGGTGTTGAGGAATGTTTCCAATAACTGCTCCTTCGTAAATTTCACAGTTAAAGCCTATTTTTGTAAATGGTTTAATCTTTACAGATGAATGTATAACTGTATTATCTCCAATTTCTACATTATCTTCTATAATAGAAAAAGGGCCAACTTTTACGTTGGCCCCTAATTTTGCTTTATCACTTACTATTGCTGTGGGGTGTATTTCTACCATGAAGAACCTTTATGTTAAAAGTGCTTTTAAAACTTCTTTAGATTGTACACCTACTTTTGTATCTACAACTCTTCCATTTTTAAATACCATTATTGTAGGTATAGCTCTTATTCCGTATTTCATAGCAAGGTTTGGATTTTCATCTGTGTTTACTTTAACAACTTTTGCTTTTCCTTCCAATTCTGCTGCAAGTTCTTCAACAATTGGTGCAATTAATCTACATGGTCCACACCATGGAGCCCAGAAATCTACTAAAACTGGAACATCTGAGTTTAAAACTTCCTCTTGGAAGTTTGATTCATTAACTGATATTACTTTGCCAGCCATATTAATCCTCCTGTATTAAGTTTTTATACAATTCTAATACTCTTTTATCTTTAATATAATAACATACAATTGATCCTTCTCGCTTATATCCTAAAATACCTCTGTTTCTAAGTATTGATAGATGTTGGGAAACGTTTGGTTGTGGTAAATCTAAAGCTTCCCAGATATGCTTGACGCATTTTTTACCACTTGCAAGATAACCGATTATTTTTAATCTTGCTGGATGGGCTAAAGCTTTAAGTAATTCTGCTGTATCTTCTAAAAACTTTTCATCTTGCCACTTTTCATTCTCAATGACCAAATTTTCCTTTGTTTCCATTTCTTTCACCTTTTTTAAATAAAGATATTAGAATATATTCTATATTATGTTTTATATAATTTGCAACTTTTAGTTTAAAAGTAAGAAAAATGGGAGGCAGGTTAAACCTGCCAATGTAGGAAATTTAAGCAATTTTTTCGATTATAGATTTTGTTGATATTACATGTTTATGTAAACCTAACTCTTTAGGTTTTAAACCAATTGCAAGACCTATTAGTTGTGGCAAATGTAAAACAGGCATACCTATGTTTACACCTATCTTTTCTTCTGCTTCCGGTTGCATAGCATCAAGTTGTGTATGACATAGTGGGCAAGGCGTAACCATAAAATCTGCTTTTTCTTCTTTTGCTGCTTTTGTATCCATTGCGGTAAGTTTTAGTGTTACTTTATCTTCAGCTGACCAGAATGAATGGAAACCACAGCATGCAAGTCTTGCATCATGGTCTACAGGTGTTCCACCAAGTGCTTCAATAAGTCTTTCAATAGATGTCGGATTGTCAGGATCTTCATAACCTGTTAAGTATGGAGGTCTTATTATATGACATCCATAAAATGGAGCTATATTAAACTCTCTAAGAGGTCTTACCACCATAGATTTTATTTTTTCTAAACCTACAGCATCTATAACTTCCCATAGAAAGTGAGTAACTTCTATAGTTCCTTTGTACTCTAAACCAGCATCTTTAAGTACTTCATTAACAGCTGCTTTTAGTTCTGGATCATGATCTAATTTAAATTTAGCTTCTCTAAGCATTAAAGTACACGTGTTACATATTGTAAGCATATCTAAACCAAGTTCTTCTGCTAAAGCAAGGTTTCTTGCATTTATTGTAAGTGATAAAAATTCATCTTTTTCTTGCACTGCACCAGCTCCACAACACGTAGCAGCTTCAAGTTCTATAAGTTCCATTCCAAGCTTTTTGGCAACGAGTTTAGTAGATTCGTAAAGTTCTGGTGCTACACCTTTAGCAGAGCATCCAGTATAAAATGCATATTTCATATTAGTTACCTCCTGACTGTTTAGACTTTCTTTTATCTTCATAAACTGTATGTACGTCTGGTATTATTTTTATCTTTACTTTATCTTTCATGCTTTTAGCTTTATCCATAATTTTTTGAACTTCTTCATGTCTTTTTACTTTATGTCCACCAAAGAAATCAGCTATATTAACTTTTCCTTTAAAGAACATCCTTATACCAAAAGGTGCTCTTTTAGCCGCGCCAAGTATACCTTCTTGTCTCATTGGTAAAAGCATTTCGTTAAGCAATCCTCTGTTGTATATATCTTTTTCAAAAATTTCTGCATGTATTTCTCCTGGTGATTTGAAACCTTCCTCAGCTGCTATAATCCTTGTTCTTATAATATTTTCGTAAGGTTGGACCTCTTTTGGACATCTTGTAGTACATTCCATACATCTTACACACCACTCCAGATTAAAGTCTTCTAAAACAACCTCTAATCTTTCTTTTTTTGCTCCATCTCTTGAATCTGCTATAAATCTGTAAGCTTTTGATAATACCATAGGCCCTAAATAGTTTTCGTTTGCTTTTAATGCATTACAATCTGACATACAAGAGTTACAAAGTATACAATCTGAAGCATAGTCTATTTTTTGATGATCAAATGGATCTTGTCTGTACTCTTTTCCGTCTGCTGGTGGTGCTTCTTTTGGAATAAACCATGGTTTAATTCTTTTCATTTTATCAATAACCCAATCCATATCGTAAATAAGGTCTTTAAGAGGTTTTATATTTCCAACAGGTTCTACAACCAATGTATCAGTATTATATTTTTCTAATAAGTGTGTTATCTGAACTTTACAAGCAAGATTTGCGTGACCGTTTATTTTTACTGCACAAGAACCACAGATAGCAGCTCTACAATTGTACCTAAATGATATAGTAGGATCTTGTTCTTCTTTTGCTTTAAACAAAGCTGCTAAAAGTGTCATACCTTTTTCTACTGGAAGTTTGTAAGTTTTGTAGTAAGGTTCGGAATCCTTTGTAGGATCATATCTAAAGACTTTAAGGTTGAAAAACTCCATTTTAGCACCCCTTTAAAAATTTACTTATTTATATTTAAACATATTTTTTATAAAAATAAAACAGCATTTTATTTTAAAAATTTAACTTTAATAAAATTAATTGAAATTTTATTAATGTAGTTTATGTAAATACTGAAAAATTATATATAAAATAGCGATAAATATTAAAATTCTAAAAATTATCTTCATTGCAAAGCCTACTAATTTTGAGATCAAAAATACAATTGCCAGTATTATAAAAAGCTTAAATATTTCTATATTATCCATTTATCACTCCTATAAGTTTATATTTTTCCACGAACCTTTTTTAAATATAATCCAGAGTATAAATGCTTTTATATAAGTTTCAAAAAACATAGCAAAATATACAAAAATTATATTGCCGAATATTTTACTTAGAATGTAAGCAGGGATAATTCTAAATATCCACAGTGATAATGTATTTACAAAGAGTGTAAGTTTTGTTGCTCCGGCACCTCGTAGTGCACCGCTTAGTACAAAGCTTATAGCCAGTGGTACTTGAGTTAAACCAACAATCTTTAAATATATAGAAGCTTCTTCAATTGTTTTTTTATCGTTTGTGAAAATCATAGCTATATAATCTGGAAATAAAACCATAAATATTCCCAATATGCCCATAAATGTTGAAGCTACTTTTATAGTTTCAATTGTATTTTTTTCTGCTTCATCTGTTTTTTTTGCTCCTAAACTTTGTCCTACCAATGTCATAGCTGCTATTGTAAAACCAAATCCTGGCATAAATGCTAATCCTTCAATTCTTAAACCTATCTGATAACCTGCAAGTGTATAAAGTCCAAAATTTGCTATAATTTTTACAAATAATAAAAAAGATGTATATGTTAAAACTCTTTCAAATCCTGCAGGAATACCTACTTTTAATATTTTCTTTACTTCTGTCCAATCAAAAGATTTTATAAAATAAACTTTTGAATTTTTATTATTGATTTTCAAAAAGTATAAAAAAAAACTAAAGTAATAACTTATAGTAGTTGCAATTGCTGCACCTTCTACACCTAAAGCAGGAAAACCAAACTTACCAAATATAAGTGTGTAACCAAAAAAAGTATTTACTATGTTTGCCATAATTACTATCTTTAGTGGTGTTTTAGTGTCTCCAACTGCGTTAAAAGCGGAATATATAGCCATTTCTACAAATAAAACTGGAAAAGATATAGAAACAATAGAAAAATATTTTTCTCCTAATTTTACAACTTCATCTGAAGAACCCATTGTTATAAATATATACTTAGAAAGAAAAAATCCGAATAAAGTAAAGGGAATAGATACTAAAAAAGCAAATACAGATACAGAAAATATAACTTTGCCAACTTTCTCATACTCTTTTGCTCCAAAGTAACGAGATATAATAGCTGATGTCCCAACACTAAATGATGCCATAAATGCATACAGTAAACCTAAGTATTGCATAGATAAACCTATAGATGCAACTGCAGCAGGTGAAACTCTACCAATCATGATCATATCTACAATAACTTGAATCATATCTAAAAGGTTACTGAAAGCAGCAGGTATAGCTAAGGAGAGAATCTTTCTTGTATTTTTATTTAGCATCTTTTTATTGCTACTAAGTAAGCTTTAAAGGCTTTTTCATTTTTACATGTTACAACTTCTTTTTCTTGATAAAAAATTATTTCAAGTAAGATAAATGAATGTAAAAGCTCATTTTTCCTAAGTAAAAAATCTTTGTTTTTTGAAGGTGAACCTTCAAGAAATGTTTCAAATATCAAAACACCGTCTTTTTTCAAAGATTCTTTTATATATGGAAATAGATTCCTCTCAAGGAAGTTGATGTTTACAATCAAATCATAACTATCAGGCTGTGGTCTAAATGTTTTTAAATCAGCATGGATAGGATTAATGTTTTCATGCAATGTTTTAAGTTTTTCTATAGCATGGTCAGATATATCTACAGCATCTACTAAAAACCCTTTTTCTGCTAGAAATAAACTATTTCTACCAAGACCAGCAGCTAAATCTAAGGCTTTCCCAACTTTTGCAAGATGATAGTAATGTAAAAGTAGATCAGAAGGTTTTTTTTCTCCTAAGAAGCCTTCATTATATTTTTTATTCCATCTTTCTCTATCGTCCATCTATATCTCTGTATATCTTTTAATAATCTCATCATATTTTCCTTGAATTTTTAAAACAAGATCAATGATTTCTCTCACTGCGCCATTGCCCCCTTCTTTTTTTGTTATGTAAAGAGTAAATTTTTTAACATCGTCAGGTGCAGATGGGACAGTGACAGGAAAACCTACCCTTTTTAAAATAGGTATATCTAAAATATCATCACCTATATACAAGATCTCTTCATCGCTTATGTTATATTTTGATTTTAGTTGATTGTAATGGATTAATTTATTTAATGAATTTTGGAAAACTTCCGTTATATTAAGCTCCAAAGCTCTTTTTTCAACTATTTCAGAATGCCTCCCTGTGATTATGGCTGTTTTTATACCAGCTAAGTTTAATAGGTAAATCCCTATGCCATCTTTAACACAAAAATTTTTTATTTCTCTACCTTCAGAATCGTATATTATTTTACCGTCAGTTAAAACGCCATCAACATCAAAGATAAACCATTTTATTTTTTTAGCCTTATCTAACAAAAACAACCTCTAAAATTTTTTTAAAAATTATACACCAAAATTTGATAAATACATTGCTGTAACTGTATCCATTGTCATAACATGGTTTATTATCCATGGTTTAAAATGATTTTCAAGGTAGTCTTTCACCACTTCTACATTGTTTTTTTCTTTTAGCAGTTTTTCTAAAGATCTTAACTCGTATAAAACTCTATCATGTTCTCCTCTATGCATAGGATAAGCAAAAAAGTTATACTTTTCCATTAAACTTTGTTCAAAAGAAAAATGGTTTTCAACATCTTTTAAAAATTCATCAAATAAAGCTATTATTGTTTCTAAGTTTCCATTGTTTAAAATCTCTTGGTAAAGTTTGTTTACAATGTTAATCTCCTCATTATGGATTTCATTCATTTTGTTTACAGCCACCTTTGGTAGTTCTTTTTCTGATAATAACATTTTAATTACCTCCATTTTAAGAATTAAAGATATTCTTATCTTAAAATAAGATAAATAGATTAATTAAAAAATGATTAAAGTCAAGATTTTTTTAGTATTGAATAGATAGCTGGAATTAAAATTAATGATGTTATAAAGCTTGTGATTACACCACCAAGCATTGGAATAGCTATTCTTGTTATTATCTCATAGCCAGTACCTTTTAAAAAAACAGCAGGTAGTAGTGAAGCAACGATAGCAGTTATAGTCATAGCTTTTGGTCTTATTCTTTTTACTGCCCCGTCATAAATGTCTTTTCCTTCTTCTAATGCTTTGACTATATAAACAATCATAATTATTCCCATCTCTGCTGCAATACCTAACAATGCTAAAAACCCAGCTATTGATGCTAAGGATAGTTTTAAATCTAAAAGATACATTAATAATAAGCCACCAAGAATAGATGATGGAAGTGTAAAAATTACCAAAATTGTTTCAAGTATTTTAGAAAGGCTGATATATACCAATATAACTATTAATATTAAAACGATAGGAATAATTACTTTTAAATTATCTATTGCATTTTGCAAGTATTCCCATTGACCACTCCATTGGTAATAGTATCTACTTGGTAGCTGAATTTTTTCATTAATAATTTTTTCACTTTCTTCAACAATTTTACCAATATCTGCATCTGGTTTTGGTGTTATATATACATAACTTACAAATAAGCCATTTTCTGATTTTATTTCCATAGGACTTTCTATTCTTTTAATCTCAGCAACTGCATTTAATGGTATGAGTTTGTCTTTTATTGGTATTATTAGATTTTCTAAATCATTTTTATAATCTAAAGGTATACCAAGGGTTATTTTGTATCTTTCCCGTGCATCAAAAAATGTAGATATCTGACTATTTGCAAAAAGTATATTAAATGTCTCAATTAAATCTTCCAACTTTAAACCATAAAGAGCTAATTTTTCTCTATCTGGAACTATTTGGATGTAAGTAGAGCCTGTTATTCTTTCTCCATATACACTCATAATACCTTCAACATTTTTTAATGAGGATTCTATTTCAATAGCTAATTTTGATAACTTTGACAAATCATCTCCGTATATTTTTATACCTAAAGGCGTTCTTATTCCTGTCGTTATCATATCTATTCTTCCTTTAATAGGCATTGTCCAGCTATTTACTATACCTGGCATTTTAAGTTTCTGATCTAACTCTGAAATAAGTTTTTCATATGTCATACCTTCACGCCATTGATTTTCCGGTTTTAAAGTAATGATAGTTTCTATCATTGATAAGGGTGCTGGGTCTGTAGGTGTATCTGCCCTCCCAGCTTTTCCAAAGACTGTTTCTACTTCTGGTACAGATTTTATAATTTTATCTTGAACTGTCAATATTCTTTGAGCTTCTTGTATGGATATGCCAGGTACAGTATTAGGCATATACATAATGGTCCCTTCTTTTAAATCAGGCATGAATTCTTTACCAATGTTTTTGAAAAGCCATAAAGATAAAGGTAATGATATTAATGCAATAAATAAAATAAAGTATCTAAACTTTATTGAGATATGAAATAAAGGCGTGTAAATCTTTATAAGTGTATTAACTAGTTTATTTTCTTTTTCTGGTAAAACCTTACCTTTCCCAAAATAGTATAAAAGAACTGGGAAAATTGTTATTGTTAATATAGCAGCTGTAAAGATTGCATATGTTTTTGTTATAACTAACGGTCCAAAAAGTTTTCCTGCTTGACCTTTTAAAGCAAGTAGAGGTATAAAAGATACTCCAACAATTAAAAGAGCTAAAAATATAGGTTTACCAACATCTTCCATTGCTTCAATAATTGCTGTTTTTAATTCTTTTCCTTCTTCTCTTTTTCTTGAATAACTTTCTGCAAGAACTATACAAGTATCAACCATTGTTCCAATTGCAATGGCAATACCACCTAAGGACATAATATTTGATACTGTTCCCGAAATTTTCATTACTATAAATGTTAAAAGTAAAGATAAAACTAAAAATATAACTATAGATAAACTTAGTCCTATACTATAAAGGAATATGCCGACAACTATAATAACTATTACAGATTCTTCTATTAAAACTTTCCATAAATGATTGATTGCTTTATCTATTAAATCTGATCTATCGTAAGTGGTAATAATTTCTACATTTTGTGGTAAACCTTTTTTTATATCTGAAAGTTTTGATTTTATTTTTTCTATAGTTTCTCTTGGATTTGCTCCATATCTTAAAATAACAATACCACCTACAGTATTACCTAATCCATTTAAATCAGCAGTCCCCATTCTTAAAGAAGGAACTTCCTTTACATAACCTATATCTTCAATTTTTATTGGAACTCCATTTATATCTTTTATAACAGCTTTCTCTATCTCTTTTTTATCTTTAACATAACCTTTTAGAGTAATTAGATACTCTCTACTGTTTATTTCTATACTTTTCCCACCAGTTTCTTCGTTGGTATCTTTTATACTTTTTACTATATCCTCTAATGAAATTTTATAAAGGTATAGATTTTGTGGTTTTATAAATACTCTATAATCTTTTTCAAAACCTCCAACAGAAGCTACTTCTGCAACGTTTTCTACAGAAAGTAAAGCATACTTTATATAAAAGTTTTGCAAAGTCCATAGTTCATCTAAACTTTTTGTATTAGAAAGTAAAGCATACTGAAAAACCCAACCAACACCAGTAGCATCTGGTCCAAGTTCTATCTTTGCTTGGGAAGGTAAAGAATTGTTTATAGAAGATAACTTTTCCAATACTCTTGACCTTCCCCAGTATATATCAGTTCCATCTTCAAAAATAACATAAATTAAAGAATAGTTTGGAAAAGAATAACCTCTTACAGATTTTACTTTTGGAAGTCCAAGCATATTAGATACTAATGGGTATGTTATCTGATCTTCAATTACAGAAGGAACTTGACCGTTCCATTGAGAATATATTATTACTTGTGTATCACTTAAATCTGGTATAGCATCAACTGGTAAGTTTTTTATTGAGTAAATACCATAGATAAAAATTATAAAGGTAGATAAAATTATAACTACTCTTAAATTTAAGAGTTTTTCTACAAAAAATTTCATTAATGAATATGTCCCATTTCTAAATGGTTTAAAAATTCAAGGTTTATATTTTTAAACTCATAAACTTTATTTTTCCCAGCAAATTTTATAGCATCGAGTTTATTGCTAAATGGCGCTAAATCGTTTCCCATAGGTCCATCATTAATAACCACATAGTATGCTTTTGTAGCATCAATCCATTTACCAGTTTTATAATCTTTTACCCAAATCTCTGCTATTTTCTCTTTATTATTAAGATAGTAAGCAAGTATATGTTTTGGAGATTCTGAAAATTTGTATTTACCATTTTTTAGTTTTACTTCACTTGTAAATTTTGGATCGGCGTTAACATCCATTCCACAGATAACACATCGTTCTCCTTTTGGTGGTTCTATTGGTTGTGAAAATGAATAGCTAAAAACTAGCATAAAAATAACTAAAAACACCCTAAACATAATTAAACCTCCTGTATTTAATTTAGTAATGATTATGTCCAGTATTATTCATGTCTTTGTAGATTCCTTTTATTTGAGCTTCCGCATCTAGTAAAAATGCTCCTTTGACAACAACTTCTTCACCTTCTTTTAATCCATCTAATACTTGATAGTAATCTTGTGCTTTTTTACCAAGTTTTACAACTCTTGGCTCAAATATACCTTCTCCTTTTTTAACAAAAACAATTTGTCTTTTTCCTGTATCAATAACAGCATCTTCTGAGACAACCAAGCTTTTATTTAATGAGTTTTCAAACATAATATTTACAGTTTGATTTATCTTTAAATTTTTATCTTTAACTTTTATTTTTACCTTAACAGTTTTTGAATCTTTATCAGCTATAGGGAAAATATAGTCTACGGTTCCATCTATCATGTTATCATCGCCAACTGGAATTATAACTACCCTCTGACCTTTTTTAACGTAGTTTGTAAGATTCTGAGGAACTTCCGCTATCACCCATAAAAAATTTACGTTTGCTATAGTGTAAGCAACATCTCCAGATTTTAAAAAACTACCAGGATTAACTTTTTTTTCAATTATTATCCCTTCTATAGGTGAATGTACAATTTCCCCAGACTTAAGATAATTTAGTTTTTCTTGTGATAGTTTTTCTAAACCTTTATCTATCTCTTTAGATAGTTTTAGTTCTTCTTCTGCTATTTTAACATCAGGACTTAAAATCTTCATTAAAGGTTCTCCTTTTTTTACATATTCTCCTTCAAACCTTGAAAATGTATCTAAAATCCAAGAATCTGTCCTTACTGTTACTTGATACAATTTTGATGAATCATAAGAAACATAACCTACTGTTGAAAATGTATCTGACAAACTTTCCGTAGAAACTTTTTGTGTTTGGATGCCGATCATCTGAAGTTTATCTTTATCTATCTCTACGCTGTTTTTTTGTGTATTTGTATCTTCCTTGTTTATTTCAAGAGGTATAGATACATCTGTTTTTAATGTATTTTCATTTACTTGTGCGATGATTTGCCAAGATCCTGCCATACTTATATTTATCTTTGCTTTATAAGTATTGTTGGAGATTTTTTGTAAAGTCGCATCTTCTCTCATCTCTCCCATCCCAGGCATAGGTGGCATATACATGTATAAACTTTTTAAATCACCACCTTCAACATTTATAATCATCTCATTTTCTCCAACATCTAACTTTTTAGCTGGAGAGAAGATATAAATTTTTATACTTTTATCTGAAATTGTTACTAATGGTTTGTCATTTTCTTTTAATGCATTTTTAGACAAAAATTCTTTGTTTAGAAATATAACCGATAAAGCTAATATAAATAAACTAATAATAACTATATACTTTTTCATAATATTGATTCCAACTCTATATAAGATTTTATCAATGAAAACTCATAATCAATTTTAAAAAGTTTTACTTCCCAAATATCTTTGTATACTTTTATTATATCTTTAAATTCAGATTTTCCATATTTGTAGTTTAACTCGATACTTTTAATTTCTTTTTCCTTATTATTCAAAATTTCATCTGTTAATTTTAGTAGTTGTTTTGCTGTATTAATGTTATTTTTTAATTGATTTACTTTCTTTTGTATTTCTAAATACAAACTATTTATTTCTTTTTCCTTTTCTTTAATACTTTCTTGATTTTCCAAAACTAAAAGATCTTCTTTTGATTTTTTCCATATCGGAATATTTATTCCTACTTTTAAGCTAAATAAATCGCTCATTGCTGGTCTGATCATGTACTCAGCCATAAATTCAATATCAGGAAAGTATTCTAAGGATGTTTTTTTCTTAATATTTTCTAAAACCTCTTTTTCTTTAATCAACTTTTCTAAATATGGACTTTTTGAAAAATCATATTTTTCCTCAAACTGAAATTTTATATCTTCTTGTTTAAGGTCAACCTTTTCACTTACTATATTAAATATCTCCTCTTCAATGTTTTTTCTTTCATTGTATAAGCTAACTAATTCTTTTTGGATATTGATATTATCTGTTTTAAGAGATAGTATATCAGAAAGATTTGCTTTTCCATATTTATAGTCGTTTTCAGCAAAAGCTGTTAAACTTTCTAAATCTTTTAAAATACTTTTTAAAATTTCCTCTTTTTTAAATGTATATAACCATTGAAAATATTCTACTTTTAGATCTCTAATAATTTCTCTTTTTAAGATTTCACGTTCTATCTTACTTACTTCTATCTCGCTTTTATATATACTACTTTCAGCTTGCCTCTTAAATGGAAAAGTATAACTTTGAGAAAAACCTACTAAAAAACTACTCATTGGTTCTTGTTGTGTAACAAATAGTTTTGAAGTTGGGATGTTACTAAGCCCAAAATAGAATGTTGGATTTGGTAAACTTTTTGAGTAATTTTCTTTTAAGGAGTATATTCTTATTTTATGATCAAACTGTTTTATCTTTGGTGAGTTTTTTAAAGCTAAATCTATAAGGTTATCTAATTCATTGGCAAAAGAAAATTTTATAACTAAAAGTAAAAAAATGATAATTTTTTTCATATGTTTTTCTCTAATGTTTGATATTTTATTATCATATTAAATTTGACTATTAGATTTAAAAATGATTTTAATCATATATAAATGAAAATAAAACTACGTTATAAAATGTTGCAAACTTTTTAATTTTAGGTTATTCTAATTTTACAGCTTTAAAAGGAGGATGGTATATGGCAACAGGATATTTAGGGCTTGTGATATTTTTCGTATTAGCTACAGTTATAGGCGCTATACTTCTTATAATAAACAGATTACTCGCACCAAAAACACCAGAACCTTTTGAAGGTTATCCTTATGAATGTGGAGTTCCACTATATGATAAATCTACATGGACAACTATAGATCAAAAATATTACCTTTTAGGTTTGTTGTTAGTATTGTTTGACTTAGAGTCTGCTTTCGTATTTCCTTGGGCATTGATATTTAGAGAGATTTCGCAAGTTGCACCTGGGTTTATATTTACAGAGATGTTTTTATTTTTATTTATTTTAATTCTTGGATATTTATATGCTTGGAAAAAAGGAGCGTTAAAATGGCAATGACAAATAGTGGAATAATTTTAACAACAGTTGAAGAAGTTTTAAGTTGGGGTAGAAGAAATTCCCTTTGGCCTGTTTCTGTTGGATTAGCTTGTTGTGCTATTGAGATGATGCATACAGCTGCTTCAAGGTTTGATACTGATAGGCTTGGTATTATATTCAGAGGTTCTCCAAGGCAGTCAGATGTTCTTATAGTTGCTGGAACTGTTGTAAATAAAGTTGCACCTATGTTAAGGTTGATATATGAACAGATGCCAGATCCAAAATGGGTTATATCAATGGGTGGTTGTGCTTCTGCAGGTGGTCCTTTCCCAACATATTCTACATTACAAGGTGTTGATAGAATTATACCTGTTGATGTGTATATTCCTGGATGTCCACCTACTCCACAGGCTTTACTTTGGGGTATTTTAGAACTTCAAAAAAAGATAAAAGCAAAAAAAGAAGGTAAAGAGTTTAAAGAAATACCTATTAAAATGCCACAAGAGTCAAAACCGTTAGTTAAGTAATATATACAATTAGAGGAATAATCTTGACATGGTTAAAGTTGGAGAAGGCGGAGAGGTTAAAGTATGTTTTTCCAAGCCTTCTCATTGAAAATTATAAAGATGTAGTGTCAGTAGAAATAAACAAAGAGAATCTATTAGATTTTTTAAAATATCTGAAAGATAATTCAGATTATAGTTTTAAAATGTTTATTGATTTTACTATTGTAGATTATCCTTTACATGATCCAAGATTTCAAGGGGTATATATTCTTTATTCACCAGATTATAATGAAAGGATTATTGTAAAAACATGGACAGACGAGACTTTACCATCATTAATAAATCTTTGGAAAGGTGCAAAGTGGGCTGAAAGAGAAGCTTACGATATGTTTGGTATAAAGTTTGAAGGTCATGATAATCTTGTTAGAATGTTTTTATGGGAAACATATCCATATTATCCACTTAGAAAAGATTTTCCTAAAGAAGGTATAAAAGATACATATCTTCCTTCATTGAATGAAGGAGCAAATATCCCAAGTCATGATTATGATCCGTACCACACAGCAATCCCAACATTAGAAGATCTTGAAATAACAGAAAAAAAGAGAATAGATAAAAAAAATCAAATAGTTTTAAACTGGGGACCACTTCATCCTGGTACCCACGGAACTATATGGTTTTTATTTGATTTAGAAGGTGAGACAATAAAAGAGTGTGATATTATTTTAGGACAGCTTCATAGGGGAATAGAGAAATTATCAGAAGATTTAACATATACACAAATTATTCCATATACAGATCGAATGGATTATATCTCAGCTTTATGTTCTAATATCGCTTACGTGAATGCTGTTGAAAAACTTCTTGGGGTAGAGCCACCTGAAAAGGCAAAATGGATTAGAACTATGCTTGCAGAACTTCAAAGAATAAATAGTCATCTTCTTTGGCTTGGAACAACAGCTTTAGATCTCGGTGCTTTAACCATGTTCCTATACACCTTTAGAGAAAGGGAAAAATTAATGGATATTATAGAAGGTATTGCTGGAATTCGTTTAAATTCATCCTTTTTAAGGATAGGTGGTGTTAGATACGATTTACCAGAAGGATCATTAGATGTTATAAAACATTTTATTAAAGATTTTCCATTAAGAATAAAAGATTATGAAACTTTACTTACAAAGAATAGAATCTGGATAAAAAGAAATAAAGATATAGGTATTGTATCAAAAGAAGACGTTTATCAGTATGGTTTAACTGGTGTGATGGCGAGAAGTGCTGGGGTTCCTTATGATATAAGATATATTCAACCTACAGATGCTTATGATCAAGTTGATTTTGAAATTCCTCTTGGTCAAGTTGGAGATGCATATGATAGATATTTAATAAGAATGGAGGAGATGAAGCAAAGTTTAAATATTGTAGATCAATGTGTTAAAAAATTAGAATCAATGAAAGATTCTAAATATATAGCTACAGAAAACCCTTACGTTTTACCTACTTTAAATGAAGTTTATTATTCAATAGAAGCAATGGTTAAAGATTTTAATTTAAGAATTTATGGAGAGAAGGCACCTGTTGGAGAGATATATCTCTCAGGAGAAAATCCAAGAGGAGAGCTTGGATTTTATATTGTATCTAAAGGGGAAGGAAAACCTTATAGATTAAGAATTAGATCTGGAGCATTTTATAATTTACAGATTTTTCCTGAATTAATTAAAGGTAAAACAGTAGCAGATGCAGTTGCACTACTTGGAAGTATTGACCCTGTTGTAGGAGAAACTGATAGATAAATTTAATTTTTCAATGATTTAGTTTAATTTTTAAAAAAAGAAATAAAACATTGTTTAATTTTTAAAAACAATATGTTAATATAGTTTTAATAAAATAAGAATAATGAGGTTGCCAATGGAGATGTTAGGTACCATAATAGGAGTGACTATTAAATCTTTAGTTTTTGTTGTTGGTATGTTCTTGGCAGCAGCTTATTTAACCTTGATAGAAAGAAAATTTGCAGGTCATGTTCAACAAAGACCTGGGCCTTTACATGTTGGTTATCACGGAATACTACAGCCAATAGCAGACGCTTTAAAGGTTCTTACAAAGGAAGATTTGGTTCCAAACAACGTTGATAAAGTCTTATTTTACCTTGCTTCTTTGCTTGCTTTTGTACCAGCTATAATGATTTTATCTGTTATACCATTTGGTGAACCTTTTACAATCTTTGGTTTTGAGATAAAGCCATATATTACAGATTTAAATGTAGGTCTCATTTTGGCTCTTGCATTTGGTAGTATTAGTATATATGGAGTTATATTTGCTGGTTGGGCTTCAAATAGTAAATACCCTATGATAGGTGGTCTTAGAAAGGCTGCAGTATTGATAGGCTATGAAGTGGCTCTTGGTTTTGCAATGGTAGGCCCTATAATGATGGCTGGCTCTTTCTCTTTAAAGGAAATTGTTCACGCTCAAAATGGATTTTTTGGTACATTTATATGGTATCAACCTATAGCTTTCATAGTTATACTTTTTGCTATATTAGCTGAAACTGGTAGAACACCTTTTGATGTTCAAGAAGCAGAGGCTGAGCTTGTCTCTGGTTATAATACAGAATATTCAGGAATGAAATTTGGTTTATTCCCACTTGCAGAATGGTATATAGGCACATTTGTTTTAAGTGCTATAGCAGTAATATTATTCTTTGGTGGTTGGAAAGGTCCAGAAATATTTGGTCCTTTTTCTCCATTTGTTTGGTTTTTCTTAAAAGTTTTTATGATGTTTATGTTCTTTTTATGGGTACATTGGACATTACCAAGATACAGAGTAGACCAAATAACCGAGATAGCTTGGAAAGTTATGTTACCTCTCTCATTACTTAATATTTTTATAACAGCAATAATTATAATGATTAAAGGGTAAAATGGTAAAGTATAAATATTTAGAGAGACCACAGCTTAGTTTATTTGAGAAGATATTTTTCTTAGATTTTATAAAAGGCTTGAAAGTTACATTTAAAAATTTGTTAAGAAAAACAATAACAACAAAGTTTCCTTATGAAAAATTAACGCCTCCTAAAAGATTTAGAGGCGTTCATGCTCATAGAGTAAAAGATGGTAATGAACCATCTTCTTTTAGTGTTTTAGAAAAGTTTATGGATATTAATACAGGTGAAAGTAGATGTGTAGCTTGTTACATGTGTCAACAAGCTTGCCCAATGCCTTCATTGTTTGTAATAGAAGCAATTCAACTTCCAAATGGTAAAAAGAAAGTTACAAAATTTGAAATGAATCTTTTAAACTGCCTATACTGTGGTCTTTGTGTAGATGCTTGTCCTGTTGATTGCTTGATTATGACAGATATATATGAAATGGCTCAATATCAAAGAGAAAGATGTGTTATCCATATGGAAGATATGAGTGAAAGAGGAAGAGATTTTGATAGAAGAAGGTTAAAAGAGCCTGATAGAATTTGGATAGATGATAATGAAAGAACTAAATTATGGGGGCATATCCAATGGAGTTAAGCAACTTAGCATTTTGGACTTTATCAACAATTGCTGTTATTTCAGCTATAGGTGTTGTGTTCTTTAGAAATATTGTTTATGCAGTTTTATCTCTAATATCTACTTTAATAGCAATATCTGGTTTATTCTTTAATCTTGGTGCTGAACTTATCGGTGCTTTACAGATTCTTATTTATGCTGTTGCAATAGTTGTTTTTTATGTTCTTGTTATTTCTACGGTTCCTCAGTATAAAGGCCAAGCTGTAGATCCTAAATATACATTGTTATCTTTACCATTTGGATTTTTACTATTTTTAGAACTTGCTTATATATCTATTTACGGTCTTTGGGCATCTAATAAAGGAATCTTCTCGCCAGATATATTCGAAAAAATATCAAATGCTAAAGCAGTTTCAACATTGTTATTTACAAAGTACCTCTTTCCTTTTGAAATAGCCTCTTTAATATTACTTGTTGCTATGATTGGAGCAATACTGTTAGGTAGAAAAAATATTGTTGAAGATGAAGAAGAAGGAGGTAGGTGATGGTACCTATTGAATACTATGTAGCTTTAAGTGGTCTTCTAATGGTTCTTGGTTTTATAGGTGTTATTGTTAGAAAAAATATAATAGCTATGCTTTTAGCAACAGAACTTATGCTTAATGCTGTTAATATTGCTTTTGTTGCTTTTGATGTAAAGCTTCATGAAGTTTCAGGTCAAGTTTTTGTGTTTTTTATATTGACAGTTGCTGCAGCAGAAGCTGCAATAGGTCTTGGTTTAATTATGGCTATTTATAGAATGAAAAAAGATATTGATGTTGAAATATTATCAGAGTTAAAGGGGTAGAGCTATGGAATACTTATGGATAATACCGTTTTCTCCACTGATCGCATTTATTATCATAGGGCTTTTTGGTTATAAGTTCCTTAGAGAACCTCTATCTGGTATAGTTGCAGTTATAGGTGTTGCAATTTCTGCAGTAGCATCTGTAATTGGTTTTATAAATGTCGCACATACAGGTAGCTATTACAATCTAAAGCTTTTTAATTGGCTTACAATAGGTGATTACTCTATATCTGTAAGTATTCTATGGGATCCTTTATCTGCTTTAATGACTTGTGTTGTAACATGTGTATCTACTTTTATTTTTATATTTGCTACTGGCTATATGAAAGGTGATGAATCGTATCCAAGATTTTTTGCATATCTTTCTTTATTTGTATTTATGATGCTTATGCTTACACTTTCTGATAACCTTGTTCAACTTTTCTTTGGTTGGGAAGGTGTTGGATTGGCTTCATATCTTTTAATTGGATTTTGGCATTATAAAAAATCAGCTGCAAACGCTGCTATGGAAGCTTTTGTAGTAAACAGGGTTGGAGACTGGTTGTTTTTAATTGGTATTCTATTAGCTTTTGTAACCTTTGGAACATTAGACTATCTTCAGATATTTAATAAACTTCCAGGCACTAATTATATACTAATCACAGCTATAGCTTTATTACTTTTTGGTGGTGCAGTAGGTAAATCTGCACAGATTCCGCTTCATATTTGGTTACCAAATGCGATGGAAGGTCCTACACCTGTTTCAGCTTTAATTCACGCAGCTACAATGGTTGCTGCTGGTGTTTATATGGTGGCAAGACTAATGCCAGTATTTGCATCTTCAGAGGTTGCATTAGATACAGTTTTATTTATTGGTACTCTTTCTGCATTTTTAGCTGCTACAATGGGACTTGTGCAAAACGATATAAAGAGAATAATAGCCTATTCGACATTATCTCAGCTTGGTTATATGTTTGCAGCTGAAGGATTGGGTTTATTTAGTGAAGGTATGTTCCACTTAACTTCTCATGCAGTGTTTAAAGCTTTATTATTCCTTGGTTCAGGTAGTGTTTTAATTGCTTTACATCACCTTCTAGATATTCAAAAAATGGGTCAAATTGGTAGAGCAATGCCAATTACTATGGGAACATTTTTAATAGGTTCTTTAGCGTTAGCTGGTATTCCACCTTTCGTAGGATTTTTTAGTAAAGATCCGATTATAGAAGGAGCTTTTGAGATAAATACATTTGTATTTACATTTTTATGGCTTGGTGCATTTATGACAGCATTTTACATATTTAGATTGTTCTTCCTAACATTTTTTGATGGTGATAGGTTGGACCATCACATAAGAGAGCATGTCCATGAATCACCACCAAATATGACGATACCTCTCATTGTTTTAGCTTCTGCAACCGTTATACTTGGTTTCTTTAGAGAGTTTTTCATAAACTTTTTAAAACCATCATTAGATCCAGCATATATGAAATTTCTTTCAGCAGAAACAAAAGTGTTAGTAAATGAAGGTCTTTCAAGGTCTCATCATGTTCATATAGATGCTAATGCTTTTGAGTTTTTAGGTCATTCTTTAACATCTTTATTAGGAATTTTGTTACTTGCTACTGCAGTTGGTGGTATTTTACTTGCATATATAATCTATCAAATTAGGAAAATTGATCCGGTTAAAATTGGAAATATTTTCAAACCTATATATACACTTTTCTACAATAGATGGTTCTTTGACCATATCTACTATGCAATATTTGTATATGGGTACTATAAACTTTCTAAAGTTATGTGGTTTATTGGTGATAAAATTATCATAGATGGAATAGTTGATGGATCAGCAAAAACTTCTCTATTTACAGGAGAGATCTTTAGGAAAACACAACTTGGAAGAATTAGTGGTTATGTATTACAGATGTTGATAGGTGTTTTAATATTCTTATCACTATTCTTCTTTTTGAAGTAGGAGGAGGATGAAATGGCAGTTGAATTTGTAAGAGCAGATTTTCCAATAATAAGTACGATTATATTAATACCTATTGTTGCTGCTGCAATAGTTTTTGTTTTAAATGAGAAGTTTGCTAAACCTGTAAGTATAATAACATCTCTTGTAGTATTTGTAATCTCTTCATATATGTTATTAAACTATGATCCAACTGGTTATAAAATTCAGTTTTATGAGAAGTATGAATGGATTCCCCAGTTTGGTATTAGTTATGAAGTTGGTGTAGATGCTTTAAGTTTAACTATGGTTTGGCTTACTGCAATATCTTTCCTTGTTGCTTTTATATGGAGTACAAATATAGAAAAAAGAGTTAAAGAATACTTTGTATCATTTTTGATACTGGAAGCTGCTTGTATTGGTGTTTTTGTAGCTTTTGATTTAGTTGCTTTCTATGTATTCTGGGAAGTTATGCTTATCCCAATGTTTTTAATAATTGGTGTTTGGGGTTATGCAGAAAGAATTTATGCAGCAACTAAGTTTTTTATATACACATTCTTTGGTTCTCTTTTCTTATTGATTGGTGTTATTGGAATGTATATTTATAACTATGAAGTAAATAATATTCTATCTACAAGTTATTTTGATTTATTAAAATTACAGCTTCCATTTAATTGGGAAGTGATCTTTTTCTTATTACTTGCTTTAGGTTTTGCTATTAAAGTTCCTATGTGGCCATTTCATACATGGTTGCCAGCAGCTCACGTTCAAGCTCCAACGGCAGGTTCTGTAATACTTGCAGCTGTTCTTTTAAAAATGGGAACTTATGGATTTGTAAGATTTAGTCTTCCCTGGTTTCCAGAGGCTTCTAAATACTTTATGCCTGTAATGTTTGCCCTTGGTGTGATAGCTATAATATACACAGCAATGATGGCTATAGCTCAAACTCATATAAAAAGGCTTATAGCATATTCATCTGTTTCACATATGGGTTTTGTTACAATAGGAACATTTGCATTGAATCCTGAAGGTGTAAATGGTGCTATTATTACAATGATATCTCATGGTTTAACATCAGGAGCTTTATTTTTGGCAGCAGGCTTTATATATGAAAGATTACATAGTTATGAAATGAAAGATTTAGGTGGTATGGCTAAATTTGTACCTGTATTTGCCACGTTGTTTATGATATCTGCTATGGCTTCTGCAGGTCTACCTGGTTTATCAGGTTTTGTAGGAGAGTTTTTATCTCTATTTGGTACATTTAAAGTAAGTATACTAACAGCAACATTGGCAGGGCTTAGTCTTATAGTAGGTGCTGCTTACACATTATGGTTGTATAAAAGAACAATGTTTGAAGAAGAGCTGTTATCTGAAGAAAAAGTTAAAATGTACTCTAAATTAAAAGACCTTAACACTGCTGAACTTTGGTCATTCTTGCCATTTGTTATATTTATGTTTGTTATAGGTTTATATCCTAATTGGTGGATTAATCTTATTAATAATACAACTGCTTTTGTTCTTCATAAGATTGTGGGAGGTTAATGACGATGACTATAGTACAACAGCTTGTAGAAGGTTTAGGAATACCTAATTTTAATGTTTTAATCCCAGAAATTATTGTGTTTTTAACTGGTATATTAGTATTTGTTATAGAGTTGTTTACAAAAAATAGGAATGTACTTTTATATACCTCAATCTTTGGCCTTTCTTTGGCCTTTCTTTCTAACTTTTTAATATCAGAAGGTGCTATTACTTTATATGGTCTTTACATAGTAGATTCATATGCTATAGTTTTTAAGATCTTTATGCTTTTTGGAACAATTTTGGTATTATTCTTACTTCAGCCTTATGTTGATAGTAAAAAAACTTCTTATGGAGAGTATTACTATTTAATTATCTTCTCTCTCCTTGGCATGATGATCATGGTTTCTTCTCCAAACCTTGTTAGTTTTTATATTGGCTTAGAGTTGATGTCAGTTTCAATATATATTCTTGTTGGTTTATGGAGAAAAGATTACAAATCTAAAGAAGGAGCTTTTAAGTATCTTATAATAGGTGGTGCAGGTACGGCAATTATAAGTTATGCTATAGCACTTATATACGGAAAAACTGGAAGTTTTGATTTTGTAAGAATTCTTATGGAAGTTCAAAGTAAAACAGATATAGGTCTAATAGGAGGTTTAGTATTACTTATATTAGGTTTAGCATTAAAGGCTTCTGCGGTTCCACTGCATTTTTGGACACCGGATGCTTATGAATCTGCACCGACCCCTATCACAGCATTTTTAGCGAGTGTTTCTAAAATTGCAGTCTATGCATCTATATTGCGAATTATGGTCGAAGCATTTCCAATGTCTAACCATCTATGGTCCTACGGATGGGCAATACTTGCTGCGGCATCTATGATAATAGGTAATTTTGTAGCTTTAAAACAAAGAAATGTTAAAAGAATGTTAGCTTATTCTTCTATAGCACATACAGGTTATATATTAGCAGCTTTAGCTTCACCTACAGGTATTGGATTCGTTGCATTAATTTTCTATTCATTAACGTATCTTTTTATGGCTCTTGGTGGATTTTTATTTTTATCTGCGTTTGAAAGAAGTGGAAACTGGTCAAATGATATAGAAGATTTTAAAGGTCTTGCAAAAAAACATCCTATAATGTCTTTGTTTATGCTTATTTATATGTTTTCAATGTTAGGAATTCCACCAACAGTAGGATTTATGGGTAAATTTGGTGTATTTTTAGCATTAATAGCAAATAATGTTTGGTGGTTGGCTGTTATACTCGTTATCACAAGTATAGTATCTGCCGGTTATTATTTAAGGATAGTTGCTTACATGTATATGTACGAACCAAGAAAAGAAGGTAAATTTAATTTAAATATTTATGAAAAGCTAACAATAGGTTTTCTTGCTATGCTTGTTCTTATAATAGGTATATATCCAACAGTATTTTGGGAAATTTCTAATGTGTTAACTTCAATACTTGTTATGAATGTAGGTGCAAGATGATAAAAGGAGATGTTTTTATCATCTCTTCACCTGCTGGTGGTGGTAAAACTACTTTAACAAATATGATACTAGAAGAAGATGACAAAGTTAAGAGAATAGTCACTTATACAACAAGAAAAAAGAGAAAGAATGAAAAAGAAGGTGTAGATTATATTTTTGTGAAAAAAAGAGAATTTAAAAAACTAATAGAAGAAGATGCATTTTTAGAATATGCTAAAGTTCATGATAACTATTATGGCACTCCAAAAAAAGAAGTTTTTAAATTGATAGAAGAAGGTTATGATGTGGTTCTTGTTATTGATGTACAAGGTATGAAGCAGATAAAGGAAAAAATTCCAAGTGCTATAACTATATTTATCCTTCCACCTTCTTTTGAAGAGTTAATAAATAGAATGAAATTAAGAGGGGAAACTCAAGAAGAGATAGAGAAACGTTTACAAACGGCCAAAAAAGAGTTAGCAGCTTGGAGAGAGTATGATTATATAATTATAAATGAGTATATTTTAGAAGCAAAAGAAAAACTAAAAGCAATAATAAATACACAAAGATTAAGAAGGGATAGGTTTGATATTAACCTTATAAAAGATGAAGAAATGAAAAGAATTATGTTATAATAATAGGTCCACTATAAATCTAGGAGGTTACAGGTTGAATCAAAGACCACTTATAGAACAAGCTTTGAAAAAAGTAAGAAGTAGATATGAACTTGTTCATGCAGCATCAAAACTAGCTATTGAGTTATATGAAACAGGTCAAGAAACATATGTAACAGAAGAAGGAATTCCTTTAAAGAAAACAGTTATAGCAATAGATGAAATAGCTTTAGGAAAAGCTCAGATTAAGAGAAACAAAGATAAAGAGTAAAATATTTCCCTTTCACTCTTTTAAATACTTTTATATCATTTAATTTAGAAATTTCTTCAACAATGACTAGTCCTATACCACTACCACCTTCTAAATCTGTTTTTATATCATTTTTAATAATTACCATTTTCTTAAATATTTTTATCATTATTTTACTTTCAGAATATTTAAAAGCATTTTCGATGGCTATATTAAAGATAATATCTAAATCTGATTTTATTTTATAAACTTCCAATTTTTTTAATCGTAGGAATATATTTTTATCGTTGGCTTCAAATTCTTTAATATTTTTAATTATAAGATCATCTATAAAAAAATGATCCTCATTTTTTCTTTCAAATTGAAAACGTTTAAAGGTTTCAACAAGATTTTTTAGATCATGGTTAATGGTTTTTACTAATCTCTCAATTTTTTCCGTAGTTGGGTTATTACATTTATTTTTTAAAATCTCAACATTTATATTTAGTGATGTAGTTTTGTTCCCAAGTTTATGACTTACTGAAAGTAAAAGTAGTTGAAGAAATTGTTTATATCTTTTTTCCTTTTTTAAATATTTTTCTGTTATCTTATATATCATCAAAATAGATGAAAATACTAAAAAAGCTTCCCATAATAATATAGATTTTCCATACTCTTTTTTTAAATCGTTAATGTTTAAATCTGATCCAGAGAGATATCCATATCCTTGTTTCTCTAATAGATCGTTTATATGCTGATATTTATCAATAACTTCATTAAGATAGTATATATTGATAAAGTTAATCATTGTTAAACTAAATAAAATTATAATACTGATAAAAATTAAAATCTTTGTTTCATACTTCAATTTAATTTATATCCTCTTCCTTTTAACGTTTCTATAGTTCCTTCAGGGAATATCTTTCTTAAATCTTTTATGTATGCTCTTACTATTTCGTCTCCAACAACTTTTCCCTGCCATACATAGTTTAAAATATTTTCACTGCTGACAACTTTACCTCTATTTTTAAGTAGATAATACAGTAGATTCCATTGTGTTTTTGTAAGTTTTATCTCATTTCCATTTTTAAAAACTTTCTCATTTTCTATATCTATCTCAACATTTCCAATTGTAATTTTTTCAGGTAAATGAATGCGCTTTGATAAAGCTTTAATTCTTAACAATAATTCCTTAGGTTCAAAAGGTTTTGTTAAATAGTCATCTGCGCCGTATTTAAAACAAACTTCCTTATCATTTAATGATGTCTTGGCTGTGATTATAAGAATAGGTATTTGTATACCTTTTAATCTTAGAGATTTTAGTAAGTTTTCTCCTTTTGAGTATCTTAATATAAGATCTAAAACAATCACATCAAATTCTGAAAAAGATATGATACTATCTAGTTCTCTCTCATCTTCAATCCATAAACATTCTATTTCATTTAGTTCTAAATATTCTTTTATACTTTCTCCTACATTTTTGTCATCTTCAATAAGTAAAATTTTCATTTTTCTCCTAAAGCTTTAACTAGCTTTTCTTCTACTTCTGTAAGCCAATGCTCTCTTCTTATAACTTCGTCAAATGTTTCTTTGTGTAAAAGTTCATAATTATTATATTTTGCTTTTAGATCTTCATATCTATAAAAGAAGTTTAAAGAAGGTATGAATTTTACAATCTGATCTATTTCAAAAAAATTGATGTCCTTTTGAATTAGCTGTTTTTTTATATCTTCTGAGAAATAACCATTTGTAATTAATAAAATTTTATCTAATTTATATTTTTCTTTACCATTTAATAATTGATCGATAAATTTTGAATTTAAATCTTTTATTTTTGTAAAATCTACTATTGATAAACCAAAATAACTTACTTTTCTATCATCACTGTATTTAATAATGATATCTAAATTACAGTCTTTGTAGATAGGTAAATCTATAATTTCAAATCCCATCATATCAAAAGAATTTGTAATAAAATAGTTAAGTTCTGATCCTTTCATTTTGCCAAGGTACTCAATTTGTGACTGAGTCCAAGGGTGATTATTGATGTTTTCTTTTAGATTTCTAATCTCTTCTAAGGTCTGATTTATATAATCTTTAATTTCTTGAGACTTTTGTAAAAATCTTTCTTTCTCTTCTATAAATTTTTCTTTATAACTATTTAAGGTTGGAATTAACATCTCTCTTTCTTTTCTTTTTTCTTCTTTATATCTGAGTAAACTATATGTAATTATAATTCCAAAAATTATGGTAATGATTATTATATCAATGAGAGATATTTCCATATATTTCCTCTAAAGACTCTTTATAGATATCATAAAATTCTTTTTTGAATAAAATAAATTCTATAACATCAAACCTGTTTGGATTTTCTTTTAAAAATTCAATAATAGCTTGTAAAGCTACTTTTGATGCTTCTTTTATATCACATCTATATGCACCTGTACTGATAGAAGGAAATGCTATAGATTTTATGTTATTTTTTGATGCTAATTTAAGAGAGTTTATATAGGCATTTTTAAGGAGATTCTTTTGATCCTCTGTCATTTTGCCATTGCAGATAGGACCTACTGTATGTATAACGTATTTTGCTTTTAGATTACCTCCTGACGTTATTACAGTTTCACCAGTTGGTAGACCTAAAGGATATTTAGTTTTTCTTATTTCTTTACATTCTTCAAGAATACGAGGGCCACCTTTTGAATGAATGGCCCCGTCTACACCTAAGCCCCCCATTAAAGTAGAATTTGCAGCATTTACTATAGCTTCTGTATCACTTTCTGTAATATCTCCAATTTTTAATATAAGCTTGGTATCATTTATTTTTACTTCCACAAAAAATATTTTATCATTTAATCATAAAATCTTCAGGTTTTATATTCTCAAGCATCTGTCTAAATTTTTCTAAATCCTCATCTTTTATAGTTTTATCCTCTCTAATTTCACTTTGTTTTTCTAAATCTTCAACAGTATTTATACTGTCTTCTGTTTCTGAAATTTTTAATTCTTCAAGATTTACTTTTTTAACAACATTTTCGTTTAAATAAATAGGCGCGTTGAATCTTAATGCTAAATTTATTGCATCACTAGGTCTTGAATCTATAACAATTTCTTCGTTATCTTTATCGATAATAATGTTTGCTATATATGCATTGTTGACAAAATCAACTATGCGTACTTCCTTTACTACGCTACCTAAGGATTCTAATATATTTTTGAAAAGATCGTATGTTAAAGGTCTTGGTGAGTTAAATCCGCTTTGAGCTATAACTATCCCTTCTGCTTCAGCTAAACCTATCCAGATGTGGTATATATCGTTTGGGTTATTTATATCATAAAGTAAAACGATTGGACTTCCTGTTATAGAGTCTACTACTATAGCTTTAACTTTTACTTCAACCATTTTTATCACCTCTATTGTTAAATTTATTTATAATAATTTACTAAAATTTTTTAAAAATGCAATAAAATTTTTTCATTTTAAAGTATCTTTTTTAGCTTTAAAAGAGACTATTGAAAATATAAAATAAACGTAGAAATTTAAGAATAATAACTGGTAGCTAAAAGATAACTACCAGTGTAGTATTTTATAGATTTACAGCAACTACTTCTTTAACTTCTGGTATAGCTTGTTTTAATCTTGTTTCTACACCACCTTTCAATGTCCATAAAGACATATGGCAACTTGAGCATGCACCCATTAATCTTACATAAACAGTTCCATCTTCACTTACATCTACAAGCTCAACATCTCCGCCATCAAATCTAAGATAAGGTCTAATTTGTTCTAAAACTTCCTCAACTTTTTCTCTTTCTATAGCCATACATAAAACCTCCAAACTAATTTTGTGATAAATTATATATCATTTATGTTTATATTTTATGATTTTTGCGAGGTTTTATGAAAGGTTATTTTATTACATTTGAAGGCATAGAAGCTTGTGGAAAAACAACACAGGTAAGTCTACTTTATGAATATTTTATAAATAAAGGAATATTAGCAATTAAGACAAGAGAACCTGGGGGAACAAAAACAGGTTTAGAGATAAGAAAAATTTTATTAGATACACACGATGAGTATATACCACCTATTGCTGAAATACTTTTATATGAATCTGATAGGAATATACATGTAAACAATATAATAAAACCATACTTAAATAAAGGTTATTATGTTATCTCAGATAGATTTACAGATTCTACAATAGCTTATCAACATTATGGAAGAGGTTTAGATTTAGATTTAGTATTAAGCTTAAATAGGCTTGCTACTGAGAATATAAAACCAGATATAACATTTCTTTTAGATATACCTGTAGAAATTAGTTTAAAACGATTGAAATATAAAGATAGGATAGAGAAAGAAAATATAGATTTCCATAATAGAGTAAGGAAAGGTTTTTTAGATATAGCTGAAAAAAATAAAGATAGGGTTATAATAATAGATGGAAGTTTAGAAGTAGAAAAAATTCATAAAAAAATATTGCAGATACTGCAAGAAAAAAAGGTTATATGAAAGTAATAGGCCATGAAAAAGAGAAAGCTCTCATAAAAAGATATATACTTCAAAAGTATGATTCTTTATCTTTACTCTATGAAGGGAAAGATTGTATAGGTAAAAAACTTATAGCTCTTTATACTGCAAGACTTTTTTTATGTGATAAAAAAGAGGATTTTGGGTGTGGAGAATGTAACGATTGTAGATTTGTTAATAATTTAATATCTAATGTTTATAAAGGAACAAACCTAACACCACATCCAAGTATTATGTTAATTCAATCAAAAAATAAAGAGATAAAAATAGATCAAATTAGAGAAGCTATAAACTTTTTAACACTTAAATCGCCAAAAGGAAAAGTTTTGATTATAGAAAAAGCAGAAAATTTAAATACAGAAAGTGCTAATGCACTGTTAAAAACATTAGAAGAGCCGCCCCTTAATACCTTAATAATTTTAACAACATCCAATCAAAGATTACTACTTCCAACAATTATATCAAGACTAAAAAAAATAAGGTTTAGAAAACTATCAGATGAAGAAATAAAGGATATTTTATCTCAAAAAACAAGCAATACAAAATTTATAGAAAATATAGTTCCTATATCTGATGGAAGTTTATGTATTCCAATGACAATAATGAATAAAGAAAATATCTATATCTTAGCAAAATCATTTTATGATTTAGTGATCACAGGTAAACATGAAGAAGGTTTAATATCTTTATCTTCAAATATAGATAAGTTAGATTCTGATGATATAGCTATAATTTTTGATATAATTTTTAGGCTTTTTAGTAAGTATTTTCAAAATAATGTGGAAATGTTGGAAAAGTTTACAAATGAATATAAACTATCTTTATTATCTCTAAAGAGAGGTGTTAAGAAGAAATTAATTTTGGAAAATCTGTACTTTGCTTTAACTAAATAAAAAAGGAGTTTTTTATGATAAATACTAAACCAGTTAGAATAAGATTTTTGGATACGAATAAATTTTCTGAAGTAGAAGTACCTATAAACATAAAAAAGGGAGATTTTATAGTAATTGAGTCTGAAAAAGGAGAAGAGTTAGTTTTAGTCCTTGGAAATACAGTTTATACCCAAGACTTGAAAAATTATAAATTTAAAAGAAAGGCAGAGAAAGAAGATATTATAAAGTTTGATGCTTATGAGTTAGAATCAGAAAAACACTTACAGGTTTGTAAAGATGAAGCTGCAAATTTAGATTTAAAGATGAACCTTTTAAAGGTTTATATACCACTTGATAGAAATAAAGTTATCTTTTACTATACTGCAGAAAATAGAGTAGATTTTAGGGAGCTTGTAAAAATCCTTGCTAAAAAGATAAAAATGAGAATAGAGATGAGACAGGTAGGTGTGAGAGATGGTGTTCAAATAGCTGGTGCAGTTGGAATATGTGGCAATCAATGTTGTTGTAGTTTATTTTTGGATAAGTTTGAAAATATATCTGTTGAGATTTTAGAGGAACAGAATTTACCACCTACACCAGCTAAGTTTACTGGTATATGTGGAAGGTTAATGTGTTGTTTAACTTATGAACTTAATAACTATGATATAAAAAAAGATTTACCAGAAATAGGTGAAACGATTAATTTAGATAATAAGCCTTATTTTGTAAAATATTACGATTTTATAAGAGAAAAAATTATACTTTCAAATGAAGAAAATGAAACAGTAGAGTTGAGTTTTGCTCAGTTAGAGGCTTTAAATCTGCTTAAAAGAAAATCTTGTAGTGGATGTAGTGGTTGTAGCAATGGATAGTGTTGTTAATATAGGTAAAAAAGTCGTAGAAGATGAGATTTTAGCATTAGAAAAATTAAAGTCTTCTTTAGATGAATCTTTTGAGAAGGCTGTAAGTTTAATTTTACAAACAGAAGGAAAAATTGTTGTTACAGGTATAGGAAAATCTGGATTGATAGGCAAAAAAATATCTTCTACACTTTCTTCTACAGGGACTCCTTCTTTTTTCTTGCATCCGGCAGAAGCTATACATGGCGATTTAGGAATGGTTGAGAAAGATGATTTAATTATTGCTATTTCAAATAGTGGAGAAACACCTGAATTACTTGCAATTATTCCAATCTTGAAAAGATGGGGAAATAAAATAATATCAATAACAAATAAGAAAGATTCTACACTGGCTAAGTATTCAGATGTAGTTTTATTTCTAAATATAGATAAGGAAGCTTGTCCTTTAAATCTTGCACCTACTTCTACTTCTACAGCTACACTTGTTTTAGGAGATGCTTTAGCTATAACATTACTTACACTTAGAAACTTTAAACCTGAAGATTTTGCCAGATTTCATCCTGGTGGTTCATTGGGAAAAAAACTTTTAAAAGTACACCAGATTATGAAAACAGATTTACCTTTAGCTTATGAAGATACACCTTTAAAAGAATCTATTATAACCATTTCAGAAAAAGGTATGGGAGCGGTTTTAGTTTTAGATAAAGAAAATAATCTTACTGGTATAATTACAGATGGGGATCTGAGAAGATATATCAATAAAGGTGGAAGTATTGATGAATCTTTTTCTTATCAAGCTATGACAAAAAATCCAAAAGTAGCGTATAAAGATTGGTATGTATTACAGGCTCTTGAAGTTATGGAAAGGTATAATATAACAGTTTTACCTGTAGTTGAAAATAATAAACCAATAGGTATTTTACATATTCATGATATTTTAAAAAGTGGAGCAGTTTAGTCTATTTACCATCAATGTACCACAACCACCGATTTTTCTTGTTCTATAACGATTTGAAAGCGTAACTTTAACACCCATATCTCTAAGTATTAAAAATGCTTTTTCGTATACTTCATCAGGGGTTGTTTTAAAAGGAAAATGTGATATTTCGTTGTATTTAAGTAAAGATATACCTATGCCTAACTTTTTTGCTATATTCCCAAGCTTTAAAATTTCTTCTTCAGAGTCATTTTCATTGTATATTAAAAGATAAGCTAAATTGTAAAGTTTTTTCTTTCTTTTTGATAAAGTTTTTAAGTGAGATTCTAAAATATTAAGAAGTTGAGAAATTGTATGTGAGTTTGGTATAAAGTATTTTCTTTTTTCTTCTATCACACTGTGTAAAGATAAATTTAATCCATCATGGTTTATTTTTAAAATCTCTTGAAAGTTTGAGATAGGAAATCCAGTAGTATAAAAACTAACTTTTAAACCTTTTGATTTAAAATATTCAAAAGATTTTTTAACATTTTCCCAGTTTAACAAAGGTTCACCAATACCGGCAAAAGCTATGTTTTCAATTTCAAATCCTTTGGTTAAAGCTATTTCATACTGGTTTAATATCTCTTCAAAGGAAAGATTCCTAATTAAACCGTTTAAACCAGAAGCACAAAAAGAACATTTTATAGAACAGCCAACTTGAGATGATATACATAATGTTTTTCTATAGTGAACAGCCTCTATAGTAAAACCATCTTTTGTTTGTATTTCTAATAAACTATTTAACTCATCTTTTATGATTTTTATCAAATTTAAATTTCCCATCATTGATTATATTATACACTATACAAAATATAAACTTGGAGGTAAGTAATATGAATATAAAAGAGATTAAAGAAATTGCAAGAAAGTTTACTCCAGAGCAGATTGAAGCATGTATACAGGAAACATTAAAAAATGGAAAACCACAAACACAGGAATGTAATCCATCTGGTGATATAGTAGAGATGTTAAACACTTTAGCTAAAGCTCAAACTGTTAGAGAACTGATAGATAAAGGTTATACAGAAGTAGAAGCTTTAAGAGAGCTTGCAAAAAAAATTAGAGAAATACAGTCTGTAGCTAATGACAACTCAAAACAATAAAAAACTAAAATGCTAAAAAATGGCAAATTAAGAGTTTTTAGAAATAATTAATAAATCAATACACCTATTTCTTACCCTTACAACTTTCTATCTTGAAACTTTTATTGTAAAATAAAATAAAAAATTTAAATATATCTATTAATTTTTTAAAATTGTTTTAATATAAAACTATAGATAAAATATAAAATAAGATTTTTAATTTGGAGGGAAAAGTGAATTTTTTACCTGGAATAATTTTTAGTAGCGTGATTGCATTAGTCTCAATGTTTTTGTCTAATTTAGAGATTGTAAAATCAACAGTGAATTTTAGCCCATTGATAATAGCTATAATACTTGGAATAATCGTTGGTAATGTAATAAAGATTCCAGATGTATTAAAACCAGGTATTAACTTTTCACTAAAAAGAATACTTAGAATTGCTATTATCTTTTTAGGATTTAGATTAACATTTCAAAATATTTTAGATGTTGGTTTAAAAGGGTTATTAGTAGATGCTATAATGCTAATTTCAACATTTTTAATAACTATTTATGTATCTAAAAGATTTTTTGGACTTGAAGATGAGATGAGTTATATGATAGCAAGTGGTAGCTCAATATGTGGTGCATCTGCTGTTTTAGCAACAGCTCCTATTGTAAAAGGACAGATGCATCAAGCAGCTATGGCCGTAGCTACAGTAACAATTTTTGGAACTATTGCTATGTTTTTATATCCAGCTGTTTATAAACTTGGTTTACTTTTTGGTTTTGATGAAAATAGTTATGGTATATTTGTAGGTGCAACAGTTCATGAGGTTGCTCAAGTTGTAGCAGCAGGATTTGCTATTTCTGATGTTGCAGGTAATACAGCTACAATCGCAAAACTTACAAGGGTAATTATGCTTGCTCCTTTATTACTTGTTCTTAGTTTTTATTTTGCCAAAAAACATTCAGTTCACGGTGTAAATTTAAGAGAGATACCAATACCATGGTTTGTTTTTGGTTTTATTGCTATTGTAGGATTTAATTCTCTCTCACTTTTAGATAAAAACATTGTTAATATTATTAATCAAGTTGACCAATTTTTACTAACTGTATCTATGGCAGCTCTTGGAGTAGAGACAAACTTGGAAAAGATGAAGAAAGCTGGAATGAAACCTATCTATTCAGCATTTATTACATTTTTATATCTTTTCTTTGGTGGTTATATCGTTACAAAATTAATAAATTTTATATTCTAATGGGGGATCATAAATGAAAAAAATTGTTGTAGCATATGATGGTTCAGAAAATGCTTTAAAAGCTTTAAATACAGCTATAGAATTAGGATTGTGTAAAAATGCAGAGATACATGTAGTTGGTGTTGTTAGATTGTATGATTTTAAAGTTATGGATTACATATCACCTGAAGATATTGAAGAGTATGAAAAACAAGAACTTTCTAAAGAGGAAAAATATTTAAAAGAAGCTATTGAAATAGTAGAAAAATCAGGTTTAAAAGGTTTTTACAAGGTTTTAGAAGGTGATCCTGCAGAAGAGATAATGACATATGCAGATGAGATAAACAGCGATTTGATTGTAGTAGGAAGAAGGGGTGTTGGTGGTTTTAAAAGACTTATTTTAGGTAGTACCTCTTCTAATATTGTTAAATATGCAAATCAGTCTGTTTTAGTTGTGAAATAAAATATTGAAAAAATATAAAAAAAGATTATATTGTTGATAATTGAATAAGGGGGCGATACGGGTTCGACGGCAAACGGTAAGCAAAGGGAAGCATGCCGTAGAAGGTCACTACGTAAAAAACCAAAACAAAACAATTCCCGAACGCGAAATCGCTCTCGCTGCTTAATTAACGCAGCGACGTCCTATCTGGCTTGCCTGTAGGCTGGAATAGGGCGTAAGACATACAGGATAGGGTTTTTCCAACTGCCCCTAAGGAAAAACCCGAAACCAAATGGGGATAGCTTTTCTACCTTTTGCTTGTGGAAGGTAGAAAAGCGAAGCTTAAACACAAGCTAAGCATGTAGAAGCCCTTTGGGCTTGGCCTTTGCCGGACGGGGGTTCGATTCCCCCCGCCTCCACTTATTTATAAAATCTCTTTAAAAACTTTATAAATAGAAGAAAAATCTTCTTTTTCTAAATTCTTAGATATAGCAATGCTATATAGTTCTTTTACTATGCTACCTGTAAAAAGAGGTCTTTTCAAATCTTTTACAAAATCTTGAAGATAGTGTAAGTCTTTATAAATCATAGCATTTGAAAAGTGAGGAGAAAAATCTTCTTCAACAATTTTATGTTTTTTTACATTGAGTATCATTGAATTTCCTGCACCTGCTGAAAGAATATCTATCGTTTTTTGTTTGTCTATTCCAGAAAATTCTGCTAATGCAATGGCTTCTGACAATGTTGCCATAAAAGTACCAAGTACAAGATTATTTATAAGCTTTATTTTAGTAGCCAAAGAAGGCGTTTCAAGATAAAATATATTAGAACCTATCTTTTCTAATAAATATTTTGCTTTTTCAAAAGCTTTTTTATCTCCACTTACAAGTATAGTAAGAAGACCTTGAGAAGCAGGAATTACACTTCCCAAAACTGGACTTTCAAGATAGAAAGCTCCTTTTTCTTCTAAGATTTTGTGGAATTCAAGAACTTTCTTTGGATGATTTGTAGTTGTGTCAATAATAATTTTATTATTACATTCGCCGTATATTAAGCCATCTTTACCTGTTAAAACTTCACTTACTGCATTACTATCAGCAAGATTTAAGATAACAATATCTACTTCTGAAATGAGAGATTTTGGATTTTGTGCAATTTTAACTCTTAAATCATAAGCTTTTTCAATGGTTCTGTTCCATATAATAACATCTTCTCCAACAGAAATTAACCTTTTTACTATTGCTTTTCCAAGATTCCCAAGTCCTATAAATCCTATTTTAAACATTTAAATTCTCCTTTTTAATTGTTTTTGTGTTTTGTTTTTCTTTATTTGGTTAAGTCTTTTTGTGCTTTTCTTGTAAATAGATTATAGCATAAGATTTTGGAAATGATTAAACAGATTGACTTTGAGATATAAAAAAATATTATATATTTACCTACTGATCAAGAGGATTTTATGGATAGAAAAGTTATAGTTATAGCTGGAGCTACTGCCACTGGAAAAACTGACCTTGGTATAAAGCTTGCTAAAATCTTAAATGGAGAAATTATTAGTGCCGATTCTATGATGGTTTATAAGTATATGGATATTGGAACAGCTAAACCATCTATAGAAGAAAGGGAATCTATAGATCACCATCTTATAGATTTAGTTGAACCTTCTGAAACTTTCAATGTTAAAGATTATATACAACATTTTGATAAAGTAATAGAAGATATTTTTTTAAAAGGGAAAGTCCCAATTGTAGTTGGTGGTACCTGGCTTTATATTCAAGGAGCCTTATATGGACTTTCAGATGCTCCTGATGGTGATTGGAAATTAAGAGAAGAGTTATATAAAGAAGATAATATCATACTTTACAATAAACTAAAAGAAGTAGATCCATACTATGCGGGAAAAATTCATCCAAACGATAAAAGAAGAATAGTAAGAGCTTTAGAAGTTTATTTTTTAACTAAAAAACCTTTTTCAGATTTTATACTTAAGCACAAATTTAAGGAGAAAAGATATAACTTTATTGGCTTTATTCTTGAAAGAGATAGATTAGAACTTATGGAAAGGATAAAATTGAGAGTTGAAAATATGTTTAAAAAAGGACTCATTGAAGAAGTTAAAAGATTAGTTGATATGGGATTTAGAGATAGTATTACCTCAATGCAAGCTATAGGATATAAAGAACTATTGCCATACCTTGATAAAAAAATATCACTTGAAGAAGCTAAAGATAGTATAATAAATAATACTAAAGATTTTGCTAAAAGGCAGATTAGAACATTTAAAAATAAAACTGATTTTGAAAGAGTGTTAGTAAAAGATGAGAATGAAACTATAAGTTATATCTATAAAAAAATCATACAGGAGGAATAAAATGTCAGTTCAAGATGAAATTTTAAATGAATATAGAAAAGAAGGTAAAGAAATAACTGTTTACCTTATAAGAGGAACAAGAATAGTAGGTAAAATTTTAGATGCAGATCAATTTACAATACTTTTAGATGTTAATGGTCAACAACAACTTATCTACAAACATGCTATTAGTACAATAGTTATAGAGTAATATTGAATAAAGTTATTATAGTAGCTGTAAACTTAAAGAAACCTGAAAAAGAGTTTGAATATCAAATCGAAGAAATTGAAGGACTTGTAGAAAGTGCTGGTGGTACTGTTGTAGGTAAAGTATACCAAAACAGAGAATCGCCTGATCCTGCATATTTTATAGGTAAAGGAAAGGTTAAAGAGATTCAACAGTTAGTTGAAGGAATACAAGCTGACACAGTTGTATTTAATATAAATCTTTCACCTGTGCAAATATCTAATTTATCAAAAGAGATTAATGCTAATATTTTAGATAGAACAGATCTAATTTTACAAATATTTTTAAATAATGCTAGAACAAAGCAAGCTAAATTGCAAGTTGAATTAGCTTATTTACAGCATCAGCTTCCAAGGATTTATGGACAAAAGGGAAAAGATTTATCAAGAATTGGTGGAGGAATGAAAACAAAAGGAGCTGGTGAAAAAATAGGTGAAATAAAAATGAGAACTATAAGAGATAGAATAGCAAGAATAAAGAAAGAATTAAAAGAGATAGAAAAACAAAGATATCAACAAAGAAAATCGAGAGAAGACAATCCAAATATACTGAAAGTATCTTTAGTAGGCTATACAAATGCTGGAAAATCTTCACTTTTAAAAAAGCTTACAAAGAGAGATGTTTATATCTCAAATAAACTATTTGCAACACTTGATACAAAAACCTCTGTTATAAATTTTCCAGATATCAATAAAAAAGTTTTAATAACAGATACAGTAGGTTTTGTTGAAGATATGCCAAAAGAGATTTTGGATGCCTTTATGACAACATTACAAGAAATTGAAAATGCAGATGTTATTTTACATGTTATAGATATTTCAGATCCAAACTGGAAGGAGAAAGAAGAAACAGTTAACGAAATCTTGAATAAGTTAAAGTTATCAGATAAACAAACAATCACTGTATACAATAAAGTTGATAAAGTGATACCTTCAAAAGAGTATTTAGAAGAAGATATAGGTTTAAATGTTATAACTATATCTGCAGAAAAAGGATGGAACATGGAAAAACTTTTTGATATACTAAAAAAATTATCACTCAAAAAAGGAGGATAAAAAATGGATTGTGTATTTTGTAAAATTGTAAATAAAGAAATACCAGCAAAAATAGTGTATGAAGATGAATTTATAATGGCATTTCATGATATCAATCCACAAGCAAAAGTTCATATTTTAATAATTCCAAAAGAACATATACCTAATAATTTATATTTTGAAGGAAGACATAAAACGTTAATAGGTCATATAATACTTAAAGCAAATGAAATAGCTAAAATGTTTAATATAGATCAATCTGGCTTTAGATTAATTATAAACTGTGGTAAAGATTCTGGCCAAGAAGTTTTTCATATTCATTGGCATTTACTTGGTGGTGAACCACTTGGAAAATTAATATGTAAAGGAAGGTGATTAAGATGGAGACAATAGATACCAGAGGGCTATTTTGTCCTTTACCTTTAACTTTTGTATCACGTAAATTAAAAGATATACCTGTTGGAGAAAAATTAAAAGTTTTAGCTGATGATAAAGCTTTTAAAAAAGATATAGAAAGTTGGGCTTTTGAAACAGGTAATAAACTATTAGAGTTTAAAGAGGAAAATGGTTATTATATAGCTATAATAGAAAGAGGAAAAGGCTTCAAAGGTGAAAATCTCTGGGATAAAATAAAGTTTGTTTCCCTAGGCATAAAACTACATTTTATAAATCATCTATTAGATTTGATACCACTAAACAAACCTAAGTATCTAATAACATTCGTATCTGTAGCCGAAGGTTTAAGAGCAGATAAATTCTTAAAAGAGAAAAATATAAATTCTTACATAATGTTACCAGTTCCAAAAGAGATTTATCCGCATTGTGGTTTAGTTTTTGCTTTAAAAACAAAGAATGAAGCTTTAAAAATCTTTAATTTACTAAAAGAAAATAAATTTGCTGTTGAAGATGTTCATGAGATAGACAAGCAAAAAAAATATCCAAAAATTACTGATTAAATTTTTTTATTTAAATCTTTTAAAACAAAGTTAACCTGTGATGTAGGTGTACAACAGCTTTTTATATTTATATTCATTCTCTTTATTATCTCATTGTAAGCATCTATAAAATTAAGAACGATACCACCAAATCCTTTCGCAAACTTGTGAGCATCTTCTTTGCTAATAAATGGTATTACACTAGGGCTACAACATGGAGTTGCACTACTTCCAACAACATAGTAAGCATCTAAAGCGTTAACTGGTTTCTCTGTTATAAAATCAAATGTAAAAGCTGAGACAGATGTTTCGGCATACTTTTGATGAAGCATAAGTCCGCAATGTTCACAGCAAGCTTCCACAACTTTTGACCCATCTATAATGATTTTATAAGGATGAGACCTAACAATAGGTTTAGCACATATGGGGCAAAACTTCAAAGATACAGATTCTTTATTTTCTAAACTATTAATCATTACAGAACCATGTTTTCTTTTAACCTCTCCTTCCCTTTCTAACTCTTTAATATCTCTGTATATTGTCATTTCTGAAACATTAAAAATATGACTTAACTCTTTAACTGTCATCTCACCTTTTTCTTTAAGAAGTTTGAGAATCTCTGCTTTTCTGTTTATATTATTTTCCATTGTATTACCTCCTAAATACTTCCTTTTGTTGATGGAACTTCTAACCTTCTGTTGTCTATTGATACTGCTTCTTTTAGTGCTATAGCAAAAGCTTTTGTTAAACATTCTGCTATATGGTGCAAACTATGACCAGATAAAGCTTTTAGATGCATAGTTATACCAGCTGAAAGGGTAAAACCTTTGAAAAACTCACCCATAAGTTCATAATCAAAATTTGTAATCTTTCCTCTAAAACCTAAGTCATCATAAAATAAAAGTGGTCTACCAGATAAATCTATACTACACATAACCAAAGCTTCATCCATTGGAATAATACTATATCCAAACCTTTTTATACCTTTTTTATTACCAAGAGCTTCTTTTACAGCCTGACCTAAAGCAATACCCACATCCTCAACAAGATGGTGATAACTTACATGTATATCACCAGTCGCCATTATTTCTAAATCAATCATTGAATGAAAAGAAAAACTTTCAAGCATATGAGATAAAAATCCTATTTGGGTATCTACTTTATACTTTCCTTTTCCATCTAAATTTATAGACAATTCTATTTGTGTCTCCTTTGTTTCTCTTTTTACAAATGCTTTTCTATCCATCTTTTGCTCCCATCCAGTATTCTTTAAAGCTACTTTTTCTTTGGTCTTCCCCTTCTACTAACAAAGGTGTACATATCTCACTTAATCTTGAAGCTATTCCTTTCCCAAATCTTGTTTCTATATCTAAATCAAAATCCTCTTCACCTTCCAATGATAAATTGGATGTTATTATAACAGGAAGTTTATCATTATATCTACTGATAATAATATAGTGAAGTATATCTTTTGCCCAGTCTGTAAGCCTTTCACTTGCAAGATCATCCAATACAAGAATAGGAGATTTTATTACTTCATTTAATAATTCCCTTGTAGAACTATTACCTTCAAAAGTACTTTTTAAATCGTAGAGAAGTATTCTTGTATCATAAAAAAGTCCAGTAATATGTTTTTTAAAATAAAACTCTTTTAATATACTGACAGCTAAATGTGTTTTCCCAACGCCATGTTCCCCATAAAAGAAAATTCCCTTCCCTTCTTTGTACTCATCAGAATATATGTACTCTTTTATTTTCTCAAGTAAAATATGATGAGATAGAAGAATAGGTTTAAAGTTTGATAATGTAGCATGGTAATACTTTCTTGGTATATTTAAAGATTTATTTACTTTCTCTATTTCTTTTTCTGATATACAATCACATCTTGTAGCGTTACCTTTTTTATCATAAATCCAACCTAAGTCGTTACATTTTTCACATTTTATCTCTTTCATGATTAACCTCAAATTTTGGTAAAATATATAAAAATTATATCAGTAAGAGATTGTTTTTCAATGGCAAAAACTTTATTTATTTTGTTTATTAATTTAATAGTTTTATTAGGGAAAGCTGTAAGTCAAGAGAAAATCTCAGTTACTATAATAGGAGATAGTTTGACAGTAGGAAGCAGCAACTATATAAAATATTATCTTCCAGATGCAGTTATAGATGCAAAAGTAGGAAGAAAATTCCAAGAAACAATGGAAAGAATAAAGATTTTAGAAGAAAAAGGACTTTTAAATGATATTGTTGTAATTGCCCTTGGAACAAATGGAACTTTTACTGTTGAAGAAGGTTTGGAAGTTATCGATTATTTAACTAATAGAAATAAAAAAGTTATATTTGTAAATACGAAGGTTCCAAGATGGTGGGAAGGAGAGGTAAACAATACTTATACAATGTTAAAAAAATTAAGACCTCAGATCGAAGTAATCGATTGGAAATATATAAGTGAAGTGGTATGTAATAGGAACGATATGCCTGAATGTTTTAGAAAAGATGGTTATCACTTAACAGATATGGGGAGTTATATATTTTCCTTCATTATATACAAATATATTAAAAGTTTTGTAGATTATAATGGTTGAAGAGATTAAAAAAGAAAGCAATTATATATCTGGATTAGATGGGTTAAGAGGTTTATTAGTTTCTTCTGTCTTAGTTTTTCACATTTTTCTTGTTTTTTACCCAGAAAATTTAACTTATTTCTCTGGTGGTTTTCTTGCTGTTGAATCTTTTTTTGTTTTGTCAGGATACCTAATAACAAAATCTCTTATGAACATAAATAAAAAAAACGATAGTATCAATAAAAGTTATTTTTTATTTTTAAAATCGAGAATACTTAGACTTTTACCATCTTTTATATTTTTGGTTTTTATAGAATTATTAGTTTCTTACTTTATCATTCCAGAAAAATTTAATAAAATCCTGTCAGAAGTTATATTTGGAACAATAAATGTATACAATTGGTGGTTAATTTTTAATAATGTACCTTATTTTGAAAAATTTAACGATATATCTTATAACTTACATTTTTGGTCACTATCAATAGAGTGGCAGTTTTATATACTGTGGGGATTGATTTTCTTAATCTTAAGAAGACATTTAGGAAGGTTAGGGATAAATTTAATTATAACACTACTAATATTTATCTCCATTTTTACAATGTTTTACATTTATCGAGTTTATGAAAATATTGATAGAGTATACTTTGGTAGTGATACAAGGATCTTTTCTTTCTTATTTGGTTCTTTATTAGCAATCAATGAAGATAGATTTGCTAAAGATAATATAAAGTTTGGAATTATAGGATTTACTGCTCTCATTGTTTTAGTTTTATCATATTTTTATCTTAACAACTATGATGATTATATGTACTCTTTTGGTTTTATGTTTGTCTCTCTTGTATCAACTATTTTAATATTTTCTATTATTAAATCTGATTATTTAAATAACTCTATTTCTTTATTAAGCATTTTAGGAAAGAGAAGCTATTCAATTTATCTATGGCACTATCCAATATTTGCATTTATTTATAAACTGTTTAACACTTCTAATTTCAAAATTGTAGCTGTAGGAGTTATATTAAGCCTACTAATATCACATGTAAATCATCATCTTGTAGAAGAAACATTTAGAAAGCTAGATTTTAAATATCTACTAAATCTGAAATTGATAACAAATCTTTCTTTAAGTTCTATATTTATTGGTATATTTATAGGTTATTTATTTAATCTGTATAATGTTTCAAATGATAATAAAAATATATCTGAAAATTCTCAACAAAAAGAAAGCGCTATTTTAGTGTCGTATGATAGTAAAAATGAATTGGTTTCAAAAAAAGTTGAAGTTGTACAAGATAAAAAAGAAGTAGAAGAAAAAATAAATGAGAAAACTAAAAATGATGATTACACTATAAATTTTGATACAGATCAAATTTCAGAAGGAAACATGGATAGAGACACATTTTTAGTAGGGGATTCTGTTTTACTAAGTGCTTCAAAATATCTAAAGAATTATCTACCTAATTCCTATATAGATGCGAAGGTAGGAAGACAATTTAAAGAAATTTTTTCTCTTATAGATGAAGGGAAATTAAAAAGTTATAAAAAAATAGTGATAGCTCTTGGTAATAATGGTTATGTTAGAAAAAGTGATGTTATTGATTTAATTGAGAAGTTAAAAGATAAAGAAATCTATTTTATTACTGTTAAAGTTCCAAGACCATGGCAAAATGAAGTAAATAATTTATACCGTGAAATAGCAAAAGAGTATCCGAATGTAAAGATTATAGATTGGTATTCTTACAGTTATAATAAAGATGAGGTTTTTGTGAAGGATAAGGTACATTTAAATCAAAAAGG
Source organism: uncultured Aquificales bacterium (assembly GCA_964648745.1). Classification (GTDB taxonomy): domain Bacteria; phylum Aquificota; class Aquificia; order Aquificales; family Hydrogenothermaceae; genus Sulfurihydrogenibium. Next base: position 68,629 of record CAZYKX010000006.1, read on the forward strand.
TATAAAACTTTATGCTTCTTTAATAAAAAACAATATTTTAAAAGTTAATGATTCTTCCAAAAATAATGTTAATAACAAAAACAATAACACTATCTCAAACGAGGAAAATATTCAAGTACAAGTAAAAAATGAAGAGTTATAACATTTTAGTTAAATTAATGATATTTTTTACAATTTCAAAAGCTGCATCTTCTTTATTTTCAGTTTTTATCTCTTTTTTAATGCCATTTTTAAAAATTATAACACCTTCATAGATATCCTTATTAAATACTTTAACAGGATTAGCTACAATAACATCAAGATTTTTCCTAATAAGTTTTTCAGTAGCATTCTCTATTATATTTTCACTTTCTGCTGCAAAACCAACAAGTATCTGATTTTTATTCTTATTTTTACCTAAAAATTTAAGTATATCTGGATTTGGGGAAAGTTCTACAACTGGATTTTCTTTATTCTTCTTCAACTTTTCTTTACTGTAAGAAGATGGTTTAAAGTCTGATACAGCAGCATTCATAATAATAATATCAAATTCTCTGTATATGTCTTTTATTACGTTAAACATATCTTGAGCAGAAATTACATCTATTTTTTTTATTTGAGATGGTAGTTTTAAGCATGTTGGAGCAGATACAACAAATACATCAGCACCAAATCCATAGCATTCTTTAGCTAAACTGTATCCCATCTGACCTGAGGATGCATTAGATATAAATCTAATAGGATCAAAAAATTCTCGTGTTCCTCCTGCTGTTATAAGAACTTTTTTTCCTTTTAAATCTTTTGTATAAAAAGCATACTTTACAGCTAATTCTATATCATCTATCTCTGCAAGTTTTCCTAAGCCCTCTTCTCCACATGCTAAAATACCTTCACAGGGAGATACAAATATATTACCTCTTTCTTTTAATACTTTTATATTTTCTATAGTTGCTGGATTCTCAAGCATTTTTGTGTTCATTGCTGGAGCTATAACAAGTGGTTTATCATAAGCTAAAGCTGTAGATGTTAAAAAATTATCAGCTATACCAAACCTTAATTTTGCTATTGTGTTTGCTGTTGCTGGAGCTATTAAAAATACATCAGCCCATCTAGCTAAATATATATGTTCTAAACCTGTTTTACCATCTTTCCAGCTTGAAAATACTTCATCATTCGTTAAAGCTTGAAAGGTTAATTTTCCTATAAAATGTTCTGCCTCAGGAGTAAGACATACCTTAACATTAAAACCTTTCTTTTGAAAATGCCTAACAATATCACAAGCTTTATAACTTGCTATTGAACCACAGACACCTAAAAGAAGATTTTTATTTTTCATATCTCAATCCTAACAACAACTCCATGAACCTTTTGAGGTGGTAGTTTATAAAATTCTGCAAAGTTAGAGAAGATTCTTTTTATTAAACCAAATAGTTTCCAGATTAAATTTTCAGAATATACATTATCAACTCCATAGAAAACAACCCTTTCATTAATATCAAGATTTCTCAACTCATTTTCTACATTTACTATTTCTTGATAACCATACTCAATTACTGCATACTTTATTCCTTCACATAAATCTTTAGCAAAATAACTTTTGATACCAAAAGGTTGATCTATCTTTTGTAAAGATAGAAAAATATTATCTTCATAAACGATACCATGTTTTATCATTGTTTCAACAATATAAGGTGGAACTCTTTCAGGATTTCTCACTAAAAACACAGCACAACCTTTTATTTTACATTTATTAGGGTAAATTTTTGAAAAGTTCTCAATGAATTTATTTAAATCCATAAATTTTCCATATTTTGTGATTCTGTTTTGACCTAAATTATAAAGTGTGATTACTGCTATTGGTGGAATTGCAAACAAAATAGGCCAGAATGCACCATGAGGTATTTTCAATGTGTTTGATGCTAAAAATGTTAAATCAATCATAAACAAAAATATACTTCCTGCAAAAAAGAATGGTTTTTTAAGTTTATAATAAATATAAATTAAAAAGAGACTTGTAATAACCATATCTATATTTACAGCAAACCCATAAGCAGATGCCATTTTTTCAGATTCTCTAAATATAAAATACATAATTAAAACACCTAGAAATAAAAAGAAATTAACAACAGGTATGTATATCTGCGAACTTAATTCTGTAGATGTATGTACAACTCTTAATAATGGTACCAATCTTGCGTTTATTGATTGGAAAATAAGTGAAAATACTCCACTAATAAGAGCTTGAGAAGCAATTATACCTGCCATTGTTACCAAAATTAAAAATGGTATGTAAAATGTATTACCAAGTAAAGCATTTGCAGCATCAAAGAAAGGATTTTTTTCATTAAGATTGTTTAAAATTAAGGATGCTTGACCTAAATAAGAAGATACTACTCCTAAGAATACAAATATCCAAGCTACCCTAATGGCTTTTTTCCCAATATGTCCCATATCTGCATACATAGCTTCTCCACCAGTTACTGCTAAAATGATACCTGATAAAGCGAGAAATGAAGCAACAGGATGGTTTAAAATGAAATTAATCGCTTCTAGTGGATTAAAAGCTATTAACACAGAAGGGTTATTAGTTATGTAGTATAATCCAATGAGAGAAATAGATAGAAAATAGATTGTCATTATTGGACCAAATGTAAGACCTATTTTCCCAGTACCAAACTTTTGAAGTGCAAAAAGCATTATAGTTATGATCAAAGCTATAACTAATACTTCTTCCTGTTTTAAATCATTTAGTCCTTCTATTAATCTTAATCCTTCGACTGAGCTTAAAATTGTAATAGCTGGTGTTATGATGCCATCCCCAAGTAAAAAACCAATTCCAACAATTACCAATGCCTTATGAAGTTTTTTTAAATATTCATTTTTTGTTATAGATTTTGCAATCTCACCTAAAACTATAATACTACCTTCACCTCTTATACTTAAATTCATAGCAAACCATGCATACTGGATAGTTGGTAAAAGGATAAGTGCCCAAATAATCAATGAAGTAATACCAATAATTTCATTTTGGTTTGGTTTTGTAAAAGCAATTATTGCTGCAAATGTATACAATGGGCTTGTACCAATATCTCCAAAAACAGTACCTATTGCTTTTAAGACATTACCAGTAGATAATTTCTCATGAGCTTCATTGTTCACTGTTAGAACCTCCATAAATTTACAAGGCTAAAATTGTAATAACAATAATAATTATAACACCAAAGGAAATTTTACAAAAATGATAAAATATTATTTTAAATTAAATTGTAAGGAGTTAACAATTTGAAAATTGATGTAAAAATAAAACTAATTATTGTTTTTCTTTTACTTGTAGGCTCAATTTATACAATGTTCACTAAACAACCAAAGTTAGGTTTAGATATACAAGGTGGTGTAAGTATTACTTTAAAAGTAGATATAGATAAAGTTATAAATGACCAGTATTTACATTTAGCAAAAGATATAGAAAAAACATTTAAAGAAAATAATATAGAAGTTTTAAGTTATAAAGTAGAAAATCAAATACTGCTAATATCTTTACTCGATCCAACAAAAACAAGTAATGCTTCTCAGATCTTGAAAAAAGAGTTTCCTCAGATAGTTGTTGAAGAAAAAGAAGGAAATTTAGTAGTTAAGTTTTCAGATTTGGAACTAAACAGAATTAAAACCCAAACAATGAAACAGGCAGTTGAAACTTTAAGAAACAGAATTGACCAATTTGGTACATTATCAGCAAATATAGCACAAAAAGGTAAAGATAGAGTATTAGTTGAGATACCAGGAGTAATAGATTTAAATAGAGCAAAATCAATAATAGGTAAAACTGCGCAACTTGAATTAAAGGAAGTTGTAAATTCTTCTCTATCAAAAGAGGAACTATTAAAAGACTATCCAAACGGTTTACCTGAGGACTTGGAAATTTTAGAGGGACAAGAAGAGATTGTAAATGGTCAAAAAATAAAAGAATGGTTTTTAGTTAAGAAACAACCAGTTATAACAGGAGCAATGTTAAAAGATGCAAGAGTTTCAACAGACCAATCTGGAAATCCTGCTGTAAACTTTGAACTTACACCTGAAGGATCTAAAATATTTGGTGAAGCAACTCAAAAAATGATAGGTAAAAGGCTTGCTATAGTCCTTGATGGAAAGGTTATGTCTGCACCTGTTATAAGATCAAGAATTAGTGGTTCAGGGCAGATAACTGGTAGATTTACAACAGAAGAAGCAAATGATTTAGCAGTAGTATTACGAGCTGGAGCTTTACCTGCACCTGTTGATATAGTTGAAGAAACAGTAATAGGTCCTACCCTTGGTAAAGAATCAATAAATAAAACATTAACAGCTGGAATAGTTTCTTTTGTTTTAGTTGGTCTATTTATGATACTAAGATATGCTGTTGCTGGATTTATCTCTGTAATAGCGTTAGTATTTAATTTGCTTTTACTATGGGTAACAATGTTAGTTTTTGATATTACGTTAACTTTACCTGGTATAGCAGGTATTATTTTAAATATTGGTATGGGTGTAGATGGTAACGTTGTAATCTTTGAAAGAATAAAAGAAGAGTTAAAAAATGGGAAAACGTTGAGAGTAGCTATAGAAGAAGGCTTTAAAAGAGGTTTTAATGCTGTTTTTGACTCTCATATAACAGTGATAATAGCAGCAATAGCACTTTTAGAGTTTGGTAATGCACCTTTAAAAGGTTTTGCCGCAACATTATCGATAGGTACATTTATAAACCTATTTACAGCAGTATTTCTAACTAAGATGATGTTAGATTTAATACTTGGTGGTAAAAAATACTTTAAATATGCAATTTAGGAGAATGAAATGAGAAATCTCTTTGTAGAACCGCCAAATATTGATTTTCTAAAAATAAGAAAGTTTGGTTATTTACTTTCAATTAGCTTGCTAATCTTGAGTTTAGGTCTTTTTTTTACAAAAGGATTTAATCTTGGGCTTGATTTTACCGGTGGGACATCTATACAAGTAAAGTTTAACCAGCAAATTAAAGTATCTCAAATTAGATTAGCACTTAAAGAAGTAGGTTTAGATGATGCATTAATTCAAGAAGTAGGAACAAATAAAGATGAAGTTGAGATAAGAGTTCCAGTAAAAAAAGGAAGCTCTTCTACTGTTTTGGAAAAAGTTAAAAAAGCTTTTGATGGAAAATATCAGTACGAAATAAGGAAAGTTGAGTTTATTGATGCACTTATTGGAAGTGAGATGGCAAAAGCAAGTGTTTATTCAATGATTATGGTTATGGTTGGTATACTACTATTTGTTGGTTATAGGTACGAACCTATTTTTGCCCTTGCTGCAATTATTCCCCTTTTTCACGATGCAATTATAACTTTTGGAATTTTCTCATTGCTTGATAAGGAAATAGATTTAACAGTTGTAGCGGCAATTTTGACGGTTCTTGGATATTCTTTAAATGATACTATCATCATTTTTGATAGAATTAGAGAAAATATTAAGGTTCGTGGAAGAAAAAATATTGAAAGCTTAATCAATAGAAGTATAAATGAAAACTTGGCAAGAACGGTAATAACATCAGGTACAGCTTTATTTTCTGTATTTGCATTATACTTTTTTGGTGGAGAATCACTTCAGAATTTTGCTTTAGCTTTACTGATTGGAATAGTTTTTGGTACATATTCATCAATATATGTAGCTGCACCTTTAATACTGGAAGTTGAAAAAATATTAAAAGGAAAAACTAAAAAACAAGCTGCAGGAGTGTAAATGAGATACTTAGAAAGATTAAAAAATCTAAAAGCTTATAAAACAGAAACTACACCTTGTAAAGTAAAACTATCTTCAAATGAAAGTCCTTTTGACCTTTCAAAAGAACTTAAAGAAAAGATATTAAAAGAGCTTGCTAAAATTGAGTTTCAAAGGTATCCAGATCCACATCAAACACAGTTAAAAGAATCTATATCTAGTTTCATATACGAGTTGGAAGGTGTAAAAATATCTCCTGAAAATTTAGTTCTTGGAAATGGTTCTGATGAAATTATTCATCTATTGATAACTGTTGTTGGTAATATTAAAAATCCAGTGGCATACCCAGTACCTACTTTTCCAATGTATCAAGTATCTTCTGATGTTGTTGGAAGACCAAAAGTAGAATTTTTTTTAGATGAAAACTTTCAGTTAACAAAAGAAGAAATAGATAAAGCACTATCAAAAAACCCTGATATTGTTTTTTTTGCTTCTCCAAACAATCCTACTGGAAATAGTTTTGATAGAGATTTGATTTTATATAAAATAAAAAGTGGTGTATTTACAGTTATTGATGAAGCTTATATACATTTTTCAGATAAAGACAGTTTTATAAAAGAAGCATTAGAGTATGATAACGTTGTAGTTTTAAGAACAATGTCAAAAATTGGACTTGCTTCTATTAGACTTGGGTATTTGATAGCAAAAAAAGAGATAGCTCAGGAGATTAATAAAGCCCGTTTACCTTTTAATATAACCTATCCTACACAGGTAATAGCTAATGTCGTCCTAACAGAAGGATTAGATGAGATTAGATACCAAATAACAACAGTGAAAGAAGAGAGAGAAAGAGTTGTAAAAGAAATATCAAAAATAGATAAAATAAAAGTATACCCTTCAGATGCAAACTTTTTCTTAATGAAAGTAGAAGATGGTAATTTACTACATAAAAAACTTATAGAAAAAGGTGTTTTAACAAGAAATATGTCACATCTTCCAAAACTTGAAAATTGTATAAGAGTTTCTATAGGTAAAAAAGAGGAAAATGATGTATT
>CAZYKX010000007.1:0-70035 GCA_964648745.1 uncultured Aquificales bacterium
CCTGTATATCTCTCCAGATACTGTTTTACCAATATCTGAAGGACTTTCTTTTTTTAGTGTGGAGATCTTTATCTCCTTAAGAGAACTTCTCTTAAGGATATTTATATTATAACTCTTTTTATCTAAAAAGTCAAGTACATTCGTCTTTAAATGGCTATTTATAGCTATACATAGCTATTTAACTAAATACTTGTAACTAATACTGGAATGGAAAAAATTTTGAATATATAGATGGTGAGCTTTTGCTCAATACTAAAAGGTGTGATAATTGTGGGTGGATTGCTATCGGTAAAGAAATCTTAGATGAAAATAAAAATAAAAGAGAATGTTATGTTTGTCCTAACTGTGGATATATAGAAGCTTGTACACCCACAGTTGAAGAGATGGCCGAAGGAGAATAATCTTTTAAAGATAAGGAATTAAGTTTTTTCTACGTGTTCTTTTTTAATAACTTCTGCTTCTATTTCTTTTGGTTTAGAAATAACAGTTTTTTCTTCTTTTTTCTCATCTTCGCCAGAAAAGGCTGATTTGAAACTTCTTATTCCTTCTCCAAGTCCTTTTCCAATTTCTGGCAGTTTTTTAGCTCCAAATATTAATAGTATTATTACAAATATAACAAGAAGTTTTGGTAATTCTATTAAACCCATAACATACCTCCTTAAAAAATTTAAAATTATCTAAGCTTCTTATTTTAAAGATAAATATTAAGTTTTTTCTACGTGTTCTTTTTTAATAACTTCTGCTTCTATTTCTTTTGGTTTAGAAATAACAGTTTTTTCTTCTTTTTTCTCATCTTCGCCAGAAAAGGCTGATTTGAAACTTCTTATTCCTTCTCCAAGTCCTTTTCCAATTTCTGGCAGTTTCTTAGCTCCAAAGAATAACAAAATAACACCAAATATTAATAAAAGTTCTGGTAATCCTATTGAACCCATAATATACCTCCTAATAAAAAAGTTTACTTTAACAATTTATCTATTTCAGCTAAAATTTCATCTATATTTTCTTCAATTTTTTCTGGTTTCCAAACTTTTATTACATATCCTTTTTCATCTACTAATATACCAGTTCTTATTATTTTTTATTTAGGTATTCCGTTAATATCAACTTTTTCAAATGCTCCTAAAGCTTTGATGGTATTTAATGTTGGATCTGAAAGTAACTCAAAATTAATATTAAAATCTTCTTTAAACTTTCTATGTACTTCAACAGGATCCTGGCTAATACCGATAACTATAACACCTTTCTTTTCAATCTTTTCTAAATTCTCTTTAAATGGGCATTCTGACCTATTACATTTAAATTTCTCATCTGTAGGATACACATATATAAAGATAGGTTTACCATTGTTTAAAAAATCATCGAAACTTACTAATTTATTTTCAGCATTTAAAAGTTGAAAATTTGGTATAGCTTTAGCCATCTTTCTACTCCTTAAATTTGATATCTAATTTTAACACACATTAAATATAAATCAATTTAAAATTTAAAACAACTTGATATTTATCTATGATATCATATTTTACTATTTATTTAATGTATTTTGGAGGATTAAAAATGGAAAAATTAATCATATTTGATACAACTTTAAGAGATGGTGAGCAGGCACCTGGTTTTTCAATGACTGTTGATGAGAAAGTAAAAATGGCATTACAGTTAGAAAAACTTGGTGTAGATATAATAGAAGCTGGTTTTGCTGCTGCGTCTGAAGGAGATTTTGAAGCTGTTAAAAGAGTGTCTCAGGAAGTAAAAAATGCTAAAGTTTGTTCTCTTGCAAGGGCTTTAGAATCAGATATAGAAAAAGCAGGAGAAGCTTTATCTTACACTGAAAATAGAAGAATACACACATTTATTGCTACATCTCCAATACATATGCAATATAAACTAAGAATGAAGCCTGAGGAAGTTTTAGAAAGAGCTGTTAAAGCTATAAAATACGCTTTAAAATTTACTGATGACGTAGAATTTTCTGCAGAAGATGCTTTTAGATCGGAAAGAGAATTTTTATATAAAGTTTTTGAAGCCGTTATAGCAGCTGGAGCTAAAACAATAAACGTTCCAGATACAGTAGGTTATGCAATACCTGAAGAGTTTGGAAAATTAATAGCTGATATAAAAAATAATGTACCAAATATAGATAAAGCTGTAATTAGTGTTCACTGTCATAATGATTTAGGTTTAGCTGTAGCAAACTCACTAGCTGCTGTAAAAAATGGTGCAAGACAAGTTCATGCCACTGTTAACGGAATTGGTGAAAGGGCAGGTAATGCAGCGGTTGAAGAAGTAGTAATGGCAATAAAGGTTAGACATGACTATTTTAAAGATGTTTATACTACAGTAAACACAAAAGAGATATATAAAACAAGCAGATTATTATGTAGAATAACTGGAAGTTTTGTACAACCTAACAAAGCTATAGTAGGAGATAATGCATTTGCTCATGAAGCAGGTATACATCAACATGGAATTTTAGCTCATAGAGAAACTTATGAAATAATGAGAGCAGAAGATGTAGGCATCCCAAAATCTAAAATAGTACTTGGTAAACACTCAGGAAGACATGCATTTAAAGCAAGGTTAGAAGAATTGGGATATACCACCTTGTCAGAACAAGAAATAGATATTTTATTCCAAAAGTTTAAAAGACTTGCAGATAAAAAGAAAGAAGTATTTGATGAAGATATTGAGGCTTTAATTTTAGAGGAGTTCTCTGAGTTTGAAAATGAAGTAAAGGTAAAATACTTCCATGTTTTAAGTGGAGATAACGTAATACCTTCTGCAACAATAAAAATAGAAAAAGATGGAAAAGAAATAGTATCTACGGCTTGTGGTGATGGTCCAATAGATAGCGTAATCAATGCTATAGAGAGAGCTTTAGATGTTAAAGGTAAATTAATGGATTACTCTATAAGGTCATTAAGTTCAGGCAAAGATGCAATGGGAGAAGTTAGGGTGATCGTTAAATTTGATGATTCTGAGTATATAGCTTCCGGAAAAGGAACATCTACTGATATTATTGAAGCAAGTGTAAAAGCTTATATAGATGCTTATAATCGCTATATGGCAAGAAAATCTTTCTTATCGAGGCAAATTAATGAGGGTGTTTAGATGAAAAAAGTTGTTTTATTTATTACATTATTAGTAACTGTTGTATTTGTACTATTTTTTACAGGTAAGTTGGATTTTTCCAAGCCAAAGATAGAATTTGTAGAAAAACCTGACTATCTTGGAGAAAATGCAAACATTATTTTAGATATAAAAAGTGGAAAATCTGGATTAAGTAATATTAATGTTTGGATTTCTCAAAACAATAATAGAGTTGAGATATATAAAGAGAATTTAAACGGTCTTAAAGAAAAAAGATTAAATATATCTTTTAATACAAGAAAATCTGGTTTATTAGAAGGAAAGGCATTACTGCATATTGAAGTTTCTAACAACGCAATTATTAAAAGAACAAATATAGTAGAATCTCAAACGAATATAGATTACACACCACCAACAATATCTATTGTAAGTAGTACACAAAACATAATCAATGGTGAAACAGGATTTGCATTTGTAAAATCTTCTGAAAATTTAAAAAATATATATGTTAAAGTCGAAGATTTTAAATTTAAATGTATAAAACTAAAAGACAGCTATGTATGTCCATTTAGTTTACCTTACTTTTATGAAGAAACAAAACCTATAGTTTTAGAAGCTTATGATTATGCAAATAATAAATCTACAAATTCAATATATTATACTTTTAAAAGAGTAAATTACTCAAAATCTATTTTGAATATAGATGATAATTTTATAGAAACAAAAGTTAGACCTTTATCAGATAAAAATATTTTAGACAAAGTAGAGCTTTTTAAATATGTAAATATTGAGATTAGAAAAAGAAACGAAGATACAATACACAAAATAACCAGTGAATGCAAAAATCCTAATCCTATGTTTGAAGGAAAATTTGAATATCTTGAAAATTCTGCTAAGTTAGGAGGATTTGCAGATTATAGAAAATATAGATACAACGGGAATATAATTGAAGGAGCTGATGCATACCACAAAGGTTTTGATTTTGCATCTATAAAAAATGCAGAAGTAAAAGCTTCAAACAATGGGAAAGTTGTTTTTACTGGATTTTTAGGGATATATGGAAATTCTATAATAATTGATCATGGATTATGTGTTTATTCACTTTATTCTCATTTAAGTGAGATAGCTGTAAAAAATGGCGATGTAGTTAAAAAAGGTCAGTATATTGGAAAAACAGGAACAACAGGATTAGCTGTAGGAGATCATTTACATTTTGGAATTTTAGTAGATGGAATAGAGGTAAATCCTATTGAATGGTTTGATTTAAATTGGATGAATACACGATTTTACAATTACTATAAAGGAGGTAACTAAATGAAATTTTTCATTGACACAGCTGATATTAATGAAATCAGACAAGCTAAAACTATGCACTTTTTAGATGGTGTTACAACAAACCCTACTTTAATATCAAAAACAAAAAAACCATTTTTAGATGTTGTTAAAGAAATCTTAGAAGAGATTCCAGATAAACCAGTAAGCTTAGAAGTTGCAAGTACTGATTCAGAAGGTATGATAAAGGAAGGAGAGAAATTAGCAAGCTTAGGTAGTAATGTAGTTATAAAGATTCCAATGACAGTAGAAGGTTTAAAAGCTGTTAACCATTTTGAATCAAAGGGTATAAAAACAAATGTAACACTTGTATTTTCACCTGCACAGGCGTTATTAGCTATGAAATTAGGAGCTTCCTATATCTCACCATTTGTTGGAAGATTAGACGATATTAGTCATACAGGAATGGATTTAATTAAACAGATAAAAACTATAAAAGATAACTATAAATTTAAAACAGAGATTATAGTAGCATCCGTAAGAAATCCTATTCATGTAATCGAATCTGCAATTATAGGTGCAGACATAGCTACAATACCTTACAGTGTTATCTCTCAACTTGCAAAACATCCACTAACAGATATAGGATTACAAAGATTTTTAAAAGATTGGGAAAACGTTCCAGATAAACCTTTTTAAACTATGAAATATAGAAAAAAAGGTATAAAAAGAGAACACAGTATAATTGAAGACTTTGAAAAAGATCTTCAGGCCCTTGTAGAAAAGGGCCTAGCTAAATCAATAATTCCTGGTAGAATATACACAAGTCCCAAAGCCCAAAAAGGAAATAAAATAATAACTTACCAATATGATACAGAAACAGGGGCAAAAATATTACTAAAAAAAGGTTCTACAGTTCAAGAAGCTTTTGCAATTACTGAAAAAAGAGAAGAATTAAAAAAATATATCTTAAAAAATTACAAATAAAATTGAAAAATTCAAACTTTTTCTCACTTCTAAATAAGATCTATCTATTCTGTATATTGGCTATTGAAGAAATAAAAGTATAAGATATTTTGGAAAAATTTATTAACATCATTTACAACATGAAACTTTTTTATTTGACTATTTTTTAAAAATATTTAAAACAGTTTAGATTAAATTATTTTTTCAACTGTTAGGCAATTCAACCATTTTATGATTTTATTCATGCAGGTTTTAGATGAAAATTATATTCATTTGCTAAATGTTGTTTTCAAAAAACTGAATATTTGCAAATATTTTAAATATAAAGAATTAAAAATTATTTAACATCAAAAACTTAAATAGTTTTTCAAATTACTGATAATACTTAATTTTTATATCTTTTTAATAGTTTAATTTTGATACTAAGTATTTGATAAATTAATATTTAATTTGTTTTTATATAATTTTATCATAAAAAGAATAAAAGTCAAATAAATTTTTTTTATAAAAATGCCCTATAAAAATTTATAATGATACCCCCTTAAAATAAAAAAGGAGAGGATAATGGGTTTAGAAAAAAATAGTACTGACAATGTAAAAAAGGTCAGTATTAATGAAACCAAAATCTGGCATTCTATCCTCTCAGATATTAAACCAAATATAGATACTCCTTCTTATACTATTTTAAAGTCACTGGAAGAGATTCATTACAATGAAGGTAACCTATACATCTATACACCTGATAATATTTTTAAAAATTGGATAGAAACGGAGGTTTTAGATCAAATTCTTTCTTCTGCAAGTAAAATTATTGGAAAACAAGTAAAGGTCCATGTTTTATCCTTAAAAACAGATAAAAAGAAAAATAAACAGAAAAACGTTGATAAATATATTGATGATAATGACTTTTATCAATACTTATCTTTAAATCCAAAATTTACATTTGATAATCTTATAGTAGGAAATCATAATAAAATTGCATACAGTTCTTGCATGTCAGCTGCTGATAATTTAGGTAAAATTTTTAATCCCGTATTTATTTATGGTGATGTAGGTTTAGGGAAAACGCATCTTTTACACGCAACAGCGTACTATCTTTTAGCTAAAAATCCACATGTAAAAATAATTTATACAACAGCAGATACCTTTGCATCGGAGTTATTTTCTTACATTCAAAAAGGTATGATTTTAGAATTTAGGAAAAAATATAGAGAAGTGGATTTATTACTTATAGATGATATTCAGTTTTTAATCGGAAAGGAAAGAACCCAAATAGAGTTTTATCACATATTCAATGTATTACATAATTTAGGTAAACAGATAATTTTATCTTCAGATCAACCACCTTCAAAATTAAACGGAATAGAAAAAAGGTTAATAAGTAGGTTTAGCAGCGGATTAATTGTTGAAATTACAAAACCAGATTTAGAAACAAAAGTAAATATTACCTTGAAAAAGATGAAAGAGTTAAATGTAGAGCTTCCAAAAGATGTAGTTTTGTTTCTTGCAAAAACTGTAAATACTAGTGTTAGGGAGCTTGAAGGTTCAATAAAAAGATTAAAAGCGTACACTGAAATTATGGGAAGAGAGATAACATTTGAAATAGCAAGAAATATTTTGAAAGATCTTTTTGAAATTAATAATATTGAGCCATTAACAGTTGAAAAAATACAAAAAGAGGTTTGTAATTACTTTAGTATAGATATAAAAGATATGCTTGGCAGTACAAAAAGTAATAAAATTGTTTTAGCAAGACAGATAGCTATGTACTTGTCAAAAAAACTTACTGATGAATCTTTATCATCTATTTCAAAACATTTTAAAAAGAAAAACCACTCAACTGTAATCAGTGCAATAAATAAAATAGAAGAGTTATCTCAAAAAGACAGGAAAATAAAATTAATCGTTGAATACATAAGAGACAAATTGATTAAGCTATAATTTTTAAAATTTCTTCCTCATCTAAAATAGTATTTTTATAAAGAATAAGTAAAATATGATTGTCAAAGTGTTTACTTATTATATATTTAAAACCTAATTCTCTATTAAAATATTCACCTACATAAATTTTGTCTTCAAATAGTTTAACATCTATATTTTTTAATTGGATTTTAGATAGACTTTTTGTAAAAAAGTTATTTGTTACCTTATCGTAAAGGATAATGCTATCAGCATTAAGGTTTTCAAATAAAGTATTCACAAATCTTGAATCTTCTAATTTCCTATTCTTAAATAAAGAAATGGCGTTGTAAATATTATAAAATCTTTTATAAAACATAGATTTGTCATTACATTTTAGATTTTCAAGATAAATCTCCTTTGCAATATTATTATAATAAGATATTCTTTTCTTAAAGTATTGAGTTTCAAAATAATCTTTCACTAAAACTACGATAAATGAGAAAAGTAAAAAGATAACTGTAAAATCACTAAAACCTGATAGATATAATGATATTCCGAAAATAATAAATGTATAGATACTAAATAAAATAACATCATAGATATTTTTCATATAAAAAAGAAAAGGAATCCAAAATAAAGAAAAGTAAGTGCTACCTGTTGTATAAGTAAAGTAAGTTATTATAGATACATCAATAATATAGAGAAAATGCTTTAAAAAATTTCCTCGACTTAAAGGATAAAGGATTAATGATCCAATAAAATAAGATACAGCAAGGATACTTAGAGGTATCTTATAATCAAAATTATAAAAATTTATATAAACTAAAATTGATACAACAATAATCAATCGTAATGCATATTCTGAGTTTGTAATTTGGTTCATTCCTTACCTTTAATATAATTTTTTTAATATCGTTGTTATTGAAAAAACTGACTTATCTCTTAACCTTTCATCGTAAAATGTTTTATCAAGTTTTTTTAAAAAAGTATTTGGGAAAGATTTTATAATAAAACAATCTATATCAATATCATCTAACAACAATTCTTTATCTATTATTAAATCTATATCTAACCCAAAATTCTCTATTATTCTTTTTATTTTCTTAACTTTATAATCATTTAAATAATTAGCTACTATTTTTTCATTACCAACACCTACACTATCTAAGATAATTATATCTAAAATTCTTTTTTTCCCTAATAGTTCGATTATATGTTTCTCTAAACTCAATATATCTTGATTTAAAGAAATCATAAATCTTGTTCTAAATCCTACAGGATTAGAGATATCAATAAATCTTTTAAAAATTTCTTTAAAAACTTGGTAAGATGAAAAATCTCTTAATGTGTTTAAGTTCTTCAAATCTAGATATATAATAAGGAATTTTTCGCCGTAACCTACATCAAAATATAGTAAATTGTTGTCAAAAGGTTTAAAATCAATGCTATCATATATTTTTAAATCTTTCTTTAAATCTTTTAAGTTCACCTTATTTTATTGGTATAATCCAATGATTGTATCTTTCTAACTTTCCTCTTACAGCATCAAAATAAATATCTTTTATTTTCTTTGTTATCTTTCCTACTTTGCCATCTCCTATGGTTCTCCCGTCTATTTCTATAACAGGAGAAATTTGAGCTCCTGTTCCACAGAAAAATACCTCATCTGCTACGTAAAGTTCCGTTCTTGCGATACTTCTTTCTATTACTGGTATGCTTAAATCTTTTGCTATTTCCATAACAGCATTTCTTGTTATGCCTTCGAGAATGTCATCACTAACTGGTGGTGTTATAAGTTTTTCATTTCTAATTATAAAGATGTTTTCAGCACTACCTTCCGAGACATAACCATTTTTATTTAAGACTATAGCCTCTTCAGCACCAGCTAAAAGAGCTTCCGTTTTTGCCATTGCACTGTTTACATAAGCACCAGTAACTTTTAATCTTGGTGGAATCATGTTATCATTTAATCTTGTCCAGGAAGAAACTTTTGCTTTAATACCTTTATCTGTGTCAATGTAATCTCCAAGAGGTAATGTATATATAGCTATCTTTGCTGTATAACCTAATAATTTTGGTCCTATAGCAAGATCTGAGAAGTAAACAATAGGCCTAATATATACATCTTCTTTATGATTGTTTAATTTTATCAACTGAGCAGTAATATCTAAAAGTTGCTCTACTGTTTCATCGATGGACATGTTAAGTATTTTCATATTTTTAAAAAGTCTTTCATAGTGTTCCTTGAAAAATAAACCATACATTGTATCGTTTTCTGAATTATAATAAGCTCTAATTCCTTCAAAAACTGCTGTTCCATAGTGAAATGAATTTGTTTTTATACTAATTTTAGCTTCTTCTTCAGGTACAAATTTACCTTCAAAATAAACAATAGCCATTTCCTATCCTCCAATTTTTTAAAATGAAATTATAACATTTATAATTTGTTGTTGCAATTTTACTGTAAAAAATGGTAAAATGGTAAACGAAATTAAATTTTAGGAGGTATGAAGTTTAATGGCAACAGTTATAGTAGAAGGTGATTTTGAAAAAGCATTAAAGAAGTTTAAAAAGATCATTGAAAAAGAAGGTATACTAACTGAGTATAAAAGAAGAGAGTTTTATGAAAAACCTTCTGTTAAAAGAAAAAGAAAAGAAAGAGCTGCAAGAAAAAGACTTATTAAAGCTTTAAAGAAAAAGGGTCTTTTATAATATGGCTGCTGATCTTTTCGTTAAACTTCAAGAAGAGATGAAAGCCGCTATGAAAAGCGGCGATAAAGATAGGTTGTCTACTATAAGAATGTTAATTTCTGAAATAAAAAAAATTCAAATAGATTCAAAAAAAGATCTATCTGATGATGAAATTATACAAATTCTTCAAAAATATATAAAACAAAGAAAAGAAGCATACGCTCAATATGAGCAAGCTGGCAGAAAAGATTTAGCTGACAAAGAGTTAAAGGAAATTGAGATAGTAAAAGAGTTTTTACCACCAGAATTATCTGAAGAAGAGCTCCAAAAGATTGTAGAGGATACAATTAGAGAAATTGGAGCATCTTCTATTAAAGATATGGGTAAAGTTGTGAAAGCTGTAATGGAAAAAGTAAAAGGAAGAGCTGAAGGGTCTGTTGTAAGTAAGATAGTTAAAGATAAATTATCTTAAAGATGGTTGATTTAGTATTAGCTTTATTTTTCGTTTACCTTTTTATAAATGGTGTATATAGAGGCTTTTTTAACATCTTTATAAGATTATCTGGTTTTTTTATAGGTGTATTTTTAGGATATTTGTTATATAAACCATTTAGCATTTTTTTAAAAAATTTTTTTTCTGGAAATATTTTAGCTTTAGATTTTCTTTCCTTTACATTTATTGTTCTAATTGTTTTAGGATTTAGTATAATTGTTGAAAAAATCTTAAAAAAACATCTCTATTCAATAAAGTATGTAAAACTTAGTGATAGGATTCTCGGTGGTGTTTTATCTATAGTAGGTTTTATTTTTATCACCTTTATACTATCTGATATAAAAAATAAAAATAAAGTTTTAAATATTTTGATATCTAACTCTAAGATAGTTCAAACTATAGATAAATTTAAAGCTAATTAAACAAACTATAAGCAACTTGACCTAAAGCTAAACCACCATCATTTGGTGGTACATTTTTATGAAGTAAAATTTTAACCTTTTCTTTTTCAGATAACTCTAAAACTTTCTCTAAAAGTGCTTTATTTTGAAACACACCACCTGTTAATCCTATAGGTAAATTAACTGATTGTCCTATTTCAATAATAATTTTAGCTAAAGTATTTATAAATCTCGATACTTTTATATCTAAGTTTGATTTATCATTAATAATATCTAAAACTAAAGGTTTAAAATCGATAGTATCTTTATCTATTGAAAAACTATAAAACCCTTTTTCTAATTTATTGTAATACTTCTCTAAAATCATACCACTTTGACCTTCATATGATATTGTATGGCAAATATCTAATAAAGATGCTACCCCATCAAACAGTCTGCCAATAGAAGATGTTTTAGGTGAATGTAAATCATTTTTCCACATTTTGAAAAGTGTTTCTGATTCATTTTTTTGAAAATGATTTAATGTAGATAAATTTAGATTTAAAGCGTCTTCACCAAAAATATGGAAGAGTAAAGATAATGCTACTCTTCGTGGTTCTTTTACAGCTCTTTCTCCACCGATCAGTTTATAATAATCAAGATGGAATATTCTTTTAAAATCTTTAAAAGAAGAAATTAAAAACTCTCCTCCCCAAATATTTCCATCTATTCCAAAACCTGTCCCATCCCAGCATACTGCTAATATTTCTTTTTCTTTATCTACGTAATTATCTACCATGAGAGATAAAGCATGGGCATAATGATGTTGAACTTTTAGATGTTTTATGTTTTTTTCAACAGAAAAATTTTCGGCCCATTGTGTTGTAAAGTATTTTGGATGTAAATCACTAATTACAACATCTGGTTTGAAATCATAAAGTTTTAAAAATTTTTCAACAGCATCTGTAAAATTTTCTTGAGAAGAGATTGTTTCTAAATCACCAATATGTTGAGATAAAAAAACTTTGTTATCAAAAGCTATAGCAAATACAACCTTTTGATGTCCGCCAACAGCTAAAACATTCTTATCCAATTTATATGGAAGTTTTATAGGTAATGGAGCATAACCTCTTGACCTTCTCACAAAAATCATTCTATTTTTTATACTGAAAACAACAGAATCATCTACTCTATTTTCAATATCTCTATTATGAAGAAAAATATAATCACAGAAATTAGATAGTTTTTCAAAAGCTTCTTCATTATCTTTAACAATAGGTTCATCTGATAGATTTGCAGATGTCATAACAAGTGGTTTATCAACAACATTTAGCAAAATATAATGAAGTGGTGAATAAGGCAGAAATACTCCAAGTTTTTTTATATAAGGAGCTACACTCTCTGCTAATTTACTATCTTCTTTTTTTTCAACTAAAACAATAGGTCTTTCTGGAGATAAAACTAATACTTTTTCAAAATCCGTTAAATTTGCAAAGGATTCTAATGTTTGTAAATCTTTAAACATTACAGCAAATGGTTTTTCGAATCTTTTTTTCTTTTCTCTTAATTTAACAACTGATTCTTTGTTTGTTGCATCACAAACAAGATGAAAACCACCAATACCTTTTAAAGCTAAAATCTCTCCTTTATTAAGAAGTTCAACAGTTTTGTATATAGCATTTATAGATTTATCT
Source organism: uncultured Aquificales bacterium (assembly GCA_964648745.1). Lineage (GTDB taxonomy): Bacteria > Aquificota > Aquificia > Aquificales > Hydrogenothermaceae > Sulfurihydrogenibium. The sequence goes on from CAZYKX010000007.1 coordinate 12,483, forward strand.
ATTAATGTTTTATCGTTTTTGTATAAAAAAACATCTGGTCCACATTTATGACATGCATTTGGTTGAGCATGGAATCTTCTATCCAATGGATTTTCATACTCTAATATACATTTTTCACACATAAGAAATTTTGACATAGTTGTATTTGTTCTATCGTATGGAATGGATTTTATTATAGAAAACCTTGGACCACAGTTGGTACAATTTATAAAAGGATATAAAAACCTTCTATTTGATTTATCAAAAAGTTCCTTTAAACATTCATCGCATGTTGATATATCTGGTAGTATAAAAACATCTTTTTTATCTCCAGATTTGCTCTCTTTTATTTCAAATATTTCATAGAATTTTATATCATCAAAAAATTCTATATTTTGGGAAAATATATGAGAAAGTTTTGGTTTTTCTTTGTTAAGAGAGATAATAAAATCTTTTATATTGTTTTCTTCTCCTTCTACTTCTATTAAAACACCTTCTGTATCATTTATTATATATCCTTTTAGATTATACCTATATGCGAGATTGTAAACAAAAGGTCTAAAGCCTACACCTTGCACAGCTCCAGAAAGTTTGATTTTTGCTCTTTTAATCAATAAAAATTCCCCCGAAAGCTAAACTTTCATCACCTGTAGGTAATAGCTTATTAATATAAATATCGTAACGGTTTAAATGTTTAAGTAATCTTCCTGTTAAGACAGTATTTGAAAGATAATCACCTGTAAGAATTACTTTTTCTATAGAAAACTTAGAAGCTATTTTATTTACTGTTTCTTCTAAAAATTCAGCAAAACCTTCAACTATAGAAAAAGCTAAGATATCTGAACCATCTCCAGCTAACTTATAAGCCATTAAACTTGCTAATGCAGGTTTCCAGTTTATATAGAAATTATCATCTATCTGTTGTAGTTCAAAATCAACTTTTAAAGCTCTACCAGATTTATAATCTAAAGCTAAACTTTTAATATCTTCAATAAAAAGTATATTTGCCATTGTATCTAAAATTTCACCTATTCCATAACCTAATTGAACTTTATCTGTTTCATTTTGATTGTAATTTAAATTAAAAATTTTTTTATACTTTTCTACAAGTTTTGTATAGTTCTCTGAATAATTAGATATATCTTTAAAAATATTATTTATTGTATTTTGTATGTTTAAATACTTTTTAATAGGTAAAATAGTTATAACATTCTTTAACTTCCCTTTTTTTACTGATATTACAGATTCTTTATCATAAGATAAATAAATGCTGATTAAATTTTCATCAAAAAGATTATTTTCCGCAATTACTGAGTATGTTGCTAACTTATAAGGTTCATTATTGTTTTCTTGTAAAGGAATATCTGGAAAATGTTCTTTCAAAGTTAAGATTTTATCTTTTCTGTCAATCAGATACTCATTTTTATCTATTCTTATTGCTCCAAAATTACCATATATAAACCCTTTTTTTATGTCTTTAACTGTTTTTATAATAGAAGGTATGATACCTTTATCACCACTGTAAATAATATATCTATTTTGGGCTGTATACATTTTTATGTCTTTTTGTACGTTTTGTATATCGATATCAAAGTCTATATATTTATTTTCTAACATTTGGTGAAAATCTTTAATATAAATAAAATCTAAACCTTTTTCAGATAAAAAGTAAGATAAGATTAATAGTATTGGATCGTCTGGAAATTTTACTAATGCATAGTTTAATTTGTAGTTCTGAGTTTCTTTAAATTCTTGCCTAACTTGAATTTTTAATGTAGGTTTTTCTATAGAAGCTAAAAGATTAAGCTCTTTGGTTGATAAGTAGAAAAACTCTGTTATTTTAGTGGGATTATTTATAATTACTGTAGAATTTTTCATGTAGCTCTTTGATAATTTTTTAAATCCATTTAGTGTTTTTATTAGAACTTCTTCACAATTTATAACATCATCTGATAATTTATCAAATATTTTTAAAACAAAATTACTGTTAAAACCTGTAATTTCTTCTTTTATATATTTTATAGGTATAAAACAGTTATAACATGAGATTAAAGGATATCTATATCTAAGAGATTCTTTACTTTGACTTTCTTCCTTACATTTGTCGCAAAGTTCAAAATATCTAAAAATTGTATTTTCTCTTTCGTATGGATAGTGAAATACAAAACTATAATTGGGCCCACAATAATTGCAGGAGATAAAAGGATACATATAACGTCTATTTTGTTTATCAAACAATTCCAAATTACAAGTTCGACAAAGTCCTAAGTTTAAAGGAAGTATATTCAAATGATCATTTTTTATAATAAAATCTTTATATATCTCTTCATTATCTTTTAAACTTATCTGTGATTCTTCCATAAAAATTGAAAATGGTAGTTTTTCCCCAAGTTTATCGGAAAACTCTTTAATATTATCTTCATTTCCTTGAGCAATAATTACTATACTTCTATCTTTTCTTTCTACATAACCATTTACATTAGTTGAATCTGCTACTCTTTTTATTAAAGGTAAAAAAATATCATTGTAAGAATGGTAAGGTATTTTAAATTCTAATGTTAGAATCTCATCCATCTTTATCTCCTATATTGATTATACTGTCCAAATTCTCTTATAATGATATCTTTTAAAGATTCATCTTTTACTTTTATAGGATTAATACCAAGGGATTTTAAATGACTTAAAATATGGTTTATTACATGTAAAAATACTTCTTCTAAAGTAGAAGTTAATCCAATCTCTGTTTTTGTTATATCTTCTGGTACAACGCCTAATACAATAACATCAGCACTTTTCCCCGATATTTTTGCTAAATCTATCATCTGTAAAACTTCAACTTCGTGTGCTGTTTGGTGATAGCTTGATATGTCTGCTAGTTTATCTCCTTCTATCTTATAAATTGAACCAGGTTTATCATTTATAGATAAAACATCTACTAAAATAACGTAATCATTATCCTGAAAATACTCTATAAGCTTAAATCCACCAGTACCTCCATCTACAATCTCAATATCTTTATCAAATTTGAAATTATTCTCAATATACTTTGCCACAAAAACACCAAATCCTTCATCTTTAAACAGTATATTTCCAACACCGAGTATACATACTTTCATTTTAACCTCGTTGAATTTTTAAGAAATAACGGACCTTTAAAGGTCCGTCGTAGATACAATTATTCTTTAATTCTCTTAAATTTATAGCCTCCAAACACTATAGCAATGTCTCCTTCTTTCCAGAAGATAGTTCTCCATACTTGGTAATATATATGGAAGATAACCCATGATAAAATTAACCACATTGTAAAGTGATGAACCCATCTAACACCAGCTAAACCACCAAAAACCCATTGTGTCCAATCAGTTGCTATATGTAACAACCATGGCCACCATTTGCCTATAGAAGATAATCCACTTTCTAATCCAGCAACATACATTTGAAATCCTGTAAATAACATAAGTACTAGCATTAAATGAAGTATGGTAAACCATACAACATTGAAACTATCACTGTGAGAACTATCAAACTTTTTTCTTCTATTTAATGTTAGAAGATTTAGTAAAACTTCTTTAAATTCAACTAGATTTTGGCTGTTGGGAATAAGTTTATATGCATATCTTTCAAAGTTACTTCTAAAATAAAGGTAAAATATCACAATAGAAACAATATCTAAAAGCAAGGCTGCTATAAAATGGAAAAATCTATTGTACGCCATAACATATTTATAAGCTGCAGGTTCTGCAATTAAAGCTGAATAGTAAGGATTTGCTATATATAATCCAGTTATAACAGCTATTACAATAGAAAAAACATTTGTCCAGTGTATAATTCTCATTGTAACAGTCATTCTTTTTATAGGAACTATTTTCTCAGACATAGCAAGCACCTCCGCTTACTGGGTCAATTTTGTATGATGCAAGTTCTTTTCCTTTTGTATCAATAACATGAACTGCACAGGCTATACATGGATCAAAGGAGTGTACAGTTCTTAGTATTTCTAAAGGTTGTTCTGGATCTGCAACTACAGTATTACTTACTATTGCTGCTTCGTAAGCTCCCATTCTACCTTTGTAATCTCTAGGTCCAGCATTCCATGTAGATGGAACTACTGCTTGATAGTTTGCAACTTTTCCATCAACTATTCTTACCCAATGGCCTAACGCGCCTCTTGGTGCTTCACCTAATCCATAACCTTTTAATTCTTTTCCTTTTGTTAATTTTTCATAATCAAATTTTGTCCATGTTGATAAATCACCTTTTGCCGAATTTGTTGCAAGTTCATCTATCCATTCTATCATGGCATCTGCCATTAACCATGTTTCTATAGCTCTTGCTGCTGTTCTACCTACTGTTGAAAATAGTACATTTATTGGTAACCCAGCTAACTTTAAAGCTTTATCTACATAAGATTTTATTCTTTCGTCTCCTGCAGCATATCCAATAATCATTCTGGCAAGCGGTCCAACCTCAACTCTATTGTCATCGTAGATAGGAGCTTTTATCCAAGAATATTTTTCTTTAGTTTTTAATAAACCATTTTCATCAAATCCTGTATAGTTTGGATTTGTTTGTCCATCAAATGGGTGAAGTGGCTTATCTGTACCTTCATACTTATACCAACTATGCGTTACATCTTCAGTAACTTTTGATTGATCAAAAGGTATAACTTTACTTAAGTCTTTATTAAGAACCACACCAGAAGGGAATAATGTTTTTCCTTTGTAAAGTGGATTATCATCAAGTTGAAAATCTCCATAAGCTAAGTAGTTACCAAGACCTGCTCCAACGCCTTTTAAAGCCTCATCTTTGTAAACTTGTCCAGCCATAATAATATCTGGTATATAAGCTCTTAAGATAAAATCTCTTGATTTTAAAAGAAGTTCTTTAAATAATGCTGCTCTTGCTGGATTTTTTATATCTTGTACGCATGTAACACCACCTACTACTATAGATTGTGGATGTGGGTTTTTACCACCGTATATTGCCATCATCTGAGCCATCCATCTTTGAACCTCTAAAGCTTCTAAGTAATGTGCTGTTGCTATTAAGTTTTGTTCTGGTGTGAATTTGTAAGATTTATTTCCCCAGTACGCGTTAGCAAAAGGTCCTAATCTACCAGATTTTACAAACTTTTCTAATCTTTCTTGAATCGCTTTATACTGAGTTGGAGAGTTATACCATGGATTTTCACAGTATTTTTCAGCTTCTTTTGCTGCTTTATAAGGATCAGCTTTTAAAGCAGAAACTATATCAACCCAATCTAATGCATGTAAATGATAAAAATGAACTACGTGGTCATGTAGGTAGAGTGAACCTTGAATAAGATTTCTTACAAGTCTAGCATTTTTTGGTACTGTAATACCTAAAGCATGTTCAACAGCATGTATACTTCTTTGATAGTGAGTACCGGTACAAACACCGCATATTCTCATTGCCATTAAACCACAATCTCTTGCATCTCTACCTTTTAATATAAGTTCTATTCCTCTCCACATTGTTGAAGCACTGTAAGCATCTACAATTCTGTTATTTTCATCTATAACCACTTCTATTCTCAAATGTCCTTCTATCCTTGTAATAGGGTCTACAACTAAATGTTTTGCCATCTTACTCCTCCTTGCCTGAATTTATTTTTTCTTTTTTCCCAGCTAACACGCTTGTTAATGCATGTACTCCTATACCAATAGCTGTAGCAGTTAGTATAGTTAAACCAACTCTATCTACTTTAGCTTCAACACCACCAAAAGGAGAATGAATATCTGCAGCTGCCATTGGTCTTTCGTAAGCATATTTATCCCAAAATTCTGGTTCTGAACATCCAATACATCCTCTACCTACACCTATTGGCCAGTTTGTGCCATCGTTGTACCTAACTATAGAACAGTTATTAAATGTAAAAGGTCCTTTACATCCCATTTTGTAAAGGCAGAAATTATTTTTAGCACCTTCATCACCCCACTCTTCTACAAATTCACCAGCATCAAAATGAGCCCTTCTTTCACAGTTATCGTGAATTCTATAACCAAAAGCAAATTTAGGTCTTTTTAATGAGTCTAGCTCAGGTAAAGAGCCTGTTAAAACATAATGCATAATAACACCTACAATATTTACAGGGTTTGCTGGACAAGCTGGAATATTTACTACAGGTACCCCTTTAACAACATCCATGACACCAACGGCACCTGTTGGATTTGGATAAGCAGCTGGTATACCACCAAATGAAGCACAAGCTCCTACTGCAATAACAGCCTTTGCATCTTTTGCTAATCTTTTAACCCTTTGAACACCTGTTTCTGGATGTCTACCTGTAGTGAATGCATATTCCATTTTTACTGGAATAGAACCTTCAACAAATAGTAAGTACTGTCCTTTAAATGTTTTTACAGCGTCTTCTAAACATTTTTCAGCTTGGTCTCCAGCAGCTGCCATCAATGTTTCTTGGTATTCTAAAGATAAATAGTCAAGTATAAGTTCATCTACAGTAGGTGCAGAAGAACGAATTAGAGCTTCAGTGTTTCCATCACAGTCTTGTATATTGATCCATACTACAGGTATTCTATTCATAACTTCAGCTGCTTGAGCTACCAAAGGTTCAAAAGAAGGTGGTAACATTAATGTTGCTGTCATCATTGAGACCCATTTAAAGAAATCACGCCTTGAAATATCCCATGTAGATAGATATTCTTCAAATTTTACATCATCTTCCTTAACTGGTTTTTGGGATTTAAGCCAATTTAATCTTTCTTGAGCTTTTTTGTAAAGTTCTTGATAGTATTTGTCTCCTTTGTTTGTATCAATAAGATTTGTAGGTTTTGTAAACATTTCTCTTAAATAATCTCTTCTTAAAAAGTCCATTTTATTTAACCTCCTTATTTTTTTATAGTGGAAAGATCACAATCTTGATATTTCTTTTCCTATGGTGGTGAACGTTCTTTAATGTATATTTTCTCTTTTTTCATTTTCCTATCCTGAATAGTTATTCATTCAATCTAAATTTACAATAAAAAAATAAAAATGTCAACGTAAATATTTACTAACTTTCAATTTCTAGAGATTTTAGTATCATATCTTTCCCATCTATCACATCTATGTCGATACTACTACAGTATGGGCAAACAAATTCAAAATTTTCTACTTTAAAAGTATTATTGCAACTTTGACATTTACATATAATATCTTGAATCTCCATTATAAACTCACATTTGTCAGCAACAGTACCTTCTTTGAAGGTATTGAAAGCTAACTCTAAAAGATGGGGTTCTATTCCAGACATTTTTCCTACTTTAACAATAACCTTTGAGGCTCTCTTTCCGTTGTACAACTTTATATTTTCTTCTATAAGATCTAATAAGCTCTGGACTACTGAAAATTCATGCATTTTAACATATCCTTGGTAGCAATTCACCGGAAGGTGGTTCTAAAAGTCTTTTAGTACCATAAGATGTTTTTAAAATAACACGATTTTTGCTTTTTTTGGTAGCCACACCTATTACGGCAGAATCTTTTCCTAGTGGATGATTCCTTAATATATCTATTGCTTTTTCTACATCTGACCTATCTATAGCAAAAACAACTTTACCTTCATTGGCTAGTGTATATGGTTCTAAACCAAGTAGTTCACATAAACCATTTACCTCTTCTTTAATTGGAATTTCTTCTTCTTCTATCTCTATTTCTATATTCGAGCTTTCAGCCCATTCATTTAAAACAGCAGAAAGTCCACCTCGAGTTGGATCTCTCATAGCTTTTACTTTTATACCTGCATCTAATACCTCTTTTATTAAACTCCATAAAGAATTACAATCTGATTCTATATTAGTATTAAAATCTAAACCTTCTCTTTGTGAAAGTATACAAGCACCATGATCTCCTATTGTACCAGATACGATGATAGTGTCTCCTTCATCTATATTATGGCAAGAAATTCCATTATATAAAACTTTTCCTATACCTGAAGTATTGATAAAAATTTTATCAACCATTCCTTTGGGAACTACTTTTGTATCTCCAGTTACTATCTTAGTATCTGTTTTTTCTAACTCTTTAGACATTGACAATATTATTTTTTCTAAATCATCTATTAAGAAACCTTCTTCTATAATAAAAGAGCAACTTATAAACTCTGGTTTTGCTCCCATAACAGCCAAGTCATTTACTGTACCTGCAATTGCAAGCTTCCCAATATCTCCTCCATTAAAAAAGATAGGTGAAACAGTAAAAGAATCCGTTGTAAAAGCTATCTTTGAGTTTATCTCTAAAATTGCTGAATCCTCCATCCTTTCTAATATAGGATTTCGAAAATATCTAAAAAATAGGTTTTTTATGATGTTTTGTGTTTCTTTTCCACCTCCACCGTGAGATAATAAGACCCTATTCATAATATTACACCTCCATTTTTACATTTCCATACTTAAAGTATGCTGCGCAAGCACCTTCAGAAGATACCATACATGCACCAAGTGGATTATTTGGCGTACAGGTTTTACCAAAAACTTTACACTCATAAGGCTTTTTTAAACCTTTTAAAATATCACCACATATACAAAGTTTATGATCATCTATATGTTCCTGTGGAAGCTCATTAGAAAATATAACTTCAGCATCAAGAAATTTATAGTTGTCTTTTAACTTCAACGCTGAATATTTTATATCTCCTATTCCTCTCCATCTAAAACTTTCTCTTACATCAAAATATTTATTTATTATTTCTTGAGATTTTCTATTTCCTTCCCAGTTAACTGCTCTTGTATACTGTATCTCAACTTCTCTTCTATTTTCTTTAAACTGTTTTATAATTCTAAGTATACTGTCTAATATATCTACTGGTTCAAAACCAGCTACTACTACTGGTGTATTATATCTATCTACAATTTCTTTATATATTTTTGCTCCAGTTATTACAGAAACATGGGAAGGACCTATAAATGCATCTATTTTTGATTCTTTACTGTCCATTATTGCTTCTACAGGTGGTGGCACAAGAACATGGTTTATATGAAAGTATACATTTTTAATGTTTTCCTTTAGGGTTCTCTCAATGACTGCAGCTGTCATCGGTGTTGTGGTTTCAAATCCAATGGCAAAGTATATAACATTTTTATCTGGATTTGCTTTTGCTATCTCAATTATATCAAAAGGTGAGTATACAACTTTAATATTTTTACCTTTTGCTCTTTCTTTTTGTAAAGAACTTTTTGATCCTGGAACTCTTATCATATCTCCAAGTGTTACAAGAATATTTTTTTCATCTTGAACCAATGCTATGGCATGATCAATTCTTTCCTTTGGCATTACACATACAGGGCAACCTGGACCATGAATAAAGTTTATCTGCTGTGGAAGAAGTTGAGGTAATCCATACTTCATTATTGTATGTGTATGTCCACCGCATATTTCCATTACATTTATTTCTCTATCAACTTCTTTATATATAAGTTTTACTAAACTTTTTATATAGTTACTATCTCTAAAATCTTTAAGAAAATCTATTTTCATCCTCTTTCTCCAATTGTTCCATTATTTGTTGATATATCTTTATACTTTCTAAAGCGTCTTCTTCACTCATCTTTGTAATAGCATATCCAACATGTACCAATACATAGTCTCCTACTTCTACAGGATCAGGTATTAAATCTAATGATACTTTTCTTCTTACACCCATAGTATCTATTATTGCGAAGTTATCTTCTAATATTTCAACAATTTTTGAAGGTATAGATAAACACATCTCTTTTCTCCTATGAATGAATATTCATTAAACTTATTATAATAAATTTTAAAAAAAAATCAACTTTAATGTGTTAAACAAACAGAACAGACATCAAAACTTCTTAAAACCAACTGAGCTTTTAGTTCAGAATCCAAACCAATTAAAGCTTTTTCAGCTACAGATTTATATTTTTTACACCTTGAACCTAAATTCCAAACAGTTGGTGTTATAATCTGATACTTTTTTATTTTTCCATTTGATACATTAACTCTATGAATTAAAGAACCCCTTGCCGCTTCTGTTAAACCAATACCTGTACCATTAAGATCTTTATAGGTTACTTTTGGTTTTATGTAAGAAGGTTCTTTTAAGTCTATACTTAGTAAATATGACTTCATACTAATAGCCAATCTTAAAATCTCATCAATACGAGCCCAAACTCTTACAAAAAAACTATCTCCAAAATGCTTGTGTAGATTTAAAAAAAGTTGTGTTTCAGAAATTAGTCTTCTTGAAAGTGGTCCTGTTTCCATAGGTAAACCATCATATCTAACACCATATGCCATAGTGTAACCATTCTGTTTATTCTCCAAGATATTAAAATCTTTAATTTCTTTTACTTTTTCTATATTAAACTTACATTTTTTCTTTTTTATCACACCTTCAACAATACATGGAAAAACATTTGAAACAGTTATAAAATGATTGTAAGATTTTCCAATGTTTTGAAGATTGTTATCTAGAGATATTTCTATAAAATCTTTTAAAAGAGAAGGTTTAGCAATTGATAAATATTCTTCTAAATTATTTATAGAAAAATATTTTTCATAGGTAGTACCTAAAATGCTGTCTTCACAGTATGATATTAAATTGTCTACAATAGATATTGCGTTAATGATATCAGAATTTATCGGTTCACAAGTTATTCCCCCTGGTATCATATAAGATGTATGAGGCCATTGACCACCAAATATAGCACATATTTTTATTATTTCACTACTTTCTTTAATACCTTCTTTCCATTTTTTACCTTTAAAACTAACATACTCTTCAAATTTTTCTTTTTTGCTTAGATTTGCTAAATCAGGCATAATAAAAAGGTATATCCATTTTAAGTGATTTTGAATTATTTCTGCGGTTTGGGAAATTTGCCTTATAAGTTTAGCTTTGTTTGATATTTGAATGTTATAACCATTATTTCTGTAGAGATTTTCTATGGCTCTTACTGTAGCAAGTAAATGAGAATGACCACAGATACCACATATACGTGGATTTATAACAAGAGCATCTAAAATATCTTTGCCTTCCAGTATTCTTTCAAATCCTCTATAGTTTGGTGCTACAATGAAAGCATCTTCTACAAAACCATCTTTATTCCAGATTAGTTTTAAACTTACTTCACCTTCCACTTTATTAAGATGAATTTCTTTAATCTGTTTCTTCAAGTTTTTTATTTAACCTTTGATTTGTAAATGTTTTTGCTACTCCACTAATCATTACATAAGCTCTCTTTGTTACACCCAAGGGAACTTCTTCTGGTATACCAATATTTGTTTTAGTTTCAAAATATCTTTCTCTTAATGGAAAATCAAATTCTGTACATCCTATACATGGCATTCCTGCTCTTGTTTTTGAAGATAAATCATTCCATAGAATTTTATTACATGATGAATGTGTTAGTGGACCTCTACACCCAAGATGATAAAATAAACATCCTTCTTTTGTTCCAAACTCTTCTGATTCAACTTTCCATTCAAAATATTCATTTCTAATACAGCCGTCATGGGTAAGGTACATAAAAAATTCTTTAGGTCTATTAAATTTATCAAGTTTTATATCAAAACCATAATGTAAAGATAAAACTGTTTTTATAAACCAATCTGGATGAGATGGACAACCTGTAATATTTATTACTGGATAACCTTTTTTTGATAAAAAATTTTTTTCTAAAAAACCTTCTTCTTTATCAAATCTATACTGTAAACCACGGATATTTTTATCATACAAAGCTGGAAAATTGCCAAAAGATGCACAATTACCAAGAGCAATTACATAATCTACTTCTTTTATAATATCATTAATAATATCATTTAACTTGAAACCTTTAAAATATACATTGTTATCTGATGATAAAGCACCTTCAACAACAAGAAAGTTAATATGTATATCTTTACTTTTTATCTTTTCATAAACCTGTGAAAACTCCTTTTCTGTTAAAGAAGGATGAAAAACAATGTTTATATTTTTAAAAAAAGATTGTAAGAGTTCGTTATTTGATGAAAGAAAAGAGTGTGTATTTCCATTACAAGTAAGACCACAGATCCATATTAGGTTGCTTTGTCTGTTTTTAACGCTCTCCAAATATTTTCTCCTATATCATTAGCATATTCAATAGGTTTTTTTGGTAGTATATTCTCTCCTTTTAAAAATACTAAACCTCCAAGTGGTCCCATTATTGTTACAAATGCGGAAAAAAAGTCTTGTTGTCTAAAGTCTCCTTTTTTTGCTCCTTCTTCCAAAAACAGCATAAGCTCAGTAACAACATCACTAACACATAAAAAACCTTCACAGCCTTCTTTAAAAACTTCTCTGTTTGATAAAAATACTCTTAAAAAGTAGTCTATAATTTCAGGTTGCTCTTCAGATATTTCTATAAATCGTTTTACAATGGTATAAACCTTTTCTTTTGTTGATATATCTAATTCAGAAATTTTTCTTATCTCTTCACCTAAAACTTTTGATGAGTACTGCATTATATATTTTGCAAGTTCTTCTTTTGATTCAAAGTAGTTGTAAAAATTTCCTACACTCATACCAAGCTCATGAGCTATGTCTGGTATCGTTGTAGTGTAATAACCTTTTTCGGAAAAAAGTTTAGATGCCACTTTTATAATCTCAAGCTTCTTTTTTTCTTTAATTGTTTGCCTTATCAACGCTTACCTCAACTGTTTTTTTAGTTCTATATATTTTATCCATTTATCGAAACCTTTACCAGTTTTAGACGATAAAAATATAATATCAGCCTTTGGATTCAATTTTAAAATTTCTTTTTTTACATTTTCTTCGTTGAAATCAAAATGTTCAGATAAATCTATTTTTGTGATGATAACTAAATCTGCAGATTTAAACATTATTGGATATTTTGCAGATTTATCATCACCCTCAGGAACTGATAAAAGTACTACATTAATGTGAGTTCCGATATCATAAGCAGCTGGGCAGACAAGATTACCTACATTTTCAACAAAAACAATGTCCAAACGATCCAGTGGTAAATTGTGAATACCTTCATGAACCATAAAAGCATCTAAATGGCAGGCTTGTCCTGTTGTTATTTGAAAAGCAGGAACTCCTTTTGCTTTTATTCTTTCAGCATCTTTATTTGTTTCTAAATCTCCTTCTATAACTCCAATATTGTATCTGTCTTTTAATATATCTATGGTTTTTTCAAGTAAGGTAGTTTTTCCAGAACCAGGTGAACTCATAAGGTTTATAGACAGTATACGATATTTATCAAAATGATCTCTATTTTCCTGAGCTTGTCTATCATTTGCATTTAAGATTTTTGTTAAAACTTCTACTGTTTTTTTGTCTGTTAAAATGTGATTAGTATGATGATGGTTATGGTGATGATCATGGTTATGAATATGATCAGTGTTTAGTGAACATCCACAATCTTTACACATTTTTTCCTCCTTTAAAAATTAATATTAGCTGTTTTTACTAATTTTGCAAATTTTACTCCGTTTAAACCAGCTATATAGTTAGAAATTTCTACAATACTTTTTGGTAAACCTCGAAGTATTATAACTTCCAAACAGTTATGATGGTCTATATGTATATGTGTAGAACATAGAACGTTAATAAATCTATTATGTTGTATATCTAACATTTTCTGAGAAAGCTCTCTCTTATGATGATCATATATTATTACTAAAACTCCATAAGCATCTTCTTTTTTATCCCAAGTCTCATCAATATCTTTTTCCCTTATCAAATCTCTAATATACTCTGATCTTGAAGAATAGTTCTTTTCTATAACTTTTCTATCAAGAAGATCTAAAATAGGTATCGGTAAGGAGATAGATACTCTTTCTATCTTTTCCTTCATAAAAACCTCCATTGATATTTAATCCCAATCATGTATGTGAAAGTGCTTATGCTCTATAATACCATGTTTATGTTTATGAATATGAACTAAATTTGCTTTTATAAGTATATCTTCATTTTTAAGTAAATCAAAAATACTACCACTGTAAATAATATTATGGTCTTCTCCTAAAACAACAACTTTTTCTCCAAGTTCTGAAGCTAAACTAATATTGTGTGTTGATACTACAGTTGTTAGCTTAAGATCATTTAAAAAATCAATCAACCATCCTATTGTTTTTGGGTCTAAATTTGATGTTGGTTCGTCTAATAGTAAAACTTGCGGTTCTATAGCTAAGATGCAAGCTAAGGCTAATTTCTGTTTTTCTCCACCACTAAGTTTATAAGGTGAGACATCTAAATATCTATTTAAACCAAATAAATCAGACCAATATTTTACCCTTTTATCTATATCATCAAAACCAAACTGCTTTAATCCAAAAGCAATCTCATCATATACAGTAGGGTTAAAAAACATAACATCTGGGTTTTGGAATAGTAATACTACTTCTTTTCTAAAATTTTTAGCAAAATGTTTTTCTTTTAATGATTCTTTATTTACTAATTGATCTTTATAAAAGTATTTACCTTTTGAAGGAAATATTAAACCATTTAAAAGTTTTAAAAGTGTCGTTTTACCACTACCATTCGCTCCAAGTAAAACATACCTGTTTTTTGTGTCAATTTCTAAAGATAGATTATCAAAAATCTTCTTACCTTCTTCATTTATATAAGTTATATTTTCCAATTTAATCATTATAAAAACCTCTTGATTTCATTCCATAAGATATATCTTTACTATTTTCAAAAGCTTTATTTAAAAAGTATTTAAAAATGACAGTAAAAAAAGTTATTCTTTTTTTTAAAGAATATCCATTTAAACTTCTACTGTTTATAGCATCATTGAAATCATTTAGCAACTTTTTAAAAAGATAAATCTGACTAAGAGACACGGTCAAAATAAATGATAAAGATTTTGAAAAAGATAAGGCCTTTACTTTGTTTACAATGCTAAAAACATAAAAAGTTAAAAATGTTAGAGTAAAAACCCTTAGATTTATAAGTATTAAATAGTTCAAATCGAAATTTCCATTAATATAAGTATAAAAGCCATAGGAAATTGAGATACTACTATTGAAAAGGAAAATAGATAAAACTGTTTTTTTCAACAATTTGAAAAAATATTTACCAGATAAAAAAGATACAACAATAGATATAAATCCTAAAAAGTATAAATTATGATAAGAGGAGATAAGAATTAGTAAAAAAATGTACATTAAAAGTAAAATCCTATCAAAGATTACTTTTTTCATTTTATCCCTTTTTTTGCTATATAGTTATAAACACTAATTGTAAATATACCTTCTATAATACCAGCAAATAAATGTGGAATAACTAAAGCTGGAATTGTAATTTCTAAGCCAAAGGGAAAGTATAATGGTTTTCCTTCTATAGTATGGAAAAGTAGAGGATGAATTCCAAGAATAAAAGCCAATATTAATGCTGCTAATACTAAAGAAATAAAAGAAGCTAAGAATATTGCTACAAACCTGTTTATATTTTTTAATCTTTCAAATAGAAAATAAGAGACAAAACTTATAGTAAAAGACATTACTAAGCTGTTTATAGGAAATGTTGTTATACCTCCTTCACCAAAAAATACAGCTTGTATAAACAAAACTAAAGAGCTACAAAAGAAAGCTACCCAGGGTCCAAAAAGTATGGAAAGTATAGGTATTCCTGTAATATGAACAGATGTTCCACCAATTATTGGAAATGTTATAGACATAAGAACAAAAGATAATGCTGTTAAAACAGAAATTTTAGGCAGATCATCTTCTAAATGAGATTTTAGTTTTTTAAAAGAAAAAGACAGCAGAGCAACGTCCACTAATGCTGCCGGTACATATATGTAAGGTGAAATAAATCCATCTGGTATATGCATTTTAAAACCTCAAAATAGTGTTGAAAATGTAAAAATCAATCTATATTTTTCTTTTCCTTCACTTCCCTGCTGTGTATCTCCCTCATTTAGTTTTTTCCAAACAGGAAGTTTTAAACCTAATCCTATACTAATATTTTTGATATACAATCTTGTCCCAATAATACCATATAAGATTTTTCCACCAGAACCTGATAGATACTCTCCATCTTTTTTGTCTCTCTTATTGTATTGATAAGATCCTTCTATTGATGTATCTAAACGAAGTTTCCTCTCTGCATTTGTAGCAACTCTGTATGTAGTAGCAAAGTTAAGTCTAAATTCATCTCCAAATTTATATTTTTTATTTGAACCATCGGGATTTTTATAGTTATAGGTGTTTTCAAAAAATTTAGTATAGTTAGTATCAAAGCAAAATGTTATTTTTGGAAAGCTTTCAAGTTGTTTTGTTGCTGTTTGACCTATAACAATACTTGGTTTACCAAAACCAGTGGACATATCTGCCTCAAATTCATTACTAACTTTATTTACTGTTGAACCATTTGCATCACCTGTAGGTAAAGATATTCCAAGGTAAGTTGTAAAGTGCCAATCTGTCATATCATCTAAACTTTCTTTCTTTGGCACTAGCTTGAATCCTTTATCATATTTATAACCTAAAACAGTCATAATAGATATATCTGCAAAACCAGAAGATGTTAAGTTATATGAACCATTGGGGCCATTAGAATTTACTTCTTTCTTAGAATAGTAAGGAACAAATAGATAAGTAGATAAATAAGGTTTTATTCCATATCCAATTCCATACATCCAAAATTGGTAATTATCTTTTTGAGTAGGAAAATCGTTGTAATTATACTTTTTCCAATCAACATAATCTAATTTCATATAAAAAAGCCAACTCTTTTCTGGAAGTGTTGCACTTGATGACGTTTCAAGTGGTGCACCAGGATCTTCCAAACCAGCAGCACCAAGAGATGCTACTCCATGATGAGCATAAGAAAAGCTTAAAGTAGATAATAAAGCGAGAGATAAAAGAAATAACCTTTTCATTTATTTTTCCCTCCTTTAAAAATTGATATTATTCCAAATATTCCAAAAATTATTCCTATACCAATGAAAACTTTTAGGTATCTTTGATAAATTGGTCTTTCCTCTCTAAGATCACTAAAATTTTCATTATTAATATCAACGTATAAATTAACTCCATGGCCATCTTCAGAAAATGCTTTAACAAACCATTTACCTTTTTTGTCTGGAATAAAAATAACTCTACCTAAAGCATCTGTCCTTCCTACTTGAAATGGAATTTTTTCGTTTGGTCTATAAATCTCAAAACTTTCGTAAGAAAATTTAGTACCATCTGGGAAGTAAAGGTAGATAACTACAGCATTTTGAGATTTTATTGTATTTTGGAGGTCATGTCCATAAACATAAAAATTAGTGCAAAGTAATATAATTATTACCCTAATTATAACCTTCAGGATCATTTTTTAACCTCGAAATTTAAAAAAGATGTAAAAATTATCTTATCTGCTTTTTTACCATCACCTTTTAAAGTATAAGATGTTCCAATAATCTGTAATCCTTTTTCTTTTATTCTTATATTTATCTTTCCTTCTTCATCAGTAGTACCAATAGGTTTTTCAAAATAAGTTACAACCACATCACTAATGGGTTTTTTATTGTATGTAACTAAGAATGTTACTTTATCTCCTACTTTTAAATCTTTTAGATTGTTAAGCAATGTTATTTCAAGATGGTTTGTTAAAGGTTTATCATAATTTTCCTCAACCCTTTTAACAGATTCAAAAGATTGCCAACTTTCAATAGCCAAGTCTGTTTTATTTTTAGGAATATTTTTTAAACCATAGGGTGTTTTAGTCCAAAACCCAGACGATGTTAGAATATATAGAGCTTTACACGAATTTTCAATTTTTAAAGGATAATTGTTATCTATTTTAATTTTTATAGGATTTCCTTTAGTATCAAAACAATGGACTTCTAATATATTTTCAAGACCGTATTTAATAAATTTCTCTTCATTATTTTGAGGTTTAAAATGACCATAGTATAAAACAAATTTATCATTGTCTTTTTCTATCCAAAGATCATGAGATAAAGCTGAGTGAAAGAAGATTAGGATTAAAATAAAAAACTTAAAAATTCTCATTTTACCCTCCTTTCATACTAAATAAAATTTTTTATTACTATATTAATGAATATTTATTCATTTGTCAAATAGAAAATGAAATAGAAAGTAAATTCAATAACTCAGAACAGAAAAATCCATAATTTTAAACTCTAGACACTATTTTAATTTCATTAAATCTAAATAATTTTAATGTATTTGCTCCAAATCTTTAGCAAAAAGAGGAGATTTTTATATTTCTTATAATTACTAATGAAAAAAATTCGAAACTTGTCTTGCTTGTTAAGATGCATAAATTATTATTAATTCTATTAAATTTATTTCCATTTAAGCTATAATATTGAAAAATCATAAAAGGAGGTAAGGTAATGATAATAGATGTAACTTCTGATAATTTTTCTGAAATTATGGAAAAGTCTTATGAAAATGTTGTTGTGATAGATTTTTGGGCTCCATGGTGTGGTCCATGTAGAGCATTAAAACCTATATTGGAGAAATTATCTAAGGAATTTGGTTTTATACTTGCAAAGGTTAATACAGATGAAAACCCAGATATAGCTCAGGAGTTTGGAGTTCATGGTATTCCAGATGTTAGAATTGTAAAAGATGGTAAAGTAGTAGATAAATTTGTAGGAGCCCTTCCAGAAAGTCAAGTTAGAAATATCATTAGTAAATATGTAAAGTCTCAAGCAGATAAAATTATAGAAGAAGCGAAAATTCTTACACTTTCTGGAAACAGAGAGGAAGCTTATAAATTGTTTATGGATGCTATCAATAAGTATCCAGAAAACAAAAAATTATTAGTAGAAGCTGCAAAATTTTTAATAAAGATGAATAAATTAGAAGAAGCTAATGAAATTTTAAATAAAGTTAAAGAATATGATAAAGAGTACTATTCTCAAGCTGCAGCATTAAAAGAATTTATACAACTAAAAAAAGATTGTGAAGAAAAAAATACAGATTCAGAAATTGGAATATTATACTCTCAAGCAGCTTGTTATGCAGTTGAAGAGAATTTTGAAGAAGCTTTAAAACTATTTTTAGAAGTAGTTAAAAAAGATAGAAGCTATAAAGATGATGGAGCAAGAAAAGCAATGATAGCAATATTT
Source organism: uncultured Aquificales bacterium (assembly GCA_964648745.1). Taxonomy (GTDB): domain Bacteria; phylum Aquificota; class Aquificia; order Aquificales; family Hydrogenothermaceae; genus Sulfurihydrogenibium. The sequence continues at coordinate 31,523 of CAZYKX010000007.1, forward strand.
ACATTACTTGGAGAATCTAATCCATTGACAAAAGAGTATAGAAGAAAATTAGCTATGTGGTTATATTGATGAGAAAAATTTTTCTTTTTTTTCTTCTTATTTTTAATCTTTCTTTTGCTGATGAAATTGTAGATCGTTTTCAAGAAAAATTAAACAAAATTCAAAGTATTGAAGGGACATTTATCCAAAAAGTATATCAAAATGGATTTAAAAATCCAGAAATATTTAATGGTAAAATTGTTGGTTCAAAACCTTTTATTTTAAAGATAGAGTATTTTAAACCATTTAAACAGATTATCTTAGTAAATAAAGGAGAAGCTATTTTATATACTCCAGATGATAATCAGGCTATTGTTTCAAAAATAGATAACAACCTAATAATTGCCGAAATCTTTGAAATGATTCTAAAGAATAAACCTTTAACAAACAGTTTTAGTATTTCTACAAAAAAGCAGAATAAAGAATCATCTCTTATTTTAATACCTAAAAACAACAACGAAGTTTCTAAAATTGTTTTAAATATCCAAAATAATGATTTTATAATTAAAAAGATTGAAGTTATAGATAAAGAAGATAATTTACTTGAAATTGAATTTCAGAATTTTACTTATTATAAAAATAAGTTGAATATAGATCTTAGTTTACCTAAAAACGTAAAAATAATAAGAGGATATGAGTGATGTTAAAGAAAGTAACATTTATTTTAATTTTTTCTTTGACAATTTTAACGCTTTACTTTTTATTTGTAAATAATATTAAATATAGCTTAACCTTTGGACTTATAGATTTAACAATAATAGTTTTTGCTATTTTAGTATGGATAAATGATAAACATTATAATGAAGAGATTTCTGAGAGAATTGTATCATTTCCTTCTAAGGAGATGATAAAAGATATTTTACGAAAACAATCAAATATGTTGAGATTTGATAAGGTTGAAGAAACAGAAGAAGGATTTAACATCTATAAAGGTAAAGAACTTGTTGTTCAAGCTATATACGAAAAGGATGAGCAAGGGAATATTCTAAATATAGATGGTAAATTTATTGTAAAAATAAAAGGTCCTGAATATGTTTTACATAATATTGACAATGAGATTTGGAGTCATATAGGTAAGTGAGATTCAAGGATATTTTAACCAGTATTACAAATTTAGAACAGATAGGTGAAGGTTGGAGAGGAAAAGTATATAAAGGTTATTTAGATGGGAAATTGTTGTCTTTTAAAGTAGCATTATCAGATCTTCATAAACATCCTATTCAAAAAGAATCGTATATACTTTCTATTGTTAATAAGTTTGGAATAGGTGGTAAGTTGAGATTATCTGGAGAAGACTTTATAGCATACGATTTCATAGATGGAAAGCATTTAAATGAAGTTTTAAACGATAAGAATTATTTTGAAATTATAGATAAACTTTTACAACAAGCTTACATATTAGATACTTTGAAGATAGATAAAGGAGAAATGCATAAACCTTATTCTAATGTATTAGTTGATGAAAACCTAAATGTTTACCTTATAGATTTTGAAAGAGCAAGAAAAAGTTTAAATCCAAAAAACGTTTTAAATTTAGTTCAGTTTATAAAAAGAGGATATCAAGACAGTAAACTTTTTATAGACATACTAAGAGAGTATAAATATAATCAAAATGAAGAAAACTTTATGAAGTTAAGAAACTGTTTATTTAGTACTTTTAAGATTTGTTAATATTTTTAAAATTTTATTGACCATAATAGGATCTGTATTATTGAGTATATTTGCTGCTTTTTTTTCATTCATATTGTATAAGATATATGCAGCATCTTCAGGATTTTCCATTTTAGAAAATTTCTCACCTGCTAACTCTGGATCCATCTTTTCAAAAACTTTTGCAAGTTTTTTATATCTTTCATCTTTTATTTTTTTCTCATTTTCTTCTATTTCTTTTTTTCGTATTTCTAATGCTTCTCTTTCTTTTTTTATTTGTTCTAATAAAGCTTGATTCTTTTGATAGGTTGTTTTTATCTCTTCCCTAATTTGCTTTAATTTTTCTGCTTCTTTTTTTAATTCTTCTACTTGAGCAAAACTAAGTTTTACTAATAAGAGAATTCCTATTAAATATCTCATTTGCTTCCACCGTCTCTTTAAAAATTTTTTTCTTTTCTAAACTTTTTTCCTTTAAAGAAAAATATTTTTCTATTGCTTTTTTTTCTGCATTTTTATAAGCGATTTCTTTTGAAATTTCTTCTTTTTGTATTTCAAGTTGATTTTTTATAGTTTGCAAAGTTTTAATTTTTTCCCTCAAATATAAAATATAATCTAACTTTTGTTTTAATATAACAATATTCTGACTTTCTAGTTTATAAGTACTATCTATTTCATTTTCTAATGAATTTATAGTTTTTTCTATATTTAAAATCTGAGATTGTATCTCTGAAAGCTGTTTTTTTAAAGGATTTATCTGGAAATCCTTAATTTTAATCAGTATTTCTTTATTCATTACTTTTCTCATTTTTTTGTAATATTTCTTGTTCTTTAACGAAGGCTTCTTTATCTGTTCCTGTTATAAGGTTTATTTCTATTCTTCTGTTCATACTTCTACCTATTTCAGAGTTGTTTGGAGCTATAGGTCTTGTATCTGCATAACCTACTGCACTAAATAGATAAGGTGGAAGATTGTTTGAATCTATTAAATATCTAACGACTGCTGCAGCCCTTGCAGCTGAAAGCTCCCAGTTTGAAGGATATATACATCCACTGCTAGGTGGAATATTATCTGTATGCCCTTCTACTTCCACAGGAAGTTTAGATTCTTTTATTATTTTAGAAATTTCATCTAATAGTTTCTTATCTTCTTCTTTTATAGAAACACTACATGGAGAAAAAAGTATATAATCTAAAATTCTTATTTTTATTCCAGCGGGTATACTTTCTACACTTACTTTCCCTTCTAAGTTTAACTGTTTTATTATCTCTCTAACTTTTTGTTCAATTTTCTTTTTTAAATTTTCTCTTTTTTGCTTTACTCCAACACCTTCAATAATAGAAGGCGGTGCAGATGTGGATATAGGTTTAAATTGAAAAGCAGCAGATATAGCTTCTACAAAAGATGCAAGCTTCTTTTTATCAATAGTTGATATTGCAAATAAAGCAATAAATAGTGCAAGTAGTAAGCTTAAAAAATCTGCATAAGGAACTGCCCACCTTTCCCCTGCTCCATGTTCTTCATGTTTTTTCTTTTTAGCCATTGTTTAAGCCTCTTGAGATTCTGATTTTCCTGTATAAATCATAAGTTGTTCTCTAAGCATTTTAGGGTTTTTAGATAAAGCTATTCCAATAATACCTTCTAAGATCATTTCCCTTGTTTTTATAATATCTTTTGCTTTTGCCTTCATTTTATTTCCCCATGGACCAAATAAGAGATAAGAAGATACGATACCTGTAACTGTAGCTGTAAATGCACCTGCAATACCTTCAGCCATCTCAACTGGGTTTTCCAATCTTTTTAATGCCAAAATAAGTCCCATAACTGCACCTACTAAACCAAAAACTGGTGTTGTTTCACCAGCTGTTATCCAATATTTAGCAGCACCTTCATAATACTCTTCTATTTCTCCTATCTCAAGTTCCATACGTTCTCTTATTACTTCTGGCTCTAAACCATCAACAAGCATCTGAAGACCTTTTCTAAAAAATGGATCTTCTACATTACCAATATCAGATTCTATAGCTAATATACCTTCTTTTCTAGCTTTTTCAGCCATTTTTATAATCTGTTCTAATGTTTCTTCTGGATTCAACTGAGGGTTACCAAATACTATTTTAAGTTCTTTATATGCCGCTGCTACATATTTTTGTTTTGTAGCTACAGCAGCAGCTGATAATGTTGTTGGTACAACGATAATTATTGATGATATATGAATAAGACCAGCTGGATTTCCACCTTCTAATATATCTCCAACAGAAAATAAAATTAATGCTGCAAGTATACCACCAATTGTAGTAATATCCACAGGATGCCTCCCTTATTTTTTATTAAATAATATTATATATTAACTTCTATTTGTATCTTCAATAATCTCTCCATCTTTTATCTTAATAATTCTTGATGCTTTTGTGGTAAGTTCTAAATCATGTGTAACCATTATAATAGTTTTACCTTCTTGATTTAACTTATTAAAAATATCCATGACAATCTGTGTATTTTTAGAATCTAAATTTCCAGTTGGTTCATCTGCTATTAGTAAAATTGGATCATTTGAAATAGCTCTTGCTATAGATACTCTCTGCTGTTCACCACCTGATAACTCAAAAGGTTTCCTGTGTTCTTTACCTTTAAGTCCAAATTTTTCTAAATTACTAAAAACTATCTTTTTGGCTAACTTTACATCTTTACCAGATTTTAGCATAGGTACCATAACATTTTCATAAACAGAAAGTTCATTTATTAAATAGTGAAACTGAAAAATGAAACCAAGTTTTTGATTTCTTAATACTGAAAGACGTTTTTTATCTTTAAAGTCTACTTTTTGAGATTGAATATATATATTACCTTCTGTAGGTGTATCAAGTAATCCAAGTATATAAAGTAATGTACTTTTTCCAGAACCAGAAGGTCCTATTATAGCGACAAACTCACCTTCATTTATTGTTAGTGATATATTTTTTAAAATATGCTCTTTACCTAAAACCTTATTAATATTTTCAGCTTTTAGAAGATACATTTAACCACCACTTCTAAATATGTCTGTAGGGTTTAGTTTTGAAGCTTTATAAGAAGGATAAAAGGAAGCAAAGATGGAAAAGAATGTTGAAAATATAAAACCGTAAACATAGTAAAGATAACTTCTATCTAAAATAAAGCCATTTGCTCTAATTAAACCTTCTACATCCAGTTGTATACTTGATAACCATTCTTGCATAAGATATCCAGAAATAGAACCTATTATATAACCAAAAAATCCTATGATTACACCTTGTAAAGTGAATATTTTAACTATATCTTCATCTTCAAATCCAACAGCTTTTAATATGGCAATATCTTTCTTTTTTTCCATTACCATCATCATTATGATATTGAATATTCCAAATGCAGACACTACAAGTATAGCAAAAACTATCATATAAGTTATATAGTTTTGAATTTTGAAAAGTTGTAGAAAATTTTTATATGCATACTGCCAGCTCTCTGTATAATAACCAGTTTCGCTATTTATCATTTTTGCTAACTTTTCGGCTTTGTTTACATCCTTTATTTTAAATATAAGTTCATTAACTTCGTTAGGTCTATTTAAAAGTGTTTGTAAAACTCTTATATTAACGTAAGCTCTTGTTTGATCTAAATTTGTTATTCCTGAATTGAAAAAATCTACTACTTTAAAAAGATGTGTGTTTCCATTTGGTGTTGTAAGTATAACTTTTTTACCTAGCTCATTGATACCAAGATCTTTTGCTAAAAGTTTACCAATTATTATACTGTTTTCATCACTTATTAATGTGTCTAATCTTTTATTTGCAATAAATTTATCTATTACAGATGCTTTTCTCTCAAGCTTTGGATCAATTCCTATAACAGATGCTGACTTTATTGTAGTTCCAAAGCTAATTATTCCTTGTGTCGTAAGGTGAGGTGCTACACCTATAAAATCTTTATTTTGGGAATATTTTTCTATGATTTCTTTGTAGCCTACTATTTTATCTTTTTCATCTTTTGGTCTTGAACCAAGTACATTAGCCAATACATTTTTTCCGAAGTATGCTTTTATTATTCTATCTGGAATATCTTGTGGTTTTACCTTTAGTGTTATATGAGCATTTAAATCTATTGCCTGTTCTATAAAGTATTTTTGGAAGCCATTCATAAGTGAAGCCATAACGATAAATGCAGTCACTCCTATTCCTACACCAAATATGGAAACAATTGTTTGTCTTTTCCTTTCTAAAAGTAGTTTAAAAGATATAAACCATATATGATAAAAATTTCTATTCATTGTAATATACTATTTGATTTTCTTTTAAGCCATTTAATACTCTAAGCATACCATTGTAATTTTTATTTTCAACTTCTACTTTTATATTTCTCTTCTCTCCATTTTCTAAAACTTGAACATAACCATTGTTGTATGCTTGCTGAGGTATGAATAAACCTTCTGTCTTAGATAAAATTATATTTCCTTCTACAGTCATATTTAATAAAACTGGTTTTTCATAGTTTACTAATGCTTTTATTTTTATAGTTCTTGAATTTCTATCGGACTGTCTTTCTATAGTTTTAATATAACCTTTAAATACTTTATCTGGATATGAGTCAAGTTTGACAAGAACTTCCATTCCTTCTTTTATAAGTGGTACATACTCTTCATCTACTAATAAAACAGTTTCTAAATTTTGGGTACTTCCAATGGAAAACAGTTGATTTGTTTGCATTATACTGTTGATATAATCACCTTCATTTACAAACTTTCTTAAAACTGTCCCATCTGTAGGGGATTTTATATAGTATTTATCAATTTCTTTTTCGATCTCACCTTTTTTTGCTAATAACACTTTCATCTGATACTCAATATCTTTTACACTATCTTTATAGTTTGCTAACGTTTTATCATAATCATCTTTTGCTGTTTGTAAGTTTTTTGTTATTTCTTCAAACTGCTCTTTTGATATAAGCCCTTTTTCATAGAGATTTCTTCTTCTTTCATAAACATTTTTTAGATGTTCATAGTTTGTTTCTTTTATCTTTATATTTTCTAAAAACTGCTTTCTATAATCAGAATCTTCTTTTAGCTTTTCTTTATACAGAGAGATCTGAGAGTCTATCTCTTTTAAATTTTCTACTAATGTTTTGTTTGATATTTTAGCAAGTATATCACATTTTTTTACCGTATCTCCTTCTTTAACAAATATTTTCTCTACATATCCAGAAACTTCAGATCTAATAATAACACTATTTTCACTATCTATATAACCAGATGCATAAATTGCATTTACTATCTCTTTTTTTTCTACTTTAAAGTATTTACCTTTGTTATTGTTTTTTATAATAAAAAAAATGAAAAGAACTGTAACTATTAAAAAACTAAAGATTATAAAAATTTTTTTCATTATGATAATATCCTTTCTCTCCATTTCTTAGCTATATATAATACTTTATCTTTCTCTATAGTTTGAACTGTCTTATTTTTAACTACAACCTTACCATTTATTATTACACTATCAACATCACAACCTTTTGCAGAATAAACTATTTGAATATATGGATCAAAAAGTGGTTGAAGATGTGGTTGGTTTATGTCAATTATGACTAAATCTGCAAATTTTCCTGTTTCTATTGTTCCTATTTTATCATCAAGTAAAATAGCTTTTGCTGCGTCTCTTGTAGCCATGGCAAGTACTTGTTTTGCATTTAAAACTGTAGGGTTGTAGTTTACACCTTTATGAAGTTTTGCAGCTGTTGAGAACTCTCCTATTATATCTAAATCATCATTTGAAGCTGTACCATCTGTACCAAATGAAACTGTTATGCCTTTTTCTAACATCTTTGGCACTGGTGCAACACCAGAAGCCAACTTCAGATTACTTTCTGGACAATGAGCTATTTTTACTTTTCTTTCTGCTAAAATTTCAATTTCTTCTTCTGTTGGATGAACCATATGAGCAGCTAAAACCCTTTCATTTAAAACACCTATACTATCTAAATGTTTAACAGGAGTATTTCCATACCTATTTTTTATATCTTCTACTTCATGTAAGGTTTCTGACACATGTATATGGTATAAGACGTTGTAATTTAAAGCTACATCCATAGCTTTTTCTAATGTTTTTGGACTACATGTATAAGGTGCATGTGGTCCTATTGCTGGATATATAAAGTTATCATCTTTATACTGATTTATAAAATCTATGGTCTTTTGAATACCTTCTTCTGGACTTTTTGCTCCAGGTGTTGGGAAATCAAGAATACCTGTAGTTAGTACACCTCTCATACCAGCTTCTTTAATAGCATCAGCTACAGCATTTTCATAAAAGTACATATCTACAAAACATGTAATCCCATTTCTTAACATTTCATAACAAGCAATATCAGTCCCATCTTTAACAAATTCATAACTTACAAACTTACCTTCTACAGGCCATATATACTGTTCCAACCAAACTTTTAAAGGGTTATCACTACCATAACCTCTAAGTAATGTCATAGCAGCATGGGTATGTGTATTTATAAAACCAGGTAATACAATATTACCATTTGCATCAATAACTTCTTTTGCTTCTAAATCTTCTATATTTTCACCAATTTTTTCAATTTTTCCATCTTTTATTGCTATAAAACCATTTTTATACTCTGTAAAGTTTTCATCCATTGTTAATATCCATGCCCTTTTTATTACTAAATCATACATAAACAAAGACCTCCTTTAAATAATTGGTGTTATAATTATTCTACACTAAAATTAGGGGGAAAATATGAAAGCAGTAGTAATGGCCGGTGGATTTGGCACAAGAATTCAACCTCTAACAAACAGTATACCAAAACCAATGCTTCCTATACTAAATAAACCAATGATGGAACATATAATTAAACTTTTAAAATCTGTAGGTATTCAAGAGATTGTAGTATTGCTCTACTTTAAACCAGAAGTTATACAAAATTACTTTAAAGATGGAAAAGATTTTGGGATTAAAATCAATTACGTTTTACCAGATGATGATTATGGTACAGCTGGAGCAGTAAAAAAAGCTCAAAAGTATTTAGATGAAAGATTTATCGTTGTAAGTGGAGATTTAGTTACAGATTTTGATTTTAAAGAGATTATTGGTTTTCATGACACTGTTGGCTCAAAACTAACAATAACACTTACATCAGTAGAAGATCCTTTACAGTTTGGTGTTGTAATAACAGATAAAGAAGGAAAAATACTAAGATTTTTAGAAAAACCAGGGTGGGGAGAAGTTTTTAGTGATACCATAAATACAGGAATATACATTATTGAACCAGAAATACTAAACTATATACCAGATAACATTCCTTTTGATTTTAGTAAAGACCTGTTTCCAAGACTTATGAAAGAGGGAATAACTTTATACGGTTATAATGCAAAAGGTTATTGGAGAGATGTAGGAAATCCAGAGAGCTATAGAGAAGTAAATAAAGACATTTTGGAAGGAAAAGTTAAGTTAAATATAGATGGAGAAAAGATAAATTTCCCTTCAGGTATTCTTTACACGAAAACAAAAGACATACCTGAAAATATTGAGATAATAGGAAAAGTAGTAATTGATGAGAATGTTAAATTATCAGAAAATATAAAGCTAGAAAATGTTGTTTTAGCTAAGAATAGTTCTATTGGAAAAAATAGTTATATAAAAGATAGTGTTATATGGTGGGATGTTAATATAGGTGAAAATTGTAGATTTGTAAATGCTGTAATATGTAATAATAACGATATAGGTAACAATGTTAAAGCTGAGCACGGCGTTATAATTGCTGAAGGTTGTGAAATTGGTAATAATGTTAATTTTGAGAAAGATGTAATCATCTGGCCAAATAAAATTATCGAAGAAGGTTCAATAATAAGCAGCAATTTAATTTGGGGAGATAGATGGAAGTCTTCTATATTCGAAGGTGGAAAAGTATCTGGAAGAACAAATATAGAGCTATCAAACGAGATGGTTGCTAAACTAGCAGCAAGTTTTGGAAGTATAATACCAGCTGGAAAGACAATTTTAATGTCAAGAGACTACCATAGAGCTTCAAGGATGTTAAAGCGATCTTTTTTAGGTGGTTTACTTGGTACTGGTTTAAATGTTGTTGATTTAAAACTTGCTCCACTACCAGTTATGAGATTTTTACTATCAAATACAGATGCAGTAGCTGGAGTTCATTTTAGACAATCCCCAGAAAATCCAGCTATTACAGAAATACTATTTTATGATAATGATGGACTTTTAATAGACACAAACACAGAAAAATCAATCGAAAGAATATTCTTTAGAGAAAATTTTAGAAGAGTAAACTACAACGAAATTGGAGAAATAAAAGACGATTTACCATCATTTAAAAGATACAAAGAAAAATTTTTATCATTGATAGATAAAGAATCAATACAAAGTAGTAAACCAAAAATTATTGTAGATTTATTAAACGGTTCAACCTCCGTTATTTACCCAGATATAATAAACAATTTAAGTATTGAAAATATAATTTTGAACGCATATTTTGATGAAAAAAAATTATCACAGATCTCTCTTTTACATAAAAAATCAGCAAAAGAGATATCAAAAATGATTCAAGTTTTATCAGCAGACGTTGGTTTTGTAATGTATCCAAATGGTCAAAGAGTTGTAATAATATCCGATAATGGGGAAATATTATCACCAGAAACAGCAATATTAACAATACTTTACTTAATAGATAAAACTGTAAATAAACAAGTTAGAGTATACCTTCCAGTATACATTCCAGAAGTAATGGATAGTATGTTTGAAAACTTAACTATCGAGAGAGGTAAAACGATAGGTCTAAAAAGCAATTTCTTGAAGGATTATTACTTCTTTGGAAATCTTGAAGGAAATTATCTTTTTACAGATATTTCTTTTAGTTTTGATGGTATGTACTCTTCTATAAAAATTGTAGAAATGCTAAGCAAATTAAAGAAAAAAATATCAGATATACAAAAATTGATACCTCCTTATTACTTTGAACATATAACAATAGGTTGCCCTATTAACCTTAAAGGTAAGATGATGAGAAAATTTACAGAAGAAGCTATAGGAAAAGAAGCTTCATTTATAGATGGAGTAAAAATTTATATTGATAAAAAAACATGGATTTTAATGTTGCCTGATCAGTATGCAGATAAACTACATTTGTATATAACTTCAGATAGTAAAGAGAAAGCAAAAGAAATTTTAAAAGAATACACAGAAAAAATAAGTAAATGGCTTGAAGAATGAAAAAACTTTATCTTCTTTTCCTTTGGCATATGCACCAGCCTTGGTATATAAATCCACTATCTGGCTTTTTTGAAATGCCTTGGGTTTTTCTCCATGGCATAAAAGATTACTATGATATGCCTTGGATGTTATCAAATTATAAATTGAAAGCTACATTTAATTTAGTTCCATCTTTAATAAAACAGTTAGAGATTTATATAGAAAATCCAGATAAATGTTATCTTTTAAAAACATTAAGAAAACAAGTAAATGATCTTTCAGATGAAGAAAAAAATTATTTTTCAAAGATTTTATTTAGTAGCAATTTAGAAAATATGATAAAACCTTTAAAAAGGTACTATCAAATCTACCTTTTACACCATAAAAAACAACAACTAAACCCTGAAGAACTACTTGATCTACAAGTGTTATTTTTATTATCATGGACTGGAAATTTTTTAAGAGAAAATAACGAAACTATAAAAAAACTTATAGAAAAGGGACAAGATTTTTCACAAGAAGAGAAAATAAAACTTATCGATATTTTATTGGAATTTATTAAAGAAATTATTCCTTTTTATAAAAAATTACAAAAAGAAAGAAAAATAGAGATATCTACAACACCATTTTACCATCCTATAATGCCTTTACTTTTAAATATCGAATCTGCTAAGGAATCAAATCCGCATACAGATCTTCCAGAAATAAATGCTAATTTTAAAAAAGATGCATACATTCAACTTGAAAGAGCTATAGATCTTTATAAAGATAGATTTGAAATACTGCCTAATGGTATCTGGCCTTCTGAAGGAAGTGTTAGCAATGAGGTTTTAAATTTATTTAAAGATTTCAATATAAAATGGACTGCAACAGATGAACTGATTTTATTTAACTCCCATAGTTATAAAAATTTAACAGATATATATAAAGTATATAACTTTAACGGCATATATATATTTTTTAGAGATAAATTTTTAAGTGATAGCATCGGGTTTAGATATCAAAATTTAAAGGAGGATTACGCTGTTAGAGATTTTATTTTAAGACTAAAGCATATATATGATACTTGTGATTTTAATCCTGTTGTCAGTGTAATCTTAGATGGTGAAAATGCTTGGGAGTATTATAAAAACCAGGGAAAAGAGTTTTTTCATTTACTTTACTCTACCATCGAGAACGAAGAATGGATAGAATGCATCACGTTTTCTGAAGTTTTAGAGAAAGATGTGATTGTTGAACACATCAACTATATAAAACCAGGAAGTTGGATTAATGGAAATCTAAATACATGGATAGGACATTTTGAAAAAAATACAGCTTGGAAATATTTAAGCTATACAAAAAATATCGCTGAATCAGAAAAAGAAGAAAATCCAGATAAATATAAAAAAGCATTAGAGTATTTGCTTATAGCTGAAGGCAGTGATTGGTTTTGGTGGTATGGAGATGACCATTTTAGTAATTTTGCAGATAAATTTGACTTGCTTTTCAGACTAAACTTACAAGAAGTGTATAAAATATTAAATAAATCTATACCTACATATTTAACAAAATCCATAAAGCAAACATTTAAAAAAGCTATTTTAAAAAAGCCTAAGCATTATATAAAACCAATAATAGATGGTAAAATATCCAATTATTTTGAATGGTTAAATGCTGGAGAAATAGATTTAACATTTGATATCTCTTCAATGAATATAAAACCTGTTTTTACAAAAGCTATGTATGGATATGATAAAGAGAATTTCTACATTTTATTATTTATGTCAGACATGATGAAAGATTTAATTAGATGTAGTACTGACTGTAGTAAAATAAAATTAAAAGTTGTTTTTATATCTTCTAAAGAAGTTGTTATTGATTTAGATTTTGATTCAAATTTAGAATATAAAAAAGATGGTATAGAAAGTAAAATTGACAATGTTATTGAGATAAAAATACCTTTTTCTATTATAAAAGAAAAAAGTTTTGATCTATACTTTGAAGTATACAAAGATTTTGAAATGATTCAAAGAGTACCATTATACGATTTGATTAGTTTGGATTTATCAGAAAACTTTGATTTTAATTGGATAATATAGAGGAGTTATTTATGGTTAGTATGCTTTTTGGAATACATTGTCATCAGCCTGTAGAAAATTTTTATGAAGTTGTAGATGAAGCTATAGAAAAAGCATATAAACCATTTTTGACTGTAGCCAAATACTACCCAAAGTTTAAATTTTCTGTCCATTATTCCGGTTGGCTCTTTGAGTATATAAAAAATTATAGTAAAGAAACATTTAAACTGCTTCAAGACTTAGCATACAACGGGCAAATAGAATTTTTCACAGGCGGATATTATGAACCTATCTTAGCATCAATACCATCAGATGATAGAAAATATCAAATAGAAAAACTAAATAATTTTATAAAACAAAATTTTGGACAAGCTCCAAAAGGTCTTTGGCTTACAGAAAGAGTATGGGATAGTAGTATAGTACCAGACATAGTAGAACTTGGTGTTGAGTATGTTATAGTTGATGATTATCATTTTTTAAGCACGGGATTTAAGAAAGATAGTTTATATGGCTATTATAATACACAAGTAGACAAATATAAAATAAAAATATTTCCAATAGATAAAAATCTGAGATACTTAATACCATTTAAACCTATTGATAAAATATCAGAATATTTAGAAAGTATAAAAACTTTTGGAAAAAATCCAGCTGGCATAATATTTGATGATGGAGAAAAGTTTGGTATATGGCCAAAAACTTACGATTGGGTTTATAATTCAAAATGGATATATAGATTTTTAGATGAGTTTACTTCAAGACAAGACCTTTCTTTTGAACATTATAAAACGTATGCTAAGAATAATAAACCTTTAGGGCTTGCTTATTTACCTATAACATCTTATCAAGAAATGGGTGAATGGAGCTTATTTTCTGAAGATATAGTGGAATATGAAGAATTAAAAGAGTTTTTAGAAAAAAATGGCTTAAATAAATACTATGAAAAGTATGTTAAAGGTAACATTTGGCATAACTTTTTAATTAAATACCCAGAAAGCAATAGAATTCATAAGAGATTTTTAGATTTATCTATATCAAATACAAAGTATAAAAAATTTCCAGAATTCTTAGACAATCTTTTAAAAGCACAATGTAACGATGTTTTATGGCATGGTATATTTGGCGGTATTTATTTACCAAACCTTAGAAATAATGCTTATAGATTTATAATAAAAGCTGAAAAAGAGTTAGAAAAAATTAATAAATTAAATGAAAAAATTCAAGTTAATGATTTTAACTTTGATGGTTTTGATGAAGTTAAAATATCAACAAAAAATTTAATACTTATTTTTGATAGTAAAGAAGCAGGACAACTGATAGAGCTTTCTGTTAAGGATAAAGAATTTAATTTTCAAAACACATTAAAAAGATACAAAGAAGGTTATCACTATAAACTTTTAAATCCAAAAAATAATAACCATACAGAAGAAGAAGGAATTTCAACAATACACAATGTAAATATCAATATTGCTGAAGAAATCAAAAATATTTTAATTTATGATTGGTATAATAAAAACTCATTTATAGACCATATTACAGATTATAGTTTTAATTTAGAAAGTTTCTATAGATGTAGTTTTAGAGAACTTTCAGATTTTACAAATCAACCTTTTGAATTTTATAATTATAAAAACCAGATAATGTTTAAAAGAGAAGGTGGAATTTACTTAGATAAAAAATTTAACTCAACTTTAGTAAAAACATATAAAATAAATGAAAATACTATAGAATGTTTAATAAAATTAGAAACAGAATATAAAGAACCTTTAAAATACGTATTAGAATTTAATTTTCACTTTGCAAACTTACCTGATTTTTATAAAAGCCCACAATATCATGGAAAAGAAAAAATATTTAGAATTTTTGATAATTTTACTGGAAAAACAATAAAAATAGAGACTTCTCATGATATGGAAATATTTAGTTATCCAATTGAAACATTGAGTCAATCGGAAAAAGGAGTTGATATAACAAATCAAGGATTAACAATTGGTTTTTCGATAGATTTTAAAGAAAATTTAGAAATAAAAGTTTTATTAGAGGTAAAAGATTAAATATGGAAAATTTAATAGTTATACCTGCAAGAAAAGGTTCTACAAGATTAAAAAATAAACTACTTTTACCAGTAAAAGACAAACCTTTGATTGCTTGGACTGTTGAAAACTGCTTAAGATCAGGTTTTCCCGTTATGGTTGCGTGTGATAGTGAAGATTTTTTTGAAGCTTTAAAAGATTACAATATAAAAATAGTTTTAACACCTTCAGATTTAAAAAGTGGTTCAGATAGGATAGCTTATGTTGTGAAAAATCTAGATGTTAAATATATAGTAAATGTTCAAGGAGATGAACCGTTGGTATCTCCAGAAGATATAAAAAAAATTTTTGAAAACCTAAAAAGTGATAAAGTGGTAACACTATCATATCCAATAAATAATGAAGATGATTATTTAAATCCAAATGTGGTTAAAGTAGTAGTTGATAAAGATAATTATGCTTTGTACTTTTCAAGAAGCCCTATTCCATTTTATAGAGATATAGATTTTCACAAAATGTGTAGAATTTTCTCTCCTTTGAAGCATATCGGAATATACGGATATCAAAAAGATACATTACTCGATTTTTCTACAAATCTAAAACCTTCTCCTTTAGAAGAGATAGAAAAATTAGAACAGTTGAGATTTATGTATAATGGTTATAAAATAAAAGTTATCCAAGCAGAAAATGATACTGTTGGAATTGATACTAAAGAAGATTACGAAAAATTTTGTAAAATTTTAGATTTCCAATAGATTTTTTTTCGCTATATTCAGAATCTCAAGTTCTTTTTGTTTATTATCTATTATTTTAATAGTTTCATCCATTTTATTTTTTAAAAGATCACTTAGTACTTTCATTTTCTCAGCTATTAATAGTTTTTCTTCTTCTGTCAGTTCTTTTAAAGAGTTTAAATTATTTATTATCTCTTTAAATCTATCTAACAGATGATTTATATTTTCACTTATATTTAATAAAATTATTAAATCGTCAATCTCTTTTTCTATATCTTTTATACTTTCGTTGATAGCTCTTCCCATCCTTCTTTAATAGTATTTAAAATATTTATAACACTTTTTAATGCTTCTTTATCGTTTTTTAAATTTCCAACCATGATCTGTTTTTCACAAAAATCGTATATATCATTCAAATTTCTAGCTATTTCTCCACCTTTTTCAAAGTCTAAACCAACCTTTAGTGTAAAAAGAATATCTAAAGCTTTATTTATACTATTAATTTTAGATTTTAAATCTTCTTTTTCTATTGCATCTATGGCTTTTTCTAACTCTAGATTAATCCTATCATAAGCCATAGCTATAATTTTAGGTAGATTAGCTGTTTCAATACCAGTTTTAATATAACTTTCGTATGGGTTCAATTATATTTTCTCCTTTTATCTAATATTTCCGGTAGAAGTTTGACTACTAATATTTCCAAAAGTAGCAGCTATTCTACTACTTATGTCATTAAATTGAGCTTGCAACATTTGCATATTTATAAATTGAGTTTTTAATGTATCTATTTCCATTTGAACTCTTTTTGTTTGAAGATCTATCATATTTTGCAAACTTTGAATTTGGTTATCATAAGATTTATTTCGTTGATCTAATACGCCATAATACTGAGTATATGGAGTTAAGAAGTTTGTTATATTGTTTTTAACTTGAGTTAGCATATTAGTTAATCCAGAAGGATTATTATTAATATAAGTGCTGAGATTTGAACTGTTTAAACTAATGTGCCCTGTGGTTCTATCAAAACTTATAATGTTATTTGTTAAGAGTGGTTGCAACTGATTGAATATACCGTTTACTATACTATTAAAAGTATACTCTCCAGCAAGTTTTCCGTCTTTACCAGTTTCTTTTGTTATTGTATCGACAAGTTGGTTATAGTAGTTTATAAAATTATTTAAGGTATTTGTTATTGGATTTGTGTCTTTTGTAATATTTAAAGTTGTATTTCCAGTTTGATTAGCATTGATAGATAATCCTTGGATATTTGTAAATGTGTTTGTATCACTTTCTATCTGAATACCATTTACTGTAGCAACAGCATTTTGTGCATTTTGTATAGAATTTATTCCTAATGTAGATACTGCATTTCCCGTATCTGAGATAGTAAAACCGTTATCAGCTCCTGTTTTGGTTCCTGAAATAACTAATTTATAGTTTGGATTTGCAGATGTTCCAGCATTTATAACAGTTGCACTAAAATTTCCGTTGTAAGTTGGTGCTACTAAGTTTATTTGATCAGCTAAAGCTTGAAGTGAAAAAGTATTGTCATAAACTATATTATAATCAACTCCATTTTGATGGATTGTTAAAGTGCCAGAGTTTAATCCTAAAGATGCATTTTTATCTGAAACATTAGCACTTGAAGCATATATTTTATTTTGAGCAAGTTGCGTTATGTTTATAGAGTAACTACCTTCTTGAACTTTAGTGGAATCTGTAACTGTAGCATTTAGTACGGTAGAGTTGGTTACATTTACAGTTTTTGCATTTACTACAGATGGATCTGTAAAGTTAGATAAAGTATTTTGAATGTTGTTTAAAATAGATTTTATATTTGAAACTACTGTTTTTTTATCATTTAAAGCTTGTTGCTGTGATTGAAAATAGAGTATTTGCTGACTTTTCAAAGCTTGGATCTGCTGTAAAACAGAGTTCATATCAAAATTATTTACTAAACCAGATACATTTAATTCACCTGCCATTTTAATCACCTACTTTTTAAATTTTTTCGTTTACAAAAACACCTAACATTTTGTTTATATTTTTTATAATGTTTATTACATAATCTGGTGGAATCTGTCTTATTACTCGATTTGTGTTTATATCTATTATTTTTACTACTGGTTCTTTTATTTCATTATTTATTTCTATCTTTAAATATTTATTTAGATAACTGATTTTATTTTGAAGCTCTTCGATAACTTTTTTTAACTCTTCTTGATTTTTCAAACTTTCCTTCAGTTGATTTTCTAAACTACCTGCATTCTGATTTTCTTCAATAACAACAGCAGTATTTAAATTAGATTTATCTATATTTCCTGTTTTTTCATCCTGACTTTGGATACTTTGATTTATAAATAAAATATCTTTATTTACTTGATTTATATTCATGGCTACTCACTCACCATTTTATTTTTAATAAGTATACCATAAAGTTTATTTGTCAATCCCCCTTTAAAAAAGGGGGACGGATTAGATCTATTATCTTAAAAGTTGTAATACTAATTGGTTTTTAGCATTAGCTTGTGCAAGCATTGCAGTACCAGATTGCATTAAGATTTGTGTTTTTGAGAAGTTAGCCATTTCATTAGCCATATCTACGTTTCTAATTCTACTTTCTGCTTCACTTGTATTAACTCTTGTAATTTCATTGTTAGAAATGATCTTTTCTAACTCTATTTGATATGAGCCAAATCTAGCAGCCATATCATCTACAGCTTTTATTAAAGCGTCTACTGTGGAAACAGTTATGTTTGCTGCTGTTTGAGAAGTAACATCTATTGTATAAAGAGTACCACCTATTGTAACGGTTGAAGGAGCATTTGTAGATGTTCCAGCAGATGCTCCAGCTGCAGCAGTGGTCATAATAAGTTCTTGATTTGTTCTACCACCATAATGGATAGTAAATGTAGTTGTACCTGTATCACTAAATAACTTTAAACCGTTAAACTCAGTATCTGTAAATATTTTAGAAATAGAGTCTACTAAACTGTTGATATCTTGTTGTATCTGTCCTCTTGATGTAGCATCAGAAGTGTTAGAAGCTTGTATTGCTTTTGTTTTAATATCATTAAGTATGTTGTAAACTTGTTGTAAAGCACCTTG
The DNA here is from genome assembly GCA_964648745.1 of uncultured Aquificales bacterium. Classification (GTDB taxonomy): domain Bacteria; phylum Aquificota; class Aquificia; order Aquificales; family Hydrogenothermaceae; genus Sulfurihydrogenibium. The sequence goes on from CAZYKX010000007.1 coordinate 50,372, forward strand.
TCCTATTTGAGAGATACTAATTCCGTCGTTTGCATTCCTTGTACCTTGGGATAAAGAAGTAGCATAAGTTTTAAGTTGATCAGCTATAAAGTATCCAGCTGCATCGTCAGCCGCTCTGTTGATTCTGTAACCTGTTGATAATCTTTCAAGTGATTTGTTCTGAGCTTGCTCTGTGTTGTTTAAATTTACAAGTGTAAAATCTGCTGAGTAGTTGTAGTTAATTCTTAGTGCCATGATTTTTACCTCCTAATTAATTTTTTTCAGGTTTATTATCGTAAATTTTTATAAATTTTTTAGTCTATTTTCTAATTTTTTTGTTAAATCTTTTAAGCCTAATTTTTCTGCTAAATCTAAAAACTCTTGAATATAAGAAGAATTTCGAGATAATAGTACATAATTTTTTAAATAGTTGAAAGATTGTTCTAAATTTCCTTCTTCTTTATAAATCAAATACATAAATTTATTTGCTTCTATATTGCTATCATTTATATTTATAGCCTTCAAAAACATTTCTTTAGCTTTATCTTTTTCTAACTGTTTATAGTAAAATTTTCCTAAATCAGTCAATACTTCATCAGAATTGTATAAATATGCAAGTTTAAATGCTATTTTTTCAGCGTGTTTATGGTTGTCATCTTTGATCAGATTAAACAAAAGTCTTCCAATATTTATTTTTTTCTCTTTTTTGTATATAGTTGTAATTTCATCTATAAATTTGTTTCTATCTTCACTTTCATTTATTAGTTTGGTTAAATCTTCAATGACAATGTTTTTTGCAAATATATAATCTGTTATAGTTCCTGGTTTAATATTATCTAAACTTTCTAGATACTTAATTCCACTTTCTATAGCTTTATCAAACTCTTTTTTTTCTTTAAAAATTTCGTAATTTAGATAATGAAAATCAGGATACATAGGAGATAATTTTAATCCTTCTTCTATCGTTTCTAATGCTTTATCTAACTGATTTAAGTATATATATATTTTTGCTGCATACACATAAAAATGTCTTTTAAATGTACTTTCGTTAGGTATAGTATTAAGGCCTTGTTTAAATTTTTTTATATATCTTAAAGATTTTTTTGAGTATTTTTCTTTTTGTATAAGAGCTAAAACATTATAACTTTGTAATATATAAAATATATTTACATAGTATTCATAATCTGTTGGTTTTAGTTTTTTTAGCTCATCGAATATTAACTTTAGATTTCTTTTTGCTTTATATATCTGTGTTTTAAAATCACTGTACCCATAGTGTAAAACATAAACAGATAAAGGTGGTACAAGTATAGTTTTAGTATTTTTATTTACTATTCTTTCATGAATTTTTCCTTCCCAGACTAAATCTGGATGTTTTTTATGTATGTGAACTGTAGAAGAGTATCCTTTTATATATTTATTTAATCCTACGTTTTTATAAATAACACCTATACCTTCATATTCAGGATTATCTTTTATTAGATTTAATATTCTTTTAAACCTTTCGAACTCTTCCTCTTCAAGTTCACAATCTGCGTCAAAAAACCAAATCCAATCGCCTGTTGCCATATCTACTGCATACTGTCTTGCATCTGCAAAACCATTCCACTCTCTATGAAATACTTTGGCACCATAGTTTTTTGCTATCTCAACAGTTTTATCTGTAGAACCTGTATCCACCAAAACAATTTCATGAAACTTTCCTTTTATACTTTCAAGTAATCTAGGTAAATTTTCTTCTTCATTTTTAGCTATGATACATGCAGATACTTTTATATCTTTATCTTTCAAAGTAGTATTTCCTCCGGCATTAATTTTTGAAGGATTAGATTAATATAACGATCAAATTCCTCAATATTATTTGGGTTTAAAATAAGTTCATAGTACGTTTTTTCGATAGCAGCATCTAAATTTATATTTGCTAAAACAGGTAAATCTTTAAGATCTTGTAATACTTCTTCTCTTTTTTTATTAAATTCTTTTTTTCCTTTTTTCTCTTTTATATAATCGTAGACAGCTTCTACAACTATAATCTTTCTATTATCACTTAGTGTTATATACTCATTTTTTATTCTTAAAAATTCTGATAATAAAGATAAATATCTCTCAAAATGGTTTTCAATTAAATCTTTCACTAATAATCTATTTCGTGTCATATAGTATAATCCTGTTTCACTTTCATAACCTTCAGATGTTCCACTAACTTTATGTCTTATAAATGTAAATGGAGTATATACCGGATTAATACCTGCTTTTTTCATTCTTATAAAAAGATCATTATCTTCAAAGTATAAAAAATAATTTTCATTAAAAATTCCAACTCTGTCAAAAACTTCTGATTTTAAAAATATGTTTGCACCACTAAGCATTTCTACATATCTTAAACCATAATCTTTTAACCCCTCTACTCCGTTTAAGTAAACTTTATCTCCTATATACTGTATTTTGTCATTATCGTAATTTTTTATTTTACAAGTAACTACATCTACATCTGTATATTCAAGTGTTTTTAGAAGTTCAAAAGGTGTGTTTTTTTCTATTTTAGTATCAGGATTTAGTATCCAAATGTATGGTGATTTTAGATTTTCTTTTATAAACCTTATCCCTACATTATTACCTCCAGCATAACCATTATTTATATTTTTTATAAGATAAAATTTTTTATTTTTGTTGTTTTTGAAGCTATCAGTTAAAATTTCTTCTAATTTTTTGTACTCTTCTTCATTTTCTGAATTGTCTACAACTACAAAATTTATATTTTGATAATCTGTGTCTATTATAGACTGAGCTAAATGTTTTATGAAATCCGAAGAGAAATAATTTACTGTTAAAATTGATATATATGGTTTAGATTTTAATATTTTTCCCTTTTCCCTAAAGAAATTTTTATCTTTGTATACATTTGAAAAATTAAATATATATCTATATCTACCCTCAGATAAATCAAAACTATAAAATGGGTCTGATTTTTTAACGTCTGGGGCAAACAGATCGTTGGGAGTAGGTACATTCCCATATCCATATTTTCTGATAAGTTTTTTCAAAAAATTATATAAACTTATTTTATTTAGTTTGTTTGAATTGCTTATATCTTTTTCAAATGATTTATGATTTGCATGATAAATATATACAGATGGTATTACATATTGTTTAAGGTTTTTTTCTTGTGCTTTCAATGAAAAATCAAAATCATCAAAACCTAAAATTAAATTTTCATCAAACATTCCAAAATCAAAAAATGTCTCTTTTTTAATAGCTATACAAAAACCACCTAAAATAGTAGTAATTTCTTTATAACCATCATATATATTTTTTAAAATCTTATCTATCTGTTTATCAGTTAGATGTTTGATATTACCTAGATATGGAAATAAGTTATTTTTATAAAAAGCATTGTTAGATACTGGACCAATCATAGCAGTATCTTTTTGATTTAAAACTTTATAAAATCTATTTAACCAATCTTTTGAGATAACTTCTGTATCTGGGTTTAGTAATACCAAATAATTATTCTTAGATAATTTTACACCTTGATTAATAGCTTTAGAATAACCTAAATTTTCATTATTTTTTATAAGTTTAACATTTCTAAATTGAGATACTATTTCGCCAGTACTATCTTTTGAATTATTATCAACTATAATAATTTCATCATCAGGTAAAATATAACTTTCATTGATAGATCTGACACACTTTTGGATTGTATCAGCTGAGTTATAAGTTACTATTATTATAGAAAATGGCTCTCTGTTTGATGTTTCTTCTATATCTTTATAAATTTCCTTTAAAACTTTTTTAAACTCTCTCTTCAAATCTTTATCAATATAATTTGAAAATAATCCACTAGAAAGATACTTACCAATAGAATTTTTTATATTTAAATGTGTCGAATCTAAAGATAAATCATTTAAAAATTCCTTAGATAGAAAAACAAGTATTTCTATTTTTCCTCTTTCAGCTGCTTTTAATTCTAGTTGATGGTTACTTTTATGTAATCTAAATAAGTTTGTTACTTTTTTACTTAAATATACATCTCCTTTTGAAGCTAAAGACATCCATAAAAACCAATCTGCATTTGCAGAAAATTCAAAATCTTTAAACTTAAATAACTCAAAATCAACTGCTGACCTTTTAAACATAAAACCGGAAAAACTACCTAAAATATTGAGTGAATTTTCTAAAGACTCTTTTATTAACCATTTACCAGAAACTATTGTATTTTTAAAATGTCTATTATAGAAGTTATAAAGTAATATAAGTGGATATATATTTAAATCTTCATTTACAAAAAGCGTTTTCCCAGCAGAAACCACAACATTTTCATTTTCAAATAATGGTTTTACTAATTCTTCAATTGTATAGGGAGCTAATATATCATCATCTCCAAGATATTGTATGTAATCTCCAGATGATAAATAAAATAAATTCTTATAGTTAAGAGTAGGACCTAAGTTTGTTGGATTTTTATGGTATTTTACAAAGGGATACTTATTTGAAAACTCTTTTACTACTTGATAGTTTTTTTCATTCCAAAAAGGATCTGGATTATCATCTGCTACAATAACTTCATAAGGCTTTAATGTTTGATTAACCACACTTTCTAATGCTTGTTTTAAAAAATCTGGTCTATTGTATGTTGGTATCAATACTGAAACTTTTATCATTCAAAGATCCTCTTAAATAAGTTTTTTACATCTTCTTGTTTACCAAGTTGGTTTGCTAAGGATGTAAGATTGTGTATAACATCTTCATTTAATGGATTTAATAATGCAGATTTATAAAAGAATTTGTATGCTTTGTCTAAGTTTCCACCATAAAACTCTATCGCTCCAAGTATATTATAAAACGGTGCACCTTGATAAACTTCACTTATCTCATTTAATAAATTAAAAATTTCTTGTATTTGACCTTGATTTATAGATTCTTCTATATTATGTATTAGATTTTCTATTTTTTCTATATTTTCATATAGATTTTTTCTTTCTTCTTCTGAAAAACCTTCTAGATTGTTGACTATCTTTTTAGCTTCATCAAAAATTCCCATATTAAAGTAAGTTAAAACTAACTTGTTAAGTGTATGTTTGTTATAAAAGCTAACTAGAGCTTTTCTATAGTATTCTGCTGCATTATATAAATCATGATACTTTGATAATACATCACCAATAGCTGTATAAGCTGAAGCAAAAGCTAAATTTTCTTTATCTTCCCATGATAAAGCAGGAAAAAACTCTTTTATATTGTATTTTTTTATAGCTTCCCTTAATGCTTTACTTCTGTAAGAAGTATCGATAAAAGTATTAATTAGATAAATAAGTATTACATTAAACTCTAAAAATTTAAGTTTTAATTTATCTATGTTTTGATACAAAAAATTATAAAATTCATAATCCTTAAAATTTTCATCAAATTTACCTAAGTTTTTTAGTGTTTCTTTTTTTGTTAAAATTCCAAACTCTGGTATAAAATCTTCTGGAGATAGAGTTAAAAGGATATTTTTCTCATTTTTATGAATATCACTTCCTTTTTTTACAATATCATTGTTGTAAATATCTCTGTAAACTACATTTGGGTGAAAAATATCTATATTATCATTTTCATCTATTTCATCTAAAATATCAGATAACATATCAAATTCTAAAACAGTACCGTTATCTATCCAAAGTATATAATCTCCTTCTGCACTTTCTATAACAGCATTTCTTAAAACTGCTTTATTTTCTGTGTCTAAATTTAAAGCTTTAAACTCAAAATCAGCTTCCTTTAAATCTTCTTCTTTTCCAGTGTAAATAACTTCATAAACGTTTTCAATGTTATCACTGATACCCTCTAAAACTTCACTTAATTTTGAAAAGTCCTCTGATGTTTTAATAAACCCAACAGTAATTTTCATTTAAATACCCTCCTTAAAATAGAAAATTTCTTCCAGATATATTCTATTATATTTAGATTATTATCGTAGGAAATTATAATTTTTTAGAAAAAGTCATTTTAAAACTAAAAATGTTATAATAAAAAAGTAGAAGGAGGAAAAATAGTATGAAAGCTGTTATACTTGCTGGTGGAAGTGGAACAAGATTGTATCCAGTAACCATATCTACAAATAAGCATTTTTTACCTATTTACAATAAACCTATGATTTATTATCCATTATCTTTAGTAATGCTATTAAAAATTAAAGAAGTAGTCTTTATTGTCAACCCTGAAGATTTAGATAGTTTTAAGAAACTTTTTAAAGATGGTTCCCATTTAGGAATGAAAATCGAATATAAAGTTCAGAAAAACCCAAACGGTCTTGCTGAAGGTTTTATCTTAGCTCAAGATTATATAAAAGATGATTCTGTCTTTTATTTGCTTGGAGATAATGTCTTTTTTGGTCATGATTTAACAAAATTATTGGAAGATGCTAAAAATGAAGTGGAAAAACATGGTGGTGCATATGTTTTTGGTTACTATGTTAAAGATCCAGAAAGATTTGGCATTGTAGAGTTTGATAGTCAGGGGAATGTTGTATCTATTGAAGAAAAACCTAAAAAACCAAAATCTAACTATGCTGTTGTTGGTATGTATTTTTTTGATAATAAATCTATAGATTATGCAAAAAATGTTAAACCTTCTGATAGAGGAGAGTTAGAGATAACTTCTATAATAGACAACTATTTAAAAGATAAAAAACTAAAAGTTAAACTACTTGGTAGAGGTTTTGCATGGTTTGATGCAGGTACTCATGATAGTTTCTTAGAAGCTGGTGAATTTGTTGCTACAATTGAGAAAAAAACTGGTCTTATGATAGGATGTATAGAAGAGATAGCATATAACAATGGTTGGATAGATAAAAATCAGCTTTTGAATTTAGCTAAACCATTGAGTAAGACAGATTATGGTAAGTATCTAATAAAAATTGTTGAGGAAGAGTAAAGATGTCTTTTGAAGTAATAGATACAGATATAAGAGAAGTAAAAATATTAAAGCCTAAAGTTTTTGGTGATGCACGTGGGTTTTTTATGGAAATCTACAAAAAATCAGAGTTTGAAAATTTAGGTATAGATACAGATTTTGTACAAGATAATCATTCAAAATCTATAAAAGGTGTGATAAGAGGATTACATTATCAGCTAAATCCTTTTGCTCAAGGGAAATTAGTTAGATGTATAAAAGGTAAAATTTATGATGTTACAGTAGATATAAGAAAAGGAAGTCCAACCTTTGGAAAATGGGTAGCTGTTGAACTTTCAGAAGAAAATAAATTGATGCTATGGATTCCAAAAGGGTTTGCTCATGGGTTTTTAACGTTATCAGATGAAGCAGAAATAATATATAAAGTTTCTGGTAGTGAATATAATCAAAAAGCTGATAGAGGTATAATTTGGAATGACAAAGATATATCTATAAACTGGCCATTAGAAAGTATAGATAACTTAATTTTATCTGAGAAAGATAAAAATCTACCTTCTTTAAAAGATGCTGAGATAAATTTTATATATGGAGGTTAATTTGAAATTATTAATAACAGGTGGAGCAGGATTTATTGGAAGTGAGTTTGTTAGACAGGCAGTAAATAAAGATATAGAATGCATAGTTGTTGATAAACTTACATACGCTGGAGATTTAGAGAGATTAAATTCCATAATAGATAAAATAACTTTTTATAAAGCTGATATAAACAATAAAGAATTTTTAGATTATATCTTTAAAAAAGAAAAACCAGATATAGTAGTTCACTGGGCAGCAGAAAGTCATGTAGATAGAAGTATATTAAATCCTTCAGATTTTATAGATACAAATGTAAAAGGGACTCAAACACTTTTAGATGTATCAAAAGAAAACAATATAAAGCTTTTTATAAACATAGCTACAGATGAAGTTTATGGAGAACTTGGAGAAGAAGGTCAATTTTACGAAACTACAGCACTTAATCCAAATTCCCCTTACTCTGTCAGTAAAGCATCTGCTGATATGTTAGGAAGAGCTTACTATAGAACTTATGGTCTACCTGTTATAACGGTAAGACCTTCAAATAACTATGGTTGGTGGCAATATCCAGAAAAACTTATACCAGTAGTAATAATAAAAGCCTTAAACAATGAACCTATACCTGTATACGGTAAAGGATTAAATATTAGGGAATGGCTTTTTGTATTAGACTGTGCAGATGCAGTATTTGAAATAATAGAAAAAGGTAAAGTTGGTGAAATATACAACGTAGGCAGTGGAGAAGAAAGAAAAAATATTGATGTAGTTAAAGCAATTCTTTCAATCTTAAATAAACCAGAAGATCTTATATCTTTTGTAAAAGATAGACCAGGTCATGATTTTAGATATTCTCTCAATGTAGAGAAAATAGAAAGAGAAATAGGTTGGAAAGCAAAAGTTAAGTTTGAAGAAGGTATAGAAAAAACAGTTAATTGGTATTTAAACAACTTAGATTGGGTCAATAGAAAGTTGGAATATTTAAGAAAATATTGGGAAAAGGTCTATGGTTAAATACTTGCTACTTGGAAAAAATGGACAGCTTGGAAAGGAGTTTTTAAAAACGTTTGAAAATAAAAATATTATCTTCAAAGCTGTATCAAGAGTAGAGTGTGATGTTTCTAACTTCAATCAAGTATTTAAAATCTTCAACGATTTTAAACCAGATATAGTGATCAACTGTACAGCTTATAACAAAGTAGATAATGCAGAATGGGAATATTTTGAAGCTTTTAAATCAAATAGTTTAGCTGTTGAAAATTTAATAAATCTTTGTAGAGACTATAATAGTTTTCTTATACATTACTCAACTGATTATGTATTTGATGGTCTGAAAAATGGACTTTATACTGAAGAAGACCTACCAAATCCTGTAAATATGTATGGAAAAAGTAAATTGATTGGAGAAAAGTTATTATTAGAAAACGATTATAAAAAATTTTTACTTCTTAGAGTAAGTTGGGTATATGGAGAAGGGAAACAAAACTTTCTTTATAAATTATCGCAATGGGCACAAAGTCAAGATTATCTAAAGGTAGCTTGTGATGAAGTTTCAGTTCCTACTTCAACAAAAACAATAGTTAAAATTACACTAAAAGCCATAGAAAAAGAGCTTACTGGACTTTATCATCTTGTAAATTCTGGTTATACTTCAAGATTTGAATGGGCATTAGAATACTTTAGATTATCAGGAATAAAGAAATTTATATATCCAGCATATCAATCAGATTTTAATCTTCCAGCAAAAAGACCAAAATTTTCTGCAATGAGTAATGAAAAAATCTCAAAAGATATTAATATAGAAATAAAACATTGGAAAGATGAATTAAAAGATATAGTTAATTTTCTATCAAAATAATTGCTCGTTGTTATAAAACGAAAAATTTTTTTTATGATATAATATTTAAATGTTTTGGCCGGGTAGCCAAGTGGTAAGGCAGGGGACTGCAAATCCCTTATACGTGGGTTCGATTCCCACCCTGGCCTTTATGTTTTATATCCTAAAAATAAAATCTCACCTATCCTAAAATATCTAAAAAAAAATATTCACAGAGGTGAAAAATGGAAAAATCCATACTAATATTTAAAGGTCATCCTTTGAAATTTGAGACACAAGTAAATGAAAAGATAGATTTTGATAATGTAGAAACTTATATGGAGATACCTTTTGAGTTTTATTTAGATTTACCTGAAGAAGAAAAAGCATTTGTACAAGGTTTTAACTACTATATAGATGGTAATTTAAAAGATGCAAGAAGAGAGCTTGCAAAATCTGCATCAAAAATTCCAGAAGGAAAGTATATGCTTGCTTTAGTAAACTACTTACTTGGAAAAACTACAGAGGCAAAACTACTTTTAACTAACTTTTCAAGTAATTGGAAAAGGTTTATTCAAACTTGGAGAGTACCTATCCTTGTAGTTCCTTTTAAAACTGGAAACAAAGCATTGTATATTTCATTAGACGAAAAAGGGTTAATTGCATTACAATATTTATTAGAAGGAAAATCAGCAGAAGAAGTTGCATTTTTACTTGGACTATAGGAGGTTTTTTTATGTATAAAGAGTTAGTTAGATCTAAATCGCCATACATTCTCAGTGCTTTAATGGCAGATGGAGGACAGTACGGAGAAATATATTTTGAAAGTTTAAAAAGTCTTACTTTAAATTTAGAAGACAATAAGATAGAAAGGATTTCAAAAGGAATAGATGTAGGTGTTGGAATTAGATTAATTAAAGATTTTAAAACCTATTACGGTTATACAAGTGAGATAAATACTCAAAACCTTTTAGAGATAGCTAAATCCTTAGCAAAAAAAGAAGGTGAAGGTAAAATCGTAGTAGGAAAATCCCATTACAAAGCAAAAACAGAAGTTTTAATAGATCCAGATAATTTTGATATAAAAAGAAAGAAAGATATATTAGAAAGAGCAAATGAGATTTCTAGAAGTTATGATGAAAAAATAAAGCAAGTATCAGTTACATTGAGAGATGTTAAAAAAGAAATTTTAATTATCAACACAGATGGAGAAATTGTAGAAGATAGCCAAATTAGAGTAGTATTTTTTGTAGAAGCAGTTGCGTCAGATGGAACCAATTTGTATAGAGGATATGAATCAACAGGTGGTAGCATAGGTTATGAACTTTTTAATGAAGATTTTATCAATGTAATAGATTATGTAGCAACGAAGGCAGCAGAAAGAGCTGTTTTAGGACTAAAAGCAAAACCAGCACCTGCAGGAAGCTTTACAGTTGTTATTTCTTCTGAAGCAGGTGGAACCATGATACATGAAGCAGTAGGACATGGATTAGAAGCAGATTTAGTAAATCAAGGTCTTTCTGTATACAAAGGAAAGTTAGGAGAAAAAGTAGCTTCAGAACTGGTTACAGTTATAGACGATGGAACGCTAAATAACAAAAATGGAAGTTTTCACTTTGATGATGAAGGTGTACCAGCACAAAGAAAAGTTCTTATAGAAAATGGTTTTTTAAAAGGTTATATGTATGATAGATTAACAGCTATGAAAGAAGGCTTAAAATCTACAGGTAACGGAAGAAGAGATGGATATAAAAACATTCCAATTGTAAGAATGACAAATACATATATAGATGCAGGAAAAGATAACCCTTCTGATATCTTAAAAGATACAAAAGAAGGTATATATGTTGTAAAAATGGGTGGTGGACAAGTTAATACTGTAAACGGCGATTTCGTGTTTGAGATAATGGAAGGATACTTAATAGAAAACGGAGAGATTATATATCCAATAAAAGGAGCTACACTGATTGGAAATGGTCCGCAAGCATTACAGGATATAGATGCTGTAGGTTATGACTTAGGTTGGGCTATTGGAACATGTGGAAAAGATGGACAGAGAGCACCAGTAAGTGATGCACAGCCAACTATAAGAATAAAAAGATTGACCTTAGGTGGTGTTTTGGAATAGTTGATACTGTTTAAATGGTTGTATAACTTTATATTAGCTTTAATACTAGTTATTGTTTTACCTTTTTTATACATCTCTTATAGAAAAAAAGGTTATAGTTTAAATATAAAAGACAGACTAGTTTTAAATAAATTTAAGCCAGAAAAACCAACTATCTGGTTCCACTGTGCAAGTGTTGGAGAGATAAAAACAGCTTTACCAGTTATAAACTACTTTAAAGAACTTAAAGACTATCAAATTATTTTAACAATCTTTTCACCACGGGCATACGAGTTTGCAAAAAATAATTTAAATGATATAACATTTTCTTATCTACCTTTTGATTTTTCCTTATTAATAAGAAAATTTATAAAAACTTACAAACCAGTTATTCTAATAATAGAAGAAGCCGAATTTTGGTTTAACCTTATTGATGAAACATCAAAACATATACCTGTAATATCTATAAACTCAAGTTTCCCAGAAAAATCTAAAAAAATCTATAGAAAGTTTAAATTTTTATACAAACATATTTTTAATAAATTCTCAAAGTTTATTGTTAAAACAGACGAAGATAAAGAATTTTTAAAAGAGTTTGTTGAAGAAAGTAAGATTATTGTGTGTGGTAATTTAAAAATACTGTCTCAAGTTAAAGAGATAAACTTCAATAAAACGAAAAAAATAATAATTGCAGGTAGTACACACAGTCCAGAAGAAGAAATTATAGTAGATATTTTCAAAGATTTGAATGATAATGATTTAATGCTTGTTTTAGCACCAAGACATTTAGAAAGAGTAAGTGAAATTATAAAGATCGTTGAAAAAGCAGGTTTAACATACTCTTTAAGATCTAAAACAGATAACCCAAACACTAACGTTTATATTTTTGATACACTTGGAGAACTTTCTGGATTTTTTAAATATGCAGATGTTGTATTTATAGGTGGAACGATAGCTGATATTGGTGGACATAATATTTTAGAACCTATTGTTGCAGGCAAAAAAGTTATAATAGGAAAAAACTTCTATAAAATTAAAGACTTAGTAGAAGAATTTAAATCGGCTGGATTGATTAATATCGCTTATACAAAAGAAGATCTAAAAAAATACATCTTAAACGATTTAAAAAATAATAATATAATTATTGATATTAAACAGATAAGAGAAAATACATTAAAATGTTATATGAAATCGATATTAGAGGTACTAGATGGAAGAGATAATAGATAGTGCTAAAAAGTTTTATATAAATGAGTTAAATGATTTTATTATTTACTCTGAGATAGCAAATTTAGTTAAAGATAACAACCTAAAAGAATCTATAATTAAAATAGCTCAAACAGAAAAAAAACATATGGAATTTTGGAAAAATATTTTAGAATCAAGAGGATACAAAGTTTCGCAAGAGAATATAAATAGAAAAAAATTAATTTTATTAAAAATGTTATCAAAATTTTTTAATCCAATTGTTCTTATATCAATTTTAGAAACTGGTGAAAATTCCGCTGTAAAAAGTTACTATCAATTTTATAAAAATAAGAATTTAACAGATGAAGAAAGAGAATATGTTAAAAAAATTATAATAGATGAAATGGAGCATGAAACATTTTTCCATAAAGAAGGTGAAAAATTAGGACTTTCCAATGTAAGAGATTTAATTTTAGGAATGAATGATGGTTTAGTTGAGATACTTGGAACTGTTGCAGGTTTAACAGGTGTGTATGCTAACAATCCAAAGATTATAGGTATTAGTGGTTTAGTTGTAGGAATAGCAGGTGCTTTATCTATGGGTTTAGGTGCTTACATATCTGTAAAATCTCAAAGACAAGTAGATGAAGCTATCAATGAAAGAAATAGGATCTTACTTGATATCTCTAATGAAAAAATGTATGAACTTTTCGAAGATAAATTAAAAGAGGAAGATATACCAGAAAATATTATCAGTGATATTATATCTATATTAAAAGAGAAAAAGATTAATATATCAAATATTTTCATTAAAGAAAATAATGAAAATGAAATAAAATCAGGTATTTTTACAGGATTTTCTTACTTTTTAGGTGTGTTTTTCCCTGTTGTTCCATTTTTTATTTTCAACTCAGCTTATATTGCTTTGCCTTTATCATTTTTGTTTGCATTTTTAATGCTTTCTATTATAGGCGTATTTGTTGCATTTTTCTCTGGAATATCTGTTAAAAAGAAAGTTTTAGAGATGGTTTTAACTGGATTTTTAGCTGCTGTACTATCTTTTAGCTTTGGTAAAATAGTTCAAATAATTTTCGGTATAGAAATTTAGGAGGTTCTTATGGATTTTAAAGAAGCAGATAAATATCTATTTCAAAATTATGGTAGATTCGCTTACACTTTTGAAAAAGGAGAAGGTTGTTACCTTTACGACGAAAATGGAAAAAAATACCTTGATATGCTATCTGGTATAGCTGTAAATTGTTTAGGTTATAATCATCCAAAATTGACTGAAGCTATTTGTGATCAAGCAAAAAAAATTATCCATATATCTAACCTTTTCTATATAAAACCACAGGTTGAAGTAGCTAAGATACTTGTAGAAAACTCCTGTGGTGATAAGGTATTTTTTTGCAATTCAGGTGCAGAAAGTAATGAAGCTGCAATAAAACTTGTTAGGAGATACTTTTACGATAAGAGTTTAGATAAATATGAGATAATATCATTTGGAGGTGGTTTCCATGGTAGAACCTTAGGAGCATTGACAGCTACCGCTCAGCCAAAGTATCATGAAGGTTTTTACCCATTGCCAGAAGGATTTAAGTATGCTAAATACAACGATATAACCTCTGTTAAAAATCTTATTAATGAAAAAACTGCTGCAATTTTTATTGAACTTATTCAAGGGGAAGGTGGTGTAAATCCAGCAGATAAAGAATTTATAAAAGAACTCTTTAATTTATGTAAAGAAAACAATATTTTATTTTGTGTTGACGAAGTTCAAACAGGTATAGGAAGAACAGGAAAATTATTTGCATATCAACACTACGATATAGAACCAGATATTATTACACTTGCAAAAGGTTTAGGTGGTGGAGTTCCAATAGGTGCTGTTATCGCAAAGGAAGAAGTTGCAAAATCATTTATACCAGGCACACATGCATCAACATTTGGTGGTAACTATCTTGCAACTGTATCTGCAAAAGTTGTACTACAGGAAGTTTTATCAGAAGGATTTTTAGAAAAAGTTGAAGAAAATGGGAACTATTTAAAAGAAAAATTAAAAGAGTTTGGATTTACTGTTAAAGGTTTAGGTTTAATGATTGGAATGGATCTGCCAGAAAATATAAATGCAAAAGATATTGTATCTAAAGCATTAGAAAATGGTCTAATCATAGGTATAGCTGGAAAAAATACATTGAGATTTGTTCCTCCATTGATTATAGAAAAAAAAGATATAGATTTAGCTATTAAAATATTAAAAAATATTATTGTGGGGAGATAAATGGAAATAACAGAAAAAAATGTAATAGATATACTTAAAAAATACAAAAAACCTGTTTATCTAAAAGAACTTCTAAAAGCATTTAACCTTGAAGGTAAAGAAAATAAAAAAAATCTTAGAAAATTTCTGAAAAAAATGGAAAAAAATAAATTAATTAAGTATAAAAATGGCGGTTATTTACTACGAGAAGAAGTTAAGGAAAAAAGTTATATAAAAGGTAAAGTTGAAGCTCATGAGAGTGGTTTTGGATTTTTAATAAGAGAAGATGGAGAACCAGATTTATTTATACCTCCAATTCAGATGAAATATCTCTTTGATGGAGATATTGTATTAGCAGAAGAAAGAATTTATAGAGGTAAAAAAGAAGCTTATATTGTTAAAGTTTTAGAAAGAAGAGTAAAAACAGCTGTAGGTAAACTAAAGAAAGAAGATAATAGATATTATGTTCACTTATTGGACTTTGTTATTCCTCATAAAATTTACATAGATAAAAAAGATGCTAAAAAATATCCATTGGGAAACTATGTAGTTGTTGAGATTTTAAAATATCCAGAAAAAGGAAAAGATGCCAAAGGAAGAATAATAAAAGATCTTGGAAATGTAAAAAATACACAAACAGTAGCTGAAATTGTTGCAAGGAAATATGATTTACCTTTAACACACAGTGAAGAAGCTTTAAAAGAAGCTGAAAAACTACCTTCTATAGTAAAAATAACAAAAAACAGAAGAGATTTAACAAAACAGATATGTTTTACAATAGATCCAGAAAGTGCCAGAGATCACGATGATGCAGTGGCTATAGAAAAAGATGGAGATAACTACAGACTTTTTGTTCATATAGCAGATGTAAGTTTTTATGTTAAAGAAGACTCTGCCATAGATAAAGAAGCTTTTAAAAGAGGAAATACCTACTATTTACCAGAAAGAGCTTTACATATGCTTCCAGAAAGACTTGCTTCAAATCTATGTAGTTTAAGACCTTTTGAGAAAAAATACGCCTTCACATGTGAAATGCTTATAAACAAAAAAGGAGAAGTGATAGATTACCATATATATGAAAGTGTTATTGAAAGTAAAGCAAAGTTAACCTATGATCAAGCCCTTGGAATCATCTTAGGAGAGCCAGAACTAATAAACAAATTTCCAGATCTTGTTGAACCTTTAAAATATATGGAAGAGCTGGCAAAAATACTTATGAAAGCAAAAGAAGATAGAGGAAGTATTGATTTTGATATGCCAGAATCAAAAATACTTTTTGATGAGTATGGAAATCCTTACGATGTTGTACCATACGAAAGACATCTTACACATAGAATAATAGAAGAGTTTATGATTATAGCAAATGAAACAGTTGCAAAACATATGGAAAAAAATGGTTATCCATTTATATACAGAGTTCATGAAAAACCAAAAATAGAAAAAGTTAATGCTTTTGTTGATTTGATGGCTGGACTTGGTTATAAAGTTGATTATCCAAAAGAAGTTGATTCAAAATTTATACAAAAATTGATAGAGATGGCAGTAGGTACACCAGAAGAATCATTGGTTAGATTCTTAGCTTTAAGAACAATGAAACAAGCTAAATATTCCCCTGAAAATATTGGACATTTTGGATTAGCTTCAGAATGTTATACACACTTTACATCACCAATAAGAAGATACGCAGATATATGGGTTCATAGATTGCTAAAGAAAGCTATAAAGAAAAAATTTACAAAAAAGGATTTTGAAGAACTTCCAAAAAAATTAGAAATAATAGCTCAACAATGCTCACAGATGGAAAGAGTAGCAGATGATGCAGAAAGAGATGCACTTGATATTCTAAAGTTGAGAATTTTAAAAAATAAAATAGGAGAAACATTTAAAGGTATAATAACTGGTGTTATGTCCTTTGGTGTATTTGTAGAAATTGAAAGATACATAATAGAAGGACTTATATCTATTCATTCTATTGATGACAAATTAAATTATGATGAGAAAAATCATCAGCTTGTAGGTAAAAATAAACGATTTAGATTGGGGGATAAAGTATCGGTAAAAATTATAAACGTAGACGAAGATAGTAAAAAGATCGATTTAGAATATGTAGACCATATAAAATAAAATTTTCCTATTTAAAAAGTTTTTTATAGCTTACTATTTATAGATGTTTATTACAATTTTGTTCCACAAGATATATCTATAAATATAAAGACAGGTCCCTATATGTCTTTATTTATAAATCATTTTTTTCTTTTGGATAATCTAATATATGTAAAACTTTCTCTTTAATTAAGTTATTTTTGTTCCTTGGTAGGTAGGAATAGAAATGCTGTGTTTAGTTTCACTTCTTTTATCACTTGGATTATTGCTAAATTTTCCTTCACTTGTTTTAACAAAAGTATAAGCTTATTCAAGCCAGCTTTGTATATTTGTATAGCGATTACCTCTTATTACTTTTCCTTATTTTTTTGAAAAATTCTTTTTTCCTTTCTATCATCAGACCAAAAATTTATTTGAGATAAGTATTCTTGTAATTGCAAAACTCTTGCCTTCAAAAATTCGTATTTTTGATCTACCTTCTCTACATTAACCACTGTTCCATAACCTAAGAATAATCCATCAATAAACCTAAACTCTGCATCTTTAAACTTAAGCCACTGTTTTTGACTTTCTTTAAGTAATTCCTTTTCTTCTGGAGAAAGCTTTTTCATAAGTTCTTGATATACCTTATTTAGTTCTTTATCCCACATTTCATAAGCTTTATTGGAGCAGTTTATCATTCCAGTAGTTGAAGGATCTTTCTCTATACATTTTTCAAGCCACATATCAATAGGATGCTTTTCTTGTTTTTCTTCACTAAAGCTAATCCCAACAAAAGTAAAGACCAAAACAACCGTTAGAACAAAGTTTTTAAAGACCATTCTCATACTAATATCCTCCTTTGGCTTTAGATTATAAACCTCTCTCTAATTTTTATCAAGGTTCTTAGGGGGTATAATAAGAATTGTGTCTATTAATAAGATGCTCTCACTATAGAGTAAATATAGCATAAATAAAATAACATAGATGATGAGAAAAAGAAAAAGGAGGAAACTGCAATGGGAGAACTAAATGTGGAGAAAGTCTTGGATGAAATCTCAAAGATTGACTCAAAAGAAGGTATAAAAATGGCAGTAGCTTTACTTTTAAACGAACTTATGAAAAAAGAAAGAGAGCTTTGCTTAAAAGAAAGCATAGACAACAAAGCAAAAAGACAACTTGCCTGTTTTTTAAACCCTCTTGGTATACCAGTCGATACTTCCCACAGTCAATGAATCTTCCCTATTCAGCAGAACAGATAGAGGAGATAAAAGAGGATTTATACAACAAAGCAAAGAAATTAAAAACAAGGGAGTTACCTGAAGATTTATTCTCAATGTTTATAGATGAAAAAGCAGTGATGGAATTTGAAGAGCTATGCAAAAGTTACGAAAAGAAATATCCAGAAGAAGTATCCAGAGGCAGTAAGGAAGTATATATACACGACGAATGTGGTAGAGAATATAAACAGCAGAATAGAACTAATAAGGGCAAATACAGGGGAATATTTTCAATCTATAAAGACAGTGGAAGGTAGCTATATACGTAACAGTAAGCAGGATACAGAAGAACAAATGGAAAGAACCACTTCCGTTGGTAAAATCAGCTTTATATGAACTGAAGCAGATGTTTGTGAAAAAATTTTATGGACAGACATTTTCTTGACAAGTCTCAATGCCCTGTAAAGATGATTTATCCCTATCTGTTCAAACCCTATATAAGAGTCTTTTCCTTCATACATGCCAAGTTTGCTGTCTGGCTGTATTATGTGCCTTGCTGTTATGTAAAAGACTGCCTTTACTATGTCAAACTGCTTGTTTGTATCCACAGATCTAAAAAATTCATCAAAGTTAAACTTATCCCATAGTTTCTTTATTAAACAATGCCCATAATGAATTATCCTTCCTTCTGAGATACTGCTTAAACTGACTCTTTTGTCTTTTTCATTTAACAAAGCTTTCTTTGCAAGCTTTCTAAATGAAACACTCTGAAGGAATTCATCAAGCCTTCCAAGACTAAACAGATACCTGTGCTTTATTCTGCCTTCACTGTCTCTGTAGCCTTCCACCACATAGACATAATCATTATTTTGAGCTGAACGGACAACTTTTAGAAACATGACTTAATTATACAGTAATTTAATGTTAAATGTCAATAAAAAATGAACAAAAATATTAAAAAAGTTATCCAACAAAAATAAAAAATAAAAAATTGAAGTAAGTAAAATCAATGGTTTGTGAAGTCAAAATGCCAAAAATTGCCCCAAGGTTGATAAAGTCAGGAGTAAGAAAAGTAAAAACAAAATCTGCAAAACATCAAAAGCTTAAAAAATCTTAATAAATCCAAAAATGAAACTGTTATATTATCTTACCTTTAATCCCTCATCAATGTGCTTAAGGAAAGGAGACAGGATCAATTCAATCACCCTTCTTTTGCCAACGTTTATCTCAGCAGTAACAGTCATGCCAGCCTTGACTTTATAGGTTTTTCCATCCTTTGTTTTTAGCTCTGTAGAATAAAGCTTTACATACACTGGGTATCCATCAACCCCAATTTCTCTATCCTCTATGCTGAAAGGACTTATCACTTCAACCTCACCTTGCAACGTGCCATATTTTTGAAAATCGTAAGTGTCTATCTTTATGACAGCTCTAGTTTTTTCTTTTACGAATCCTATGTCTTTATTAAGAACGATTACTCTTACTACAAAAGGAGTATTTTCAGGAACTATGGTTATAATAGGCTGTGCAGGTGTTACCACTCCT
>CAZYKX010000008.1:0-66211 GCA_964648745.1 uncultured Aquificales bacterium
TTTTACAGTAAAGTAAATTACAAAGTTCACTTTTTGTTTCTAATGGACCTGGTGGAGTTGAAAGTTGACAAGCTTTAGTAAATCTACCACTAAGCTTGTCGTTTCTAATGGACCTGGTGGAGTTGAAAGGTATTATAAAAGTAGATAAAGTTTATAGAAATTTATAATTGATTTGATATAATTGAAAAGTTTATCAATTATTTTTTCTAAATTCTAATGGGTTTAGTAAAGTTAAAAAATGAAATTAAAATAATTAAATTTAAAGTTAGCTAATTATTATGAATATTTTCTACAAAAATTGTATTATCTATCTTCTGACTTACTTTTTCAACTAAACAATTTAAAACTTCTTCATAATCTCCTATAACTCTACATCCAGCAGCATCTCTATGACCACCACCACCAAAAGCAGATGCTATCTCTCTTACATCTATTTCACCTTTTCCCCTTAATGAAATTCTCCAAGTTTTTAAATCTTCTCTTTGTATCATCAATATGGCTACTTTTACACCTTCTATACTTCTTGCAAAATTAACAAAACCTTCTGTCTCATCTTCTTTACAGTTTAGGTCTGTTAAAAAGTTTCTAAACACAGTTAAAACAGCTATCTGATTATTATCAAAAAGTTTTAAAGTTGATAAGGTTTTTTGAAGTAATAAAATAGTGTTAACGCTGTTTCTCTCAAAAATCATCGTAGAGATATAAGATGGATTTGCTCCTTTTTCTACTAAAAATTTTGCAATTTCAAATGTATTAAACTTTGTATTTTGATATCTGAAAGAACCAGTATCTGTAATTAAACCTGCATATAAAACTGTTGCTATTTTCTCATCTATAAGATTTTCATCCCATTTTCTTAAAATTTCTGTTACTAAAGCAGTAGTTGAAGGACTATGACAATCTACAAAATCAAAATTGCTTTCAAACTCTCCACCTATATGATGATCTATTCTTATAATCTCATCAGCATTTATTTCTATACCTGCTCTTTTTTTACTTGATGCATCTACTAGTATTGCAACTGGAAATTTTTTATCTAAGGGTAGTTTTTTAATATTTTCAACTTCTGGTAAAAAATCACATATATGTGGAATATTATCTTTCATTGCCATTACTACATTTTTACCTAACTTTTTTAAAAACATATTCAAAGCTAACATACTACCAATACCATCACAATCTGGATTTTCATGTGTAAATATAAGTATTTCTCTTTCTTCTCTTTTTAATCTTTCTATTATTGGAACACTATGCTCCATGGTTTACTCCTAAAAATTTTTATTTTCATAAGGACATATATCAGCTAAATGGCATATTTTACATTTTGGTTTAAATGCTGTACATATATACCTTCCAAACAAAACTAAAGCCTTTGATATATAAATCCAGTTTTCTTTTGAAAAGAATTGTGCTAAATCTTTTTCTATTTTTTCTGGTGTTTTACCATTTGATATTTTTAATCTTTCCGTTGCAACTCTTTCAACATGTGTATCTACTACTATAGCAGGTTTATTAAATGCATTTACCAAAATGACTGATGCTGTTTTTCTACCTACTCCAGGTAATGAAGTTAGTGCTTCTAAAGTATCTGGTACTTTACCTTTAAAATTTTTAACTAAAGCTTCTGCACATTCTTTTATAAGTTTTGCTTTCCTTTTATAATAACCAAGTGGTTTTAATATTTTTTGAAGTTTTTCTATATCTGCATTTGCTAATGCTTCTGGTGTTGGATACTCTTTAAATAGTATAGGTGATATTTCATTTACTTTTTTATCTGTAGTTTGGGCAGATAGTATAACTACTATTAAAAGCTGAAATTCATTTTCATAGTTTAGTTCTATTTTTGGATCTGGAAAATGCTTTTTTAATCTATCTATTACATCTTTTTCTGTAAAATTAACCATCAAAATAAACTCTTTTGAACTTTTTTATTATCTTCTTCTTTATTTAGATTATTTTTTTCTACATCTTTTAACAATGATTTAAATCCTAAATCTTCAAATATATGTTTTAAACGCTCTAAATCTGCTTTTTCTTTTTTAAGATCTTTGATATCTAAATTAATTTCTAAATCAGTATGAAGTTTTAAAAGATCTTTCATAGATAAAACATCTTCTAATTTTAATTCTTCAAAAGATTGTTTAATTTTTCCTTTCAATTTATCTATATTTTTAAATATATTTTCCAAACTACCATACTCATTTAAAAGTAAAACTGCTGTTTTTGGTCCAACACCTTTTATGCCTGGTATATTATCTATACTATCTCCTATCAGTGTTAGATAATCTAAAAACTGGCTTGGTAAAATACCATATTTTTCTTTTATTTTTTCTATATCAACAATTTCTTCTTTCATAGGGTTGTATATTTTTATGTTTTCATTTACAAGTTGATTTATATCTTTATCTGGTGTAACTATTATAACTTCATAATTTTCTTTTTCTGCTTTTTTTGATAGTGTAGCTATAATATCATCAGCTTCATAAGAAGGCATCTCAATAATCTTTATTCCAAGAAGTTTTATTATCTCTTTAATTTCTGGAATTTGCGCTTTTAAATCGTTTGGAGTCTCTTTTCTAGTAGCTTTATATTCTTTAAATTTTTCATGTCTTACTGTTTTACCTGGTAAATCAAATGTAACAGCTACATAAGGTGTATTAAATAGATTTAGAGTTTTTAAAAGCATTCTAATAAAACCATATATGGCACCTGTTGGTCTACCGTCAGCTGATTTTAAAGGTGGTAACGCATAAAATGCTCTATAAAGATAAGAAGAACCATCTATTAAGACAACTTTATCTTTCATCTTTTAACAGTCTTGCAACCTCCTTAGCAAAATAAGTTATTATAATGTCAGCACCTGCTCTTTTGATAGATATAAGTGTTTCCATCATAACCTTTCTTTCATCTATCCAACCTAACTTTCCAGCTGCTTTTATCATAGAATACTCACCACTAACATTGTAAGCGGCAACTGGAACATTAAAATGTTTTTTTATATCACTTATTATATCTAAGTAAGCTAAAGCAGGTTTTACCATTACTATATCTGCACCTTCTTGTATATCAAAATCAACTTCTCTCAAGGCTTCCTTCCTGTTTGCTGGATCCATCTGATAGGTTCTTCTATCACCAAAGGCAGGTGCAGAATCTGCAGCCTCTCTAAATGGTCCATAGTAAGATGATGCATACTTTGCAGAGTAAGCCATAATCGGTATATGACTAAATCCTGTACTATCTAAAGCTTCTCTAATAACTTTAACAACACCATCCATCATACCAGATGGTGCTACCATATCTACACCAGCTTTTGCATGTGATATTACTTGTTTCTTTGTATTTTCTAAGGTTATATCGTTGTCTACATCATGGTTATGTAATACACCACAATGCCCATGAGAAGTATACTCACAAAAACAAACATCAGATATAACATATAGGTTAGGATATTCTTTTTTTATAAATCGTATAGCTTTTTGAATAATTCCTTCCTCATTCCATGTATCTGAACCAACTTCATCTTTATGAGAAGGTATTCCAAATAAAAGAACTGCCGGAATATTTAAGCTTACAACTTCATCAAGCTCTTCTTTTAATCTATCTAATGATAATCTATAAATACCTGGCATAGATGTTATCTCTTTTTTTATATCAACACCATCTTCTACAAATATAGGATAAATCAAATCATCTACAGTTATATGTGTTTCCCTAACAAGTCTTCTTATATTTTCATTTTTTCTTAATCTTCTTAACCTGTTAACTGGAAACATTAGCACTCCTTTTAGTAATTGTTTTCAGTTTTGTCTGACTCACAAACCTCTTTTACTTGATCTTTTACTAACTTACCATTTTCATATATTTTTTCTTGTACTTTATGGCATTTAGTTTTAGCATCGTATCCCACTGGCTTAGCTTCGTAAACAGCTTTTCCATCTTCTGTTGTATATCTTACAGGTTGATTTGTTTGAGCAGCTTCTATAGCTCCTCTTTTTGATATTTCTGCAATAGTAGCACCTGCTATTGCACCAATAACGCCACCTATTACTCCGCCTTTCCATTTATTGTTGTTTGTTAAAATTGCACCAGCAACGGCACCAGTTATTGCTCCTATAGTACCACCTTCATAAGTTGTTTGAGATGGTCTGTAAGAATCATAAGCACAACTTGTTAGAAATACTGCAACAACTAAACTTCCTGCAATCAACTTTTTCATTTTTATTACCTCCTTAAGTTATTACAAATTTTGTTTGACATACACCAACAACAACTGCTGTTTCCAATCTCAAAATACTTTTTCCTAAAGAAACAGTAATAAAACCTATTCTTTTTAAATATTCTATTTCTTCTTCAATAAAACCGCCTTCGTTTCCTATTATAACAGAAGCAGTTTTATAATTTTTACCTAAAAACATTTTCATATTGTTAGACATTTCTTTTTCATAAAAAACAACATTTAAATCACTTTCTTTAGTAATATTATATATTTTTTTTGGTTTTTCAATTATCATTGGATATAATCGTTTACACTGTTTTATAGAGTTTAAAGCTATTTTTTCCCATTTTTCAAGCTTTTTAATAACATCCGATTCTTTAATTGCACTGTTTTTAGATAAAAAAGGTACAAATTTATAAACACCTAGTTGAGATAATGGTTCAATAATCTCATCTATTTTTGAAAGATGATTTGGTACACATTGAAAGACTGTTATTTTTTTATCTTCATCTTCTACTTTTATTTTTTCTAAAATCTTTACTTTAGTAAACTTTTTATCAATATTTACAATTTCACCTTTAAAAACATTTCCATCAAGTGTATTAACTTCTATAATATCACCAACTTTTAATCTTAAAACTTTAGATAAATGGTGATGCTCTTGATCTTCAACTATAATAAGATCTCCTTCTAATTTTCCAATAAAACGTGGCAAACTCATTTTTTAAATACTCTTTTTAATAAGATAATGATAAAAAATACTATCGAATATACTAAAACGATTGTAGCTCCAGAAGGAAGATTAAATTGAAAAGATATAATTATACCTAAGATAATTATAAAAACACTACTGATTATAGAAAAAGCTAATATCTTTTTATAATGCCAAAAAATTTGAGAAGAGATTGCTGCTGGTAAAATCATCATGGCAGAAGATAGTATAGAACCTACCAGTTTAATAGATAAAACAGTTGCAACAGCTATAACAGCAATCAAACTATAGTAATAAATGTTTGTTTTTATACCATCAACGTATGCTATCTCTTCATTAAAACTAATATAAAGTAATTTATCTAAAGTTTTAAATAGAAAAATTAATGTAAATACTGTAAATATAGAGATAAATACTATATCATCTTTTGTTATGGTTAAAATATTACCAAATAAAAAAGCAAAAAGGTCAGAATTATAATTGTTTGATAAAGATATTAAAATAACACCAAAAGCCATAGAGAATGATAGTAGTATACCAATAGTTATATCTTCATGAAGCTTTCCCTTTTTACTTATAAAACCAATCAATATACCAACAAGAATAGCAAATATACTTCCAGTCAAACTTGGATTCATTCCAAAGTAAAAACCAATTGCTAAACCACCAAAAGCAGCATGAGATATTCCTATATTAATAAAAGACCATTTATTTACATATATAAATAACGATAAAAAAGATAGCAAAATACCAACTAATATACCACCTATTAAAGCATACTGAACAAAAGGTATCGATAAAACTTCCATTATATTCAATGTTTTACCTCAAGTTTAAAATGTTGACATGTAAAACATTCATCGGAATGAATAAGAAGACTTACATCTGAAGAGTATAGTTTATAAAGGTTTTCTTTTGTTAGGAAATCTTTAGCTGGTCCAAAGTAGTGTATTTTTTTATTTAGTCCAACTACTTTATGAGCAAAACTAGTAACTACACCTATGTCATGTGATACTATTAATATTGTTAATCCTTCCTCTTTATTTAATTTTTTTATTAGCTCATAAAAACTTTCTTGTGCTACTACATCTACTCCTGTTGATGGTTCATCTAATATAAGTAGCTTAGGTTTTGATATTAATGCTTTTGCTATCATTATTCTTTGTTGTTGGCCACCTGATAGTTTGCCAAAAGGTTTATTTTCAAAACCTCTCATACCAACCATATCAATATATCTTAAAGCTAAATTTATTTTTTCTTCTTTTGGTATTTTTTTTGAAATAAGTCCAAATAAAACTACATCTAAAGCACTTATAGGAAAATGTCTATCAAAGTTTATCATCTGAGGTAGAAAACCTATAATTTTTTTTCTTAGAACTTCTTCTGGTGATTCACCGTATACAAATACACGGCCATTTGTTGGTTTTATCAAACCAAGTGTTATCTTGATTAATGTAGTTTTGCCACCACCATTAGGTCCAACTATCGCTACAATTTCACCTTCTTTTATATCCAGGTTTATATCTTCAAGGATTACATTATCTTCTATCTGGTAAAAAAGATTCTCTATCTTAATCATAAAATTTTTAGACTCTTACAACAATTTTTCCAAAAAACTGTCTACTTAGTAGTTTTTCATAGGCTTTTTGAACATCTTCAAGGTTAAACACACTATCAATTACCGGATCTAACTTTTCTGGTATAAGTTTAAGTAACGTTGCAAACTCTCCTTTTGTTCCCATGTATACTCCATGTATAGTTAGATTTTTACCAAAAATATACCTTAAGTTTATATTAACATCTGCTCCAGTGGTTGAACCAAATGTTATAACTTGACCACCTTTTTTAGCACAAGATAAAGAATCATTGAATGTTTGTGAACCTATATGGTCTATAACAATATCACATAGGTTATTATCTGTATATTCTTTAACTTTTTCTACAAAATTTTCTTTTTTATAGTTAATAACAAAATCAGCACCAAGATTTAAACATTTCTCAATTTTCCAATCATCTCCTACAGTTGTTATAACTTTTCCACCAAATAACTTAACAATCTGTATTGAAGCCGTTCCAACACCACTACCACCACCATGAATTAAAACAGTATCACCAACTTTGATTTTTCCTCTTGTTACCAATGAATGCCAAGAAGTTATATATGTAATAGGTATACAGCTAGCTTTTTCAAATGAAAGGTTATCTGGAATTTTAAAAACATTTATTGCTGGAACTTTTACATACTCTGCAGATACACCATTTTCTAAAACTCCCAATGGTCTAAATTTATTACATTCATTATCTTTTCCAGATAAACATTTTTCACATACACCACATGATAAGCCAGAAAATATAACTACCCTATCACCTTCCTTTATATGATTTACATTTTTCCCAACCTTTGTAACTACACCAGCACCGTCAGATGCAAAAATATGAGGAAGAGGTATATTTGCAGGATATTTCCCTTCCATAACCCAAACATCAAGATGATTTAAAGAAAAGGCTTTTATATTTACTAAAACTTCATCTTCATCGATATCTGGTGTTGGAAAATCTCCAATTTTTATTGATTGATAACCTTTTAATTCATCATAGTATGCTGCCTTCATTTAGTACCTCTTTTTATATTTTCTTATTTATGATATTTCCTTCTATCTTTTTAATTTCACCTTCATTTCCATATGTAGAAAAACTACTAAATACACTTTCAAATATTTCTTCAACAAAGTTAAGGTTTGATAAAGCTAATACTTCGTTAGTTTTTGAAAGTAGTCTTATTTTCTCTATCTTTTCCTTGATTGTTTCATCTATATTAATATTTTTTTCATCTAACTGTGAGATCTTTAAAAGTATATCTTTTTTTTCCTCTATAAGTTTGTTTAACTCATCTGTACTTTCAGTAGAATTGATTGCTTTTATTATAAGATTTTTTTCCTTTTCTAAAAGTTCAATAAGTGTGTCTAACAGTTTATCCATTTTTTACACCGATATATATAGTTATGATATAATCATTTTAACATAAAAAAAGAGGAACAATATTAAATGCAAAAAAAAGGAGCTAAAAAAAGTATAGAAAAAGCGCTTGATTTATTGGAAGCACTTAAAAATACTGAAAATCTTGGTGTTACAGAACTTAGTAATATACTTAGTTTAAATAAGAACAATGTTTTTAGACTACTTGCAACACTTGAGGTAAAAGGTTTAATTGAGCAAGATCGAGAAACAGGTCATTATAGGTTAGGTGTTAAAACATTACTGTTAGAATACTCATTCATTAAAAACCTTACTATATTAAACCATTCAAAACAGTTTTTAAAACAGCTTAGAAATCAAACTAATGAAACAGTTTATCTATCTTTATTAAACCAAAATGATGTTGTTTATTTTTACAGTATTGAAAGTAAAGCTTCTGTTATTGTTAACTCAAGATTAGCAAAAAGATATCCAGCTGTAGAATCTCCTGCAGGAAAAGCTATTTTAAAAGCAAAAAAAGATAGTGGTGAAATATTTGAGTATGATTTTGGAACTTTAGAAGAAGATGTCGCTGAGTTGGCAACAGTTATAAGAGATGATTCTGATTATCCAATTGCAGCATTATCAATAGTTGCACCGATATCTCGTTTAAATGAAAAAAATTATGAACTTCCAAAACATTATTTACTTCAAACAGCTCAAGAAATTACAAATATATACAAGATAGATTTACCATAACATGCTTTATCTATTTTTATCTTTTTTAGCTGGTTCTTCACTTGCTGTATCACTGCCCAATTACTTTATACCATTTGGATTTTTAATTGGTTACAGTATTTTATTTTATATAGTTGAGAAGTTTAGCTATAAACAAGTTTTTTTCTATTCATTTGTAACAGGATTTACTTTTTCCATTTTTTCTTATTATTGGATCGTTTATGCAATAGCTAACTATGGAAACATCAATATATATCTATCTATTTTCCTTTTTTTTATTTTCTCATTTTTTTATTCTTTGATAATTTTTACCTTTTATTTTTTAGTTTTGAAATTGTTGTTTGAAAGATACGGATATAAAAGCTTTTTCTTAGCTCCATTTTTAATAGTTTTGTTTGAGATTATTAGAGAGTACTTTCCATTTACTGGTTTTCCTTGGAATCTAAATGGTTATATGCTTTCATATATAAATCAGATAGGACAGATTGTTTCTATCATTAGTATTTACGGTTTGTCTTTTTTAGTTTTATACTTTTCTATTTCTTTTTATTTTATGATTACAAAAAAAGCATTTAAATTTATTTTCTTAAACATTTTTAATATTTTTCTATTTATTGCTCTTTTTGTTTATGGAGATTTTAGAATAAAAAATTATGAAGATAAAGGTAAACCTTACAAAGTAGCAATACTACAAGGGAATATAGATGAATCCTTAAAAGTAACACCTTCTTATCAATCTAATAAGGAAATTTTGGATAAATATTTAAATCTTTTTGAACAAGTAAAAAAATATAATCCAGATATTGCAGTTCTTCCTGAATCTGCATTGCCATTTTTTCCTTATGTAAACAATTCATTAAAAAGTTATTTTTTTGAAAGATTTAGCAGTATTAAGATACCATTTCTTTCTGGTTTTGATAATGTTATACTAACTGAAAATTTAGAAATTAAAAATGTTTATAACTCCATTTTTTTAGTAGATGAAAATGGTCATTATGTTGATTATTACTCTAAAATAAAGTTAGTACCTTTTGGAGAATACTCGCCTATAAAATTAGATTTTTTAAAAGAAATTTTCCAATATTTACAAGGATTGGATTTTAGCCAAGGAAATTTAAAAAAGATTTTAGTATTTAAAAAGGAAGATAAACCACCAATGAAAATAGTTCCTTCTATCTGTTTTGAAAGTATTTTCCCCATATTTATATCTAATTTTATAAATCAAGGTGGAAATGTTATAGTAAATATAACAAATGATGGATGGTTTGGAAAAACAGCTGCACCATACCAACATTTCGAAATGGCAAGAATAAGAGCTATTGAAAACAACGTTTATTTAGTAAGAGCAGCAAATACAGGTATAAGTGCTATTATAAATCCTGTAGGTGTTATTAATGAAAAGATTAATCTATACCAATACGGTTTTATTGTAGGAAATGTTTTTATCTGTGAAGGTAAAACAATATTTAACCAGTATAAAGTAGAAATTTTCATTGTTTATATTTTTAGTTTTTTAAGTATATTATTTTTATTAGAATTTAATAAACGTAAGGAGTTATAAAGTGATAACTTTTGATAAAAATTATTTAGAAAAAGTGATGTATGAAAATCTAGATAGTAATGTTAGTTTAATTTTACAGATAGGGAACTATATAATAGACAGTGGTGGCAAAAGGATAAGACCGTACCTTGTGTTAAAGTTTGCAAAAATGACAAAAGGTTTTAATGAAGAAAAAGACTATATCCTTGCTGCTGCATTGGAATATTTACATACAGCTTCTCTTTTACATGATGATGTTGTTGATGGTGCTGGGCTTAGGAGAGGTAAACCTACAGCAAATAGAATTTTTGGTAATGATTCAACTGTTTTAACTGGTGATTATATGTATGCAAATGCATTGTATTTATTCTCTGAATATGGAAATATTGATATGATAAAAAACGTCAGTCAAAGTGTAAAAAAAATGTCAGAAGGTCAACTCCTTGAACTAAAAAAAATTGGTGATTTTAATATGACAATAGAAGATTACTATAAAATTTTAGAAGGAAAAACAGCTGCACTATTTGGAAGTTGTTGTTATGTAGGTGTAGCATTGGGAAGTGATAATGAGACTTTAAAAGAAAATGCTTATAACTTTGGGTTAAACATTGGAATGGCTTTTCAGATTATAGATGATATCCTTGATTATTCAAAAGAGGAAAAAACCGGGAAAACAGTAATGAATGACCTAAGGGAAGGTAAATTAACTTTTCCTTTACTTTCTATAAGAGATATGATAGATAAAGATGATAGAGATTTTATAAAATCAGTACTATTAGATAAAAATCCATCGGTGGAAGATCTTTTAAAAGTTAGGGATATTGTTATAAATCTTGGTGGAATAGAAATGGCAAAAAATAAGGCCGTGGAATTTGTGAGAAAAGCTATAGATAATCTAAAAGTATTTGATTATAATAAAGATGTAGAGGAATTAGAAAATTTAGCTAACTTTATAGTGGAAAGAGAAATTTAAAGGAGGTTATCATTGTATAGAACATTACTAAAATCAAAAGTTCACAGAATTAAGATAACAGGCTCAGATTTACATTATGAAGGTAGTTTAACACTTGATGAAGCTATTATGGAAGCTGCAAATCTCATTCCTTTTGAAAAGATAGAAGTATATAATGTTAACAATGGACAAAGATTTTCTACATACGTCATACCAGGTGCAAGATATTCTGGAGAATGTATTTTAAATGGAGCTGCAGCAAGACTTGGACATTATGGAGATATTATAATAATAGCATCATACGCAGCTATAGAAGAAAAAGATTTAATAAATTTCCATGTAGATCTTGTTTATATAGATGAATCTACAAATACTATAAAAGAACATAAAAAAGTTCCAATATCTTCTAAAGTATTAACAAAATATGACGAATAATTTTTAAAGTATATTCAAAAATTAAAAACTATTATGCGCATTATAATAATTAGCTTAAGTTTATTAATAAGCGTGTTTATATCTTCTTGCTCTGTTAAAGTAAAAGAAGCAAATAAAAGTTATCATAATCAAAAAATTGTAAAGCAAAAAAATGCTGAAGAGAAAAATGATAATCTTCCACTAAAAAATAATAAAACTGAATCGGAATATATAAAAAATATTATAAATGTCTCCTTAGACAAACAGGACAAAGATTATATTCAACAGGAAGCTGTAGACTTAAATATACCTATTCCTAATGATAAAGATATTCAGTATTTTATAGATTATTTTACAACTACAAAAAGATATTTTACAGAAAATGCGCTAAAACGTTCAAACTACTTTATGCCTATGGTAAAAAATATATTTAAAGAAGAGGGTTTACCAGAAGAACTTTCCTATTTAGCTATAGTAGAGAGTGGTTTTAATCCTTTTGCTACTTCTCCATCAAATGCAGCTGGTATTTGGCAGTTTATACCTTCTACAGGGAAACGTTTTGGCCTTAGGATAGATGAGTACATAGATGAAAGGAGAGATCCTTACAAATCTACAATAGCAGCAGCTAAATATCTAAAATCTCTTTATAGTATGTTTGGAAACTGGGATTTAGCTATTGCAGCTTATAATTGTGGAGAAAAATGTATATCAAAACGTTTAGAAGCTACTGCTTCAAAAGATTTTTCAGAGATTAAAGATAATTTACCTTCTCAAACAAGGGAATATGTACCAAGATTCTTTGCTATACTTTTAATTGCAAAAAATCCAGAAAAGTATGGTTTAGATGTCAAAACAAATATTTACAGTATAATGAATTTTACTGCAGATAAAGAGATATCTTTGTCTGAACTTTCTCAGCAATACAAGATAGATTATGACATATTAAAGTTTTATAATGCTCATCTTAAGAAAGATTTAGCATATGAAGGAGTAAATATAAATATTCCAAAATTAGATTATACATCTTCTTTTGATAGAAGATTTATAACTGTTAATCCTGTAGCAAAAAGCAAACCTACAGAAACACAACCTAAGAAAGTAGAAGAAAAATCCAATAACTCAGTCTTAGCTATACTTGATGAGTCTAAAAAACCTGAAATTATAAAAACATCTTATAAAAATAAAAATATATACAAAGTAAAAAAAGGAGATACACTGTATAGTATTGCAAAAAAGTATGGAACCAGTGTTGAATTATTAAAAAAAATAAATAACTTAGAGGATGATAATTTGCAAGAAGGTGAGGAGCTGATTATACCTTGATAGAAAGAAGAAAAACAAGGGCTGTATATGTTGGAAATGTTAAGATTGGAGATGGTGCTCCTGTTGTTGTTCAATCTATGACAGATACAAAAACAAGTAACATAGAAGCTACTTTAAGTCAAATAAGAAGATTAGCTGAAGCCGGCTGTGAAATAATAAGAGTAGCAGTTCCAAGAGAAGAAGATGCTTTAGCTCTTCCTGAAATAGTAAAAAACTCTCCAATACCAGTTATAGGAGATATTCATTTTTCACCAAGAATAGCCTTTTTATCGTTAGATAGTGGTATTCATGGAATTAGATTAAATCCGGGAAATATAAACGATAAAGGCAAAATAAAAGAAATTCTTACAGAGTGTAAAAGGAAAAATATCGCCGTTAGACTTGGGGTAAATTCTGGTTCATTGGAAGAGAGACTTCTTGAGAAGTACGGCTATCCGTCTGCTGAAGCTTTAGCAGAAAGTGCTCTATACTGGTCAGAATTTTTTGAATCTATAGGATTTACAAACTTTAAAGTTTCTATAAAAGGTTCTGATGTTTTGCAAAATATAAAAGCAAATAAAATTTTTGCTCAAAAGACAGATATACCTTTACATATTGGAATAACAGAAGCTGGACCATCTTTTCAAGGAAGTATAAAATCTGCTGTTGGAGTAGGAATACTACTTTATGAAGGTATAGGTGATACTGTAAGAATATCTTTAACAGCAGATCCAGAGGAAGAGATTAAAGTAGCTTATGAGATTTTAAAAGCTTTAGGATTAAGGAAAAAAGGTGTTGAGATTATCTCCTGCCCAACATGTGGTAGAATTGAAGTAAATCTGCCAGAAGTTGTTAAAAAAGTTGAAGAAAAGTTAAAAATTATAGATAAACCACTTAAGGTTGCTATTATGGGATGCGTAGTAAATGCTATTGGAGAAGCAAAAGAAGCAGATATAGGTCTTGCTTGTGGCAATAAATCTGCTATTTTATTTAAAAATGGTCAACCACTAAAAAGAGTTTCTGAAGATGAAATGGTAGATGAACTTTTAAAAGAAATAGAAAAAATAGATGGACAGTAAAGATTTTTTGATATATATTGCAGGAATTTTTGATAACTGTGGTTATATATCACTTAAAAAAGATGGGAGATCTAAAAAAAGTGTATTTTTACATATATCATTTAAATCAAAAAAAGAAGATATTTTAAAATTAATCAAAGAAAATTACGGTGGTACATTAAGAAGAAACAAAAAATCTTATACACTTATAATCACACATAAAAAAGCAAAAATTTTATTAAAAGAATTAGAACCGTACTTAATAACTAAAAAAGAAGAAGTTAAATTATTACTTGAGTTTTTTAATCAAAAATTCTATGGAGAGATTGAAGAAAAAAGAAAAAATAAACTTCTAAAAGATATTATAGTCATGTTAGGTTTATCTGATAAAAATATAAAAAATAAAAAGTGGTCTATAAAATCTCTATTGGAGGATTAGATGGAAGAAAAGGATTTTAATCTTAAAGGTGTTGCCGTAGATGTAATCTCATTTGAGTTTGAAGGAGAAGATGCATTTAATAAAGCTCCAGTAGTTTTAAAAAAAGTGATAAAATACGAAGGTAGTTTTTGCCTTGTTATGAAAGGAATAACTGAAGATTTAGAATGGTATTTTTCTAAAGGACTTACAAATATAAACATAATTAAAGATAAAAATTTAATTAGAATAGAACATGAAGATGGTACATACTATGTAGATTTACCTTTAGACAATCAACTGATAGAATTTTTAAAGGATTTTATACAGGAGGTATAAAATTTGGAAAAGGCAATAGAAAAAGCGGAGATACTACTTGAAGCACTACCTTTTATAAACAAATTTAGAGGCAAAACATTTGTTATAAAGTATGGTGG
This sequence comes from uncultured Aquificales bacterium, assembly GCA_964648745.1. Taxonomy (GTDB): domain Bacteria; phylum Aquificota; class Aquificia; order Aquificales; family Hydrogenothermaceae; genus Sulfurihydrogenibium. The sequence goes on from CAZYKX010000008.1 coordinate 14,740, forward strand.
AAATGCTATGGATAAAGCAGATTTAAGATCTGCTTTTGCTCAAGATATTATCATGCTTAAATATATTGGAATAAATCCTGTTATAGTTCACGGTGGTGGTCCACAGATTGGAAATTACCTAAAAAAAATGGGATTAGAATCTAAATTTATAGGTGGTTTAAGAGTTACAGATAAAGAAACTATGGATATTGTAGAAATGGTTTTAGGTGGTTTAGTAAATAAAAGTATTGTTCAACTTATAAATAAATATTCAGGTGGCTTTGTAAAAGCTGTAGGAATAACAGGTAAAGATGCTAATCTTATAAAAGCAAAAAAACTCGATGCAGATGAATACTTCAAATCTATGGGAGATTTTAGACCAACAGAACTTTTAGATTTGGGACATGTTGGTGAGGTTGAAGAGATTAATCCAGAAATTTTAATACATCTTGATGAAGATAACTACATACCAGTTATAGCACCTATCGGTTTTGATGATAATGGGAACGCTTACAATATAAATGCAGATTTTGTAGCATCAGCTATCGCTGGAGCTTTAAAAGCAGAAAAAGTTATATTTTTAACAGACATAGAAGGTCTAAAAGATCAAAATCAAAACACAATATCATCTATAACTATTTCAGAAATTGAAGACTTAATAAAAAAAGGTGTAATCAAAGGTGGAATGATACCAAAAGTAAAAGCTTGTATTCAAGCTATTGAGAAAGGTGTAGGTAAAGCTCATATTTTAGATGGAAGAGTACCACACTGTATTTTACTAGAGATATTTACAAAAGAAGGAATAGGAACACAGGTAGTTAAATGATACTAATATATGGTAAAGGAAAAACAGGAGAAGCTGTAAAAAAGTTCTTAGACAAAAGAGGTATAGAAAATATAATTCTTGATGATAATGATACTTTTCCAAAAAATTTAGATATAAAAGAGATTATTGTATCTCCTGGAATACCTTTTAACCATAAAATTTTCAAATATGCAAAAAAAAATAAAATTCCCATTTTATCAGAAATAGAGTTTGCTTATAGACACTTTAAAGGTGATATAGTAGCTATAACAGGTACAGATGGAAAAACAACTACAACATCACTTATATATGAAACATTAAAAGGAAAAGATGTCTTTATAGGCGGAAACTATGGAATACCTTTTATATCTATTGTAGATGAAAACCAAAAAGGTTTAGCTATCTTAGAACTTTCATCTTTCCAAATATACTCAACATATACATTTAAACCAAAGATTGCAATAATTTTAAATATATCAACAGATCATTTAGATTGGCATAAGAAGGAAAAACATTATAGGCTCTCAAAAGTAAAACTTTTTAAAAATCAAACAGAAGATGACTTTGCTGTTTTAAACTACGATGATGAATATCTAAGAAATATTAAACCAAAATCAAAAGTTTACTACTTTTCACTAAAAGAAAAAGTAAATGGTTTATATTTAGTTGATAGAAAAAAAGAAAATGGTTTTAGTGTTTATACACTTGTTTTGAAAGATGGAGATTTAAAAATAGAATTAAAAGTAAAAACACAGTTGGTAGGATTACATAATTTACAAAATATTATGGCTTGTATACTTACAGGTTATATCTTAAAAGAAGATTTAGATGATATTTTAAAGAAAATAGAACAATTTAAACCACTTCCCCACAGAATAGAGTTTGTTAGAAAAATAGATAATGTTGAGTTTTACAATGATTCAAAATCTACAACGGTACAAGCTGTTGAAAAAGCAGTAGAAAGTTTTGATAATGATGTTATACTGATTTTAGGGGGAATAAACAAAGGTGGAGATTTTTCTAAGATATCTGATTTAGCAAAAAGTAAAATAAAAAAAGCTTTCATTATAGGAAGAGATAAAAAGCAGATAAAAAATATGATAGATAAGTTTAGTGTTGGATTATTATCAGATAGTTTAGAAGAAGCTGTTTATAATGCTTATAATGAAGCAAAAAAAAGTGGTGCCACTGTTCTTTTTTCTCCTGGTTGTGCAAGTTTTGATATGTTTAAAAATTATGCAGATCGAGGAGAAAAATATAAAAAGGTTGTTATGAACTTAAATGGTCAGAAGTAAACATTTTGATTGGTACATATTTGTAGCTTTTATGCTTCTTGTTATACTTGGGATTGTTTTTGTGTATAGTGCTACTTATACAGCAACTACAGATACATTTTATTATTTAAAAAAACATTTATTAGCTATTGGTATAGCTTCAATTTTTTTAATTGTATCATATCTAACACCTATCTCTTTCTGGGAAAAAAATGCTTATCTTATCTTTATGTTATCATTATTTTTATTGATAGTTGTTTATGTACTTCCTACAGACTCTACCCATACACATAGGTGGATAAACTTAGGCTTTTTTAAATTTCAGCCATCAGAATTTATGAAATTTGCAATGGTTTTATTCTTAGCAAAATACTTAAGTAGAAAAAGTGATATTTTAGAGGAAAAAGAACCTGTTATTTTAGTTTACTTTGTTTTACTAATAGTTATGCTTTTAATTGCTTTTGAACCACATAAAGGAGCTGCTCTTTTTATAGCTTTTTTAACAGTTATATTACTTTTCTATACAAGAGCAAAATTAAGATATATATTTTTTCCTATATTAGTCATCTTACCTTTATTCTTTGTATTTTTTATCCTAAGAAGTCACTATGCTACCAGTAGATTTAAAGGGCTCCTAAATCCAGATCCAGCATCAAAAGAAGGTTATCAGGCTTTCCAATCTTTAGTTGGATTTGTTAAAGGTGGACCACTTGGTGAAGGGATAGGTATGGGAACTCAAAAGCTTAAATATCTTCCAGAGATTCATACTGATTATATTTTTTCTCTTATAGGTGAGGAAACAGGTGTAATAGGGACTTTATTTGTTATTCTTTTATATAGTATTATTTTTTATAGAGGAATAAAAATCTCCTTAGAAAAAGATAATCTTTTTACATCACTTCTAGGTATTGGTGTTACTTACATTTTAACTTTAAACGCTATATTCCATATGCTTGTTACACTTAATTTAATGCCTTCTACAGGTTTTACATTGCCTTTTATTAGTTATGGTGGTTCTTCTTTAATAATGTCATTTATTTATATAGGTATATTACTTAGAATATCTAAAGAGCCAAATAATACTTTTAATGCGGTGAAGAAATGAAGGTTTTTGTTTCAGGTGGTGGTACAGGTGGTCATTTTTATCCAGCCTATTCTATAGCAGAACATTTAAAAGATAAAAACTTTAAAGTATTCTACATTGGAACAACAAATGGTATTGAAAGCAAAAAACCTTTTCCAGCAGATGAAAAATACTTATATCCTATGAAAGCTGTTAGAGGAAAAGGTTTATTAGGCAAAATATTAGGAATCTTTTCTTTAATAAAAACAACATTTAACGTCTTAAAAATTTTAAAAAGAGAAAAGCCAGATTTTTCTATATGTTTCGGTGGTTATACATCTATACCCCTTGGAATAGCAAGCTATTTAACAAAAACACCACTTTTTATTCATGAACAAAATTCTATTCCATCCTATTCAAACAGAATTTTATCTTTTTTTAGTAGAAAGATTTTTATAACATTTGAAAATTCAAAAATATATTTTAAAAAAGATAAAACCGTTCTAACAGGGTTACCACTTAGGAAAAATTTAGTTGAGAAAGCAAAAAGCTACACTTACATACCAAGCCAAAGAAAAACTATACTTGTAATAGGTGGTAGTCAAGGTTCTAAAAAACTTTCTCAGCTTGCTGTAAGTATAGCATCACAGTTAGATGTAGATATTATTTTAATTAAAGGTAAATGGGATATAGATATTCCAGATATAAAAAATCTTACTGTTTATGATTATGTAGATAATATTGAAGAACTTTATATGAAAGCTGATATAGTTATTTCAAGAGCTGGTTCAAGTAGTGTAAATGAGATACTTTGCTTTGGTAAATATACATTATTTGTACCTTTCCCTTTTGCAGCATCAAATCATCAATATTATAATGTTAAATGGTTATATGAAAAAGGATTATGCGATTTAATAGAAGAAAAAGATCTCACTGAAGAAAAATTAAAAAAATCTATAGATGAAGCATTAAAAAAGGATTTATCTTTATTACATAGAGAAATAAAGAAATATGCAATATTTGACAGTGATAAAAAAATTTTAGAAAATATATTAAATGAAATTAAAACTCATAGACCATGAAGAGAATATAGATTTAAGAAACTTTTGTACCATTAAGATAGGTGGAAAAGGTAAATTACTATATTTTCCTAAAAGTGTTGAGGAAGTAAAAAGTATTTTACATTATCACGATAATATCTTTTTCTTAGGATTAGGAAGTAATATTATATTTTCTGATGGTTTAATAGATAAAGTATTTGTAAACACTAAAAATTTAAAAAAAGTAGAAATAGAAAAAGAAAAGGAATATTTTTATATTACTGCAGAAGCAGGTGTAAGTTTTAAAGCGATAGTTTCCCTTGTTAAGAAGTACAATTTAGAAGGTTTTGAAAATTTATCTGGTATACCTGCTACAGTTGGTGGAGCTATTGCAATGAATGCTGGTGCATATCGTAGTGAGATATTTGATATAGTGGAAAGTGTGTGGTGGATAAATAAAGAAGGGGATTTAATACATTCTAAAAAAGAGGAGATAAACTTTGGTTATAGGTTTACTCAGTTTCAAAAGGAAGGTTTTGTATACAAAGTGAGATTAAGATTAAAAGAAAGTAAAAAAGATATTGCAAAAATAATAAAAGAACATCTTTTAGATAGAAATAAAAAACAGCCATTAAACCTACCTACAGCTGGTTCTACATATAAAAACCCAAAAGGTTTTTTTGCTGGGAAGCTTATAGAAGATGTAGGATTAAAAGGTTACAGAATTGGAGATATAGGATTATCAGTAAAACATGCAAATTTTTTAGTTAACTATGGAAATGCTAAATTTAAAGATTTAATGAAACTATTAGAAATAACCGAAAAAAAAGTAAGGAATGAGTTTAATGTTATCTTAGAGAGAGAGGTTAAGATTATTGATTAAAGTAGCATTGTTGTATGGAGGCTATTCTAAAGAAAGAGAGATATCTATAAAAAGTGGCAAAGCAGTTGAAAAAGCATTACAAAAATTGGGATATGATTATAAAGTTTTTGACATAGTAGATAGAGAGTTTTTTATTAAAAATATTTTAGAATATAAACCAGATATTGCTTTTATAGCTTTACATGGAAAAGGTGGAGAAGATGGTACTATACAAGCAATTTTAGATTTTTTAAATATACCTTATACAGGTTCTGGAATGAAAACAAGTGTAGTAGCTATGGATAAAGTTTTAACAAAGATGTACTTAGAAAGTTTCCATATACCTACTCCTAGCTGGAAATTTTTCCTTGATTTGGAAAGTGCATTACAGTATGTTCCTAACTTTCCTTGTGTGGTAAAAGCACCAACTGAAGGTTCTTCAATAGGTGTATATATAACAACAAATTCTCAAGAATATCAAAAAGCAGTACAAGAAGTTTTTAATATTGATGATAAAGTATTGATAGAAGATTTTATAGAAGGAAGAGAGTTGACAGTAAGTGTTGTTGAAGGGAAAGCTTACGATATTGTAGAAGTTATTGTAGAAGAAGGATTTTATGATTACAACAATAAATATATAACGGGAAAAACCAAGTATGTATGTCCTGCACAACTAAAAGAAGATATATATAGAGATATTCAAAATTTAGGTTTAACTGTTTACAATATATTAGGATGTAAAGGAGCAGCAAGAGTAGACATTATACTTAATAAAGACAACAAACCTTACGTTTTAGAAGTAAATACTATTCCAGGAATGACAGAATTTAGCCTTCTTCCAAAAGCTGTAGCAGCAAAAGGGATTGATTTTACAAATCTTGTAGATATGTTAATAAAAAGTAGAATTAATAGATGAGAAAAGCATTACTTTTTAGCTTATGGATAAGTTTGTGTGCTGCATTAGGATATTTTTCTCCTACTTTGCCCCTTGTTAAAGATGTAATATCAATAAAAAATGTAAATGTAATTGGAACTGAGAAACTGAGAGAAGATGATATAAAAAATGTATTCAAAAGTGAAAATTGGTTTTTTATCTCTGAAGATAAGATAGCTAAAAAATTAGCTAAATTTCAATTTATAGATGAAGTAAAGATATTAAAACCACAGTTAGGACAGATAACTCTTATAGTAAATGAAAGAAAACCTTTTGCCATCATTTTAACCAATGGAAAAAACTTCATTGTAGACAAAGATGGAAAGCTTTATTCAGATAATGAAACAGAAAAAGAAAATCTTTTAAAGATATATTTAAATGATGATAATTTTGAAAAAGAAGATATTCTAAAAGTTAGAAAAATTTTAGCAAACTTTAATAATACAACATTTAACAGTTTCATAATACAAAAATCTTTAATTATAGGTCAATTTGATGGTGAAAAAATAATGGTTTTCTCAAGAAGAGATTTAGATGAAAGTATAAATAAAGCTAAATTTTTTCTATCAAGAAACGATATAAAAGAATACAATTATCTAAATTTTAGCTTTAGTGAGATGATTATAGTAAAAAAATAAAAGGAGTCAACAATGAGAAAAAATAAGATTTTAGTATCTTTAGATATTGGTAGTTCAAAAATCGCTGCTGTTTTTGGTGAGATAGATGAAAAAGGAGATATTCATATTATAGGTTTTGGTGAAACAAATTCAAAAGGTATAGAAAAAGGGATAATAGTTAACTCAGCAGAGGTTATAAAATCTTTAAGGGATGCTATACATAACGCTGAAGAAAGCTCTGGATTTAAAGCTAACGCTGTAACTATAAATGTAGGTGGAAGTCATATAGAAGCAAAAAATGAAAAAGATTCTATAGCATTTAGTAATATGCCTAATAAAGAAATAGATGAAAATGATATAAATTCAATGATTGAAAAAATTTCTTCAAAGTATAAAAGTGATCAAACTCATATTCTACATATAATACCCAAAAAGTATATCTTAGATGATGAAGATATGGTTTATGAACCTATAGGATTAAGTGCAAGTAAAATTACAGGTGAATTTTCAGTTATTACAGGGAAAGCTAGTACCATTAGCAACTTAAAAAAAGCGGTGGAATCGTTAGGGATATCTGTTTTAGATACGGTTGAAAATGCTATAGCTTCTTCTACTGCTGTTTTATACGAAGAAGAAAAAGAGATGGGAGTAGCTTTAGTAGATATAGGTGGTGGACTATCTGATGTAGCAATATATAAAAATGGTATGTTAGAATTTTTAAAATCTATACCTATTGGTGGTTCTCTAATTACAAAGGATATCTCTTATAGATTTAAAATTCCAAAAGAAAAAGCTGAAATCTTAAAAAAAGATTATGGAGTAGCTAGTACAGAATTTATGGATGCAAATGAAGTAATTTCACTACAAGTTAGAAATGAAGAAGAACCATTAAAATTAGAAAGATATGAAATAGTGGAAACAATAGAGTGGAGATTAAGTGAAATATTGGAAATAATAAAAGGAGATCTCATTAAAAGTGGATTTTATGAAAAGATAAATGCAGGAATAGTATTAACTGGTGGAGTTGCCAACACTCCGGAAATTCAAAAATTAGCTGAAAGAATATTTGATAAAAGTGTACGAATAGGAAAAACTCAAGGTGTCAGAGGTTTTAATGAAAATTTATATTCTCCCCAATATGCTACTTCAATAGGGAGTTTATTATTTGTAGCATCAACATTTAAAGATAGATTTCATACCTTTGAGCAAAGTTCAAATTCATTTAATTTAAATTTTTCAGAAACTTTTAATAAAATTTTTGATAAAATAAAGAATCTCTTTTAATCTATGGAGGAAGAAAATATGGAAATAAATTATGATGCAAAAAATCCCACAAAAATTAAGGTTTTTGGTGTAGGCGGTGGAGGTAGTAATGCCGTTGCTAGAATGTATTCAGAAGGCTTACAAGATGTAGAATTATATATAGTAAATACAGACTTACAACATCTTAACTACTTACCAGTACCAAATAAAATACATATAGGAGAATCTATAAGTAAAGGCTTAGGTGCTGGCTCCAAACCAGAAATTGGTAGAGAAGCAGCATTGGAAAATTTAGATAAAATAAAAGAGGCTATGGAAGGGGCAGATATGGTTTTTATTGCAGCTGGACTTGGTGGTGGAACAGGTACTGGAGCAAGTCCAGTAATAGCACAAGCTGCAAAAGAGATGGGGATTCTTACAGTTGCTGTAGTAACAAAACCTTTTGGTTTTGAAGGGAAAATTAGAGCAAAAATAGCTGAAGAAGGTCTTGAAAATCTAAAAGAGAAAGTAGATACTTATCTTATAATCCATAATGATAGATTATTACAAATAGCAGGTAAAAACGTATCTTTTGCAAATGCTTTTAAGCTCGTAGATAATATACTATACAAAGCTGTAAAAGGTATTACAGACTTAATTCTCGTACCTGGTCTTATAAACCCTGACTTTGCAGATGTTAGAACGATAATGGAAAATGCAGGTAAGGCATTAATTGGTGTTGGTACAGGAAAAGGTGATAATAAAATTGAAGAAGCTGTAGAAACAGCTACAAGTTCTCCATTGTTAGAGGGTACATCTATACAAGGTTCTAAAAGGTTATTAATAAATGTAGAAGTAAGTCCAGATTTGTCGTTCCAAGAAGTAAATGAAGCTGTTTCTCAAATTAGAGAACTAGCTCACGAAGAAGTTCATGTAATTTTTGGTGCATCTATTATTAATGAAGCTGAAGATGAAATAAAAATAACCGTTATAGCTACAGATTTTGAAGATGAGAAAAAAGCTGAAAAGAAAGATTTAAAAACAAAACCTTCATTTAAAGTTGAAAAAAAAGAATCTATAAACAATGAAATACAAAGTGAGATTTTATCTAAAGATTTTGATTATGATGAATTAGAAATACCTCCATGGATTAGAAAGGGTAAAAAATCTTGAACATAGGTTTAGCTAACTTAGTTACTTTATCAAGATTGTTTTTGATACCATTTATAATATACGCTATTCTTCAAGAAAAAGTTATTTTAGCTGGGACTCTTGTTATTTTGGCTATTTTAACAGATTATTTAGATGGTATCATAGCAAGATTATCAAATGATGTAACAAAACATGGAGAGCTTTTGGATCCAGCAGTAGATAAAATTTTTACTGTTTCTGTTTTTGTTGCATTTGTAGAAAAACAGATTATCAACTCTTATGAAGTCTTTCTTATAGTATCTAGAGAAATGCTTGTTACCTGGGTAAGAAGTGTAATGGTTAATAAAGGAATAGTTATTCCAGCTTATTTTTTAGGTAAACTAAAGACAACATTTCAATTAATAGCTATATTTCTTCTAGCTATAAAATTTTTAGAAATTGGTAGATTATTTTTATGGTTTTCTATATTTCTTGCTTATATATCTGCTGTTGAATACTTTTTGATTTTTTATAAGGAAAAAGCATGGAGATAAACTTTGTAATATATTCCATTTTAACTTATTTAATATCTTCTATACCCTTTGGATTAATTGTTGGGAAAATATTTGGTAAAGATGTTAGGAAAGAAGGAAGTAAAAATATAGGTGCTACTAATGTTACACGTGTGATAGGAAAAAAGGCAGGTGCATTAGTTTTATTTTTAGATTTCCTTAAAGGATTTATTCCTATACTTTATGCAAAGCAAATATTTGAACCTAAACTTGTAGCTTCTTTGGCTATAATCTCAGTAATAGGACACTGCTTTTCTATATTTTTAAAGTTTAAAGGTGGGAAAGGTGTAGCTACTGGTATCGGTGTTTTGTTTGCTTTATCTCCTAAGACAGCTTATATAATTATTATGTTTTGGCTTGGAGTATTTTTAACAACAGGTTTTGTGTCACTTGCTTCTATACTGTCAGCAAGTATAGCATGGGTTGTTATACACATCTTGGAAGAAAATTTATATTTTACGTTTGCTAGTTTTATTATTGGTTTGATAATAATATTTAAACATAAAGAAAATATAGATAGATTGATAAAAGGAACAGAACATAAATTTTTACATAAAGATTAAAAAAAACCCCCTATTAGAGGGCTTAACAGTTAAATAATCATCTTTCTAAGATTTTAAAATTTTATACATTTCAAAATTATCAAATGTTTCTTTTAAATGGTTATAGTCATCAATTAAGTTTTCTAAAAATTTAACTTCTTTTTCAAATAGATACTTCTTTAATGTTTGATACATAATCTCTGTTGGTGGATGGCAAAGTAAAATTCTATTAATAACTATATCCATACCCACCTTGCATTTTTCTCGCTAGCTCTTCTAATCTTCTTATTCTCTCTTCAGTTGGAGGGTGTGTTGAAAAGAGTTTCATTATTGTATCTGCTTTTAATGGATTTACTATCATCATGTGTGCAGTACCAGGATTAACTTCTGCTGCTGCAACTTCTTGTAAATTTGGGTTATTGGCAATTTCTTCTAATTTTCTCAAAGCATTAGCTAAACATAAAGGACAACCTGAGATATAAGCACCTGTTTCATCAGCTATAAACTCTCTGGATCTTGATATTGCCATCTGTATTAAAGTTGCAGCTAATGGAGCAACTATAAATAAAATAATAGAACCTATAATAGCAGCTATTGGGTTGTTATCTTCTTCACGATGTCCACCAAATAAAGCAGAGTAGTAAGCCATATTTGCAAGCATTGAGATAGCACCACCTATTGTAGCTGCGATAGATGATATTAATATATCTCTATTTTTAATATGTCCTAACTCATGAGCCAATACACCTCTAAGTTCATCTCTGTTTAAGATTTGCAAAATACCAGATGTTACTGCTACTGCTGCATGATCTGGACTTCTACCTGTAGCAAACGCATTTGGAACATGTATTGGAGCAAGATAAATTTTTGGTTTAGGGATGCCAGCTCTTCTTGCAAGATCTTCCACCATTTGATGAAGCCATGGAGCTTCTTCATAAGAAATTTCTCTTGCATTATACATAGCCAAAGCAACTTTATCAGAAAAGAAATAAGAAAAAAAGTTCATTATCAAAGCTACAAAGAAAGCTATAATCATCCCTTGTTTTCCAGCTACTAAATGACCAATAGCTAAGAAAAGACCAGTTAGTACACCTAAAAGTAATACCGTTTTAAGTTGGTTTACCATAAAAAACCTCCCAAACCAGCTTTTTTAATATTATAGTGATTAATAAAATTTTTTCAATGATTAAAAAAAACCCATGCTTTTAGCAGGGGTGATATTTAGGTTTCTTTTTTAGTGAACTTCTGGATTTATCGCATCTCCAGAATCGTTTCCACCACCTTGTCCATATAATTTTTGAGCAAATTTATTTGCAATATTTTGTAATTTATCCATAGCATTTTGAATACTTGTTCTATCATTAGATTCAAGAGCTTTTTTAGCTTCAGCAATTACATTTTCAGCCTCTGTTAATTCTTCTGGGTTAAATTTAGCTTTATTTTCATTTAAAGATTTTTCAAAACTGTACACAAGGGCATCTAATTGGTTTCTTAACTCTATAGTTTCTTTAAATTTCTTGTCTTCTTCTTCATGTCTTTTAGCTTCTTCTATAATTTTCTCAATATCCTCCTTAGATAATCCACTAGATGGAGTTACTGTTATAGACTGAGCTCTACCTGTTGCTTTATCTGTTGCTGTAACGTGTAGTATACCATCAGCATCTATATCAAAACATACCTCAATTTGTGGAACTCCCCTTGGAGCAGGTGGAATATCTGTTAACTTAAAGCTTCCAAGTAGTTTGTTTTCTTTAGCTATACTTCTTTCACCTTGGTAAACGGCTATCTCAACCATTGTTTGGTTATCTACTGCTGTAGTAAACATTTCACATTTCTTTGTAGGAATTGGTGTATTTCTTGGTATTAAAACTGTCATTACACCACCAAGTGTTTCAACTCCTAATGATAATGGTGTAACGTCAATAAGTAGTACATCTTTAACTTCACCTTTTAATACACCACCTTGTATTGCAGCACCAACAGCTACAACTTCATCAGGGTTAACAGATTTGTTTGGCTCTTTACCAAAGAATTCTCTTATTCTTTGTTGTACTAATGGAATTCTTGTAGAACCACCTACTAATACAACTTCATCTATATCAGAAGGTTTTAGTTTAGCAGCTTCTAATGTTCTTTTAACAATATCCATTGTTCTATCAACTAAATCTTTTATCATTTCTTCTAATCTTGCTCTTGTTAATTTTTTCTGTAGGTGTAATGGTTGATTTGTGTTTGTATCTATTGTAATAAATGGCAAGTTAATTTCTGTTTCCATTTTAAATGAGAGTTCTTTTTTTGCTTGTTCTGCAGCTTCTTTCAATCTTTGGAAAGCTGTTTTATCATTTCTTAAATCAATTCCATGTTCTTTTTTGAACTCATCAACTAACCAGTTAATGATTCTCGCATCGATATCTGAACCACCAAGGTGTGTATCACCATCTGATGCTTTTACTTCAATAACACCATCTCCACCTTCCAAAATTGATACGTCAAATGTACCACCACCAAAGTCATAAACAAGTATTTTAATGTCTGATTTTTTATCTAAACCATAAGCTAAAGCTGCAGCTGTTGGTTCATTTATAATTCTTTTTACTTCAAGACCAGCTATTTTTCCAGCATCTTTTGTTGCTTGTCTTTGTCTTTCATTAAAGTAAGCAGGAACAGTAATAACTGCTTCTGTTACTTTCTCTCCTAAGTAGCTTTCAGCAGCTTCTTTTAACTTTTTCAAAATTTGAGCACCAACTTCCTCTGGTCTTACAATTCTACCAGCATTTGGAATATCAAAAGCAGCATCTCCTTTATCATCAGCAACTACTTTGTACGGTACGTTCTTAATTTCGTTTAAAACTTCATCATACTTTCTTCCTATAAATCTTTTTGATTCATAGATTGTGTTTTCTGGATCTAAGACCGCTCTTCTTTTAGCAGGTTCTCCAACTAATATTTCACCTTCTTTTGTCCAAGACACAATAGAAGGTGTTGTTCTAAATCCTTCTTGGTTTGCTATAACAACAGGTTCTCCACCAATTACTACAGATACTACTGAGTTAGTAGTTCCAAGGTCAATTCCTATAACTTTACCCATCTTTAATACCTCCGTTATTTGTTTTGTTTATATAATAATACTTTAGTATAATTTTGTCAAGTTTTTTTATATCAATAAAGTCAATTTTTAATTTTTTTTTAATTTTTTTTAATTTTTGATATAATTTTTCAAAAAAAATAATTGAGAGATAAATGAATATTGCATATTTAAACTTCAAAGATTATGGTGATTTTTTAATGGCTGGTATACTTGTTGTTGATGAAAAAACAAAACCATTAGAATTTAGAATCACATCTAAGTTATCTATAGATGAACTTCAAAAAATAATATACGGTGAAACATTTAAGGAAATAGTATTTGTTGAAAAATTAGCTTTAGAACTAATAAACAGTACAGATGTGAATATAGATTTTATTTTATTAAATGAAAAAAAATTACTTACTTTAAGAAAAAAGCTTAATTATCCAGTTTTTTATTTGGAAAAGTTTGATGAATTTAAACCACGTAGCAAATATAGTGTTAACATTCAAAGTTTAAGTGGAAAATATGATACATTAAACTTAATATTTAGCCCAGAAGATGAACAAAAGATAAATCAGATAGCTAAAATACTAACTGAAATGTATAAAAATCTAAATATTATAGAACCATTTAGTAGAATTGTTAAAGCTATAGATTATTTAGAATCTCAAGGAATAAATGATTAAAAAAATTGATTTTGAACTTAAAGATATACCTATAGAAAAAATAAATATAGATATAACTCCAATTGAAGTAAGTGAGAATCTTTTTAAAGAAATAAAATCGATAAAAGATTTTGGAAAGATTTATGATTTAAAAAATGGTTCCTTTGTTTATAAAAATGTTTTAAATTCAAATAAACAGAATAAAACCAATATTAAGTATAAAAATCTATCACTTTTTGATTATGTAAAACCACTTTTAATGCCAGATATAGATTTAGATATTTACTCAGATCTGTATTTTCCATCTCCACTGTTTAACTATCAATTACAAGGTATCAAATTTCTACTATCTAACAAATCTGCTTTATTAGCTGATCAGATGGGAACAGGAAAAACTGTTATGGCTACAACTGCAATGAGAATCCTTTTTATAAAAGGAATTATAAAAAAAGCTGTTGTTATTGTTCCATCAAACTTAATAAATGTTTGGGAAAACCATATTACTAAATGGGCTCCTGAATTACACTTTATAACAGTCAACGATAACAAAGAAATGAGAAATATATTATGGCAATTAAACAGTCATGTATATATAGTAAGTTATGATACTATTAAAAATGATTTTAAAGAAAAAGCTTTTTTAATGAAAGAATTTTCTAAAAATTTAGATTTAATAATACTTGACGAAGCTCACAACATTAAAAACAGAGATACATTAAAAGCAAGAGTAGTAAAGAGTATAGCAAAAAAATCTGAGTTTAAATGGGCTTTATCTGGAACCCCATTACAAAATAATATAAGTGAATTAATATCTCTTCTGGAATTTTTAAAACCAGATATTAAAAAAGAAGAAAATTTATCTGTTGAAAAGTTAAAAGATATATTAAAACCTATAATGTTAAGAAGACTTAAAAAAGATGTCCTATCAGACTTACCTGAAAAATTACCACCAGAAATAGAAAAGTTTGAACTATCTCCTATTCAAAAACAGTACTACGAAAGTTATTTAAATCATGAAAAAAACAGGTTAAAATCGTTATATAATAGAATTAAACATGAAAAAAATTTTACCTTTATGATGAAACAAAATATTATTTATTCTATTCAAAAGTTAAGACAGATCTGTAATTTTGCACCAGAATCAATAAACAGTCCAAAAGCAGAGAGATTAAAAGAAATTGTTAATGAACTTGTTAGTCAAAAAGAAAAATTAGTCATATTTACAAATTTTGTACATGAAGGAATTGATAAGATTTATAAAAATCTTATCACAGTAATAAAACCTAACAGTATTGTCACCTATCATGGTTCTTTAAATCAAAATGAAAAAAACAATGCAGTAAAAAGATTTGTAGAAGATGAAAGCTGTTATATATTTCTTGGAACAATTAATGCAGCTGGAGAAGGTTTAACATTAACATCTAGTAGTTATGTTATATTCTTTGATTTACACTGGAATCCAGCTAAAATATGGCAAGCAGAAGATAGAGTCCATAGAATTGGTCAAAAAAATAAAGTTAATATTTACACTTTTATAACAAAAAATACAGTAGAAGAGAAAATATTGGTAAAATTAGAAGAAAAAAGGGCAATGATTAATGAAATTATAGATAGTCAAAATTCAGATATAGAGTCTATTTCATTAGATGATCTATTTGATTTTATTGGATTTTCGCCTAATTTAATAATTTAAATTGCTTTTTATCAAATTTATAAAAAATTTAATAATTATCAGGATAGTTTATTGAGAAACAATTTTATTAAAACTTGTAAAACATTATTATGATAAAATTTAAATAATTTTATAATGAGGAAACTATAATTGGTTTACGAAGCTTTTTCAAGGAAGTATAGACCAAGATCTTTTAAAGAAGTTATAGGGCAAGAACATATAGTAAAAACATTAAAAAATGCTATTAAACTAAATAGGATTAGCCACGCTTATATATTTGCAGGACCAAGAGGTGTTGGAAAAACAACAATAGCAAGAATTTTAACAAAAATATTAAACTGTAAAAATCCACAAGATTTTGAACCTTGCAACAAATGTGAGAACTGTTTAGAAATAGACAAATCTTCTTTTCCAGATATGTATGAGATAGATGCAGCTTCCAATAGAGGTATTGATGATATAAGAGCAATAAGAGATAATATAGGATATCAACCAATAAAAGGTAAATTTAAAGTTTATATAATAGATGAAGCCCATATGCTTACAAAAGAAGCTTTTAATGCTTTACTTAAAACATTAGAAGAACCACCACCAAGAAACATGTTTATATTAGCAACAACGGAACTTTTTAAAATTCCTGATACTATAAAATCAAGATGCCAAGTTTTTATATTTAAACCACCTACAAAAAGCCAGATAAAAGATTATATAATAAGAATTTTAAACAATGAAAATATACCTTATGAAGAAAATGCAGTAGAATTGTTAGCTAATGAACTTGAAGGTGGAATGAGAGACACGGCAAGTTTACTTGACCAAGCTGTAACATTTGGAGAAGGAAAACTAACTACAAAAGATGTAGAAGAACTACTTGGTGTAGTACCACATAATTATGTAGAAAAATTTTTAAGTAATATAAAAGAAAGTAAAATAGAAGAAAATATTAAAATGATAGATAGATTAGAAGATGAAGGTTATGATATAAATATTTTCTGGAAACAACTTTTAGATGAAATCCATAAAATAATTATAAATCTTTACTTAGATAAAGAAGTAAAATTATTTAAAAAAGAAGATATAAAACAGCTTATATACCTAAATACTATTTTTACAAAAGCTTATAATGAAGCAAAAGCATTTTTTGAACCAAAACATATTTACCATTTAGCAGTTTTAAAATTAAGTTATTTAGATAGTATTAAAAGTATAGAAGAGATATTATCTAAAGGAATAAATATAAAAGTGAGAGAAAATCAAGTTCCAGTTAAAGAGAAAACAGAAAAAGCAGAAAAAGTAATAGAAGAAAAAACTACAAATATAGAAACAAATCTTGAAAAGATTAAACTTCAAATAATCAAAAACGAAAAAGTTTTAGCCATTTCACTAAAAGAAGCAGTTATAGAAGAAAAGGAAGATAGTATACATATTAAAGTTAAAGAAAAAGGATATGGTGAGATATTAAAAGACAATATTGATATATTGAAAAAATACTTTAACAAAGAAATTTTTATAGATTATCCTAAAGAAGAAAAAAAAAGTCAAAAAGTAAGTAAAAAAAGAGATGAATCTATTGAGAAAGTTTTAGAACTTTTTCCAGGTTCAAAGATATTAAATATTTATGAAAAGGAGGAATAGTATATGTTTAATTTTGGAAACATTGGAGAATTAATGAAACAAATGCAGACAATTAAAGAAAATATGGAAAGAGCAAAAGAAGATTTAAAAAAAGAAAGGGTTGTTGTTGAAGTTGGTGGTGGAATGGTAAAAATTGTTTCCGATGGCTTAGGTAATGTAATAGATTTGGAAATTGATAAATCATTATTGAATGAAAAGGAGTATGATGTTTTAAAAGATTTATTAATATCTGCTATAAATGAAATTTCAGAGAAAACAAAAGAATCAGCAACAGAAAAGCTTTCTAAAGCTTCTGGACTACCTTTTGATTTATCAAAGTTTGGTGGTTTATTTTGAAGGTTATACCTCAGGCTATTGAAAAGGTTATATCAGAGATTTCAAAATTTCCAGGTTTTGGAGAAAAATCTGCTCAAAGGTTGGCAGTGTATATTTTGAAAATGCCAAGAGGTGAAGCTGTTGAATTAGTTAAAAGTCTTGCAGAAATGTTAGACAAGGTTCATCCTTGTAATGAGTGTGGACTTTTTTCAGAAGAGGAAATCTGTCCTGTGTGTAAAGATGAAAATAGAGATAGATCTGTTATATGTGTAGTTGAGGAATCTTTTGATGCTTTTGTAATAGAAAATACTAAAGTATTTAATGGTTTATACCATGTTCTAGGTGGTAGACTGTCTCCATTGGAAGGAATAGGACCTGAAAGCTTAAATATAAAATTACTTATAGAAAGAATTAAAAAATACAACTGTAGAGAAATTATATTTGCTACAAATCCAACGCCAGAAGGTGAAGCAACAGTAAATTACATACATAACCTTTTAAAAAACTATCCTATAGCAAAAACAAGGCTTGCTTATGGTTTGCCTTTTGGAGCAGTTTTAGGAAGTGCAGATGATTTTACTATTGCAAAAGCTTTAGAAAACAAAATAAAGATCGATTAATCAAACTTTGGAAGTTTTATTATAAACTCACTACCTTCGTTTAGTTTACTGTATACACTAATAGTTCCTTTATGAGCTTCAATGATATGTTTTACAATAGAAAGCCCAAGACCTGTTCCACCAATATTTCTACTCCTTGATTTATCCACACGATAAAATCTTTCAAAAATAAGAGGTATAGATTCTTTTGGGATACCTATACCACTGTCTTTTACTGAAATGAAATTATATCTATTATCAGATTTAGCTGATGCTTCTACATAACCATTTTGAACATTGTATTTAATACCATTTTCAATAAGATTTTTAAAAGCTATACTTAACTTTTGTTCATCAGCATATATTTCAAAATCTTTAGTAACATTGTTGATAAGCTTTATATTTTTTTCTTTCGTCAGATAGCTTAAATCATCAAATATGGATTCAAGTTGATAGTACAGATTGTATTTTGCTTTTTTAACTTGATCTTCTTGAGATTCCAACCTTGCAAGGATTAAAAGGTCATTTATTAACATATCCATCTGGTTTATACGTTTTTTTGCCATGTCTATAAATTTATTAGTATTTTCATTTTTAACTTCATCTTCGATTGTTTCTATAACAGATTTTAAAACAGATATAGGTGTCTTTAACTCATGGGATACATTTGATACAAAATCTTTTTTTGCTTGTTTGTAAAGCTCAAAAGGTGTAATGTCTTGCAGATGTATTATTTTTTTATTTTTAATATGGTATATATTAACTACATATTTTCTATCTTCAATATTAACCTCTATTTTTGTATCCTTATCATAATCGTGGGATATTATTGAGTACAGATAATCATCGTTTATAATTTCCTTAAAATTTTTTCCTATAAAATCTTTACTATTTAAAAATTTCGTTGCATATCTATTAACAAACTCTATATTCTTATCTTTATCAACAACTATAATACCTTCCTTTAAATAGTCTAAAAAAGTTATTAAAATATCATGATCAATTTGTTTCATCTACTTCCTGATGTCTTAACATTTTTCCTTCTTTCATGTATATAACTTCTTCAGCGAGATTAGTAGCTATATCTGCTACTCTTTCTATGTTTTTTACAACATCTATAAGTCTTAAACCTACTTTTATTTTTGAAGGATCTTCTACCATATACGTATAAAGTTCTCTTATAATTTGATCTTCCAATGAATCTATTTTATCATCCCTTTTTATAACATCTCTTGCTAACTCTGTATCTTCTTCTGCAAAAGATTTTATAGCATCTTTTAACATCTGTATTGCTAACTGTGTCATCATTGGTAAATCTATGTATTCTTTTAGTTTTGGTTTTGAAAGTATAGATTCAGCATGTTCTTTTATGTTTTCTGCATGATCTCCAATTCTTTCTAAGTCTCTATTTACGAAAAGGTCCATAGCTAACATTCTTAAATACTTTGCCTCTGGTTGATATCTTGCTATTGTAGTTATTATTAGAGATTCGTTTTCAACTTCCATTTTGTCTAAAACATCTTCATTTTCTACTACATATTTTAAATATTCTGGGTTATGCTCTATTATTGATTTTACAGCATAATCTATCATATTTTCTGCAATTTCTGCCATTTTTAATAATCTTTCTCTTATTTCTCTTAATCTTGGTTGTATTAACATATAATTCCTCCTTTAATTAACCAAATTTACCAGATATATAATCTTCTGTCAGTTTTTTACTTGGATTAGTAAATATAGTATCTGTTTCATCAAACTCAATAAGTTCACCTAAATACATAAATGCTGTATAGTCTGAAACTCTCGCTGCTTGTTGCATATTATGGGTTACTATTATTATGGTGTGGTTTCCTTTTAGTTTTACAATAAGTTCTTCTATTTTTGATGTTGAGATTGGGTCTAATGCAGAAGTAGGTTCATCAAATAGTATAACTTCTGGTTTAACAGCTATAGCTCTTGCTATACATAATCTTTGTTGTTGTCCACCAGAAAGAGAAAAAGCAGATGTATTTAATCTATCTTTGACCTCTTCCCATAAAGCAGACTCTTTTAGTGCTTGTTCTACCCTATCTTTAAGTTCTGTTTTATTTTTTATACCTTGAAGTTTTAAACCATATGCTACATTATCAAATATAGACATTGGAAATGGTGTAGGTTTTTGAAAAACCATTCCAACTTTCCTTCTTAATTCCATTAGATCTATATCTTTATCAAGAATATTCTTACCATCAAGTATTATCTCACCTTCATATCTATTTCCAGGATAAAGATCATGAATTCTGTTAAAACATCTCAAAAGTGTAGTTTTACCACATCCAGATGGTCCAATCAAAGCTACAACTTTTTTCTCATAGATTTTCATATTGATGTTTTTTAGAGCCTGTTTTTGACCATAGTAGAAATTGAGATTTTTAACTTCTATCTTCAGATTTTCAGGCATAAATTTCCTCCACTAATATTTATTCTTTTGAATAATATATCTTGCAACTATTGAAACAATTAAAACGCCAAATGTTAATAAAAAGGAAGCAGCCCAAGCTTGCCTATGCCATTCATCGTATGGTCCCAT
This sequence comes from uncultured Aquificales bacterium, assembly GCA_964648745.1. Taxonomy (GTDB): domain Bacteria; phylum Aquificota; class Aquificia; order Aquificales; family Hydrogenothermaceae; genus Sulfurihydrogenibium. Next base: position 35,326 of record CAZYKX010000008.1, read on the forward strand.
TGCATACTGAAAAACTGTAACGGTAAGAGATGCCATAGGTTGAGTTATATTGAACGTTGTAAAACTGTTATTAAATGCTGTAAATAGTAATGGAGCTGTTTCTCCTGATATTCTTGCAATACCAAGTATAACCCCAGTTAAAACACCAACTTTAGCAGCTTTAAGTACTATGTTAAAACTTACCTGGTAAGGTTGAGCTCCTAGTGCATATGCCGCTTCTCTTGTTTCCTTTGTTACAAGTTTCATCATCTCATTTGTTGTAATAACGATTACCGGGATCATAAGTAAAGCTAAAGCAACAGAACCAGCTATTCCCATAAAATGACCTAAAGGTTTAACTAAGATAGCATATACAACCGCACCTATTACAATAGATGGGTTACTTACCATTATATCAACTATATTTCTTGCAATTTTAAAAATTTTTGAATTATGACCGTATTCAGAAAAATATATACCTGCCAGTATCCCAATAGGAACCCCTATAATTGTACCGAAAAAAGTTATTAAAATATGTCCAATAAATGCATGTTTTAAACCTCCACCTTCTACTCCTGGGGGTACGGGATCTTTAGTAAATAAATCTAAATTTATAAACTTTATACCGTTTATAAATAAATCTCCAAGAATCCACATTAAGAAGAATAATCCTAAGAATGCTGACAATGTTGATAATGTTAAAAATACTATATTTTCAATCTTTCTTTTTATCATATTCATACCTTCCATTTTCTTTCTAATCTAAGTAACATTAGCTTTGATAGGTATAAAATTATAAAAGACATTATAAAAAGTATTAAAGCTAAAAGATATAATGATGAAAGATATAAAGGTGTATCTGCTTCTGTAAATTGGTTTGCCAATGATACAGTTATTGTAGTAAATGGATCTAAAAGTGATTTTGGTATCTGGTATACGTTGCCTGCTAAAAATGTAACTGCCATAGTCTCACCTAAAGCTCTTCCAACACTAAGTATAAGTCCACCTGCTATACTTGATGCAGTAATTGGTATCATTATCTGTTTTATAACTTCCCATTTTGTAGCTCCAAGTGCATAAGCTGATTCTTTCATAATTGATGGAACCATATTGAAAGCATCTTTAACAACAGAACTCATAAAAGGTATTATCATTATTCCTAAAACTAAGGAAGTAGTTAAGACATCTATACCTGTTGGAGATCCTTCAAAAAGTTTACCAATAAGTGGTAAATTTCCTAACTTTGCTTGAAGCCAAGGTTCAATTTTTTCACCAAATATTGGTGCTATAGTAAAAAGTCCCCACATTCCATAAATAATACTTGGTATTCCTGCAAGTAGCTCAATAGCAGTAGAAAATATAGGTTTTAATTTGTTTGGAGATAACTCAACTAGAAATATAGCTATACCAATAGAAATTGGAGCTGCAAACAGTGTTGATAAAAATGTAGCTATAAATGTACCAATCAGTGGAACAAATCCACCAAATTTCTCATGAACTGGATCCCAATCTGTAGAAAAAAAGAACTTTATCCCAAAATGTTGTAAAGCCAAGTATGATTCTTTAAATAGCACTACAAATATAATTAAAGGCAATATAAATCCAATAAAAATAGCTGAAACACCCAGTATAGACCTGACTATCCTTTCTATCAGATAAGAATTTTGCATTTTATAACCTCAAAATAATAATTTTATATTATAACAAAAAAAAGCCCTACTTTAACTGTAGGGCTTTAGAGGGAGGTTAAACATGAAGGGATTATTACATTAAATTGTTGTCTTTCCAGTATGATCTAATTAGATCTTTTACATTTTGTGGAAGTGGAATATATTGTAATCTTAAAGCCTCTTGATCTCCATTTTTAAATACCCAATCGAAAAATTTAACAACATTTTTGCTACTTTCTTGTTTTTCTTTTGAAAGAAGTATAAACGTTGCCCCTGTTATTGGATATGAGTTTTTACCTGGTTGATCAGTTAATACATAGTAAAAATGTTGTTTTTTATCCCATTTTGCATTTGTAGCTGCAGCTTGGAAAGTTTCAGGAGATGGAGCAACAAAATTACCCTCTTTATTTTTAATCTTTGCAACAGGTAAATTGTTTTGTTTAGCATATATATACTCTACATATCCAATAGCTCCCCTCATTCTCTTAGTATAGTTTGCTACACCTTCATTTCCTTTTCCACCTATACCTGTAGGCCAATTTACAGATGTTCCAAATCCCACTTTTTGGTTCCATTCTGGGCATACTTTTGATAAATAGTTAGTCCATATCCAAGTAGTACCAGAGCCATCAGATCTATGAACTACTGTAATATTTCTATCTGGTAGTTTTACACCAGGGTTAAGTTGCTGTAAGTATGGATCATTCCATTTTGTAATCTTACCAAGGTATAGATCACATAGAGCTTTACCATCAAAGTTTAAAGGTGTATTTACTTCAGGTAGATTATAAGTTAGAACAACACCACCTATAATAACAGGAAACTGTAATAATTTCTTTTGTGATAACTCTTCTGGTTTTAATGGTGCATCAGATGCTCCAAAATCTACAGTTTTGCTTTCTATCTGTCTAATACCACCACCTGAACCAATAGATTGGTAATTTACTTTTATACCTGTAGCTTGTTCGTATTTGTAAGCCCACGCTGATAATATAGGATATATAAATGTTGAACCTGCACCAGTTAAGTTAGCTGCAAAAACAGCTGTTGATATACCTAAAATTCCAGCTAGAGCTAATTTTTTAAATCTAACTTTTAACATTATTTAAAACCTCCTTTTAAAATCTTTATTTAATTGTATAAAAATATTTTAAATTTTTTATTACTTTTCTGTTAAAAAATTTTAACAATTCCCCTCTCCTCCCAACACAATGAAAAAAGTAACTGGATTACCAATTCAGTTCAGCAGTTAGCATGTACTTAATATTATCTTTAGATTTACTGTTGTTATAATTAGTATCTATAGCATTTACTATCCATTTAATGTATTTATTCATAGTATACGCAACACCTAAGTAATATACATTTCTTTTATCTGAGATTTTAGATATAAGAGTTTTATTTTCTGCTTGCCAATAGTCATATCTTCCAAATAAAGCCCAGTCTGTAATTGGTCTTATCTCTGCATTAACACTGTAGCCTTTTCCAGCTGCTGAATCTTGAGAGTTAAAGTCAGTTTTTACATACTGAGCAGCTAATAAAAACATTGGATTATTGTAAACTGCATGGATATGATAAACATTTAAGTTTTTATGTGATGTGTAGAGATCATTATAACCAAAGTTAGAAGCTAAATGAACTGACACATTTGCGTAAGTATCTTTTGTTGGATCTAAATTTTTATCTCCATTTCCAAAAATATGGTAAGTAACTCTACCTTCTAAAGAGTTATGAAAAGGTCCAGAATTTTTAGTAGATGTATTTATCTTATCATAGCCTTCTCCATTAAAAATTCCTATTTCTGAGCTAAGGTAAGGCGTTTTTGTTTTAAAATCTACTCCTAAATCTGCTGATGCCCAAAGTCCTGCGCCATTACCTGATTCTACAAATGTTTTATCAATACTTCTATACCACCAACCAGAATGCTCTTCGTAATCTATCCATGGTGTATGAACTACACCAAACTCAAATCCAGTATGAGGAATAATATTAGATATATCTTTGTACAAATAACCATATTTAATTTTTAGTTTATAGTCGTTATCACTAGTTTTTGTTACATCTGTTGTAAATCTAATGTAGTCTTTATCAGATATGAATGCTTTTGTATCAAAATAGAATCTTCTTACTTCAAAATCACCACTATCATTACTTGCTTTATTATCAGTATACGTATATCCTAAATAAGCAGTTCCACCTATCTCAAATTTTTTAAACTTTCCTATAACTGATGGCATATTTCCCCAATTTTTTTCTAATTTAGCTAACTTTTCTTTTGTTTCTGTAGCTGTTTTATCTATTTCTGCTTGGTATTTTGCTTTTTCCGCTTCTTCTCGTGCAATTTGTTCATCGATTTCTGCAGCTTCTTTTTCTGTTAAAATTCCCTTTTCAACTAATTTTTTCAAAATTGGATTATCAATAGTTTGAGCGTTTACTACACCAACAGAACTTGCCAAAACAAGCATAAATAAATGCCTCTTCATAACATTCCTCCTTTAAAATTTTTTTCAGATGAAATAATATCAATCTTGAATTAGGTTTTTATGTAATTTCTGTTAAGAAATTTTAACAATATTAGATTTTTCTAAATAATGCACCTTTGAGATAAAAAGAGTTTGGAATGTTGATAATATAAGGATGATCTTTATCTTGCGATAAAAATTCTACAAACTCAACAATAGAACCTGTATCTTTACAACTTTGATATGTTATATCTAAAAGATCTTCAAAACTAACACTATGAGAACAAGAAAAAACAGCTAAATATCCATTACTTTCTAAAATTTTCAGACTATTTAAAATTAAATATTTATAACCTCTTAATGCACCTTCTTTTTCTTGTTTTGTTTTTGCAAATGGAGGTGGATCAACTATTATAAGATTATATTTATTTTTTTCCTTTTTAAGAAAATCAAAAACATCTTCTTTTACTATATCAAAATTTTTTAAATTGTTTAGTTTTACATTTTCTTCTATCTGAGATATAGCAGATTTTGAAATATCAATAAATTTTACATAATTAGCACCGTTTAAACCACAATGTATTCCAAAACCTCCCGCATTACTAAAAAGATCCAAAACTTTAAAACCATTTTCTACATAAGAAGAAACCAGTTTTCTATTTTTTCTTTGGTCTAAATAAAAACCTGTCTTTTGACTATCTTTTATATAAACATTAAACTTTGCATTATATTCATAAATTAAAATGCTATCTGGAATATCTCCAAATAATATATCTTCCTTCGTCTCAAGCCCTTCTTTCTGGCGACTTTTCTCATCAGATTTTTCATATATACCTTTTGGATTTACAACATCTATTAACGATTGAACTATTAAATCTCTTAACTTTTCCATACCGTATGTGTTTATCTGAACTGAAAGAAACCCATCATAATAATCTACTATTAAACCAGGTAAAAAATCAGCTTCAGAATGAATTAACCTATATGCATTTGTAATAGATTTTAAATACTCTCTTTTATTTAATGCGTTTATTATTTTTTCTTTAAAAAAATCTTTGTTTATCTCTCTATTGGTAAAGTCCAGTACTCTTAATGTTATTTTACTTTTTGGGTTTATATAACCAACAGCTAAAAATTTGTCTTTGTAGAAGATTTTAACTAAATCACCTTCTTTTACATCTTTTGAGTAAGATTGGATTTCTTTGTTGTATATCCATAGATTTTTTGCAAGGATTTTTTCATAACCTTGCCTGTTTAATTTTACTATCTTCATTTTAAAAGCTCAAAACAGTTTTTTATATCATTACAAAACACTTCTTCTTCTTTTGGATTTCTTAATACGTATGCAGGGTGATAAGTTATATAAACTTTTCTACCGTTAAACTCTAAAATTTTTCCTCTTTCTTTGGTTATTTTTACATCTTTTTGGAATAAACCAGTATATGCTGTTGAACCTAATAAACATAAAACCTTTGGATTAATTATCTCTATCTGTCTTAAAAGGTATGGAACACAAGCTTGTTGTTCTTGTAATGTTGGTGTTCGGTTGTTTGGTGGTCTACATTTATTTATATTTGCTATATATACATCTTCTCTTTTATAGCCAGCTTTTTCTATACATTTTGTAAGTAATTGTCCTGCTCTACCTACAAAAGGTCTTCCTTTTTTATCTTCTTCTTGTCCTGGTGCTTCACCAATAAACATAATATCAGCATCTAAATTTCCTTCTCCTAATACTACGTTTGTTCTACTTTTATAAAGTTCACATTTTGTACAGTTTTTTACTTCTTCATATAATTTTTCTATTTCTTTATTTTTATCTATAAACTCCAACGGTTTATCTAATATTATTTCTTCAAAACCTAAATCTTTTAAAACTTTTAGAAAATCTCTTAAATCGTCCATTTAGAATGAAGAAGGTAATTTATTTTCATTTATATCTACACTAAAAATTTCCATCAACTCCTCTATCTTCATAGATGTTTGTTTTGTAGTATACGTATTTTTATCTTTACTGTACCAAACTTCCTCTTTTTCATAATGTAAAACATCAGAAGGAGCTACTATTTCATTTGATTTTATTATTATATCATCATCTAACGTTAAAGTAGCATAAACTTTTTTAAATGGTGCATGATAGTATAGATATAAACTACCATATCTATTGTAAACATTTGTTGATATAACTTCTTGATCTTCTACATAAAGTTTTACAACCATATTTTTGAAATCTTTTTCTGTATCCCAGTATAAAAAGAATTTTCTTGGATCTACTGGTAGTATTGTTATAATGTTTTGATTGAAGTTAGGAGGGATATTGTAATTTTCTGTTTTTACATCAAAAATTTCATCTTTCTTTAACAAAATATGGCTTGACAAATTATCTTCTTTTAAACTCATTTGAATTATTTCTTTCATAACTCGACCTCTTTGTCATATTTTAAACTTTCATATAACTTAATATATTTTCTTGCTGTATTTTCTATTGAAAAGTCTATTTTCATTACTTTTTGCTGTAATGATGAAAATAGTTCTTTGTTTTTATACAAATCAAGTCCTCTGTTTATAGCATTTAAAAAATCTTCTTTTGATGGATTGTTAAAAAGTATTCCATAACCATCTTCTTGTGAGATATCTTTTACTGTATCTTTTAAACCACCAGTTGTTCTTGCTATAACTAAAGTTCCATATACCATTGCTATCATCTGGTTTAATCCACAAGGTTCAAATAAAGAAGGCATAAGTAGAAAATCAGCTGCAGCATACATTTTCCTACTAAAAGTTTCATCATAACCAACTCTTATATATATATTTTCATATTTTCCTTTTACTGAATTAAAGAAATCATTGTAATCTTTATCTCCACTTCCTAAAATACATAAGTTTAATGGCATTTTTGACATATCTTCTAAACTTTCTTTGATTATATCTATTCCTTTTTGCTTAGCAAATCTACCAATAAATATAAATAAAGGTTTATCATCAGCTAACCCTATCTCTTTTAAAAACAATTTTTTATTTAAAGATTTTTTCGATAAAGTATAAGGACAGTAATTTTCATAAATATGATTATCCGTATCTGGATTCCATACATTGTAATCTATGCCGTTTACTATTCCAAAGAGTTTGTTAGAATATTTTCTCAATACTCCATCTAATCCGTGACCATATTCAGGTGTACATATCTCTTTTGCATAACTTGGACTTACTGTAGTTATAGCAGAGCTAAATACAATACCACCTTTTAAAAAGTTTACTTTATCATAAAATTCCAACGCTTCCATATGAAAAAGATGCCATCCTAAATTTAATCGCTCGATAGCAAATTTATCAAAAATTCCTTGATAAGCTAAGTTATGGATAGTTAAAAGGGTTCTTACATGATGATAGTTATATTTATCATAGTTTAAAACAGGAATCAATGAAGTTTGCCAATCGTTAACATGTATTATATCTGGGTTTACATTTTCTTTCTTTATAAATTCCAGAACAGCATATGAAAATGCTCCAAATCTTATATCATTATCTGGATAGTCTCCTTCAGGTGGGCCATATAAATAATCTCTCCCAAAAAGTTCATCATTTTTGAGAAAGAAAAAAGAAGCAGTATCTATCTTTTTGAAGACTTCAAATGTATAAACTTTGCCATTTAAATAAATATCCAAAATTATATCTATTTTCTTTAAATCATGCTTCTCTATATCAACACTTTTGTATAATGGCATAAAAGCAAAGGTTTTTATACCTTCTTTTGCTATTTTAATTGGCAATGCACCAGATATATCAGCTAAACCACCTGTCTTCGCAAATGGATAAATCTCACTTGAAACAAAAACTACCTTCATTTAAACTACCTCAATTAAATATTTAACTGCCTCTTCTGGAGGTGTATGATTTATATAATAATCAGTACCAAGCTCAAATCCTGCAAGTGTAGTTATCCTTGGCAAAATTTCAATATGCCAATGGAAGTATATATCTAATCCTTTATATATATATTCATCTACTAATGAAGATCTAATAGGTGGAGATGTATAGAAAACTAGGTTAAATGGTGGATTTATAAGTGTTTTATGAAGTTTTCTAACACTGTATTGTAAAACTTCTGAAAGATTTTTTATCTCTTGATCTGTTATAGAGGTAAAATCATGACCGTGAAATTTTGGAGCTATTTTAATCTCAAATGGGAATAAACTGCTATATGGACAGTATGATATAAAACTATCATTTTGATATAAAACTCTTTTTCCAACTTCTATCTCTGCATTAATTTCATCACACAGATAACATCTTTCCTTTTCTAAATAGTATTTTTTTGCTTGTATTAACATTGTTTTTTGAAGCTTAGGTATTATTGGAAGGGCTATAATTTGGCTATGGGAATGTACTATACTTTTTCCAGCTTCTTTACCGTGATTTTTAAATATATGAACATATTTAATACGTAGATCTCTATATAAAGCAGATGCTCTTTCTCTAAAAGCTAATAACATATAGTAAAAATCTTCTTCACTAAAATCTTGAATATGTTTAAAATGGTCTGGTGTATCCACTATCACTTCATGGGCACCAAATCCACTAATTTTTTCAAATATTAAATATCCTTCTCTATCTGGATTATTCTCTATCCTTAAAGCTGGATATTTATTTGGAACAACTCTTACTTTCCATCCAGGTGTATTTGGTAATGAGTTATCATTTCTTATAGAGAAAATCTCAGGTGGTGTTTTATCTTCATTACCATACTCAAAAGGACATTTTTTTAAATCTATCTCTTCTTCATATATTGAGACATTATAGTCGTGAGGTCTCATAGCCCTTTCTGGTGAAATTATAACCCACGTATCTTTAAGATAGTTATATCTTAACTCAGACAATCCCCCCTCCTTACCTTCCTATTATACCTTCTACAGGTGATGATGCAGAAGCATACATTTTCTTTGGTATTCTTCCTGCTAAATATGCTAATCTACCAGCTATAACTGCATGTTTCATTGCAACGGCCATTTTTATATGATCTTTTGCTTGTGCTATTGCTGTGTTCATTAAGACACCATCTACTCCAAGTTCCATAACAATAGCAGCATCTGATGCAGTACCTATTCCAGCATCTACTATTACAGGTATCTTTACAGCTTCCTTAATAAATAGGATATTATATGGATTTTGTAAACCAAGCCCAGAACCAATAGGTGCTGCCATTGGCATTACAGCTGCACAACCTATATCTTCAAATCTTTTAGCCATCACTGGATCATCAGTTATATAAGGTAAAACAGTAAAACCTTCTTTTACTAAAATCTCTGCTGCTTTTAAAGTTTCTATCATATCTGGATACAAAGTTTTTTGATCTCCTATTACTTCCAACTTAACAAAACCATGCCCTAAGGCTTCTCTTGCAAGTTTAGCTGTTAAAACTGCCTCTTCTGCTGTATAGCAACCAGCTGTGTTTGGTAGTATCATTATTTTTGAAGTATCTATATAGTTCAATAAATTATCTTGCTTTGGATCAGTTATGTTAACTCTTCTAACAGCCACGGTAATCATCTCTGCACCTGAAGCTTCAGTTGCTTCCTTTGTTTGTTGAAAATCTTTATATTTGCCAGAACCTACTATTAATCTTGACTTAAATTCCTTTCCACCAATAATAAGCTTATCATCTTCTAAAAATTTTTCTAAATCAAACATTATTTACCTCCTACTTATTAATTAATTTATACAATATAAATATTTTCATACTTTTTTACTATATGGGGATTCAAATTTGTTTCTTCTTTTATCTTTTCTTTAAAGATTTCCATAACTTCAGGTTCTCCATGAATAATAAAAATGCTTTCCAATCCTGTTATTTTTTTAATAAATTCAAGCAACCCATTTTGGTCAGCATGTGCAGAAAATCCGTTTATAGTATAAACTTTAGCCTTTACTATAATTTCTTCTCCATAAATTTTAACATATTTAGCTCCATCAACTATTTGCCTTCCAAGTGTTCCTTTAGCTTGATAACCAACAAAAATTATAGATGAGTCTTCTCTCCATAGATTATGTTTAAGATGATGTTTTATCCTTCCACCATTACACATACCACTTCCAGCCAAAATGATAGTACCGGATTCTATATCGTTTATTCTTTTAGATTCTTCTGGGGATTCTGTAAAGTTTACCCATGGAAAAACAAAGGGATTTTTACCTTTTTTTAACATCTCTTTAACTTCGCCATTTAGGTAGTTGGGAAACTGTAAGAAAAGTTTTGTTGCAGATATAGCTAACGGACTATCTAAGAAAATTTTGCATGGTGGAAGTTCACCGTCATCATACATTTTTCTAAGTATAAAAAGAATTTCTTGAGCTCTCTCTAATGCAAATGTAGGAATAACAATATTTCCACCTTTTTTAAAACTTTCAATAATAGCTCTTTTAAACTCATTTATACTTTCTTCTAAAGGTTTATGATTTCTGTTTCCATATGTAGATTCTATAAAAATTACATCTGCAGAGGTAGGATATTCTATATCTTTAATTACTAATTTATTGTTTGTTCCTAAATCTCCAGAGAATATAATTTTTCTTGTTTTATTATCTTCATTAACATACATCTCTAAATAAGCAGAACCAAGGATGTGACCGGCATTTTTAAAAATAATTTTAACATCTTTTGATAAGCTATATTCTTGATGATAATCTAAAGTTATCTTAAAAAATTCCATAGCATAAAAAACATCGTCATCATCGTATAAAGGTGGTTTTACCTCTTCTTGTTTACCTTTTCTTAAAGCTTTTTTATAGTTTACTTTATACTCTTCTTTCATTACCTTTGCTGCATCTAAGAGCATTATCCTTGCAAGATGGTATGTTGGTTTAGTACAGATAATTTTACCTTTAAAACCTTTTTTTACAAGAAGGGGGACTCTTCCAATATGGTCAATATGTGCATGTGTAAGAATGAGATAATCTATATCTGCTGGATTAAATGGCAATGGTTCATAATTTTTGTCCTCATCAATTCCTTGAAACATTCCACAATCAATTAAAACATTTAAATAGTTTGTTTTAACTAAATGACATGATCCAGTTACACCTTCTACGCCACCAAAAGATTTAACAAACATTTTAAAACTCCTTTTTAATGATGATGTCCTATACCAAAGCCTCTAAAAATTGTCCATATACCAAATAATATAACAATAATTCCAGCCAATTTACTTAAATTTTTTCTAAAAACTGGAGAAATATTTTTTAAAAGTGTTGATGAAAACAACATAGCTGGAAATGTACCTAATCCAAATAAAAACATAGTTAACATACCTTTGAACGGATCTTTATCTAAAACTGCTTTTGTTAAAAATGCATAAACAAGTGGACAAGGTAAAAAACCATTGAAAAGTCCTAAAAAAAATGGGGACTGCCTAAAACTATAAACTATTTCTGAAATAGTTGTAAATAAAACATCTAAGAAAATAACACCTTTTTCTTTAATGTTACCAGCTATCTGTAGACCAAAAAAGATCATCACCAAACCTAAAAAGATGGATAAAAATTTTTGTAAATATTGAAACTCTAAACTATGAAAGTACATTCCAGCTAAGCCAGCTAAAAATCCAAGAAATGAATAAGTAAATAATCTTCCAAAATTATATAAAATATTTCCAAGCCAAAAATTTTTAAATATGATTAAAGAAGGAATAGCTCCACACATACCTATGCAATGATAAGAACCTAAAAAACCACCTAAAACTATCATAAAATATTCAAGCATTTAGCAACCTTTCTTAACTTGAGATAAAATTAGTTTATCACAAGTTTAAAATATGTTAAAATAAATAATTGACAATAGATTTTGAATTAGATACATTTCTTAAATAAAAGTAAACTAACTACAACTATTTGAGATTAGGAGATTTATATGAAAAAGGTGCTTGCTATAAGACATGTTAAAATTGAACATGCAGGTTTGTTAGGAAAAGCATTATCAGATATGGGCTATCAAATAGATTATGTTGACACATCAGAAGGACAACTTCTAAAAGAACCTCTTGAAAATTACTCTCTCGTCTTGGTCCTTGGTGGCTACATGGGAGCATATGAAGAAAATAAATATCCATTTTTGAGCTATGAGTTTAAAATTATGGAAAATGCATTAAAAGAAAATATTCCACTCATTGGAATATGTCTTGGAGCTCAAATGCTTGCAAAAGTTTTAGGTTCAAAAGTATACAAAGGTCATAAAAAAGAAATTGGGGTTTTTGATGTAAAGAAGGTAAATAATCATCCATACTTTGATCATTTCCCAGATAGTTTTAAAGTTTTTCAATGGCATAATGATACTTTTGAGTTACCAAAAGGTGCTACAAGAATATTTAGTTCAGATGAATATCAAAATCAAGGTTTTGTTTACAATAAAGCAGTAGGTCTTCAGTTTCACATTGAAGTAGATGAAAATATGGTTAAAGAATGGTTAATCGATTATGCCGGAGAATTGCAAGAAGAAAATTTAGACGCATCAGCTATACTAAAAGATAGTTCCATTTACCTAGAGCCAACCACAAACTATCAACGAATATACACTCTTTTAGATAAAATGTTCCAACTTAAATAAAAAATTCCCTAATTATTAGATTTATTTTAAATTTTTATAAGTAAACTAAAAACCTTTTCATAATTTTAATTTAATTATTTATTAGAATTTTTTGTATTATCATTCACCAAGTTAGTTGCATTAGTTGTATCAGTATTATTATTTGTATTTGTAGGATTTTTTATTTGTTTTAACTGACCAATTAATTCTTCTTTAAGCTTATTATATTCTTCATCAGTAATAGCTTTACTTTGTCTTAATTTATCTAACTTTTCTAAATTTGCCATAATAGTAGATATATCTTGTTCCTTATTTGTAGATATATTTTGCTCTTTATTAATTGGTTTAAGTATTACATCAATTTTCTCAGGGACAAGCCTGTATTGTCCTCCAGTAGCTGCATCTACTCCCCAACCAATTAAACCACCGGCAATTATGTTTCCTGCAACAACTCCACTTAATACTGAATGTATCTCTATTTTAACATCCTCATAGCCTGGTTTTTCTATATTAACCACATGATCATTTTTTCTCTTTAATTCTAAAGTACAAAGTGTTGTACATTGAAATCCACTCGATGTTTTAACCGTAGCACCTGGTGGATCTGTAGAAACAGGTATTTCTTGCGTTGTACCATTTATGATAGTAGCACATCAATAATTTAATGCACAAATTGATAAAATCATAAATATAAAATTTTTTCTTTTCACTTTTATTTTCCCCAAATTAGAAATTATTCGCGTATCATACCACAAAATTAATCATATGTCAGTTAAAACCTATTAATTCCTCCCACTTCATTTAGAAATTGAAAATTATTTATAATCGTTTAAAATATTTTATATGGAACATGAGATTAGTTGGGTATTAGAGTTTATAGAAAAAGCTCCAGAAGAACCTGGAGTATACTTATTTAAAAACGAAAAAAAGCAGTATATCTATATTGGAAAAGCTATCAATATAAAAAATCGATTAAAAAATCATTATCAACAGCTAAAAATAGATATTAAAGAAAGAAAAATTTTTCAAGAAAGTAAAAATATCGAATGGATCATAACTAAATCAGATTATGAAGCATTTGTTTTAGAAAATGAACTTATAAAACAGTTTAAACCTAAATACAATGTAAGACTTAAATCTGGTAGTAGTTATCCAATGATTGTTATCACAGATGAAGAGTATCCAACAGTAAAAATAAGTAGAAAGTATGGAGAGTTTAAAGGAGAATACTTTGGACCTTTTTTACCTGCTAAAAATGCAAGAGCAATGAAAGAATTAATACACAAAATATTTAAAATCAGGACATGTTATCCTTTACCTCAAAGAGATTTAGTATGTTTTGATTATCATCTTGGACTATGTTCTGGTCCATGTGCCAATAAGATATCAAAAAAAGAGTATTTAGAAGATGTAAATGTATTAAAATCTTTTCTATCAGGAAACGTAAAAAATGTAATTTACAAACTTTATGACAAAATTAATTACTATACAGAAAAAATGATGTTTGAGAAAGCAGCTATTGTAAGAGATCAGATTAAAGCAATAGAAAACATAATAAAAAAACAAGAAATTATAGGTATTGGTATAGATGAAGCCGATATTTTTTATTTTATTGGAACTAAATTATATTTGATTATTGTAAGAGGAAATACAATTATTGGTAAAGATGAGTTAAAAATCAATAATGAAGACTTTGAAGAAAATAACGAGGTTTTTATTATTACAGATTATTATAGCAAAGATACCTATATTCCAAAAAATATTATCCTAAATAAAGATATAAAAGATTTAGATCACTTAAAAAATTGGTTTTTAAAACAAAAAAATATTGATATTAAGATATCTTTGGAAGTTCCTACTACAATAGAAAATTTTGTAAAGAGAAATATTCCAATTTTCGAAACAGACAATCTAAATAAAATATTTAAATCTGTTTTCTCTTTTGAATTACCAAAAAGAATAGAATGTTTTGATATATCACATATTGATGGAAATTTTACAGTTGGTTCATGTGTTGTTTGGGAAAATGGTTTTATGAATAAAAGAGAGTACAGAAGGTATAAGGTTAAAACAGTTGAATATATAGATGATTATGCTGCTTTAAGGGAGGTTTTAACACGAAGATTTAAACATTATAAAGACATGTCAGAACCTCCTTTAGTTTTAATAGATGGTGGAAAAGGGCAACTTTCTCAAGGAATTAAAGTAAAGGAAAAATATGGTTTAGAAAATTTAAAAGTTTTCTCCATAGCAAAAAAAGAAGAGATAATATATACAGAAGATGGAAAAGAGATTAAACTTTTTGAGTATCCAGAACTTCTTAAACTATTTACAAAAATAAGAGATGAAGCACATAGATTTGCAATTTCATACAATAGAAAACTTAGAGAAAAGGAAGGACTAAAAAGTGTATTAGATAACATTGAAGGAGTTGGGAAAAAAAGAAAAGAAGTTTTATATAAAACCTATAAAACAATAGATAATATTCTAAAAGCTAGTGATGAAGAGCTGAAAAAACTAGGTATTCCTTCTTATGTAGCTGAAAGGATAAAAAATTATTTAACCTCTTGAGTTTTATCTGGTTTTTGTTTGTAATAAAACATAATTCGATCTACTAAATTTTTCAACACCGTAGCAGAAACACCACCACCGCCAATATTTTCTCCAGCAAATTTTGGTTTTGGTTCATTTGCAAATACTACAACCGTAAACATAGGATTTGAAGCTGGAAAGAATCCGGCAAACCATGTATACCACTTTGAGTTTGATAAAGCCCTTATAGATGGATCATATTTTTGAGCTGTTCCTGTTTTTCCTGCTATAGTAAAAAAGTCAGACTTTCCAGATTTTGCTGTTCCATTTTCTACAACAAGTTGAAGTATAGGCTTTATCTTTTGAATACTTTCATCACTTAAGACTTTTCTTAGCTTAAAAGGCTGTTCAATTTTTACAAATTTACCAGAGTTATCTGTTAAACCTTTTACTAATATAGGTTTAACTAAATAACCACCGTTAGCAAATGCAGAATAAGCTAATGCAACTTGCAAAGGTGTTGCTGTCCAGTTTTGACCTATAGCTGCATAAGCTATGTTAACAGGTCTATAATCATCTCTTAAAAACCCCTTTGCTTCTCCAGGAAATATGCCTGTCTTTTGATCAAATCCCATATTCCTAAGTTTTTCGTATATCTTCTTAGGATCAAGTCTTAAAGCAATTTTTATAATACCTACGTTTGATGAATGTTGAATAATCTCAATAGGTGTTAAATATCCATATTTTTTATGATCTTTTATTCTTATGCCATCTACATAAATTTTCCCATTTTCACAATCAATTATCTCGTTAAGATTTACTTTACCTTCATCTATAGCTTCAGCTAAAATTATAGGTTTTGCAACAGAACCAACCTCATAAGCATGTTGAAATACAATATTTTTATAAGTTTTATATTTTTCATAGTCATTGGGATCATAGTTTGGATATGATGCTGCAGCAAGTATTTCTCCAGTGTGAGGATTCATTATTAGTACAACAGCTTCTAAAGGGTCCCTTTCTGCAATGAGTTCATTTAATGCCTCTTCCGCTATATACTGAACATTCATATCTATTGATAAAACTGCATTATAAGTTATCTTCTTTATATTTGCCTTTTCTATTGCTATTGGATTTCCTTGAGCATCCTTTAAAAATACTAATTTTGCTCTACCACCACCCAAATAATCATTTAGATATTTTTCAAGACCTTCTAATCCATAGCCTGTTTTTTTACTCACAAACCCAACTACATTACCACCAATTTCATTGTAAGGATAAAATCTTACACTGTTATCTATAACTCCAATATTCCATTCTTTTAAGTCTGAACGAAGTTTTAGTATCTGTGGTTTTAAAGCTTTATCAACATTTGTTGCTATAATGGTATAGTTTTGTCGTGATTCAATTTTATTATATATTTCTTCATATGGAATTTTTAAAAGTAAAGATAGTTGTTTTGCGACATTTTCTTTATCTTTCAAGTATTTAGGAATAACATAAACTGATATAGAAGGTACACTTATAGCTACAAAATTTCCTTTTGAGTCAAAAATACTTCCTCTTGGAAGTAAAATTTCCTCAGATGTGTAGTACTGTTTTTCTATGTAAGATAAAAACTCTTCTCGATTAAAAATCTGAATTTGAAATATTCTAAGAGCAATTATAAAAAATATAAATAGTATGAAATATAGCCCAAACTGAGACCTTTGCCAATTCATAAAGATTTATTTTACTTCTAAAAACTTAACCTGTCTATAGTCAACAGATTTCATTTTACCTTCTTTCTTCGCTTCATTTGATATTTTATTAGGAGATGATACTACAGCTAAATCTTTCTTTAGTTTAAAGTTTGTAGCTATCAAGTAGTTTTTTTCTTGTGTTAAATTTATTATCTCATTATCTAACTTAAAATTTAAATGGCTATATATAACTAATATTATTAAAGATATGAAAACAGCACCATAGTATAATTTATACTTTTTCAATCCTTGTAATATATCATTTATAAGCTCTTCCCTCTTTAACGCTGTTGTTCTCACCATCTTTATAATCTCCTCGCTACCCTCAATTTTCCACTTCTGGAAGCTGAGTTTTCTTTTATCTCTTCCAGTGATGGAGTTAATGGTTTTTTCGTCAAGATTTCCAGAAACTTTAATTCTTTGTACTTTTTAAAAATGTTCTTGACAATTCTATCTTCAAGTGAATGAAATGAAATTGTCATTATAATTCCATTGGTAGCAAGAAGTTTAATAGCTTTATCAACACCTTCCTCTATATCTTTTAATTCATTGTTTACTTCTATTCTTATAGCTTGAAACGTCTTTGTTGCTGGATGTATTCTTCCATGTCTTAAAGAAGGTGGATACACTCTAAAAACGATTTCAGCCAATTCTTTAGTTGTTTCTATTTTTTTCTTTTTTCTGCTTTCAACTATACTTTTTGCTATTTTTAATGCAAATTTTTCTTCTCCATAGTTTTTTAAAATATTGTAAAGTTGATTTTCAGAATAGTAATTGACAACATAGTAAGCTGTAAGATCTTGAGTTATATCCATTCTCATATCAAGGGGCTCTTCTCTTTGAAAAGAAAAACCTCTTTCTAATTTCAATTGGAAATGAGATACACCAAAATCAAAAAGTGCTAAATTAATACTTTTAATACCTAAATTACCAACAACTTTATCTAAATCTTTAAATGATGATTTAATTAACGTTACTCTATCATGAAAATCTTTAAGTTTTTCTTGTGCAACGTTTAAAGCATAAGAATCTTTATCTAATCCTATAAGTGTCAAATTTGGATTTTCTTTTAGTATTAAATATGAATGACCTCCTCCTCCAACAGTTGCATCTAAAAATATGCCTTCTTTTACTAATTTAGAAAAATCTAAAACTTCTTTCCATAAAACGGGATAATGCTGCAGCAATCTATACTTCTAACCTCTTTGTAGGAATTTTATAAACGTCATCCATTATATCTACGCCTGTTTGTAAGGTTTCAACCCAATTGATAAACTTATTAACCATATCTTTACCTTTAAAGATAGCACCATGTTGTGGAGCTATCATTTCTATATCAAGCTGTCTCACCATTTTTGCCCAGTTTTTTAAAGCTCTTCCACTGTTTATATATCTTTTATGGAAACCTTCCATATACTTTATATGTTCTTCAAAATTTTCTACAAATTTATAATCCTGACCTAACGATGCTCCAAGGTCTCCAGAATAGAGTATTTTTGATACTGGATCATAAATTTGAAAATTTCCAGGTGAGTGTAACCAGTGAGCTGGTAGTATATAGATATCTGTATTACCTAATTTTATTATAGCACCTTCATCATCTAAACCTTTTATTCTATCAGCAACAAGTCTATCTACACCAAAGTGTGGAATAAACCTAAGCCATAGTTTTGATGACAATGCTGTTGCTTTAGTTGTCATTAACCAAGCATTAGCAGATGCAACTATATCTGGATCTTGATGAGAAAAAAATATCCATTCTAAGTTATCAACACCTATAATAGTTCCAATTTCCTGAATAAGATGTTTAAAAACTTTATGACCACCTGGATCTAAAATCATACCTTTTCCATCATCTACTATTAAGTGAACGTTTGCTTGAACCATTTCTCCATGTCCAAAATCTTCAAGTAAAATGTTTTTATGGCTCCCATTGTCAAATAAAATATCCATTACAAACCTCCTTTACTTAATTTTGATATAATTCTTTCGTCAATCTTCATAATTTCATCAAAAATAAAGTGTTCTATTTTTGGTTTTTTTCTACTTTTTTTATATAATAACTCTTTTAAATCATCGTATTTTTCTATGTATTTATAGAAAAAAGGTCTGCCTAAACTGTCTCTAAAACCAGATAGTACTATGGCACTTAAAATTAAATCAATATCAATGGTAGGATAGTTGTCATACAAGCATAAAGCTAAAGAACCAGTAGAAACAACCCTTTCTAAAATTCCCTCTTTATATTTTCTAGATTTTTTATCTTTTGCTTCCTTAAACTTCTCAAAAAGTTCTCTATCATTTAAAAATCTTTCCACAAGTTCTCTATACATAGGTTTTTTTATATTACTTTTGATAATTTCTAACTGATGTAGTAAAAATTCTTCTGCATAAGGTGTTTTATCCATCTTCTAATAACCTTTTGTTTATTTTTATTTTACTATTTTTCTCTAATTTATCTATGTACATCTGATATATATCTGCAAATTTTTGAGATTTTATCATTGGAATAATGATTTTTCTCATTTCTTCTACTTTATCTTTATCTGGCTCTTTGATTTGAGTTAATTTAAATATAAGTAATCCATCATCTGTCGCTATAGGTTTTGAAGTTTCACCCACTTTTAAATCGGTAATTTTATTTAAATCTTGACTTTTAACATTATACTTAACTACAAATTCTTGTATAGTGTTGTCTGATACGTAAGATTTTTCTACTGGATTATTTGCCAATAATGATGTTATATCTGTTGTTTTTTGAAGTTCTGCAACTGCCTTATTTCTTTCTTCATTTTTTAGCTTAGCAAGAATTTCATCTTTTACTTCTTCCAAGGTTTTTGTTTTAAGAGCTTCTCCTTTATAAATAGTTATAAAGTAAGATGTTTGTGTTTTGGTAAATGCAACATTTTTATCTTTGTTTAGAAATTGAATATCTTCTTTTATCTCAGATGGAATAGTTGATTGTGAATCATCAAAAAACTCTCCTTCATAAACCTTTTCTACTTCAGGAGGTAAAGAGTTAAGTTGGCCAAATTTAGCTTTAGTAAATACATCTTTAGCTAATTTTTCTGCTTTATCTTGTCCTAATTTAGAAATATCTATTTTTAAAACTAAAATATTTTTTCCTACTTGAGAAGAGTAATCTTTTTTATGTTTTTCATAATAATCTTTAATCATCTCTTGAGTTATATTAGGTTCTTTTGGCTTTATGAGTATTGTCTCACCACTGATTTTTGTTAACTGTTTTTTAATAAAAACGTTAACTTCATCATCACTAACGTAAACTGTTGATAAAAGTAAAGTTTTAATGTTATTTACTGTTAACTCTTTTTGTAAAATACTTTCAAAAGCTTCTGGTGTTAATCCTAAGGAGTTTATTATCTGTAAATATACACTTTTATCAAATTTACCATTTACTTGAAATGCTGGAATTTTCAGAATCTCTTCTTTAACTTGTTCTTTTGTTGCAACAATACCTTCTTTTTCAGCTTGTTGGTATAAAAGTTCTCTTTCTATCAAAGACTTTATTACTTGATTTTTTATCTCTTTCTTATAGTTAGAAATATCTAAATTCTGTGTTTGTAAATTTCTTACTGTCATTTCGTAAGCATAGTTAAATTCATAAACTGGTATTTCTCTTCCATTTACCTCAGCAACGCCATTTATCTCTCCGCTAAATTTATAGATTAAAATTGCAACCAAAGATGTAGCAACAAAAGTAAATGCTGTTATAAATAAAACAATGTTCTTCCACTTAGAACTTCTAATTTTATCAAACAATGTAAAGCTCCTGTTATATAATTTATAATTAATTGAAATATTATATAATAGTAGTTATGAATTTTACAGATAAACTTAAAGAAAAGGTAAATTTTATAAATAAGCATTTAGAAAACTTTATACCAAAGGGTATTCCAAAAGAGCTTTTTGATGCTATGGAATATTCTTTAAAATCTGGTGGGAAAAGAATACGACCTATACTAGTTTTAGAATCTGCCAAATCTATCAATAGAAACGTTGATGTAAATAATTTTATAGATATAGCTATCTCAACAGAATTTATTCACACTTATTCATTAATTCATGATGATTTACCAGCAATGGATGATGATGATTTTAGAAGAGGAAAACCTACATGTCATAAAGTGTATGGAGAAGCTATAGCAATTCTTGCCGGAGATGGTTTATTAACTTATACGTTTGAGATTATATCTAAAAATAAAAATATAGATCCTAAAAAGCTCATAAAGATAATAAATATTCTCTCTCATAATGTTGGTATATATGGTATGGTAGGTGGCCAAGCTGCAGATATTCTCGATAGTTTTCAAGATGTCCAGTTTATACACACCAATAAAACTGCAAAATTTATATCTGCTTGTTGTCAAATTGGAGCAGTTTTAGCAGATGCTCCAGAAGAAGAGTTAAATAAATTAAAAGAGTATGGTTTAAACATTGGTCTTGCTTTTCAAATATGGGATGATGTTTTAGATGAAATTGGTGAAGAAAGTAAAACAGGGAAAAAATTACATAAAGATAAAGAGAAAAATAAAGTAACATATCCTTCTGTTTATGGATTGGAAAAATCTATTGAGATAGCAAAAGACTATGTTGAAAAAGCAAAAAGCCTTATAAAAGATCTTGAAAATCCAGAATTTTTAAATAATTTAGCAGATTATATTATTAGTAGAGAGGTTTAAATGAAATACGGTGAAAAAGAGATTTTAGAATCAAAATTGGAACCTTGGCCAAACCCATACAAAGATAGAAACTATACAATTGAGATAACATTTCCAGAGTTTTCGTGCTTATGTCCACGTTCTGGTTATCCAGACTATGCAACAATAAAAATTATATACATACCTGATGAATATATAGTAGAACTTAAATCTTTAAAACTTTACTTAAACAAATATAGAAATCAGTATATTTCTCACGAAGAAGCTACAAATAAGATATACGAAGACTTATACAATCTACTTAAACCAAGAAAATTAGAAATAATAGGAGACTGGAATCCAAGGGGGAATGTAAAAACTATAATAAAAGTTAGTAGTGAAGATAATAAGTAGTTATTTACACTTTTCTTTAAATTTATTGTAGGTATCTAAGAAAGTTTCATTTGATTTGATATTTTCAATCTGTAATATGTAAAATTTTGCTTTTTCACAATCTCCTTTTTCTAAGTAAATGTATGCTAAATTGTTTAATGTTTCATCTTTTTTCTCTATATCCAAAGATTTCTCAAAATATTTAATAGCTTTATCTAATTCTCCTTTTTTATAGTAAAGGTTTCCTAAATTAAAGTAAGGTAAATACCAATCTTTTTTCTTTTCAATAGCTTTTAAAAATTCTTTCTCTGCTAAATCGTACTGACCTTTTTTATAATAAACAACACCTAAATCATTATGTTGATATGCTGTTAAAGGATCGTCATAAACTACAATCTTTGGAAAAGAACAAGAAGTTATAAGTAAAAAAAATAAAATAAAGATCTTTTTCATCTATACACCACTAATATAATGTTTCCCAATTTTTCCCACATTTTCAAAAAATCTTTATAACTATAATGTTTATTTGGTTGATAACCGTCACTTACAAAAAAACCATTTTCATCATAACCTATTATTACAACATAATGTGGCTTTGAAACGAATAAAAAACCAGTATCTATTAAAGCAATAACTGGTTTTTTAGAATCTATATATTTTTTTATTTCTTCAATATCTGACTTTTTCAAATCTGTTTTAAAATCTACCTTTTTAGCATAGTTTTCTAAATCTGTAATTAACGCACCTTTTAAATTTTCTATATAAACATCTTTTCCTATTTCATCTTGTGTTATATTCAATCCATAATATTGAAAAACAGAAGACAAAGCAGCTGGCCCACAAAATTCATCTTTTTGCTTTACAAAAGGAACATTTAAAATCTCTTGAGATTTTACTGTAAATGTAAAAATAAGAATTAAAAAAACTATATTACGAACCATTCTTTCTCCACAACTACCAACCCATCCTTTAATATCTTTCCTACATATCTATCTCCTTTATTTACCAAACCAACTCCTTTTGGTGTACCAGTCATTAAGATATCTCCATTTTCAAAAGAAAAATATTTTTTTGCTTTTTCAAGAATATCATAAGGTTTGTAAATCATAAGATCGATATTACCATATTGTTTTAACTGACCATTTATATAAAGCTCCATCTCTAAATTATCTATGTTTTTAATAGATTTAAACTCTGAAAACACAGCTGAATTATCAAAAGCTTTTGCTTTTTCCCAAGGAAGGCCTTCCTTTTTGGCTTTTTCTTGTTCATCTATAAGAGTTAAATCTATTCCAAATCCTACACCTTTAATTTGGTTATCAAATATAATAAAAGAAATCTCTCCCTCGTATCTACATCTTTTTGAAGGAGAGATTAAATCTTGTGATATCGAAGAGTTTGGTTTTATAAAAAATACAATATCATCAGGAACTTTATTATTTAGCTCTTGAATATGTTCATAATAGTTTCTACCAACACAAACAATTTTTGAAGGATATAGTTCTATATCTTCAAACTTAACTTTTTTCATTATTACCTTATTATTACTTCTTTCCCCAATAGTTTTAATATTAAAACCACCAACAACACTATAATTAATACACCTATTACAAAGCCTATTCCATCTCCACCAGCTAAAACTTTATCAGAAGCTTGTGCCAACATATGTATCTGTTGATCAGACATTTGAGAAAGTTTTTCTTTTACCTGATTTTCATCTAAACCATAAGCCTTTAATTTTTCTCTGACTATCTCATTTTCCAATGCTCTTTGAATTTTATCAATGTTTGCTTCTCTCTCAGACTTTACTGTAATATTCTTGTCGGAAAAAGTTGAATCTATCATTGCAGCAGGTGCTGGTGCAGTAGTTAAAATAGTAAAGTATCCAGCAACAGTTAAGATTAATGCTTTATTTTTGATTTTAGTTAACATCTATAAATTCTCCTAATAGTTTTTTCCATTATATAATTATATATTAAAAAATTTTCGGAGGAATCTATGGCTGAAGAGATATTAGAAAGTAGAGTTTTAAGAGTAAAAAAAATGCAAGAAGAAGGAAAAAATCCATATCCTCATAAATTTAATATAACTGTTGATTTAAAGAATGTAAGAGATGGTTTAGAATTTGAACCAGATGATAAAGAATACACAATAAAAGGTAAAATTAAAAGAGTATCTAAAAAAGAAAATGACTATCTGATAAGATTAGAAGATATAAACGGACATTATGAGATTCAAGTTATATTTCCTCAAAAAGAAAAGATATCTCCAAATATAGTTGCTTCATTTAAAGGTAAACTGAAAAGGTTAGAAGGGAAGTTAACACTTATAGCTGATGTGGTTTATTTTGAGGAAGTTGGAGAAGATGTATCAGTTATAAAAAATAAATTTGATAAAGATCCAGAAAGGAAAGAAGTAGCTGTTGCTGGAAGGTTAATAGCTTTAAGAGATCAAGGAAAAGCTGCGTTTGGACATATACAAGATGCTGATGGTAAATTACAAGTATATTTTAATGCTGATATTCTTGGAGAAGAAAATTATAAACAAGCTATGGATTTAATTGATATTGGCGATATCATTGGTGTGAAAGGTAATCTTTTTAGAACTATGACAGGTGAACTTACTGTTGAAGTAAAAGAGTATCAAATTTTAGCAAAATCATTAAGACCACTGCCAGAAAAATGGCATGGACTAAAAGATACTGAGTATAGATATCGTTATAGATATTTAGATTTAATAGCAAATCAAAGAGCAAGAGAAATATTTAAATTAAGATCAAAAGCTATAAAAAGCTTAAGAGAGTTTTTAGAAAGTAAAGGTTTTATAGAGGTTGAAACACCTATACTACATACAGTTGCATCTGGTGCTTTAGCAAAACCTTTTATAACTTATCATAACGCATTAGATATGAACTTATTTTTAAGGATAGCTCCAGAACTTTATCTTAAAATGCTTGTGGTTGGTGGTTTCAATAGAGTATTTGAAATTGGAAGGAACTTTAGAAATGAAGGTATAGATACTACCCACAACCCAGAATTTACTATGGTTGAGTTTTATGCTGCATACCTTGACTATAATGATTTGATGGTTTTAACAGAAGAACTTTTTAGAAAAATATTGTTAGATACAGTAGGAACCTTAAAAATAAAATGGGATAATGTTGAACTTGATTTTGAGAAACCATTTAGAAAAGTAGCATTTTTTGACTTACTCAAAGAAAAAACAGGAAAAGATAAAGAATTTTTCCTTAACTATGAAAAGGCTAAGGCATTTGCTAAAGAAGTTGGAATACCAAAGGCTGAAAGTTTAACACATTTAAAGATACTTGACAAACTTTTTGAACATTTTGTTGAAGAAGAACTTATCCAACCAACATTTGTAATAGATTTTCCAAAGATCTTATCACCTTTAGCAAAAACACATAGGAATGACCCAGATTTAGTAGAGAGATTTGAACTTATTGTTAATAAACAAGAGTTGGCTAATGCATATACAGAGTTAAACGACCCAATAGATCAAAGAGAAAGATTTATACAGCAAATTAGAGAAAAAGAAATGGGTGATGAAGAAGCGATGGATATTGACGAAACATTTTTAACTGCATTAGAATATGGCTTACCACCTACTGCTGGTGAAGGAATAGGTATAGATAGACTTGTAATGATGCTTACAGATAGTACTTCAATTAGAGAAGTAATCCTTTTCCCAACATTAAGACCTGAAGGACATTAAGAATGAAAAATAGATTTATAGGAACTTTTTTAGGAGCTTCCATAGGTGATAGTTTAGGTATGATGGTTGAAGAACTACCTATAGATGATGTTATAGAGTTTTATGGAGAACCAGTTAAAGATTTAATGATTCCTCATCCATCTTCACCATCTTACTTTTTAAGACCAGGAGAAAATACAAGTGAATTTGAAATAATCAAACTTGTTACTACATCAATTATAGAAAGAAAAATGATAGATGCTAAAGATATTATAGATAAGTATATACAATGGAAAGAGAAAAGCGAGATACACACTTATATAGATCCTACATTTTTATCTGCAATAGATTCAATTATAGAAGGAGAAGAGATAAATTTAACAGGTTCAACAATAGATCACTGTCTTGTTGCTATACCTATAGGATTATACTTTTATAAAGATCCATATAGAGCAAGCGATATAGCAAAATCAATAACAATGATAACTTCAAGAAATGAAGTAGTTTTAGATGTATCATCAGCTTTAGCAGTTGCAGTTGGTGAATTGGTTCAAGGTAGATTTTACTTAAATGATGAATATGAGTATTTTATAAAGCTTCTTGAAAAATTTGTTGTAAAAAAAGAAACAAAAATGTATCTAGATAAAGTACTGAAATTGTTAAAAGAAAATGCAGATTATGATAAAGCTATAAATGAGCTTGGAAACGGTAGTTATTGCCTTGAAGCATTCTCACAAGCATTATTCATATTTTTAAAGACACCTTACGAAACAGAGAATGTTATTGTAAAAGCTGCAAATTCTTATGGTTATTATGGTGGAGATACTGATAGTATAGGTCTAATAGCTGGTGCATTTGCAGGTGGGTACAATGGAGAAGAATCTATACCTGAAAGATGGAAAGAACAATTGATGGATTATAAATATATAATAGAGTTAGCTGAAAAATTTTATGAAGTAAAACCACATTAAGGAGGAAATTAATGGCTAAAGAAAAAAAACCAAGATTACAAGAAGCTTTTTTAAATAAAATTAGAAAAGAAAAAGTAAGATGTGATATCTATTTGGTAAATGGTGTCAAATTAGAAGGAAAAATAAAATACTTTGATAACTTTACTATCCTTTTAAAGGAAGGGCCAAGACAAGTTTTAGTATACAAACACGCAATCACAACTATAGCTCCTAAGAGAGAAATAGAATTTGAATTTCCTCAAGAAGAGATATTAGAAGATATAGATTGACCAAAATAATTCATTAAAAAAAATTGTTTTTAAATTTTCCTATTGATTAATTTTTAAATTGATATTAAAATTAATAATAATTACTATTAAAGGAGGTAAAAAAATGAAAAAGTTAGTTGTTGCTGGGTTAGGTTTTGCCATTTTGGGAGGTTTAATATCTTTTACAGGTGCTACACAAAAAATTAATGATAAAGAGTTGTTAAACCAAGCTAAAAATTATTTTAGACCTCTTCCAAAAGAGATCCCATCACCTGCAGATAATCCTACAACAAAAGAAAAGGTTGAACTTGGTAAAAAACTATTCTATGATCCAAGATTATCGTTAAGTGGAGTTATTAACTGTAATACTTGCCATAATCTATCTACTTATGGAGTTGATGGAGTACAAACATCTTTAGGTCATAAATTTCAAACAGGTGGAAAAAATGCACCTACAGTTTTAAATGCTGGATTCCATATAGCTCAATTTTGGGATGGAAGAGCTAAAGACTTAGAAGAACAAGCAAAAGGACCTATTTTAAATCCTGTAGAGATGTCAATGCCAGATCCTAATTTAGTTATTGAAAGATTAAAATCTATTGATGCCTATGTTGCAGAGTTTAAAAAAGCGTTTCCTAATGATAAAGATCCTGTAAACTATGATAACGTAGCAAAAGCTATTGCAGCATTTGAAAGAACACTTGTAACCCCTTCAAGATTTGATGAATATCTAAATGGTAAAACAAACGCATTAACACTTAAAGAAAAAGAAGGCTTAAAACTATTTATGGAAAAAGGATGTGCTTCTTGCCATAATGGTGTTGCTATTGGTGGAAGCATGTTCCAAAAGTTTGGAGTTGTAAAACCTTATCCTTATCAAGATCCAAATGATTTAGGAAGATATAATGTTACAAAGAACGAAGCAGACAAATACGTATACAAAGTACCTTCCTTAAGAAATGTTACAAGAACATATCCTTACTTCCACGATGGAAAAGTTTGGGATATTAAAGAAGCTGTAAAAATTATGGGTGAAACACAACTAGGCATTACTTTAACAGATGAAGAAATAGATAAAATTGTGGCTTTCTTAGATTCTACAACTGGAAAAATACCAGAAAATGCTTTAAAACTTCCAGTTTTACCACCATCAACTCCAAAAACACCAAAACCTCAACTTTAATTTAATAAAAGGGGGCATTTGTCCCCTTATTTATTTTTCAAAATAATCTACACCTTTAATAGCTCTATCACTCCAACCTTGTTTTTCCCAATAACCCTTATAATTATAACTTACAACTTCAATTTCTTTAAGCCACTTAACAGATTTATACCCCCATTTTTCTGGACATAAAACTCTTAGTGGATAACCATGATCTAAAGATAGTTCTTTCAAAACTTGTCCTCCTTCATCTACATTTATATAGTATGTAATTATGGGATCAAACTTCTCTATATATGAAATTTCTATACTTGTATGATAACCATCAAAAGCTCTAAACACTACTTTTTTTGCTGTACTTTTTAAACCAGCTTTTTTGAGAATATAATTTAAAGAAACACCCTGAACTTTTATTTTACCAATTTTATCTCCTCTTGTATTAGAAACACATTCTAAAATGATATCTTTTTTTATATAAGGTAGGGTTTTAATATCATTAATAGATAATTCCATTATATTTTTTATCTCACCGTAAATTTTAAGTTTATAGTCATTTAAGTTTTTAACCTCTGAAGGCACGCCTTTTATATCCACAATAAATAAACTATCCTGTGGAGTATAAACATCCAAATTTACTGTTTTATATTTTTTAAAAGCATCTAATATACCACCAAAAGATTTATCTACAAATAAACCTAATGTTAAAATTTTGATTAAATTTCTTCTGTTCATTTCAAAACCTCATAAAATATGTAGAAATATCAAGCATAAAAAAATTAATAAATTGAAAAACAAGATCATTTTTAAGCTGTAGTATCTTTTTAAAGCTATAGTAGTATGAAAAAATAAAGTTATGTATAAAATAATTGGTAAAACATTTACATGCAATTGATATGCTGTTCCTCTTTCTAAAAGATTAAAAAATATTACAGAAATAGCCCTTGGTTTTTCTACCCAATATCCAGTTATACTTTCTGCAATAAATAAAACATATACCAAAAAAGATAAAGCTAAAAATTTCTTCTTCATTTTATACTAATATTTTTACAGTTATCAGAAATACTACAATGGCTACACTTTCCTTTTTGTATCTCTTTTTTTAACTTTTTATAAAGTAAAAATGCTGAAATTAAAAATACTGTTATGCCAAATATATAATCAAAATGATACATAGTTATTCTCCTTTTTAAGGATTTAATATTAAAAATAATGCAAAAATAAAAAATTATCTATGATAATAGATTATCTAATATCATCATAACTATAAAACCACCTATTAAACCAAATGTGGCTTCTGTTTCAAATCCCTTTTTATGAGTTTCTGGAATCATTTCTTTACTAACCACAAAAAGCATAGCACCAGCCGCTAGAGATAATCCGAAGGAAAGAATATAGCTTGTAAATGTAAATATAATTATAGAAAATAATCCACCAACTGGTTCTACCAAACCGGTTAGCAAAGTTATTAAAAATAATTTTAATTTTGAAAAACCATTTAAGTATAAAGCTAAAGCAACAGCTAATCCTTCAGGTATATTTTGGATTCCTATACCTGTGGCTGTAGATATTCCTACTTTTAAATCAGAAAAAAAAGAAATAGAGGAAGCCATACCTTCAGGAAAGTTATGTACCGTTATAGCTAATATAAAAAGCCACATTTTTTTTAATCTTTTTGAATCTTCTTTGTATGTTTTAATAAAATACTCATCAGGTATGAGTTTATCAAAAAATAAAAAAATTAAAGAGCCTGCTAAAATTCCAAAAGAAACCAATACAATATTTAACGGTTTATTATAAAGATTTTCTGATATTTTTAAAGCAGGCAAGATAAGTGAAAAAAAAGAAGCAGAAAGCATAATACCAGCACTAAAACCAAGAAGTATATCTTGCAATTTTAAACTTATTTTTTTACCAAATAAGACAGGTATAACACCTATAACTGTTGATAAACCTGCTAAAAAACTTCCTATAAAAGCATAAATATAAAGCATTATTTAATAAGTTTTTTTATCTCTTGTTCTATAGCATTAACGTCTCTCGCAGTTCTCATAATAGATTTTATATTTCCTTCTTTATCTATAAATACAAGATAAGGTACATCAACTTTTTCTATAGAATAACCTTTAATAGAATCACTTCCAGCAAGCCATACATCTATATCCAACGGAATCATTTTTTTAGCTTCTTTTACTTCTTTTTCATCTGATACACTTAATAAAGGCGCTACAAATAAAACTTTATCTTTGTATTTTTTGGATATTTGATTTATCTTTGGTAATATTTTATATGTATCCACATCACCAATCGCCCAATAAATAACAACAACTGGTTTTCCTTTTCCAGCAATATCAGAAAGCTTTCTAACTTTACCTTTCTCATCTTTACCATAAACATCAATAAACTTTTTACCTACTAAATCTTCTGCAAAAGTAAAGTTAAAAACTAAAACCAATGCAAGTAAAATAAATTTTTTCATTAATCTCTCCTTTTTAAAAATTTTTGCTATATAAATATAGTATCTTAAATTCTTAATTTGTAAACTCAAAATGTGTTTTCAATACCAGTTATTTTATAATTTTA
Source organism: uncultured Aquificales bacterium (assembly GCA_964648745.1). GTDB lineage: Bacteria > Aquificota > Aquificia > Aquificales > Hydrogenothermaceae > Sulfurihydrogenibium. The sequence continues at coordinate 66,009 of CAZYKX010000008.1, forward strand.
CAGTAAGTTTCAGTTTTTATAGTTTATTATTTAATTTTCTTGTAATTCTATTATACTTAGGATAGATAGGTTAAAAACAATATAAGATATGAGGAGTTTCATTTGAAAATTTATAGAATAAAATCACTTGAAAAAAATCTCTTTTCCCTTAAATATGATGTTTTTTCTTTGGAAGGTATGAAATTAGCTCAGATAACTCAAAG
>CAZYKX010000009.1:0-64369 GCA_964648745.1 uncultured Aquificales bacterium
GGGATATTCATTATATCCTGTTTTTTCTTTTTGTCAACTTCTTTCTTTGTTTTATAAGATTTGAACCTTTATAAAATAAAAAAACCACCTGAAAAAGGTGGTTTATAATAATATTTATTTATTTTCAAGAAGATTTAATAAGTTTATTATTTTTTCTCTCTTTTCTTGTAATTCTTGATAAAGTTGTTTTTCTTTTTCAACAACATGTACGGGAGCTTTACTCACAAAGTTTTCATTAGATAGTTTACTTTCTGCAATTTTAATAGATTTTTCTATATCTGTAAGTATTTTCTTTTGTCTTTCTATTTCTTTTTCAATATTAATTATTCCCTCAAGATTTACATAAACTTCTCCAATATCCGATACTATTGCAATTTCTGAATCTTTTTTATCGATGTTTTCATCTATTTCAAGATTTTCTATTTTTGCTAAAGATTTAATAGAGTTTTGAAGTTTTAATAGGTTTACTTTGATTTGAGAGTTTTTTGGTTTAATTCTTATATTTAACTTCCTTGTAGGTTCTATAGAAAAATCACTTCTAACATTTCTTATTGAAGAAATTGTTTCTTTTAAATCCTCAATAAATAGAAACTCATCTTCAAATATAAACTCTTTTCTTACTTCTGGATACTTGGATACTGCAAGATACTGTGAATCTTTATTTTTTAAATAACTATAAATTTCTTCAGTTATAAAAGGCATTATTGGATGAAGTAGTTTTAAAGATTCTCGAAGAACATAATTTAATATACTTATTGCGGTTATTTTTTCTTCTTCACTACCTTTATATACTCTTTCTTTTGAAAACTCTATATACCAATCACAGTAGTCATGCCAGAAAAAGTCATAAAGTATATTTGCATATTCGTTATATCTATAGTTTTCTAATTCTTTTGAAGAACTCTCTATTGTTTTATTAAGTTTTGAAATAATCCATTTATCTTCTATAGAAAAATTTAAATCTTCTACATCTTTAATAATGTTATCATTAGAATTCAATAAAACAAATTTTGAAGCGTTCCATATTTTGTTTGAAAAATGCTTATAACCTTCAATTCTTTTTTCTGAAAGTCTTATATCTCTACCTTGTGCAGCTAATGCTATTAAAGTAAATCTTAAGGCATCTGCTCCGTATTTTTCTGCCATTTCTAATGGATCTATCACATTACCTTTTGTTTTTGACATTTTTTCGCCTTTCTCATCTCTAACGAGAGCATGAATATAAACATCTTTAAATGGAACATCTTGGGTAAACTTTAGACCCATCATTATCATTCTTGCTACCCAGAAAAAGATAATATCAAATCCAGTTATAAGTAATGATGTTGGATAGAATGTTTTAAGTTCATCTTCTCTTGATGGCCAACCAAGAGTTCCAAAAGACCATAGAGCAGAAGAAAACCAAGTATCTAATACATCTTCTTCTTGATGTAAATTTTCACTTCCACATTTTTCGCATTTTAAGACTATTTTATATCTTTCTTCATATAATTTTTCAAAACCTTTACTGTTTTCTAACATTTCAGTTAATTTATTTTTATCTTTGAGATACTCAGTTTTTTTACCAAAAACTATATCTTCATAAAATTCTAAATTTGTTTTATCATCTTGGGTAAAGTTTTTGTTATTTAGAATCTCTAAAATTTCATCTAAACAAAATATTTGACTAATTTTTCCATCAGCATAAAGGTTGAATATAATTTTTTCTTCAACTGTTTTATATGGCTCATCTTTAAAAGTGTTTGCATGATTACAGGACTTACAATACCATACTGGGATTCTATGACCCCACCAAATCTGTCTTGATATACACCACTCTCTAATGTTATACATCCAGTTTAAATAAGTTTTAGTCCATCCTTCAGGAATAAATTTTATATCTCCATCTTCAACAACTTTTATAGCTTTTTCTGCTAATTTTTTAGTATCAACAAACCATTGTGTTGAAAGATATGGTTCTACAATTTCTTTTGATCTTTGAGAATGTCCTACATTATGTACATGATCTTCTTCTTTTTCCAATAGATTTAACTCTTTTAATTTATCAATAATTTTTTTCCTTGCATCGTATCTATAAAAACCTTCATACTCACCAGCATTTTTATTCATATAAGCAGATTCATCCATCACTATAACCATTGGAAGGTTATGTCTTTTACCTACTTCAAAATCATTAGGGTCATGTGCTGGTGTAATTTTTACAACCCCAGAACCAAAAGCTGGATCTACATACTCATCTGCTATAATTGGGATTAAGTTTGAAATCTCTTTACCTTCAATATCTACTCTTTTTTCAGGTGCTAAAGGGAGTTTAACTTTTTTACCTATTAGATGTTTATATCTTTCATCGTTAGGATTTACAGCTACAGCAGTATCACCAAGCATAGTTTCGGGTCTTGTAGTAGCTACTGTTATATAACCAGATCCATCTTCCAAAGGGTACTTTATGTACCAGATTTTCCCTTTTTCTTCATAATATTCTACTTCTAAGTCAGATATAGCTGTTTTTTCTTTTGGATCCCAATTTACAATGTAAGGAGCTCTAAAAATAAGACCTTCTTTATACAAAGAAATAAATGCTTCTCTAACAGCTCTTGAGAATCCTTCGTCAAGTGTAAACCTTTGTCTTGACCAATCACAAGAAGCCCCTAATCTTACTAATTGATTTTTTATGCTATCTCTTGATTTTGGTACCCATTGCCATATTCTTTCTATAAATTTTTCTCTACCTAAATTAAATCTAGAAATACCTTCCTTTTGGAGTTCTCTAACAACTACCCATTGCGTAGCAATTCCTGCATGATCAAAACCAGGAAGCCATAAAACATTATAATCTTTCATTCTTTTATATCTAACAAAAACATCTTGGAGAGACACATTCAAAGCATGACCAATATGTAAACTTCCTGTTACATTAGGTGGTGGCATTACAATAGAAAAAGATGGTTTTTTATACTTATCTGCTTTAAATAAGTCAGCATTTTTATAAAGTTGAGCCCATTTATTTTCAATTTCTACATGGTTATATTCTTTTAACATTTTCTACCTCTTGTTTGCCCTTGCAAAAACTTTAAGTGGCAGTGCCCACACTTTTGTAAATGCACCACCTGCCTTGTGATCAAAAGAATCTTTTGGACTGTAAGTAGCAAGATCTTCACTATAAAGAGAGTTAGGTGATTTCCTTCCTACTATTTTAAATGAACCTTTATAAAGTTTTATTCGAACTGTTCCATTTACTATTTTTGCTATTTCATTGTTAAATGCATCTAAGGATTCTCTAAGTTTAGAGAACCATAGGCCTTCATAGACAAGTTTTGCATAAGGATGAGAAATATGATCTTTTTTAAAATGGTATGTAAACCTATCTAAAACTATACTTTCAAGTTCATCATAAGCAGCTATTAGTATAAGTCCTGCTGGTGATTCATATACTTCTCTTGTTTTAATACCTACCAATCTATTTTCAACCATATCTATTCTTCCTACACCATGTTTCCCAGCAATTTCATTTAAATCCCATATTAATTTCCATAACTCTTTATATTCTTGACCATTAAGTTTTACTGGTGTTCCTTCTTTAAATTCTATCTCTATATATTCTGGTTGTTCTGGTGCTTTTTCTGGAGATACAGTAATTTCAAAAGCATCTTCTGGTGGTTCTGTCCACGGATCTTCCAATGGACCTGCCTCTATAGCAACACCCCATAGATTTCTATCATAAGAGTAAGGTTTATCTTTAGTAGCTTTTACTGGTATACCATGCTTAAGCGCATAATCTATTTCTTCTTCCCTTGATTTAAACTCCCATTCTCTAACAGGTGCTAAGACTTCAATATCTGGATTCAAAGCCCATACAGATGCTTCAAATCTTACTTGATCGTTTCCTTTTCCTGTTGATCCATGTGCTACATAGTTAGCATTTTCTTTTTCTGCTACTTCTACAAGTTTTTTAGCAATAAGAGGTCTTGATAAAGAAGAAAGAAGTGTATATTTTCCTTCATACAATGCTGTAGCTCTCATAAGAGGCATACAGTAATTTCTTGCAAACTCCTCTTTTATATCATCTATAATAGCTTTTACCGCTCCTGCTTTTAATGCCTTTTCTTCAATCTCAGAAAGTTCTTCACCTTGCCCAACGTCAGCTGTATAAGTAATAACTTCAAAACCTCTATCAGTAAGCCATCTTACAATCACAGAAGTGTCTAATCCACCAGAATAAGCTAGTACTACTCTTTTATTCATTCTTTACTCCTTGAATTTTTTGATTAAATATTATAACTTATTGCAAAAAGTGAGTGTTTATTGATAGTTTACAAATCTATAAATAGTTCCCCCAATTTATAGACATTTATTTTCCTCACACACCTGGGATTTAAAGCTACTTAGAAAATTCCTGTAATAAAGATTATTCCTAAGTAACTTCCAGGGACCCTGTATATCTCTCCAGATACTGCTTTACTAATATCTGAAAGATTTTCTTTTTCTGTGTGGAGATCTTTATCTCTTTTAGAGAACTTCTCTTAAGGATATTTAACGTGTTTATAATACAACTCATCTTATTTAAAAAACAAACTGCATTTATCTTTAAATGACTATATAGATATTTAAATGAATACTTGTAACTTATACCTAAAAAAGTAATTTATCAGCAATTAAAATCTAACATTGATATGGATAGTGAAACATCCTCAATAGACGTTTTATTTAGAATAAATAAAATTTGATCTAAAAAGCAAATCCTCAGTTTTTTGCTAAAAAGGTATGTTGATAGATTAATCGAGTGAAATAGTGCTCCCGTAAAAGTGTTATCAGTATTTTTTAATGCATTTTCTAAACTCTCTTGAGTGTAATAAGCTTTTATAAAAATAGAAATTATTTTATTTCTACTTAACAAGTATATTAATATTTTTCGTGAAATACATGAATGTTAGAAATTATAAAGTTCATAATGAAATTTTAGATGGTAGAGTTTTTATAATATTAAAAAACTAAATATAATCTGAAATTAATATAAAAATCCCCCCAAAAGGGGATAGGATTATATTATCCTGATACTGTTTCTCCAGCTAAAACTTCTACTTCCACTGTTTCACTTTGCCATAAACCATGCTTAGTACAATAGCTCATAGCATTTAATTTCAATTTATCTTTAGTTGGAACTATGTAGAAATCTACTTCAGCTTGGTTTGGTTTGTTTCCAAGAGAACCTGGTGTAAATGTAGCTTGTCCAAGGAGTGTATCACCATCCCATAGTTGAACATAAGCTATATAATGGTCAAAATCATCAGGATGAACATACTCATTACCAACTCTAACTTTAACTTTTAATTTTTGACCTTTAACTGCTTCTCCTTCTACATGTACAAATGGCGAATGTCTGTCGATAAAATCTCTTTTAGCTTCTTTGTCAATTTGAGAAATGTCTACATAACTATTAACTTTTGGCATACTATAACCTCCTAAATTTTTTCATTTTTATATTCTAATATAACTTTGTTTTATTTCAAATGATAGCTATCATTCAATAAAAATGATAATTATCATGGTTATTTACACATATAAACCTATACCTAATAAAACAAAACAATAATAAAAGAGGAAGACAATGGAGATAAACAAAAGAGATTTTTTAAAATTAGTAGGTACAAGCTTGATAGCCCTTAGTACAGATTTAAAAGCAATGGAAATTTTAGACAGAGAATCTTTAAATGAGGATAAAAATTTCAAAAAAGGAGGTGCTGCAATGAAAGTAGTAAAACTACAACCTAAAGATCATTTGAAACCAAAAGGTTTAGTTGGTATTTCTGATGAGCAAATAGAAGTTCATTTTGAAGCTCACTACAAAGGTTATGTTGCAAAGTATAATGAAATTCAAGAAAAATTAGCTTCAAATTTTGCAGATAGGTCGAAAGCTAATCAAAACTATTCAGAGTATAGAGCTTTAAAAGTAGAAGAAAGTTTTAACTATATGGGTGTTATACTTCATGAACTTTACTTTGAAAATTTAATAGGTGGTGGAAAAGGAGAACCTTCTTCAAAACTTATAAAGGCCATAGAAGAATGGTTTGGATCATTACAAAACTGTTTTGAAGAGATCAAAGCAACAGGTTTAGCTTGCAGAGGATGGTCTACTTTATCTTACGATCCTTATAATAAAATCCTCTTTGTTAATGGTTTTGATGCTCATAACCAGTATGGTTTTGTTGGCTCTATTCCTTTAATTGTTTTAGATGTATATGAACATGCTTATTATGTAGATCAAAAAAATAAAAGAGCCCCATATATAGATGCATTTTTCAAAAACTTAAACTGGGAAGTAATAAATAAAAGGTTTGAAAATATTGTTTAATTAAATTTAAAAGGCATAGCTCCAAAAATTTTGGAGCTTTTTTTATATTTAAATTATGTTAATATATTTTATATATAGAAATTTATAATGGGGAATCAATGGAAAACCAAGAAATTATAGAAAAAATTGACAAATTTTTAAAAGAAGAAGGTGTTGTAATCCCAAAAGGTCCTATAAAAGAATTTTACTCTCAACTTCTCAAGCTCTCAGGTATAGGACTAGGTGGATTACTTAATTTATCTGGTAAAAAGGCTGGTCAAATCGCAGGTCACTATATTAGAGATTTAATTGATAATCAAAATATTCCTGATAAAGAAGAAATCTTAAATTATATAAGAATATTCTTAACAGATGCTGGTATATGTCAAGTAGTCGCAGGTAAAGTTGAAGGTAAAAAGATAATTTTAACAGTTAAAAATTCTCTGTTTGCGGAAGGAATGGAAAATAGAAAACCTGTATGTATGCCATTAGCAGGTGCATTATCAGGAGCTTTTGAAGAATTAACTAATAAAAAGTGGGATTGTAAAGAAATTGAATGTCAGGCTCAAGGTAAAGATTATTGTATTTTTGAATTAATTGAGAAATAATCCCCCTGGATTTCCAGGGGATTTATATTATCCGCAAGAGAAAGAGTTTCCGCAACCGCAAGAACCAGCAGCGTTTGGATTCTTAATTGTAAATCCTCCGCCCATAAAATCCATTACATAATCTAAAACAGCACCGTTTATGTATGGAGCTGAGAACTCATCAATAGCTATTTTTACACCATTTGCAGTTTCAACAACTTTGTCATTTTCAGATATTTCATCATCAAATCCCATTGCATATTGAAATCCAGAACAACCACCAGGAACAACTCTAACTCTAAGAATTGGATTTTCAATTTGATTTTCATCTGCAATTCTCTTAATTTCTTTTGCAGCTGATTCTGTAACAATAAAGTTTACTGTTTGTACTTGCATAATAAATACCTCCTAAATAATTTTCATATAAAGTATTATATTATTAAAATTTCTGTTATGATACAGGTCAGTGTTTAATAAAATAAAATTCATAATCTAATCGAAATCCTACTTTTTAAAATCCAAATAGTCTTTTATAAAAAGAAATTCTAGCCATTTTCTTATCTCTATAAAAATAAATGATAAAAAAAACACAATTGTAGGATATTTAAGGTCAGAAAAAGATATATCAGTAAGATGAAGAGCTTCAGGAAATAAAAAGTAAGCCAAAATATGTAAGGATATACCTATAAAAAGTATGACAGGATAGATATAAGGATTTAATTTAAAACTTTCAGTGATGTTTTTAAAAAAAGGTGTTTCTTTTATAGATTGAACAGCATAAGCCCATTGGGCAACAATCATACATAGAAATACTAATGTTACAGCTTTTTCATAAGAAGATGTTTCTAAAATTTTTTTAAATACAATTAAGTTAATAACACCAATAAATAAAGCAAATGATATTATTCTAAGCAACTGATTTTTATCTAAAAACCAATTTACAAATATTTTTGGTTTTAATTTTTTAATCCATCTCTCTTCTTTTGAAAAAATAAGAGTTTTATCTACTATCCCATCTGTTACCATATGTATCCATAAAATCTGTGTTGTGAAAAGTGGTTGAGGTAAGTTAAATAAAATAAAAATAGCTAAAAATATTACTTCTCCTATATTTGTTGCCAAAAGTAATTCTATAACTTTTCTGATGTTGTGAGATATGTTTCTTCCTATATATATAGCATCTACAATAACTGATAAATCTCTTTTTAAAAGAATCATCTTAGCTACTGATTTTGTTGCTGGTGCACTTTCATTCATAGCTATTCCAAGATTTGCTGATTTTATAGCTGGTATATCATTTACACCATCACCTAAAACAGCCACAGATTCTCCATTATTTTGTAAAACTCTAACAATTCTATATTTATCTTCTGGTAAAGCTCTTGCTACAACTGATGTATTTTGTAGTAAATTATAAAGCTCTTCATCGTTGTATTTTTCAAGATCTTTTCCTTCAAAAGTAAACTTTCCTTCCTCGTAGATATTAACCATCTTAGCTACTGCTTTAGCAGTTTTTAAATTGTCACCTGTTATCATAATTATGTTTATTCCAGCCTCTTTAGCTTTTTCCACTGCAAATTTGGCACTTTCTTTTGGTGGATCTAAAAAACCAACTAATCCAATTAATTTTATTTTTTCTTCTAATAAATCTGTAGGCATGTAATATATCTCTTTATAACCAAAAGATACAACTCTTAAACCATTTTCAGCCATTTCATCATGTATCTTTCTTAAGTTATCTAAATCTTTATAATTGAAAGCAAGGTTTTCTAAAACTTCAAAAGCCCCTTTCACAAAAAGATAATTTTTCCCATCAATACTATTTATGGAAGCCATAAGTTTTAGTTTTGTATCAAATGGATAAAACCATTCTCTTTTATACTTATTTCTAATTTTGGTAAAATCTATATTTATTGATTCTAAATATTTAATTAATGCCATATCTAAGGGATCACCTTTATTAATATCTGCATCATTACATAAAGCGAAAATAAGATGTGTAATATTTTCTTCTAAACTATACATTTTTTGAACTTTTAATTTATTTTCTGTAATTGTACCTGTTTTATCGGTACATATAAAAGTGGTACTTCCTAGTGCTTCTACTGAAGGTAGATATCTAACTAATGCTTTTTTCTTATACAGTACTAAAGATCCCAAAACCAATACTACTGTTATCACAACTGGCAAACCTTCAGGAACAGCAGATACAAGCTGCGCTAATACTAGAAGTAAAATATCTTTAAACTCTCTTCCTTGAATAAGTCCCAAAATGAAAATAAAAGCAATAATTATCAGAAGAATAACTATCACACGTTTTGAGAAATTGTTGATAGCTCTTATTAAAGGAGTTTCTATTTCTTTTGATTCCAATTTAGAATATATTTTTCCAATTCCTGTATTTAATCCAATAGCATACACAACAGCTTTTCCAAATCCTTTTATAATAAAAGTTGAAGCAAAAACTATATTTTCTCTTCCATAGATAGGCGTATCTTCAAGTAAAACTTTATCATGGAATTTTGAAACAGGAATAGATTCTCCCGTTAAAACAGATTCATCAACCATAAGGTTTGTTGATTCTATTAGTCTTGCATCTGCAGGAACTACATCTCCTTCTTCTAAAATAACTATATCTCCTATAGTAACTTCTTCAGATGGAATCTTATATATTATCCCATCTCTCAAAACTTTTACAAGAGGTTCTGAAAGTTTCAAAAGCTGGTTTATTTTCGATTTTGCATTAACTTCTTGAAAAAATCCTAGTAAACCATTCATTAGAACTATTACAATGATAAATAAAAAATCTTTGTACTCTTTAAAAATCAGTGCTATAATTGAAGCAATAATTAAAATTAATACTAAAGGATTTTTAAACTGATTTATAAAAATTTTTAAATTTGATTCTTCTTTTATTTCAATTTGGTTTAAACCGTATATTTTCTGCCTATTCCTTATTTCTGCTGAAGATAAACCGTTTTTAGATGTTTGTAGTATCTTTAAAACTTCTTCATTTCTCAGATGATGCATGCTTTCTTTCTTTTTCTACTTGCTCTTGATTTCTCTTTACAAACCATAAAGAAGCAGCTACCAATAAAGCAACACCAATAATAACTATTATTCCCTCAACAAAGGAGTTTGTATTACAAAAAACACCAAAAGATGAGTATGGATCACACTGTTTTAAATCTGAGATTTCTAAAGGATTTTTCTCTTCTACAAAGATTAAAAATTTTTCCATCTTTCTACCTCATAGATTTATATTTTCTGAAAGTGCTTTTGTAGCTTTTAAAAGTTGTTTTTGACCTACTTTTGCATATCTAGCTGTCGTAATAGGAGACGAATGTCCAAGTAATTCTTGAATAACTCTAAGTTCTGCTCCAGATGCTAACGCCATCGTTGCTGCTGTATGTCTTAATTTATGCGGATGCAAGGAGATAGCTAATTTTCTACCTATATGTTTAATTTTTCTCCAAAGAGTGTGATAAGATAAAGGAAATATTAGACTATCTTTGCTATCTAAAAATTCATCTATACTTTTAATATACTCAACTAAAATTTCTAAAGGTTTTCCAGTAATAGGGATTTCCCTTTCTTTATTACCTTTCCCTATTACTCTAATATATCCAATATCATCAGCTAAAACTTCACCTTTTATTAAATTATCTATTGAAAATGTCTGTCCATTTCTCTCTATAAGAATGTTAGATTTTTTTATATTAAGTAACTCTGAAGATCTTAAACCTGTTGTAAGAAGTAAAACAACAATAGCTTTTTCTTGTAAATTGTCTAAAGATTCAATAAGTTTTTTAACTTCTTCATTAGATAAAGCAGACGGTATTCTTTGAGATACTTTTGGCCTATGAGATTTTGATATAGGAGATATTGTTATTAACTCTAAGTCTATAAGATATTGAAAAAGCGAATTAACTGAAGCTAATTTACGTGCTATAGTAGAAGATTTTTTTCTTGAAGATTGTAAAATCATCCTAAATTTTGCGATATCTGCTTTTGTAATTTGGTCTATATTCTTATCACCAATAATTTTTATAAACTGATTTAAATCTACTTTATAATTCTTAACTGTATGTGGAGATTTATCTGATATATAAGATAAATAAAGCTCTACGCACTCAGATAATTTCATTCTCTCCACCTTTTATAAAGGTTATGATTCACACCAAAAACATCTAAAACTTTTCCTACAACAAAATTAATCATATCATCTATTGTTTTAGGTTTGTGATAAAAACCTGGAGAAGCACTCGCAACTATACCACCAGCTAAAGATACTTTTCTCATATTTTCTATATGAATCAAAGAAAAAGGCATCTCTCTAACTAATAAATATAACTTCTTTCTCTCTTTCAATGCAACATCACAAACTCTTTGTATAAGATTTGTACTAATACCATTTGCAATACTTGCTAATGTATCCATAGAACATGGTGCAACTATTACACCTTCTGTTTTTACAAGTTGAGAACCACTTGATATAGATGCAGCAATATCTTTATTATCAAATATTTCTACATTTTTAGGTAGGCTTTTTAAAAAATCAGTTTTCTTTATTCCCTCTTCCTTTTCCATAACAATAAAAGCAGAATCAGAAACTATAAGATAAACAAAATTTTCTTTAGAAAGCTCTTGCAAAATTCTTTTTCCATATATAAATCCACTTGCTCCAGTTATAGCAACAACAAACTTTTTCATAGTTGTTATTTTAACATAAAAAACTGCTTTTAAATCTCTAAAATTAGAATTCTTATAGTCTTTAAAGTTTATAGAGATGTTGAAAAATTTTCAAAGGGCAGTTCATAGAGTTCATAGAAATAATTACTATGTCAACACCCATATCTATTTTGTCAGTAGGTATTAATAAACTTAAATTTTATGAATATCCAAAAATAAATATAAAAAATCAATTTCAAATTTTAATATAAAAACATAAAATAAAAATTGGAAATCAAATAATTTATCTTGAAAAAAGATAAAAAAGATTTTTTAAATGTGTAAGAATTAAATTTTTATTCTATTATGTTTAAAAGCTTAGATATTTTATTTAGAACTTAAAAATAATCTTATTAGCTATTTTAAATTTCAATATTATTATTTTACCTCTATCTCACCTTTTAAAGGAAAAACATTTGAACAGTAAGGACAAGTAAAAATATGTTTACCAGGATATACCATTTTAACCTTTACTTCCTTTGTTTCACCTTTTTTTATATTCTCAACCATTACATCATAAGGTGGTAATATATAAAAACAATGACCATAATACTTTTGAGAAGTATCTTGACCTAACCCTTCATCTATAGCTGTTATTCTAAATAACACAATTTGATCTTTTTTCACTTGTATATAATCTGGAATATAACCATGATTAGAAACTTTAATATCTACAACTACATCTGGTTTTTCATCAGTTTTTGTGGAACAAGAAAAAATTAAAAAAGTAACAAATAAAGCTAAAAATTTAACAATCTTTCTTAAGTTCATGATAAAGCTCCATAACTTTCATTTCTAAATCTTGAATAGATCCTGTATTTTCAATAATATAATTAGCATATTTTCTTTTTTCCTCGATGTCCATTTGAGCATTTATCCTTGCTATAGCCTCTTCTTTAGTATAACCTTTCTCCATTAATCTTTTTAATTGTAATTCCTTTGGAGCATATACTAAAACAATTTTATCGTATCTTTTGTAGCTTCCTGTTTCTATCATCAATGGTACTGAAATAAAAAGAATATCTTTATCTTTATTTGCTTCTATCCATTCTTCAATGTACTGATGAACCAAAGGATGAAGGATATTTTCTAAAACCTTTTTCTTTTGAAAATCGTTAAAAATAATTTGAGCTAATTTTTTCCTATCTATCTTATTTTTATCATCAAATACATTTGGAAAAAATTTCCTTATCTCTTCTTTAATAAAATCTTGATTTAAAAGAAAATGAACAATTTTATCAGCATCGATAACCTTAGCACCTAAATTTTCCAATATTTTTTCTACCGTAGATTTCCCTGTTGCAATTCCACCTGTTAAACCAATAAGTTTCATAAATTATCTTCCTTTAATATAGGATATTTCTATACCTTCAGCTTTTAATCTTTTAAATAACCTTTTTCTAAGTTCACTTTCTACATAAAAGCTAGCTTCATAATTTACTGCATAAACAAAAAGTGTATACTCTAATGCACTATCACCAAAACCAGGTATAAACCTTAAAACAGGCGATATATCTTTTACAATTTTATTATCTTGAAATTTTTCTACTTCTTCTAAAACTACCTTTTCAAATTTATCTATATCAGTATCGTAACTAATAGGAATTTTTATAGAAACTCTTGTTATTTCCATTGGAAAAGCATAATTTATTATAATACTTTGAGCTAACTTTTCATTTGGAATTACTATACTATCGTTAGATAATGTTCTCAATGTTATAGTTCTCCAGTTTATATTTTCAACGTAACCTTTTTTTCCATTCTCAAGTTCAATAAAATCACCAACTTTAATCTTTTTTTCCATTAAAATATAAAGACCAGAGAAAAAATTAGCTAATGTATCCTTTAAAGCCAAACCAACAGCAAGACCACCAATTCCAAGTGTAGTAATAAGTGGTGTAATGGAGATATTAAAGTAAGATAGAATAAATAAAAATCCAGTTATATATATAATAAAGTTTAGTATAACAAAAATAATCCCTATATTTGCTTCTGGAAGATTTTTTTCTTTTAAATAAAATTTTATTAATCTTGTAGTTAAATTTGCTAGAAAAACAGTAAAAGAAATTATAATTAAAGAAAAAGATATCTTTTCAATCAAATAAAGATGTTTCTCAGGAAGAGTTGAAAATTTAGAAGAAATGTGAAAAGATATTACAAGAATCCAAAACAAAGATGGAATTCTTAACGTATTTAAAATAATATCATCTATTTTTGTTTCTGTTTTTCGAGCGATACTTTTTAATAATCTTATAAGAAAGCTTCTTATAATAAAGCTTATAATAAAGACAAATGTAAATATAAAAGCTATTTTATAAATTTCTTCCATCGTTTTTTTCGTAAATTTTGTTATTAAACTATGTTATTATACTTTAAAAATTTGAAATGGAAAGCTAAAAATGGAAAATAGAGAAGAAAGAATTTATCTACTAATAGGTTTACAAATTTCATTAATAATCCATCTATTTGTTTATATTCTACTAAATCTAATACCTAAGCATGATAACATACTTTCTATTAAGCCAATAGAATTAAGTATTGAAGAAATAAAAGAAGAAAAAAAAGAAATAATAAAACAAGTTGTAGTGAAAAAAACTGAAAATAAAGAAAATAACAAAAAAGAACCAGAGCTAATAAAAGGCAATGAAAATAAAACTTTAAATAATGAAAAAATAGTTAAAGAAATTAACAAAAATAAAGAAAATAGTGAGATAAAAATAAACAAAGAAAAAACTCAGAAAAGTGAACCTGATATGATGAAGTTGGATGAAGAAAATTTAAAGTTATTAAATCAGCTTTCTTCTGGAAGTGGTAACAAATCTTCAAACTTAGATAAAAATAATGAAGATATCTCTTTTGGAGAAAAATTATCAGATATTGACAAAAATAGTGAAGGTTCTGCAATTTCTAGGTATGTTTTATTTAAACCACATCCACCTTCTGTAAGTTCAAACATTATTCAACCATCAGTAAAAGCTAAAATCTGGATAAATCCATCTGGTAATGTAGAAAAAGTAGATTTGATTACAAAAACTGGTGATATTGAAATAGACAGCATAATAATAAGATATTTAAAACAGTGGAAATTTAATAAGATATCTAAAAATGAAACTCAATGGGCAACAATAACTATAAGATTTAAATAGAAGAAAGGAAGGAATAACCTTCCTTATTTAAAAATTATTCCCCTTCTGTAAAAGGTTTTAAGTATTTAGCTCTATGTGGATGTCTTAACTTTCTCAAAGCTTTAGCTTCTATTTGTCTGATTCTTTCTCTTGTTACTCCAAATCTTTTACCAACTTGTTCTAATGTATGTTCAGTATCATCTTCAAGACCAAATCTATATCTTAAAACTTGTTCTTCTCTTTCAGATAAGGTTGATAAAACTTCATCAAGTTGCATTCTTAAAGCTTGTTTTAGCATATGCTGTTCAGGTGATAATACAGATTTGTCTTCAATAAAGTCTCCAAGATATGATTCTTCATCACTTCCTATAGGTGTTTCTAATGAAACTGGTTCTTGAGATGTTCTTAGTATTTTTCTTACTTTTTCTGCAGGTAAACCTGCTTTTTTCGCTATCTCTTCAGGTGTAGGTTCTCTACCAAGTTCTTGAACTAATGATCTTGATATTCTAAGAAGTTTATTGATAGTTTCTATCATATGGACAGGAATTCTAATTGTTCTTGCTTGATCAGCTATAGCTCTCGTAATTGCTTGTCTTATCCACCAGGTTGCATAAGTAGAAAATTTAAAACCTCTTTTATAATCATACTTATCAACGGCCTTCATAAGACCTATATTCCCTTCTTGAATTAAATCTAAAAATTGTAGGCCTCTATTTGTATATTTTTTAGCAATAGATACAACTAATCTTAGATTTGCTTTAACAAGTATCTGTTTTACATGGTTAATTTCATTTCTACCTTGTTGGATTAAATCTAAAACATGATCAAACTCAGAAGGTATTGTTCCTATTTTTTGTTGAATTTCTTCAATCTCTTTCTTTAATCTTAATGTTTCTGTTCTTAATATCTCATATCTTCCATATGAAAAACCATTTTCTTCAAGCTTTTTTAGTATTTCTGGATATTTTTCAAATTCTGTAGATAACATCAAATCAAGATCATCATGAATCTTTGAGATAATTTTTATTCTCTTTTCATAATCCCTTTCATTTTTTCTTAATTTTGTATAAAGTTCCTTAAGCTCCTCAGCAATTTTATCTAATTTTGTGAATTTTATATTTAAACTTTTAATAAATTTATTTAGTTTAGCATGTTGCCAAATAAACTCTTTTTTATCTTCTAGACTTCCTGTTTCTAAATATTTTTGTTCTTTTTCTAATAAATCTCTATAAAGTTTCGCAAGCTCCAAACCTTTTTTTATAAAATCTAAAGTTTGTTTATCATAACTTTCTGTATCTAATTCTAAATCATCTTCATATTCTTCTACTTCTAACTTTTCTTCTTCTCCATCAAAGTTTAATAAATCTTGAATTTTTAATTTTCCATCTACAACTTTTCCCCACTCATCAAGTAACCTTTCAGTTAAAAAAGAAGTTCTCAACAATCCTCGAAAAACTTTTTTTCTTCCTCTTTCTATTTCTATCGCATATCTAATTTCTTCATCTCTTTTTAAAAGTGGGATTCTACCCATTTCTCTTAGATATAGTTTTACTGGGTCATCTGCTTTTGCCCAAGCATCATCATCAAAGTCTATTCCTAAATGGTCAGATACATCAAAATCTTCATCTTCTGATTTAATTTTCCCATCATCCCTAACATCTATATTTAACTCATTAAGATATTCAATAAGGCTTTCTAAATTTTCATCAGATGAAAAGAAATCTTCATCAATGTAATTGTTTATTTCTGAATATGTTAGATAACCTTTTTCTTTTGCCAAGTTGATTAATGTCCTAATATCATCTCTTTCATAGAAATTAATCATCTATTAAACCTCCTATTATGACTATTCTTTTTCATTTCAATTATCTTAAAAAATTCTTCTTGTGATGGGTCTTCCTTTAATTGTATTCTTAATTTTTCCAGTTGATTTTCATATTTGGTTTTATACTCATCAAGTAGCTTTAGAAAATACTCGTAGGAAATCGATACTTTTTCTTTTTCTAACCTTGAGATAAATTCTTCATACTCAGAAATATCTCCTTCTTCAATTAAATAAATAAATCTATTTAAATTTTGAAAATTTATTATTATATCATAAACATCTTTATCTGTCAATATTTCAGGATTTTCATATATGTATTTCAAAATCAACTTATCTTTTTTAGATAAGTTATCTAATCTTAAAAGTAAATGTTTATCGGAATCTTTTTCTGATTCATCATTAAAACTTTTTTTACGTTGTCTTCCCATGGTTTCAATATCTACTTCTATTCTTGATTCCAACCTTTTTAACATCTTAGAAATAGTATCTATATAACCTCGTTTTAAGGATAAATTTTCTATAGATGATATTAAATTTAAGATAGAATTATATATCTTGTTAAAAGACTCAATCTGTTTTATATCTAATTCTTCTGCTTTCATCTCTTGAATTTCTTTCAACTTTTTAACTAAAAATATAATTATGTCTTCGGAAGTTTCTATTAACTCTTTTACTTTTTGTAATCCATACTTTGAAAGTTCATCAGGATCTTTAGCTTCTGTATAGTAAACATATCTAACTTTTATATCTTGAGATAATAAATGAGAAGCAGCCAAAATAGCAGCTTTTTTTCCTGCTTCATCTGAATCAAACATTAAAATAGCTTCTTCTACATAGTTTTTTAATAGTTTTGAATGATCATTTGTAAAAGCAGTTCCAAGTGTAGCTACAACATTCTTTATCCCTATTTGATGAAGTGAAATTAAATCTAAGTATCCTTCAACAACTATAACTTGCTTTTTTTCTTTTATATAATCTAAGGATTCAAATAGCCCATAAAGAACTTCACTTTTTTTATATATACCAGTTTCAGGTGAGTTTAAATATTTTGGTTTATTGTTATCTGATAAAGATCTTCCACCAAATGCAACTATATTGCCCTTTTGGTTTTTAATTGGGAATATTATTCTATCTTTAAATATTAGATTTTCATTATGGTTTAATATTCCAATCTTTTTTAAATCTTCTTTAGTTATACTATTTTTCTCAGCAAATAATAATATGTCATTATTTTCTGGTGCATAACCTATTTCAAAATCAACTACTGTCTTTGCTAAAATACCCCTACTTCTTAGATATTCTTTTGCTTTTTTGCTTTCTAATAAACTATTTTTAAAAAATTCCGTTAACTGCCTGGTTATAAGGTAATATTTATGATTTTGTTTCTCTTTTTCAGAAGCAGTAAACTTAACCTTTACTCCATACTTTTGAGCTATTTTTAAAATTGCGTCTTGAAAAGAAATTTTTTCATATTCCATTACAAATTTAACAGCATTTCCACTTATACCACAACCAAAACATTTGAATATATTTTTTGTAGGAGATACTACAAAAGAAGGGGTTTTTTCATTATGGAATGGACAATGTGTTACATATACAGAACCTGATTTTTTCAATGTTAAATAATCAGATATAACATCGTAAACATTTGCAATTCTTTGGACTTCTTCAATTGTCTCTGGCAATATAGCCAATCATCTCACCTTTTAAATGTTTTAGAGATATTAAATTTATTATCTATAAAAATTTTTTCAATAGTTTAAATCAAAACATATTTTCATCTTCTTTAATCTGCTTTTTAATAAACTCTCTACTTTTATATTCTATATAATCTTGTTTCTGCCATACATATTTAAATGTTATAACATAACCAACAAATGCGGCTGTATGAAATGCCAACTGAACAGGGGATAATAAACCTTCATCAAAAAAGAAACTTAAAAGTTCAGAAGTTAAAACTGCAAAAAATAAAAATAACAAGGTAATACCATATGCTAAAGTAACTCTTCTATTTATTATGAAATCTTTTTCTTCATAAAGTTTCTTTGCATTTTGAATAGCAATGATCTCATTTTCATCTATCTGTTTCTCTCTCATTTTTAAAGTAAAAATAACACTACTACTATAAACTGTCACAACTA
Source organism: uncultured Aquificales bacterium (assembly GCA_964648745.1). GTDB lineage: Bacteria > Aquificota > Aquificia > Aquificales > Hydrogenothermaceae > Sulfurihydrogenibium. The sequence goes on from CAZYKX010000009.1 coordinate 18,738, forward strand.
TTACTACATAGACAGCTTTAAAGAAATCAGATTTATCTGTCAATATATCATTTTTATAAATAAAATTTATAACTGAAAGACCAAGAATCATTAAAAATATAAAAGCAACGGTTTCGATAAATAAAAATAAAAGTTTTTTCTTTATCATAGCCATCCCTTTTTTCTAAAGAAATATAAAGGTAATGTTGCACTTAACAGCATTAAAATCAATGCATAAAAATAACCATATTCCCAATGAAGTTCAGGTATATTTTGAAAGTTCATTCCATAAATACTTGCTATTAATGTAGGTGGTATAAATACTGTTGCTATAACTGTAAATATTTTAATAACTTTATTTTGTTCAATATTTAAAAGACCTAAAAATGTATTTTGGAGATAACTTAACCTATCAAAATTAAATCTTGTATAATCAATAAGTGAGTTTACATCTTTTATAAGAATTCTAATCTCTTCTCTCACATCAGAAGGAACTTTATAGCTTTTTAATAAAGAAGATAAAACTCTTTGCTTGTCAATAAGAGATTCTCTAATTGTCATATTTAAATCTTCATAGTAGGAAATGGATTCAAAAACTGTTTCTGTAACATCTAAATTACCTGATGATACGATTTTACCAAGTTTTGAGATTTCTTTTGATACATTTTCTAGTATATCAGAATCAGAAGCTACTTTTATTTCTAAAATTAATGAAAAGATATGATAGCCTGTTTTATATACGCTTGGATTTGTCATTATCCTTCTTATACATTCACTAAATGTTTTTAGTTCTCTATATCTGACAGTTATAAGATAGTTTTCTTTTATAATGAAAGAAACTGTATCATTAAAAGCATTCTCTTTATCTCTTATAAGAAAGAAAGTATTTATTGTTATACTATCTTCTTCTTCCCAATATCTTGAACTTATCTCTATATCTTCCCTCTCTTGAAAAGAAGGAAACTCTATATTGAAGCTTTCTACAACCCATTTAACTTCTTCGTCTGTAGGATTAAAAATATCAACCCATAAAATATTTGATTTGTCTTTAATCTGACTTGTAAGTTCTTTAAGTTGATCAGACCTTATTACTAAGCCTTCTTTATAAAATACTCTAATCATTTTAAATTCCCTGTGGTATAATAATTATACATTAATTTTAAATTAATTTTATTAAAAAGATATTGACTTTTTTTAAGAATATGATATAATAGTTATCTCAATTAAACGGAGTGTAGCTCAGGTGGGAGAGCACGTGCCTTGGGAGCACGGGGTCGCAGGTTCAAGTCCTGCCACTCCGACTAATTACTAAAAATTAAGTGCGCCCGTAGCTCAGCTGGATAGAGCAACGGACTTCTAATCCGTAGGTCGCACGTTCGAATCGTGCCGGGCGCATAAACACCGCGGGGTGGAGCAGTTTGGTAGCTCGCCGGGCTCATAACCCGGAGGTCGCAGGTTCAAATCCTGCCCCCGCAACCAAAAATCAATAACATCTATTTTTAAAATTTCTATTTTTTATAAAAACATATTTAAAATTATCGTTTACTTACATTTTTCTTTTATTCATCATATCTCTATAAACCAAATTTTATATTCTTTAACATTAATTTTATGGTAAACTTATTTATAAATAATGGTTAACAAAGGAGAAAAAAAATGGAGATTTTAAAAAATCTTGCAGATAGAGTTCTTTCTGGTGAGAAATTAACAAAAGAAGAAGGTTTAAAAATACTATCTCTACCTGATGAATACGTTATGGATTTAGTAGAAGAGGCTTCTAAGGTTAGAGAATATATATTTAAAAATCAGATGGAGTTTTGTAGTCTTATAAATGCAAAAAATGGTGCTTGCACCGAAGATTGTTCTTTTTGTGCTCAATCTTCTCACTTTAAAACACCGATAAATGCATACTCTTTAGTAAATATCGAAGAGATGCTTGAAGGTGCAGAAAAGGCTGTAGCGATAAATGCAAATAGATACTGTATAGTTGTAAGCGGCAGAAGAGCATCAAAGGAAGAAGTAGAAAAAATATCTCAAGCTGTAAAAGAGATAAAGAAAAACTATCCTATAAAAGTTTGTTGTTCTTTAGGAACTATAGATGAAGAAGATCTAAAAAAATTAAAAGAAGCAGGTGTAGATAGAATAAATCACAATCTTGAATCTTCTGAAAACTTTTTTCCAAAAATTGTAAAAACTCATACATGGAGAGAAAGATTTGAAACTATCAAAAATATCCAGAAAGTAGGGCTCTCTACATGTTGTGGTGGTATATTTGGAATGGGAGAAAAAGATGAAGATATCGTAGATTTAGCAATTACTTATAGAGATTTAAATGTCCATTCTATCCCTATCAACTTTTTAATGCCAATACCAGGTACACCTTTAGAAAATGCTAATAATCTTACACCTATTAAATGTTTAAAAATAATCGCTTTATTTAGATTGTTTAATCCCTTTGCAGAAATTAGGTTGTGTGGAGGAAGAGAATTAAATTTAAAAGATTATCACGATATCGCTTTTGAAGTAGCAAACTGTCTAATGGCAGGGGGTTATTTAACAAGAGCAGGTAGAGAACCAGGTAAAGATGAGGAAATGGCAAGAAGACTTGGAAGAGAACTTATACTACAAGGAGAAAGTTTTAAGAAAAATCTTCAACCTTTATGAAAAATCCACATATGATTTAAAGGTCCATGCCCTTTTCCAAAATCTAAGGAGTTTTCTATAGCTCCTTGGATATACTTTTTTGCTTCTTTTATTGAATCTAATAAGCTATAACCTTTTGCTAAATAAGATGTTATAGCCGCAGATAACGTACAACCTGTACCATGAGTATTTTTTGTGTTTACTCTTTTCGATGGAAAGTATTCAAATTTAAATCCATCGTAAAATATATCTACAAGCTCATCATTTTCCATATGTCCACCCTTTAGTAGTACACTGTTACAACCAAATGTATAAATTACTTTACAAGCTTTTTCCATATCTTCTATGTTTTTAATTTTCATATTTGCTAAAATTTCAGCTTCTGGAATATTTGGTGTTAGTAGTGTTGCAAGGGGTATAAGCTTATCAATAAAAATTTTCTCATCTGACGGTTCTAAAAGATGATAACCAGACTTAGATGTTAAAACAGTATCTATAACCAAATTTTTTATATCAAAATCTTTTATAGCTTTTTCTACAGATTGTATAATTTTTCCATTTCCTAACATTCCAATTTTTGCACTATCTATATTTATATCTTCTGCTATAGCTTTTATTTGATTGTATACTATATCCTCTGGTAAATCATACCTTTGAAAAATGCCAGTGGTGTTTTGAACTGTTATCGATGTTATTACACTCATACCATAAACATTTAAACAAGTCATTGTTTTTAAATCTGCTTGTATTCCAGCACCGCCACTATTATCAGAACCAGCTATTGTTAAAGCTTTTGAAATCATTATATCACCTTGTGTATGCTATTTATCCTAAATATTTTATTCCAAAACATAATATAATAAATAATAACTTTAATTATTACCAATTGTAGGAGGATTTTTTGAATTTAGGTGTCATAGGTGCAGGTAGTTGGGGAACTGCATTGGCCCAAGTTTTAAGTATAAACTTTGAAAATGTTTTCCTTTGGGATATAGACAAAGAAGTTTTGCAAAGTATAGATTCTATACGTGTTAATAAAAAATATCATCCAGATATTGTTTTAAATAAAAGTATAAAAACAATCTATAATTTAAAAGATTTAGTTAATATAAGTGATATTATTTTAGTTGTAATTCCTACTCAATATATAAGACATACATTAAAAGATGTTGAAATTAGAAACAAACCTGTTATATCTGCCTCAAAAGGTATAGAGATAGACACATTAAATCTTGTTTCTGATATTTTAATAGAAACTTTAAATATAGACAAAGATTATATTTTTTCCCTTTCTGGCCCATCCTTTGCAAAGGAAGTTATAAAAGGTTTACCAACTGCAGTAGTTCTTGCAGGAAATCCAGATATAGGTTCAAAGCTTATTCATTATTTTAATACAAAAACGTTTAGAGTTTATCTATCTGATGATATTATTGGTGTAGAGGTTGGAGGAGCTATAAAAAATGTTATAGCAATCGCTACTGGAATAAGTGATGGTCTTGGTTTTGGGAACAATGCAAGGGCAAGCTTGATAACAAGAGGTTTGTATGAGATTACTAAGATTGTAAAGGTGTATAATGGTAATCCACAAACAGTTTATGGGTTATCTGGGCTTGGTGATCTTGTTTTAACTGCAACTGGAGATTTATCAAGAAATAGAACATTTGGGATGTTGATAGGAAAAGGGTTTTCTGTTGAAGAAGCTTTAAAAAAAGTAGGTCAGGTTGTAGAAGGTTATTCTACTGTAAAAGCTGTTTACAATATAAAAAATAAACACAACTTAGAACTACCAATCTCAACGCAAGTTTACAAAATTTTATATGAAAATTTAGATCCAAAAAAATCAGCTGAAGAATTAATGAATAGATCATACAAATTTGAATTTTGACAGGAGGCTATGAAATTGATAGATAAAGATTTTTTACCACATGAGAAAAAAATAACCTTAGGACTTGCTTTTATATTTGCTTTACGTATGCTTGGTTTATTTTTAGCTTTACCTGTTTTAAGTATTTATGCTAAAAATATGCCTGGTTCTGATAGCTTTTTAGCTGGATTAGCTATTGGGGCTTATGGTCTTACACAAGCTATATTCCAAATACCTTATGGTCTTTGGAGTGATAAAATCGGAAGAAAACCTATCTTAATATCAAGTACTATCATATTTATTTTAGGAAGTTTCTTATCAGCTTATGCTGCTTATATTGAAAATATTCATCTTCTTATTATAGGTAGATTTTTACAAGGTATTGGTGCTGTTTCATCGGTAGTGATTGCATTACTTGCAGATCTAACAAGAGAAGAAATTAGAACTAGAGCTATGGCTACTATTGGAGCTTCTATTGGAATGGCTTTTGCTGTTGGTATGGTTCTTGGTCCACTTATCGCTGCATACTTTGGTTTAGCTGGAGTATTTACATTTACAGGTATACTTGCTTTAATATCCCTTCCATACATAATATTTGGTATTGAAGAACCACCAGTAGTAAAACACCATGAAGATGCAGAATTTACTTCTTCATTTTTAGGAGAGGTTTTAAAGGATAAAAATTTATTAAAAATGGATTTTGGTATGTTTGTTTTACATATGAGTTTAACAGCTGTATTTACTGCTGTACCATTAATTTTTGCACATCAGCATGTTTTAGATGTTAAAGATTTATGGAAAATTTATCTACTAATGTTTATTGTGGGATTGACATTAATGGTCCCATCTACAATAATTGCAGAGAAGAAAAATAAGATAAAAGAAGTAAAAATATTGGGTATAATTGTTTTAATTATTTCCTTTGTTATGTTTTTATTATTTAAAGAGAACTTTTATCTAACAGTTTTAGCTATTGTTGTTTACTTTACTGGTTTTATGATGCTTGAACCTATAATGCCTTCTTTAATGAGTAAGTATGCAAAACCACATCTAAAAGGAACTGCTTCCGGTGTTTTTAATACTTCACAATTTGTAGGTGCTTTTATAGGTGGTGCTATAGGTGGATATCTATTAAAAATAGATTCATCTGCAAATATTAACTTTTTATTTTTAATAATAGTTACGACTTTATGGTTAATTCTTGTAATTCCAATGGAAATGCCTGTAAAAAAGGAGATATAAAATGATACCCCTTAAAGATAATGTACCAACAAAATCTATACCAATAGTTACACTAATTTTGATAGGTATAAATGTAGGTGTATATTTACATGAGATGAGCTTAGATGATGCAGAGCTAGAACGTTTTGTTCGTCTATATGGTTTACTACCATTGGATGTAGTTCAATTTAATTTAGTAAATCTTATAACACATATGTTTATACATGGAAATTTAGCCCATTTATTTGGGAATATGCTATTTTTATGGATATTTGGAAATAATGTTGAAGATGCATTAGGAAAGATTAAATTTATAATACTTTATTTCGCTTCTGGTTTTGTAGCTGCATTTTTACAATCTTCTGTTGCTATATTATCTGGTTCATTGGACATTCCTATGGTTGGTGCTTCTGGAGCAATAAGTGGTATTTTAGCAGTTTATGGAAAAATTTATCCTTTTGCAAGGGTTTACACCTTTATTCCACCTTTCTTTTTCTTTATATTTGCTTTACCTGCTTGGTTTTTTATAGGCTATTGGTTTGTTCTTCAGTTATTATCTGCTATGTTTATACCAGTTTCATTAGGTGGAGTAGCTTGGTATGCCCATATAGGAGGATTTTTAGCTGGATGGTTTTTAGTAGATAAGCTTTATCCAAAATCTCTAAAGATAGTTAGATATCAATCGATAAGATATTATTAAAAAATGGGTATTAGAATGAGAAAACTTGTATTAATATTTTTCGGTATTTGTTTTTTTACATTTTCAAAAGCAGAAGATAATAACTATCAATGGATGAATAAATATTTTCTAACTGATAGGATCATGCCTTATGATTATGAAATTTTAAAAAAAATTGATTTAGAACTTTCTCAAAAACAGTATGAACTTATAAAAGCTGAATACAATAAATATTTTCCAATAATGCTTGGGAAAGCAAGAATTCTTAAAGATAAAGAAGAGCAATTAAAAAACATGATTTATAATTCCAATGACAATGAGAAAATAAAAATTCTTATTATTGATATTGCAAAATTAAAAACAGAACTTACTGTATTGGATATTAATTTATTTAAATCTGTCCAGTCTATTTTAAATAAAAAGCAAAACGAAAAATTAATAAAATATTTAACACAAGGATCATTGTAATGGAAGTCATTACAAAACCAAAAGAAATGCAAAATATAGCCTTAAAGCTAAAAAGGGAAGGAAAAAAGATAGGTTTTGTACCTACTATGGGTTACCTTCATGATGGTCATCTATCTTTAATTAGATGTGCTAAAAAGGAAAATGATATTGTAGTTGTAAGTATCTTTGTAAATCCAATACAGTTTGGAAAAAATGAAGATTTAGATAAATATCCAAGAGATTTTGAAAGAGATAGATTGCTATGTGAAAAAGAATATGTAGATTTTTTATTTTATCCCAGTTATGAAGATATGTATAAAGAAGATTTTCAAACTTATGTAGAAGTTATAGAGCTATCTAAAGGTTTATGCGGATTTTATAGACCTGGGCATTTTAAAGGTGTTACAACTGTTGTCAATAAACTGTTTAATATAGTTTGTCCAGATAATGCTTATTTTGGTAAAAAAGATTACCAGCAATATAAAATAATTTCAAAAATGGTCGAAGATTTAAATATGCCAATAAATATTGTAGGTTGTCCCATATTTAGAGAACAAGACGGTCTTGCAATGTCTTCAAGGAATAAATATCTATCAGAAAGTGAAAGGAATTCAGCTACTTTCATAAGTAAAGGGTTATTTGAGGCTAAAAAAATGTTTGAAGAAGGTACAACAGATTCTAACAAGTTAAAGGAAAAAGTTAAAGAGATAATATCTTTAGCAAAGGATTTAAAAGAAATTCAGTATATAGAAGTAATAGATAAAGATAGTTTAGAACCTGTTGTAAATGCAAAAAAAGGAGATATTATAGCTGTTGCTGTTTTTATTGGAAATACAAGGTTAATAGACAATATAGAGTTGTAAAGTGAGGAAAATATTTAAAGATATAATAAACTCTTTATCTAACTACCTACAAGGTAAGGAAAAAGCTATTGAACTCACATTAATATGTTTTTTCTCTAAAGGACATCTATTAATTGAAGATTTACCAGGCTTAGGCAAAACAACATTAGCAATAGGTATATCGAAAACATTAGGACTTAATTATGGAAGAATTCAAGGAACATCTGACTTACTTCCTTCAGATATAACAGGTGTATCTATCTTTAATAAGGAAAAGAATGAGTTTGAATTTAAACCTGGACCTATTTTTAACAATATTATCCTTTTAGATGAGATAAACAGAGCTACACCAAAAACACAATCTGCTTTACTTGAAGCTATGGGTGAAAAACAGATTACAGTAGATGGTAAAACTTATAAACTACCACAGCCATTTTTTGTAATAGCAACACAGAATCCAGTAGAACAATATGGAACTTTTCCATTACCTGAATCTCAACTTGATAGATTTTTAATGAAAATATCTATTGGTTATCCATCAAAAGAAGCAGAGAAAGAAATTATAAAAGGTGGAAGTAAAAGAGAATCTCTTTATGAAATAAAACCTTTCTTATCAAAAGAAGAGATACTAAAAATTCAAGAAGAGATTGACAAAGTATATGTTTCAGATAAAATAGCAGACTACATTCTTGATATAGTATGGGCTACCAGACAAAGTAAATATCTCGAAGCAGGATTGTCTACAAGAGGTACATTAGCCATTGTAAAAACTGCAAAAACAAACGCGTATTTAGAAGATAGAGATTATATCATTCCAGAAGATATTAAAAAATTGTATCCATATGTTATAACTCATAGAGTGATTTTTAAACCAGAGTATGAGGCTCAAAAATCAGAGATAATTAGATGGATAGTAGAAGAGATTCCTATCCCAGTGTAATAAAGATAACAAAAGCTGGTTGGATTTATATCATTTTAACTATTTTCCTTGGGATTGCAGCGGTAAATACTGGTAATAATTTACTTTTTTTTATTGTATCAGCTTTTTTAAGCTTTATGGGAGTATCTGGTTTTTTTGGAAAAGTTAACATATCTAAGTTAGAAATAACTATAAATTTTCCTGAAGAAGTTTTTGCAAATAGAGAGTTTTTTATCGAAATAGAAGTAAAAAATAAGAAACGATTCTTTCCAGTCTTTTTATTAACTGTGTTGATAGATGATAAAAAAGCTTTAATTCCTTATGCTGAAAAAAATGGTAATGTTACATTGAAATATGTTGTTAAATCAAGAGGTATCTATAAAATAGATAAGGTAAAAATATGTTCTGTTTTTCCATTTAACTTTTTTGTAAGATGTTTTAGTTATAATGTATATGTAAAAAAAATAATATATCCTGAACCAAAAAATTTAGATATTTCTCAGTATTACTTTAATATAGACAAAAATAGAAAAGTTTCAGAAGGTAAATCATTAGAAAAACAAGGCTTTGAAGGTGATTTTTTAGGTATAAGAGATTATACAGAAGGAACACCGATTAAATATATAGATTGGAAAGCATCGATAAAGTCAGATAAAATGAAAGAAAAAATACTATCTGCCATAACCTCCCAACCTACAATTATAGAATTTGAAAAACTTCAACTTAACTTAGAAGATAAACTTTCTTATATTACATATATTGCGGTAAACTATAAAAAGTATGAAAATCTTTATATATCTTTGGAAAAAATTTTATATGACATAAAAGATAAAAGTAGTAGAGAAAAACTATTATTTAAGCTTGCTTTATATGGATTGATAGATGAGAATATATCTTGATACACTTATAAAGCTAAATGCTTATGTTGGAAGTTTATTTATATTCTTATTGGTTTTTAGAGATATAAATATTTTTTACAGTGTTTTATTTTCTGTTATATTTATACTTTCTTATTGGAAAGATTTTAAAAGTAATATTCATGTACCAAGATTCCTTGTTAACTTTTTAGGTATTGCTTTTGTTTTTCTTTTAATTTTTAGAATATCTATAGATAACCTTATCTTACCTGCTGTAGAAACACTTTTAATTTTACTTTCTTTAAAACTTTTAGAAGATAAAAAATTTAGAGATTATATGCAGATATATCTTTTAATAGTTCTTATTTTTGCAGGTTATACTTTACTTTCTATAAGTATGGTTATTATGTTTTATCTATTGATATTACTTTTTTATTTAAATTTCTCCATAATTTTACTTTCTTACTATAGTCAGGAAGAACTTATAGATGAAAAAATACAATTTACATATTCCCAACTAAAAAAACTTTTTTTGAAATCAAGTATAATACCTATAATATCTATTCCTTTAATATTTTTCCTATTTTTTGCACTTCCCAGGACAAATTATCCATTTTTAAATATAACATCTTCTTCCAAAGGAAAAACAGGTTTTTCTGATCATGTAAAAATTGGTGAAGTTTCTGATATCCAAGAAGATGACTCAGTAGCTATTAGAGTAGTTGGTGATTATATAGGTGAAATATATATAAGAGGACTAACTTATGATTACTTTGATGGTAAACAGTGGCATAGAACCATAGAAAATATTAAAGGTAAAAAAACTAAATTATCAGGTTTTAGATATACCTATACTATATATTTAGAACCAACAGGAGATATTTATCTTTTTACAGTAGACACACCATTTAGTATACTCAATTTTTCTGGAATATTCTTTTTTGAAAATTTTGACAAAACTTTTACAGCTGATAGACCTATTTTAAATAAAGTAAAATACAATGGTATATCCTATTTAAATGCTGATTATAAAGAAGATATAAATCCAACTTTATATTTAAAATTATCTAAAATAAATTCTGATGTTGAAAATCTTGCTAAAAAGCTTAAAGGAAAAACAGATTTTGAAACAGCAGAAAATATAAAGAAATATCTTTTTAAATATAAATACTCTTTAACAAATTTACCTGTATCAAAAGATCCAATTTATGACTTTCTATTTGAAAGAAAACAAGGAAACTGTGAGTATTTTGCAACTTCTATGGCTTTAATGTTGAGAATAAATCATATACCTGCAAGAGTTGTAGCTGGGTATAAAACTTCTAACTACAATAAAATGGCTAACTACTATATCGTAAAACAGAAAAATGCACATCTCTGGGTTGAAGCTTATATTGATGGTAGATGGATAAGATTCGACCCAACACCACCAATAAGAAATATAGTATTATCAGAAAAAGAAAAACTCAGGAGATTTAAACTATTTTTAGATACTCTTAACTACTACTATACAACATTCATTATAAACTATGATTTTTCAAAACAGATGGAAATATTAAATACTTTAAAAAAATCTTTTTCTTCTACTTTTAAAAACCCAAATATCAGTATTGATAAAAAATATTTCATAATTTTAGCATTTTTAGTATCAACATTTTATGCTTTATATCTTTTAATCTTATATATTAAAAAACCCTATGAAGAGAAGATTTTAAACTTAATTTACAATAAACTTAAGAAGTATGGTTATACAAAAAATAAGAATGAAGGTCTTGAAGAGGTTGTAAATAAGATACAAGACAGTAATTTAAGAGAAAGATTTTTATTAGTTGTAAAAGAAATAGAGCAATTTATTTATAAAGATAAAAATATAACGAAAAAAGATTATATAAAGCTAAAAGAAAAAATTAAAAACATTTAGATTTTTCTTTTAAAATCTTCTAATGAGTTAGAAACAACAATATATTCCATAATTTCTTCTAATTTAAAAAAATCTTCTATATTTCTTATTTTTTCTTTTGTTTCATCATCTAAATAACCAAACTTCTTAACTAACTGTCTAATAGCTGTTTCCTGTACAAATTTTATTCCCTGATTAACTCCCTGCTGTAAACCTTGCTGTAAACCTTGCTGTAAACCTTGCTGCAAACCTTGCTGTAAACCTTGCTGCATAGCTTTTTCCTTTGCTTCTTTTATAAGTTTTCCTATGTATGGAAAATTTTCTACTATTTCTTCATCTAACTCAACAGTTATTGGCATCTTTAGTTCCTCCTTTATCTTTTTTTCAAAATCTTCTATATAATTTTTTCTTAATCCGAGTAATGTCAATATCATAGCAAGCCAATCTAATCTATTTTTATCTTTTAATTTGTTTAGTTTATTTATTATTTTTGCAAAAAGTTTATTTCTATCTTTTATATTACATAAAATTGCTATTGTCAAATCTTCTAATTTATTGCTTTTAGCAAAAACTTCACAAGGGAGTTGTTTTATATCTATTACATCAAAGCCAAATTTAAGTTTATCATCTTCAAGTATATTTTTCATTTTAACTTTATCTGTTCCTATGTATAGAACAAACTGAATAACTCTATGGTTTTTATATCTTTGCTTTATTAGAATGTAATATTCAAGCATCCTATATATCATAGAATTATCATTTGTACTTTGTATTTCAATGTGTAAAATAGTGTTATCTTCTAACTCTAATATTAGATCTACTTCTCTATCTTTGGTAGTAGGAAAAGATGGATTTAATGTTCTTTTTACTTTTTTATTTGTAAGTGTATTTATTAAAGTTTTTGAGGGATTTCTAAGAATATCTCTTAATGTTATATCGTATTTCCTTTTACTCATTTTATAATCCAGCTATGACTTCTATCTCTATAAGTGCATCTTTTGGTAATCTTCTTACTTCAACAGTAGACCTTGCAGGTTTATGTTGATTAAAGTACTCTTCATAAACTTCATTAAAATCAGAAAATAAACTTAAATCTGAAAGAAAAATTGTTGTTTTTACTACGTGATTCAGGTTTAAACCTGCTTCTTCAAGAATTGCTTTTATGTTTTCTAAAATGATTTTTGTCTGAGTTTTTATATCTCCACCTACAAACTGGTTTGTTTTTGGATCTATAGCGATTTGTCCTGATATAAAAATCAGATTTTCATACTTTACTGCTTGAGAGTAAGGTCCTATTGGTTTTGGTGCTTTCTCTGTAAAAATTATTTGCATATTATATTTCTCCAAGGTTTATTTTTCCTTCATAAATTGCTTTTCCTACAATAACACCTATAATACCAACATCTTTTATTTGAAAGAGCTTTAAAACATCTTCTAAACTTCCTACACCTCCTGAAGCAATAACAGGATGTTTTAAGTTTTCTGCAAGATATTTTGTACTTTCTATATTTGGACCTACCATTGCTCCATCTCTATTAATATCTGTATATAAAAATCCAAATATATCTAAATTGTCATACATCTTAGCAAAATCTAAAGGTGTGATATCTGTTTTTTCTACCCATCCTTTAATAGCTACTTTATCATCTTTTGCATCTATACCTACAACCACTTTATTAGGGAATGATTCAACTATTTTTAAAAATTCATCTTTATTTTGATATGCTAAACTGCCTATAATAACTCTATTTATACCTATATCAAATAAAGTTTTTACCGTTTCGTAACTTCTAATTCCACCACCAAATTCTATACATATATTTACAGATGAAGCAATTTTTTCTACTATTTTATAGTTTTTAGGGTATCCTTCTAATGCACCATCTAAATCAACAATATGAATACATTTTATACCTACATCTTCGTAGTATTTTGCCATATCTAACGGATCTTCGTTGTATACCTTTACTTTATCAAATTCCCCTTTATAAAGCCTTACAACTTTACCATCTTTTATATCTATTGCTGGTATTATAAACTCTTTTAACGTCATTATTTACTCCACTGTTACTGTTTTTGCTAAGTTCCTTGGTTGATCTACATCTTTACCTAGTATAACAGCTGTATGGTATGCCAAAAGTTGTAATGGAACGGAAAGAAGTATTGGATAAAAGTTTTCATTATCGGTAGTTGGTATTTTTATAATATCTGAAGAAAGGTTTGTAATTTCTTTATCTTCTGAATCTGTTACAGATATAACTATACCTTTTCTTGCCTTTACTTCCTGTATATTTGAAAGCATCTTTTCATATAAACTATCTTTTACAACTAAACATACAACAGGCATATTTTCATCTATCAATGCTATTGGTCCATGTTTCATCTCTCCAGCTGGATAACCTTCCGCATGTATATAAGATATTTCTTTAAGTTTTAAAGCACCTTCCAAAGCTATAGGATAGTTTAAACCTCTTCCAAGAAAGAGAAAATCTTTTGCATTATGATATTTATAAGCAATATCTTCTATATTTTTGGCTTCTGTTAAAAATTTATCTATCAGCTTTGGTAAATGTGTCAATTGATTATGTAAATCTTCAAATGTTTGGTTTGAAACGTAACCTAATTCATTACCACCTTTTAAGGCAAATAAAAGTAAAGTAACAAGTTGAGCTGTAAATGTTTTTGTTGCAGCAACACCTATCTCAGGTCCACAGTATGTATATAAAACGTAATCACTTTCCCTAGATAATGAGCTTCCTACAACATTAACTATAGATAAAACTTTTGCACCTTTTTTCTTAGAATCTATAGCTGAAAATCTTGTATCTGCTGTTTCTCCAGATTGGCTTATTGCTATTATTAATGTTTTTTCTGATATTGGGAAATCTCTATATCTAAATTCTGATGCATAATCCACAATTACTGGTTTTTTTATATATTTTTCTATCCAAAACTTTCCTACTAACCCAGCATGATATGAAGTACCACATGCTATTATAACAATATTATCAACATCTTTAAGATTTTTAAAAACTCTATTATCTAGATTTGAGAAAAAACCAGTTATAGTATCTGTTATTTTCCTTGGTTGTTCGTATATCTCTTTTAACATAAAATGTTTGTATCCACCTTTTTCTGCAGCAGATATATCCCAATTTACAGTAAAAGGTTTCTTTTCAACTTTTTCTTTGTTAAGATTGTACACTTCAACCTTGTCTTTTGTTAATACTGCTATCTCTTCATCATCTAACGTTATAAATTTTCTAGTGTACTCGAGTATAGCAGGAATATCTGATGCTAAAAAATTTTCTCCTTCTCCAATACCTAAAATTAATGGACTACCTTTTCTTAAACATACGATTTTATCTGGTTCTTCTGTTGATATAATAGCTATAGCATAAGCACCTTCAATCATTTTTGCAACGTTTAAAACAGTATCAAGAATATCTCCGTTGTAAAGATCTTCTATAAGGTGAGCTATAACCTCTGTATCTGTTTGAGATATAAATTTATAACCTTTTTCTATAAGCTTTTCCTTTAGCGTAGAATAGTTTTCTATAATTCCATTATGAACAACAGCTATTGTAGCATTTTGGCTAAGATGTGGATGTGCATTTTCTATAGATGGTGGTCCGTGCGTAGCCCATCGTGTATGTGCTAGACCTATATTGCCAGGAATATCTTTTCCCCATATATGCTCTTGAAGATCTTTTATTTTTCCTACTTGTTTTTCTACTTTTATTTCATTATTATTCAAAACAGCGATACCTGCGGAATCATATCCTCTATATTCAAGTCTACTTAATCCATGTAATAAAACAGGAACAGCTTTTCTATAACCAATGTATCCAACTATGCCACACATTATATTTCCTCTCTAGTTTTCATAATAATCTCTTTCATCTTTCTAACAGCTTCATATAAACCTAAGAATATAGCATTTGCTATTATCGAATGTCCAATATTTAGCTCTTCTATTTCTTTTATCTTTGCAATTTCTACGACATTTTGATAGTTTAAACCATGGCCCGCGTATATTTTTAAACCTTTCTCTTTCCCATAAATGGCAGCTTTTTTAATTCTATATAATTCTTTCTCTATATTTTTACCATAAGCATTTGCATATTCACCTGTATGTATCTCTATTGCATTAGCACCTACTCTATATGCAGCTTCTATTTGTTTTATATCAGGGTCTATAAATAAACTTACTGTTATACCATTTTCTTGTAAAGGTTTTATAAACTCTTTTAAGTATTCTTCCATAGATACAACATCTAATCCACCTTCTGTTGTAATTTCTTGTCTTTTTTCAGGGACCAATGTTATATTGTTAGGCATCGATTCTAAAGCTATTTTTTTCATCTCAACAGTTGGAGCCATTTCAAGATTAATAGGTATGTGTGTATCTTTTAACTCACATTTTAAACGGAATAAATCTTCATCTTGAATATGTCTTCTATCTTCTCTTAAATGTAAGGTAATTTGATCAGCACCAGCTTTTATTGCAATTAATGCACCTTTTACAGGATCTGGTTCTACACCTTTTCTCGCTTCTCTCAGTGTTGCAATATGATCAATATTTACACCTAATCTCATCTTATCCTTCCGATTTTAAAATTAAAAATGCTTCTTTTGCTGCTGTACTTTCAGCTTCTTTTTTTGATTTCCCAATTCCAATGGTTTTTATATTACCTACCTCACATTCTACTGTAAATGTTTTATCGTGTTCTGGTCCTTCTGATTTTATAAGTGTATATTTAGGTATTTTACCAAATGTTTTTTGTGTCTCAATCTGTAAAAGAGATTTATAATCACGTGGTAAATTTTCTTCTTTAATATCTTTTAAAAGTTGGTTAAAAAAGATTCTATTAAATATTTCTCTTGGAATAGCAATATTATAATTACTATCTGTATATATGGCACCAAATATAGCTTCTATCACATCGCAAAGTAGTGATTCCCTTTCGCATCCTTTTTGTGATTTTTCACCTTTACTTATAAGTACAAAATCACCTAAATTTATAATTTTTGCAAGTCTTGAGAGATAAGTTTCACTTACTATTGCAGATCTATATTGAGATAAAAAGCCCTCTTTAGCATTAGGGAAAATGTTAATTAAAATTTCACTGATTATTAAAGATAAAACAGCATCCCCTAAAAATTCCAAAACTTCATAATCTGGAATTTTTTTATGATACTCAGATACAAAAGATCTATGAGTAATTGCTGCAAGCAGTAATGTTTTATCTTTAAATTTATAACCAAGAATATTTTCTAACTTTATAACAGTATCTTTAAACTCACCAACTTTTTGATAATCTTCTACATGCATCTGTTTTTTTATTCATAATATTTAAAAACTAAACATCCATTTGTACCACCAAAGCCAAAAGAGTTTGAAATAGCTATTTTAACAGGATATTCTATTGCTTTATTTGGTACATAATCTAAATCACATTCTGGATCTCTATGTTCTAAGTTTATTGTAGGTGGTATTATTTTGTTTTTGATTGTTAAAACTGTCGCTACTGCTTCTACAGCACCTGCAGCACCGAGTAAATGTCCTATCATAGATTTATTTGAACTTATTTTTAATTTATAAGCATGATCTTTAAACACTTCTTTTATTGCAATAGTTTCTATCTTATCATTTAAAGGTGTAGATGTACCATGAGCGTTTATATAATCTACTTCTTCTGGATTTATATTTCCATCTTTTAATGCCATTTGTATAACTCGTTTTGCACCATCAGCATCTGAACAAGGTGCTGTTATATGGTAAGCATCTCCTGTTAAACCATAGCCTACTATTTCAGCGTATATTTTAGCTCCTCTTCTTTTAGCGTGCTCTAACTCTTCTAAAACAAGTATACCTGCACCTTCACCCATTACAAAACCATCCCTTTCTGCATCAAAAGGTCTTGATGCTTTAGTAGGTTCTTCATTCCTTGTGGATAATGCTTTCATATTTGCAAATCCAGCTATTCCAAGTGGTGTAATTGCTGATTCTGTTCCTCCAGCTATCATTATATCTGCATCACCTCTTTGGATAATTTTAAATGCATCTCCTATAGAATGAGTTCCAGTTGCACAGGCAGTAACTACACATGAGTTAGGGCCCTTAAATCCAAACTCTATTGATATATAACCTGCAGCCATATTAGATATACCTGAAGGAATAAAGAAAGGAGAAACTCTCCTTACTCCTTTTTCCATAACCACTTTTTGCTGTTCTTCAATATCCCTCAAGCCGCCGATACCGGTTCCAACTATAACACCTGCTCTAGTTAAATCTATTTTGTCTAATTCTAATTCTGAATCTTCAATAGCTTCTTTTGCAGCTATAACAGCAAATTTAACGAAATCACTCATCCTTTTGAGTTCTTTTGAATCTAAAAACTTTTCTGGATTGAGATTTTTAACTTCCCCTGCTATTATAACTGGAAGACCAATTGCTACAGGATCAAATCTTTTAATAACATCTATACCACTAACACCATTTACAAGATTATTCCAAAAATCTTTAACGTTGTTTCCTATAGGTGTTACAGCTCCCAAACCGGTAACGACGACTCTTCTCATCTCTTTTTACCCTTGTTTTGATTTTATATAATTTAAAACATCACCAACTGTAGCAATTTTCTCTGCATCTTCATCTGGAATTTCTACACCAAACTCTTCTTCAAAAGCCATTATTAACTCAACAACATCTAAAGAGTCAGCTCCTAAGTCATCTACAAATTTTGCTTCCGGAGTGATTTTTTCAATTTCTACTCCAAGTTGATCTGCTATAATTTCCTTTACTCTTTGTTCTACTGACATTTTAAACCTCCTATATTTAAAATTTTTTAGTACATTCCACCATTAACGTGTATAACTTCACCTGTTATATAAGAAGCCATATCAGATGCTAAAAATATAACTACGTTAGCTACATCTTCCGGTTTTCCAAATCTTCCTAAAGGTATCTGTTCCAAATATTTTTCCTTTATGTTAGAAGGTAACTCTGCAGTCATATCTGTTTCGATAAAACCAGGTGCAACTGCATTTACTGTAATATTTCTTGAAGCGAGTTCTTTAGCTAAAGATTTCGTAAATCCTATCAATCCAGCTTTTGTAGTCGCATAGTTTGCTTGACCAATGTTTCCTATAAATCCTATTATAGAACTTATGTTTATAATCCTTCCATATCTTTGTTTAATCATTAATTTTGAAACAGCACTTGTAACTTTAAATGTACCGTTTAAATTTACATTTATTACACTATTCCAATCCTCTTCCTTCATTCTTAAAAAAAGAGTATCTTTTGTTATACCAGCATTGTTTACAAGAATATCTATTTTATTTTCACAGAATTTAAATATCTCATTCAAACTATCATTTATATCTTTAGAAATATCCATATCAATACCAAAAGCTTTCACACCAAACTCAGATTCTATATTTTTAGCTAAAATTTCTGCTTCATTTTTGTTTCTCCCTGTTATAATGACATTAGCACCTAATTTTGCAAACTCTATAGTTATAGCTTTACCTATACCTTTTGTAGAACCTGTAACTAATGCAGTTTTACCTTTAAAATCTAACATTTACACTCCATTTTTTAAAAATTAGTTAATATTTTAACACATTTTGAATAATTTGATAAAATAATTTTTAAAAGGTTTGTAAAATGAAGATTTTTACAGGTATAGATATTGTAGAAAATGACAGGATAAAAAAAGCTATAGACAAATATGGAGATAATTTTTTAAAAAGAATATTTACACAAAGAGAGATAGATTATTGTTTTTTTAAAAAGAACTTCATTCCTTGTTTTTCAGCAAGATTTGCAGCAAAAGAAGCCACTATAAAAGCATACTATCAAGCATTTGGTAAAACTTTATCTTTTAAAGATATAGAAATTTTAGGTAAAAAAAATAAACCTGCAGAAATTTTACTGCACAATGATAAATATCATTTAAATATTAATATCTCCCTATCTATTTCCCATGAGAAAAATTATTCAGTAGCTATTGTAATAATATATACTGCATAAAATTAACTGCATACTTTCCCTTATTAACTTGTTTATTTATCCAGTTTCCTAATTGGCATATTTTTTGCTATCTTTTAATATATAAAAATTTGGAGGGAAACAAAATGAATACAAAAACAGCAGATATAATAAAAGAGTTTTTACCTAAAATACATTTCATTGTTAAATCTATTAAACATCAAAATTTACCTCCAGTAATCGACGAAGAAGATTTAGTTCAGGTTGGGGTTCTCGGTTTATATGATGCGTTATCTAAGTATGATTCATCTAAAGGCGTTAAACTATCTACATATGCAGAAATTAGGATAAGAGGCTATATAATAGATCATCTAAGACAGCTTGATTGGGTACCAAGAGAAGTTAGAAAAAAGCTAAGAAAAATAGAAAATGCTATAGTTGATGTTGAAACCAAGCTAGGAAGACAAGCAACTGTTGAAGAAGTAGCTAAAGAAATAGGTATGGATGTAGATGAATATATTAAATATTCAGAAAAAGCTGTAAATAAGATATTAGTATCATTAGATAGTGAAATATCTGATGCTGATGATGAATCTACTCACTTATGGGAGCTTGTAGCTATCTCCGAAGATACACCTGAAAAGTATGTAGAAGAAAAAGAGTTGAAAGAAGTTTTATCTGATATAATATTAAACAAACTTGATGAAAAAGAAAGAATGGTAATAACTTTATATTACTACGAAGATTTAAGTATGAAAGAAATTGGTTACGTATTAGGTTTAACAGAGTCAAGAGTTTCACAGATACATACAAAAACTATGTTAAAAATAAGAGATTTAATATCAAAATACTTAGAGGTAAAATGAAGGAAGAACTTTTAGATTATATTATATATGAGGTTGAATCATTTATTTATTTTAAGCAAAAAAAGGTTGATAGTCTTATAAAAGAGAAGGATATTTTATCTCCTCAAGATTCTATTTTTATTTTTAAAAATTTTTCTGAAAGTTTGTATAAGATTTCAAATATTTTGTATAAAATTATGGATATAGATAATAGAAAAAAGATAGATGAAATTTGCGATATATCTTTATCTACGCTTGGTTGGATAATATTTACGTTACCTTCCTTAGAGATTTATACTTCTTTATTCCCAGAAAATTTTAAAATTCATGATAGAGATATCGTTGACTTTTTGGCTCAAAATATGTTAGAAATTGAGAATTTGAAAGATAATTTATCTACATTAAAATCTTTTTCCTTGGATATTGCAGATAATTTAAAAGAGGCATCCATGTTTTTTGGATACCTCACTCAAATCTCTGAAAAAAATATGTTTTATAATTAACGACCTCTTACTAAGGAAAGACCACCATCTACAATTATAGTCTGACCTTGAATCCATTTTGCATCTGGTGTACATAAAAATCCTACAACTCCTGCAATGTCTTCTGGTTGCCCCATTCTTCCAAGTGGTGTAAGCTTTATAGTCCCTTGTTTAACTTCTTCATAGTTAGGGAAAAGTTGAATCGCTTCAGTATCGATAGGTCCACCAGATACACAGTTCACATTTATTCCTAATGGTCCTACTTCTACAGCTAAGTATCTAACTAAGGCTTCCAATGCAGCTTTTGCGGAACCATGTATTGCATAGTTTGGCATGTAATCTCTTGTTCCAGTAGATGAAATAGCTATTATCTTACCTTCTCTTCCTTCCATCAATTTAACTGCTCTTTGAGATGACCAAATAAAACCAAAGGTTGTAATATTATAGATTCTTAACGTTCCTTTCTCTTTTAATCTTAGAAATGGTGCAAAACCACCTACAACTTCTCTACCTGAAGCTACTGCATTACTTACAAATATGTCTAAGTAACCAAATTTTTCTGTAATTTCATCAAAAACTCTATCTATATCTTCTTTTAGACCAAAATCACCTTGTATCGTATATGCTTTTCTACCAAGTTTTTCTATCTCTTGTGCAACTTCTTCTGCTTTTTCTTTATTTTTGTAGTAATTTATAATTACATCTGCACCCATAGAAGCTAATTTTAAAGCAATGGCCCTACCAATCCCTCTACTTCCACCTGTTATAAATGCAAGTTTACCTTCTAATAGCATAAACAACCCCCTTTAAAAGTTTATTAATTTTTCTAAAATCTCAAAACCTTTCCTACTGTAAATAGATTCTTTGGCTAAATCTATACCTTCTTTTATATTATCAACTTTATTAACAACCTTTAAGGCAAAAGCTACATTTAAAGCTACAAAATCGGTTTTTGGGGAGTAGTCTTCACCTTTAAGTATTTTTAGTGCTATTTCTTTATTTTCGTTTATATCTCCACCTTTAATATCTCTAAGAGAAGCTCTTTTTAAACCAAAATCTTCTGGTTTAACTATATATGTTTTAATTTCTCCATTATTTAGTTCACCTACAAATGTCTCAGATGTTATTGATACTTCATCTAAGCCTTCTAATCCATGAACAACAAAAGCTTTCTTTAGTCCAAGATTTTTTAAAACATTTGTTAGCGGTTCTACAAGGTTTTTATCATACACACCTATAAGTTGATAATCTGCTTCTGCAGGATTTGATAGTGGTCCTAAAATATTAAAAATAGTTCTAACACCAATTTCCCTTCTTTGTCTTATGATATTTTTCATTGCTGGATGAAATAATGGTGCAAATATAAATCCTAAACCTATTTCCTCTATCTGTTTTTCTATTTCTTCTTGAGAACGTTCAATTTTAACACCAAGAGCTTCCATTAGATCGGCACTACCACATTTAGATGATACAGATCTGTTTCCATGTTTTGCTACTTTAACACCACAACCAGCAACTATAAAAGCAGATATAGTTGAAACATTAAATGTACCTGTCTTATCACCACCAGTTCCGCATGTATCTATAAGGTTTGATTTATCTTTTATATGTATCTTTATAGCTTTTTCTCTCATTATTTTACTAGCTGTAGCTATCTCTTGAACTGTTTCTCCTTTCATTTTAAGAGCGATTAAAGTTGCACCAATTTGAGCGTCTGTAAGATTACCCTCCATTATATTGTTAAAAAGAAATTCTATTTCTTTTTCATCTAAATTCTGTCTTTCTGTAAGTTTTGTTATGATTTCTTTAATCACATTTCACCATCAAATTGAAGCTTTTTCTATGAATAGGTGTTATCCCATATTTTTCTATTTCTTCATAATGTTGTTTTGTAGGATAACCTTTATGAATATCAAAGGAAAAAAATGGATATTGATGTTTATATTTTCTCATTATTCTATCTCTTGTAACTTTTGCAATTATACTTGCTGCTGCTACTGTATGAGATATTTCATCTGCTTTTTTTATTGAGATAATATTTAAATTATCACTAATTTTTACATAATCTATTATGGCTGCATCCCATTTTGATTTTAGCTGAGATAAATTTTTTTCTATACCTTCTTTTACAACTTTCGATATTCCTTTTTCATCTATTTCCGTATTTTCGATAATAGTAATATTTACTTCTTCAGCATTATCTAATATCTGATTGTAGAAATATTCTCTGCTTTTTTCTGTTAACTTTTTTGAATCTGCATAGATAAATGGTTTTTGATATTTTTTGAATATAACAGAAGCTATAACAAGGGGACCAGCAATAGGACCCCTTCCAGCTTCATCTATACCTACAACAAGATTAAATCCATTTTGATATAACTCTTTCTCAAGGCTATCCATTATTTTCTTTAGAAGCTTTTGATTCAGCAGCTCTTTTTTTGATTTCCCATTCTTTAAGTTCTTTAATTCTAGCAGCTTTACCTTTAAGATTTCTAATGTAGTAAAGTTTTGCTCTTCTTACGATACCACGTTTTACTACTTCTATTTTTTGAATAGAAGGACAAGCTATAGGGAAAATTCTCTCCATTCCTACACCGTAAGATACTTTTCTTACAGTAAACGTTTTACCTAATCCGCTTCCTCTTACTCTTATAACTAAACCTTCAAAAATCTGTGTTCTTTCTTTTTCACCTTCTTTGACTAATAAGTGTAGTCTAACAGTATCTCCAGGTCTAAACTCTGGAATATTTTGAGGTAAATACCTTTGCTCAATCTCTCTTATCAGCTGGTTCATTATCTTCCTCCAATGTAAAATTTGAAAAAAATATTATACCATAATAAAATTTTCTACCACATCTAATATATCTTCACCTACAAAATCAGCAGTAGTATTCTCTATATACTTCATGCCGTGACCTGTTTTTACTAAAGCAGCTTTTATACCTTCTTTATGTGCAGCTATTATATCACTTTCTTTGTCTCCTATTAAAAAGGACTGCTTTGGATCTATCTTATACTCTAATATGGCTTGTTTAATCATACCACTTTCTGGCTTTCTACAATCACATTTAAAAGAAAATTTCTCAACAATACCTTCTTCATGATGTGGACAGTAGTATACTTTTTCTATATTTATTCCCTCTTTCTTAAATTGATCTAACATCCAATTTGTTAATTTTAGAAAATCTTCTTCTGTATAATACCCAACAGCAATTCCAGACTGATTTGTAACTATAAAAAGTTTAAATCCTGCATCTTGAAGTTTTTTTAATGCTTGAAAAACATTTGGATAAAATTCAAAATCTTCAATCTTATGTACATAACCTTTATCAACATTAATAACGCCGTCCCTATCTAAAAACACTGCTTTCATTAACAACTCCTTTTAAATTTTTTATAATTTTTTATAAAAGGATGATTTAAAAAAGATTAAATTTTACTGATAGCTTATGTATACTAACATTTTAAATTACAGAAAATCTACCCACCACTTACTGGAGGAATAATAGCAACTATATCCCCTTCTTTTAATAAATAATTCCTATCTTCATAATTTTCGTTTACAGCAAACATTGATTTATTTAATATGTCTTTTGCATTTGGGTAAGTCTGAGAAAGAACGTTTATTAAATCTTCTAATGTTTTTCCATCAAAATCTATAATCTCTTCATTTTTATTTAATCTATCTTTTATTTGAGAAAAGTATAATATTTTAACTTTCATATTTAACTTCCCATTCTGTAATTAAATGTGACCCTCTCATAAAGTGTGCTCTTAATTTTAATTTTACAACTTCATCTAAAGACTTAAATCCTTCTCCACCAACTAATGTAGGCGTATCTACTCCTCCAACAATAAATGGCATATGTATAATTCTTATTTCATCTACCAGACCAAGATTTATAAGATGCCAGTTTAATGTAGAACCACCTTCAACCATTAAGTTATGTATGCCTCTATTGTATAAAAAGTCCATCATCTTAACGAGATCAAGTTTATCTTCTCCTATTTTAACCACTTCTACAAAATTTGACAAAACTTCAACATTTTCCTGAGGTGCTGATTGTGTAGTAACTATAATTGTTGGAGCATCTTTTTTTAAGATATTTGAATTTAAAGGTATGTTAGCTGTTGCTGTTGGTATTATTCTTGTTGGATTTTTACCTTTAACGTATCTAACTGTTAGATATGGATTGTCTGTTCTTATTGTTTCTGCACCAACCATAATACCATCTACTTTTGCCCTTGTTTCATGAAGATATCTATTTGCTTCTTCATCCATAAACTTCATTATCTCTTTTGAAGATATACCTTTTGAAATGGTAAGCTTTCCATCTACTGTAACTTCTGAAAGTATTATTATATATGGTCTTTTCATTGTATTCCTCTTATTAATCGTAATCTTTGTTGTACTTTATATAAAGATATACTATTCGTTGTAATAAAGAAAGCGTTGTTAATGCTGTGATCAACACATAACCAAACTCTAGTCCACCAAATAACTTAAAGTGTTCAAAAATTGAGAATATTATTATGGTTAACAATGTTTCTGGTCTTCCGAAAAAACCTATACCTTCCAACGGATCATCTATTTTACCTTTAACTCTATTTGAAAAACCAATTTCTGCATAAGCTACTGGTTTTATAAATGTGTGTAACATACTTGTTGTTACAGCAATTGCAGTTAAATATGGTGTTGAGTATGTTATCCCAATAAAAAACAGTAGAATTCCGTCAACAAATTTATCTGCTATCCAGTCAAACACTGCTCCAAATTTTGAAGATCTCTCTTTTTCTCTTGCTATAACACCGTCTAATAAATCAAAATAACCACTCATAAATACTAATATAGCACCAGTTAATGGTTTTCCATTAAAATAAGATAAAGCTGCTAACATCCCAAGTATAACAGATATTATAGTTATTATATTTGGTGTTATTCTGGTCCTCCTTGCCAGGAGGACCCCTACTGGTTCATATACTTTTTTTAAATATTTTCTTTTTGACGTTAAATTCATAATTAAACCTTATTATTATAATCCTTTACTACCTAACCAAGGCATCATTTTTCTTAATTCTTTACCTACCTTTTCAACTGGATGTTCTTCATCTTTTTTAACTAAAGCATTAAAGTGTGGTCTATTTGCAACGTTTTCTAAAATCCATTCTTTAGCAAATTCACCTTCTTGTATTTCTTCAAGTATTTTTTTATAGAGAGGTTTTACCGCTTCATAAACTCTTTTTCCTCTTGTTACATCACCATACCTTGCTGTATCTGATATGGAATATCTCATTCCAGATATTCCATACTGATATATTAAATCTACAATTAGTTTCAATTCATGTAAGCATTCAAAGTAGGCAACTTCTGGTTGATATCCAGCTTCTACCAATGTTTCAAATCCAGCTTTTATCAATGCAGTTGCACCACCACATAAAACAGCTTGTTCTCCAAATAAATCTGTCTCTGTTTCTTCTTTAAATGTTGTTTCTATTAAACCAGCTCTTGTTGCACCAATTCCCTTTGCATAAGCCATAGCTATTTCTCTTGCTTTTCCAGTAAAGTCTTGGTAAACTGCAAACAATCCAGGAACTCCTTTTCCTTCTTCATACATCCATCTAACTAAGTGTCCAGGACCTTTTGGAGCTACTAAAAAAACATCTACGTAAGAAGGTGGTACAATTTGACCAAAATGTATATTAAAGCCATGGGCAAAAGCAAGTGCATTGCCTTCATCAAGATTCGGAAGAATTGCTGATTGATATAATGCTGGTTGAACTGTATCTGGTGTTAAAATCATAATAACATCTGCTTTTTTTGCAGCTTCATCTGGCATATAAACTTCAAAGCCTTCTGCTTTCGCTTTCTCTATAGATCTACTACCTGCTAATAGACCTATGATTACTTTAATGCCGCTATCTCTTAAGTTTAATGCATGGGCATGACCTTGGCTTCCATAACCTATTATAGCTACAGTTTTATCTTTCAAATACTCTAAAGATGCATCTTCATCATAATAAATATTTGCCATTTTTTTCCTCCAAAGTTTTTTTATTATTATAACATTAAAAATTTGTAATTAATTTTTCTATTTTCTTATTTTCTAATAGTAGTTTAAAAACTGTTTTAGCTTTTTCTTCAGGAATAATTACTATATTTAAATTAACACTTACATCTCCTAAATCTATATCAGTATTCCCTTCCTTAGAAACAGATACATACCTCGTTAAACTATCTCCTTTTGAAGAAACAATTTTAACTTTATCATATGTAAGTGGTTTATCTAATTTTACTTTTATACTAGTACTTTGTGGACGTATATTTTTTAGCTTGAAAAATTCACTGTTTGATATTGTTTTTAATCTATCGTATATATCTTCTGCATAGTTTACAGTGATACATGATGATGCATATAAGCTGTTTACTTTGTAAGTTTTAAAACATATATTGTAAACTTTTCCTTCCCAGCTGATAGATGGATAAATAATATAAAGATAATTTTTATTCTTTTGAACAATTTCTGTAGATTCTAAAGTATTGGCTAAAAATTCGGTAAAAACCTCTGAATAGCTTTCTGGAAGATTTTCAACATTTGTTTTTGCAACCCCTATCTCTTGTGCGTTAACAACTGTAGAGAATAAAGCTAACAATACAAATTTTTTCATCAGTCACCTTTGTCCAACTTTATATTTGCAGATTCTCTGACCATTGCTAATGTACCTGTCCTTGTCATCTCTTTTATACCAAAAGGTTTTATTAAGTTTATAAATGCTTCTATTTTTTCGTTATCTCCTGTTATTTCAATAGTATAAGTATCTGTAGAAACATCTACTACTTTAGCTCTAAAAATATTTACTAATCTCATTATTTCATCTCTCGTTCTATCGTCTGCTGTATATACTTTAATAAGCGCCAATTCTCTCTCTATGTGTTGTAAATCTGTAATATCTCTAACTCTTAATGTCTCTATTAATCTTCTAAGTTGTTTAATTATTTGTTCTATTACTCTTTCATCTCCGTCAACTACTATTGTTATTCTTGCAACATTTGGTTCATGTGTTTTCCCAACTGTTAAACTTTCTATATTATAACCTCTTCCTGCAAATAAACCTGTAATTCTTGCAAGTACACCAAAATTGTGTAACACTTTTACAGTTATAATATGTTTCCTTACTTTTTTCTCTGGTTCTGGTCTTACTTTTAAAACTTTAATTTCACTCATTTTATTACCCCACTAAATACATAGTTTCTGCTTCACCTTTTTGTTTAGGTGTAAGTATCATTTCTCTATAGCTTTTACCTGCTGGAACCATAGGTAAAACATTCTCTTCTCTATCTACAACAAAATCTATTAATACTGGTCTATCGTTTATTTCCATCGCTTTTATTAGAACTTCTCTAACTTCAGATGGTTTTGTTGCTCTTAATCCTACTGCTCCGAAACTTTCTGCAAGTTTAACAAAATCTGGTTGAACAGATAAACATACACTTGCATATCTACTATCATAGAAAAACTGTTGCCATTGTCTTACCATTCCTAAGAATCCATTGTTTATTAGTGCTATTTTAACAGGTATTCTGTACTGAACAGCAGTTGCTAAATCTTGAAGGTTCATTATAAATGAACCATCACCTTCTATTGCAAAAACTGTTTTTTCTGGTCTTCCTATTTTAGCACCAACTGCTGCTGGAAATCCAAAACCCATTGTACCAAGCCCACCAGAGTTTAAAAATTGCCTTGGATAACTATATTTATAAAACATTGCAGCCCACATTTGATGTTGTCCAACACCTGCAGATATAATAGCGTCTCCATTTGTTATATTATAAATTTCTTCTATAACGTACTGTGGTTTAATAATTTTATCTGATTTTCTATAGTTAAGAGGGTGTTTTTCTTTCCATTCTTCTATCTGTTTTAACCAGTTTTCTCTTGCAGCTATCCATTCTACAGGTTTTTCTTCTAACTCTTTTATAAGTTTCTGTAAAACAGTCTTTACATCACCTACTATAGGTACATCTACAGTTATTGTTTTACTAATAGAGGCTGGATCTATATCTATATGAATAATTTTTGCTTCTGGAGCAAACTCATTTATCTTACCTGTTACCCTATCATCAAATCTTGATCCTACAGCTATAAGTAAATCACAATTATAAACAGCCATATTTGCATAGTAAGTTCCATGCATTCCAAGCATATGTAAAGCAAGCGGATCTGTTTCTGGAAATGCTCCTTTACCCATATTTGTTGTTGTTACAGGTATTTTTGCCAGATGAGCTAATTTGTAAATTTCCTCTGCTGCATCTGATAGTATCGCTCCACCGCCAACATATAAAACTGGCTTGGTTGCTTTTTTTATTAGTTCTGCTGCTTTTTTTATTTGAACTGGATTTCCTTCTATATGTGGATTATAACCTGGAAGTGATTCTTTTACTTCTTCATCTGTTGGTATTGTGTATTCTGATACTTGTTGAGTTATATCTTTTGGTATATCTACAAGTACAGGACCTGGTCTACCAGTTTTTGCTATATAAAAAGCTTGTCTTAATATAAGTGGTAAATCTTTTATATCTGTAACTAAAAAGTTATGTTTTGTTATTGGCCTTGTAATACCTATAACATCTGCTTCTTGAAATGCATCAGTACCTATGTAATGTCTTGGTACCTGACCTGTGATAGCTACCAATGGTATAGAATCCATATAAGCTGTTGCCAGTCCTGTTACAAGATTTGTTGCACCAGGTCCAGATGTAGCTATTACAACACCAACTTTACCTGTAGCTCTTGCATAACCATCTGCCATATGACAAGCGGCTTGTTCATGTCTCGTCAATACGTTTTTAAATGGTGCGTCAAATAGAGCATCGTAAACTTCCATAATAGCACCACCAGGAAGTCCAAAAACAGTATCTACACCTTCATATATTAAAACATCTACAACTATATCTGCTCCTCTTTTTTTTGGCATCGTTTAAACTCCTACAAAGTTTTAAATAAATATTATATATTCAAATATTTAAATGGTATGATTTTTATTTTATTATTTCTCTAATTTGATTTAATTTTTTTATTCCTATAGTATCTGATCTGTCAAAATTTGGACATATAATGTTTACTATACCAAATCTTTTACATTCTTTTATTCTTAAATCTAAAAAATGAACTGACCTAACTTCACCAGTAAGGCCTATCTCTCCAAAGACTGCTAAATTATCTAACGGTTTGTTGGTATAGGATGAGTATATAGCTGTTGCTAGGGCTAGATCTACAGCTGGTTCATCTATGTTTATTCCACCAACAACGTTTATAAAAATATCTTTATCTCTTAAATTTATTTTTAGTTCCTTTTCTATTACAGCTGTTAATATAGCTAACTTGTTTAAATCTATACCTTGTGATTTTCTTTGTGGAACAGGAAAGAATGTTTTAGATACAAGTGCTTGAACTTCTACAAGTATTGGTTTTGAGCCTTCTGCGTATGGAAATATAACACTTCCAGGTTCGTTTTTTGGTTTTTCTGATAAAAAAAATGCAGACGGTTCCAAAACTTCTTCCATACCTTTATCTGTCATACTAAATACTGCTATCTCACCTGAAGAACCAAAACGATTTTTTAATATCTTTAGTATTCTATAACCATAACCTCTTTCACCTTCAAACTGTGCCACCGTATCAACAATGTGCTCTAAAACCTTTGGTCCTGCTATATTTCCTTCCTTTGTAATCTGACCTACTATGATGGATATTATTCCTTTTGATTTTGAAATTTTAGTTATTTTACTACTTACATATTTTACTTGACTTACAGAACCTGCAGCAGATTCTAGATTTTCAGAATACACGGTTTGGATAGAATCAAGTACAATTAAAGAAGGATTCAAAATTTCTATTGCTGATAGAATATTTTCACATTTAGTTTCAGATAGTACATATAGATTATTTTTAATTGCATTTAATCTTTCAGCTCTCATATAAACCTGTTGCTGTGATTCTTCAGCTGAAATATAGAGTACTTTTTCTTTTTCTGCAAAATAAGATGAAAATTGAAGTAAAAGGGTAGATTTTCCAATACCTGGTTCTCCAGATATAAGAACTACTTGACCATCTACCAAACCACCACCAAAAGCATTATCTAAGCTGGAGAAACCTGTTTTTCTTCTATCTAAAAAAATATTTTTTTTAATTTTAGTTATAGGTTCTAATGTTATTATATTTGAGGATGTTGTAAAATTATTTTTATTTTCTTCTTTTATCTCTTCAACAATAGTGTTATAACTACCACACTCATTACATCTTCCTAACCATGTAGGATAGTTTGCTCCACAGTTATTGCATACATAAATTGTTTTAACTTTATTTTTTTTCATTTTTCTGTTTTAAAGCTTCTTGTTTTGCTAATTTATCGCAGTATTCATTTTCAGGATGTCCTGAATGGCCTTTAACCCAGTAAGCACTTACTTGATGTCTTTTTAGTTGATTGTATAATCTTTCCCATAGATCTTTGTTTTCTACCTGTTTACCTGTAGATGTTTTCCAACCATTTTTAATCCATTTCTCAAGCCAGCTGTTTATACCTTCAACTACATATTTTGAATCAGTATAAAGATCTATCTGATAACTATCTTTTATTTTTTCTAAAGCTGTAATAATAGCCAAAAGTTCCATTCTATTGTTGGTAGTGTTTTTTTCACCACCTTTTATAATAGCTCTTTTTTCTCCATCTGTGATAATACTGCAATAACCACCTTCACCAGGATTACCTAAGCAAGCTCCATCTGTAAATATTTTTAATTTCTTCATTACATATATAATATCTGAAAAACTATAGGTATTTCAACGGTAATTTTTTTTGGTGGTTTTTTGTATGGCTGTAACTTTTTTAAAATTTCAATGGCCCCTCTATCTAAAACATTATAACCACTTGGATCAACTATCTTTATTGAATTTTCATCTATAGTACCATCCTCATTTATTGTCACTCTCACTATTACTTCACCTTCAATCTTTAACCTTTTTGCAAGTGGTGGATATAAATCCCTTTCTCTCGCTTGTTGGTTTAGATACCTTATCAACTCTTTAAGATAACCATTTATATCTTCTTCCTTTTTTTCTGGCTGTTTAAATGTATCTGGCTTTCCCTTTGTAATATCTATAGGTTTACTTTCTTCTACTTTTGGTTGTTTTTCTGTTGGTGGTTGCTGGCTTGTATTTGTATCTGTTGGCTGTGTTGGTTTTGAATTTATCTCTTGTTTAGGTTGCTCTATTGGTTTTTCTGCTACCTCTTGTTTAGGTTTTGGCTCTATGGGTTTTGGCTTTTCTATTTTTGGTTTCTCTTGTTGAGTTAGCTTAGGCTTTGGTTCTGGTTTAGTCACAGGTGTTTTTTTAGGTTCTTCTTCTTTTGTTTCTATAGGTGATGATTGTATTGATGGTTTAGCCTCTTTTTCCTTTAAAGTTTCAAGTGAAAGTGTGATTATTTTTTCTTTTTCTTGTTGTTGATTTTTAATATTAACAAAATAGAATATGCCAAATAATAATAAATGAAAAATTATGGAAATTAAAATGGATAATGTTAATATCTTTTTCTCATTTTTAAACATTACTACTCTTTTTTAGTCTCTATTACATATTTCTCAATACCAACTTGTCTACATACATCAATAACAGTTACTACATCTTGAAAAATTACATCTTTTTCTGACCTTAAAGCAACTATTTGGTTATCTGATTTTGTTCTCTGTAAAATGTCTTTTAACTGCTGTGGCGTTACCTTTTGCCCTTCGTAGTATATTCCATCCTTTTTAATAGTTATCTCTATTCTTTTTTGAAGTTGTTTTGCTGGTTCTCCTGTTTTTGCTTTAGGAAGATCAAGAGGTATTTTACCTTCTACCATAAACGTAGCTGTAGCCATAAAAATAATAAGAATAACAAGTACAATATCAACAAGAGGAATCATATTTATTTCAGATATTTCTTTGTCATTTTCGTCTGTTAGTTTCATTTATCTCACCTACTTTTATTTTCTTCATAGATCATCATTAAAAATTTCATCTTTCTAACAAAGTAGTTATAACCTATTACTGCTGGGATAGCTACAAATAAACCCATTGCTGTTGCAACAAGAGCTTCAGATATTCCAGTCATAACTACCCTAACACCAAACTCTGAAGAAGTTCCAAGATGATGGAAGGCTTTTATTACTCCTAATACTGTCCCAAAAAGTCCTATAAAAGGTGCATTGTTACCAAAAGTAGCTAAAATACCTAGCCTTTTTTCTAAAGCTAATCTTAACTCTAAAGGTGAATAACTGTATAGATTTTTTTCTATAGATTTTATGGTAATAAACCTTTCAACAATAATAGCTATTGTAACTATACTCATCAATAAAAGTATATAGAGAACCGGATCACCACCAATTAATGAAAGTTTTAAAACTATCTCTGTTAAACTCATTTATTGCCCCTTTCTAAATTTTTAAAAAATTATACAACATAAATGTTAATGAAATTTTAACAAGTTAATGATGATGGTGATGATCCATAAAACTTGGTGGATAAGCCATAAATACATACTGCTGGAATAAAGATAATAATGTATAAAATATTGGAAGAGCTGAAGCAAAAATAAAAGCTAGTTTAAAGTTATTATTGTTATTAAATCCATAGATAACCATTCTTTTATAAATCAAATATATACTCCAAAATCCAGCTACATAATTAAAAACTGTAAACAGTCTAAGCCATGTATCTTTTCTTGATGCTAACGGTTCTACTGTTATACCTAAGAAAAATGCCTGAGAAATACCATTTATAAACTCATGGTAATATTCAGTAAAGAAAAAAGATAAAGCATGAGATAGTCCACCTACAATCATAATAGGAGCAAAAGCATATCCAATATTGTTGAAAAAGTAATTAAAATCTACTTTCAGAAGCTTAGAAGCAATATAAAATCCTCCTACAGAAAATAGCAAAGAAGAAGCTATCCCCATCAATAATGCTACAAAACCAGAAGCATCAACAAATTTTGGAAAATGGAAAATACTATCTATATATTTTCCTACCATAGTCCAAGGTAGGATATCAGATAAACCTGTTCTTGATAATCCATGATGATACTTCATTGTAATTGTTATTACTCCTATAACTAGTATGTATGTCCAAATCTCATAACTCTGAGGTTTTGGCATTTTGTTGTAAAGAGAATATCCCCATTTTCTGATTTCCCACCTTACAGAACTACATGAATTTGAACATTCCATACATAAAGTACATTCCTCCATAGAATTTAATTTATTAAATTTTGAAGGGTTAAATTTATAAGAACATGCAAATGCACAGATAGGTTTTTTGCAATTTTTACAATCTTCTTGATCTGTAGATAACCAGGTAAAACCTACCCTATTGAAAGCTGTGTTGATAGCTCCAATTGGACAAAGATATTTACAGTAATCTCCATTCCTAAAAATAAACGAAAAGACAATAGCTAAAAATGTATAAAATAAAAAAAGTAAAGCAGTAGGCAAAGGTTTATTAAAGGTTTGAGGGAACGTGTATATTGTAAACCAGTATATAACTATAACTAAAAATAAACCTATTAAAGGATTTTTCAATCTTATTGGTAGATTTTTATTTAAACCTATTTTTGTGAAAAATCTAACTAAGAATCCATGTGGACAAACGGTACAAAAAATTCTTCCTACAGTAGGTAATGATACTACCATAAAAAATGGCCAAAATAATCCCCAAAACAAGCCTGTTGTAAAAAGATTTTCCTTAGTTGGGTTTAAAAATCCATAAATAACAGCATAAATAAATATAAAAAGTAGCAATAATCTGATTACATTTAAAAACTTAACATTTTTAAATAAACTCCCTATAAATGGAATTTCAATGATGTTTTTATTTTGGTTTTTAACTCTTAGATCAAAACTTTTTAAATTATCCATAATAAACCCTCCTTACTTTAAAATTTTAAATTGAAGTAAGCAAAGTACGTTCTTGGTGACCCAGGTACATATGGTGTATTTGAATCTCCACTTACTTCCACAGCATACTTTTTATTTGTTAAGTTATAAATACTTAACCCAACTTCAAAAATTTTCTTTTCATACGATAAAGCCAGGTTTGTTAAAAACTCATAACCTTTATATTTGTCTGTGTTGGCAGCATTTGTATAGTATTCTCCCCATGTGTTTGTATCTATCTTTGCTTTAAAGCCAGAAGGATGGAAGTAGTAAGCGTATATAGTATATTTATGTTTTGGTATATACTGCAATCTATTATTACTTCTATTATATTCAATATATCTTCTTAAAATAGGATCGTATTTATTCTCTTTGTAATCTTTGTAGATAAAATCACTGTATGTGTAAGATCCACCAATAAATAGGTTAGAAACTGCTTCAAATTTCAAATCTAACTCTACACCCTTTTTATAAATTCTACCTGCATTTGCATAAGTTACATAAGAACCATCTACTACGCTAATTATTTCATCTTTTGAATCTATAAAGAAAAATGCAGTGTTTAAAGTCATATTATCTTTAACTGTTTTTGTACCAAACTCATACTGATAAGACTTAGCGTTCTTTAAGTTAGGATTTTGTGTTAATTGGCTCCATTGAGGTGTTTGAAAACCAGAAGAAAAAGAAGTATAAATATTTGTATCTTTTGTTATAGCATAACTAATGCCAACTTTTGTACTTACAGCATAAAAAGAAAGAGACTTTTTAAAGATAGAAGGGTTTGATGTATATTTGTTAGTGGAATAGTTGTAAGTTATTAAAGTATTTTGATCTAAATCAAAATTAACTTTGTCCCATCTAATTCCTAAATCAATTAAAAATTTGTTTAGTCTTAATGTTTCTTGAGCATAAAATCCTAACTTATAAATTTTATTATTATCAGTTTCAGCTAAATCTCCCTTTCTATCTGAAAGCGTATATAAAATTTTACCACTACGATCTGTTTGAACATCTTTATATGTAAATTTATCAGCGTCGTACTTATCATATTGAAATTGAAATCCACTTACTAAGCTTGATTTTATTCCAAATAGAGAATGTTTGTATTCAGTAATAAAATCTGTTCCAAATACTTTTGAACCACCATCATTTATTATACCTGTTACTGGATGATAATGACTCCATTTTTGCACATAGAATAATGGTTTTATACTAAAGTTATCTGTTATCTGATTTTCGTATTTAACATTAAAAAAGTAAATTTCACTATATCTCCCTGAATTTATCCATCTATTTTCTTTATACTGTTTACTTGGGTCTGTATCAAACTGTTGTTTTGTTAACCTGTTTGGAAGTTGTAGATCTGCTTTAGAGTAATTGAAATATGTTTCTACAGAAGAACTATCATCAAAAATATGTCCTAACTTTAAAGAAGCTTGATCGCTTTTAAATTTATTCCATTCTCTCCACGATTCTGAATATTTTTTTGTTAAATCTATATAGAAAAATGTTTTTTTATTGATGTTATTTCCATAAAGTAAATTTAAAAGGTATGTTGTATAATCTCCGTATCCTGCTTTAAAATTAAATCCTTGTGTTTTCCAAACAGGTTTTGTTATAAAATTTACAACTCCCCCAATAGCATTAGCTCCATACAAGGTAGAGTTTGGTCCTTTTACAATTTCTATCTGTTCAACTAGTTGTGGATTAACAAAATCAAGTCTTGTTAATCCATCTGGGTCAGTTATAGGAACACCATCTAATAAAACATTTATCTGTCTTATTCCATAAGGTGCAGTTAAGCCCCCTCCCCTTATTATCAATCTAACATCATATCCACCGTTTTTTGTATCTGCATTGACGCCGGAAATTTCATTTAAGCTTTCAGATAAGTTAAAACCCCTTTCAAACTTAAGCTCTTCTTTTGTGATAGTTGATATACCAGCTGGTGTTTCTTTTTCTGGTCTTTCTGATTTTGTTGCAGTAAACTGAATTTTTTCTAACTTTAAAATTTCTTCTGCATTAGCAAAGAGATTTAATGACAAAATAGCTACAAAAAAAAGTGATTTTTTCATTACCTTCCTCCTTATGTTAATATTTTGTTATTATTTTTTTTAATATAACTTAATTTTAACAAAAAATTATTAAAAAGTAAAGTTAAAATTTTCATTAAATATTTAATTTTTATCTTATGTTAAAATAATTGCAAATAATTTTTATTTGCATTGGAGAATTGATGAAAAAGTTGGCTATTTTAGGTTTAGTTGTTGGTTTTGCATCTGCAGAAGAATCTTTAAAAGTATCTTCTGTTTATAACACATCAACAGATATAAAATACTCAACATCTTCTGTAGATGTTATTAACAAAGATGAGATAAAAGAACAAGATCCTTCTACATTGATAGACCTTATTACAAAACTTTCTAGTATATCTTTTTCTTCAAATGGTGGCTATGGTCAAACAACATCTATATATTTAAGAGGAATGGATCCAAAAAGAACGGTGATTATGTTGGATGGTATAAGAATAAATGATATAACAGCTTTAACTCCAATGTTTGAACATATATTAGTTTCAGACATAGAGCAAATAGAAGTTATTAAAGGAAGTCAATCAGGTGTATGGGGTGCAGATGCTTCTGCAGGTATTATCAATATAATTACTAAAAAACCACAAAAAGGTTTCCATTTAAATTCTTATTTTGAATACGGAAGTTATACTACAAAAAAGTATGGTACTACAATTACTTTGGCTACTGACAAAATAGATATACTATTTGGTTTACATAGGTTTGATAGCTATTCTATATCTGCTGCAGAACCTTATGGTAAAAGATGGAAAGATTTAAATATGGAGTCAGATAAATATAAAAATGATACTGTAAATCTAAAAATTGGTTTAAACCTTACAGAAAATGATAGGTTTGAAACTTCAATGAGATTTATTGACGCTATTGTCAATTATGATGGTTTTGATAATTTAACATGGCAACCTGCAGATGCAAATAACCAAGCACATATAAATCAAAAATTTTATAATTTTAACTTTAGAAAAAATATAGAAAAACATGAATTACAACTTTATAGTAACCTTTCTGATTATGAAAGATCATATCATGAACCAACAGGATGGAATCCTAACTATAATTATAAGGGAAATCTGACTGAGTTTGGATTTAAAGATAGATGGAATTACATTAAAGACTCATTTATTGTTTTTGGAATTGTTAGACAAGATTTTAAAGAAGTAGATAGTAACGCAACAGGAAGGTACCATGACACAGGTTATTATTTTACAAATGTAAATAAAATTAAGAATATCGTTTTATCTCAAACTATGAGATATGATAACTATAGTAGCTTTTCAGATAAAACTACGTATAAAATTGGTGGAAAGTATATTGTACAACAAGATATAAATCTCTATGGAAACTATGGAACAGCCTATAATGTACCGTCATTATATCAACTTTATAGCTCTTATGGCAATACACATTTAAAACCTGAAAATGTTAAAAACTATGATATTGGATTAAATCTTTTTGGTTTTAATTTAACATATTTCCATTATAAAATTGATAACTTAATTGATTTTGATAACTCAACATGGCATTATACAAATATTCCAGGAACTTCAACTATAAAAGGTATAGAACTTTCTTATAAGAAAGATTTAAAATTATTAAAATCAAGTATTTATCTAGATTATACAAACCTTTCAGCAAAAGATAAAGATGGAAAAAACTTAGCAAGAAGACCTAAAGATAAGTTTGATTTTAATATTTCTGTTTTTCCATTGGATAATTTAAATATAGTTTTAAATGGTGAGTATATTGGAAGCAGAAAAGATACAAATAATAAGCAGACAGGATTTTATACACTATTAAATACTGTTATTAATGTTGATATAAATAGATACATCACTGTTTCTGTAAAAGTTGAAAATTTAACTGATAAATATTATCAAACTGTTTCTGGTTATGCATCTTTTGGTAGATCTGTTTATGCTGGTATCACTGGAAAGTTTTAGCTATGAAAATTAGATACTACTTTAGTTATAAATTTTTTAACTCGATTTTTGCAGGCCTTTCTATAGGCTCTGTTTTTACATTATATCAGCCATTGAGTCCTTCTATTTTTTCTATTGGTGGTATTATTTTAGCCTTAGGTAGTATGCTAATAGCAAAGTTTTATGAGAAGATAATGGATAAGAAAATGTTTTTTATAATATCTTTATTTGTTGAGATGGTTATGTTGTCTATAATAATTTTATTTCTATTAAAGCCGTTTTTGTATACTACAGCATTATTAATTTACAGTGGTTATCAGATTACATTTTTGTTTGGATTTTACCTTGTTAGAACAGAAACAGTAATTTTAAAATACAAAAAACTTCTTTCAAAAGTTGATATTGTTAAACAAGCTGGCTATTTAATAGGTTTAGTTTTATCTTACGGATTTTATAAGATTGTAGAAACTGTTTTTTATATTAAATCTAATCAACTTCAAACTTATTATTTGCATTTTTTACTATTTTTTATTCAAGTGATAGTAATAGTATCCCTTATACTAACTTTTAGTAAAAGGAAAAAATTTAGACTATTTTGATTTATTTTTACAATCTGGACATATTCCATAAACTTCAATACTATGACCTAAAATATCAAAACCATGAACTTCTATAAGTTCTTCTTTAAATTTTTCGAAAGGACAGTTATCAATAATTACTATCTTTTTGCATTCTTGGCAAACGAGATAATTTTTTTTAGTACTTAAACCAAAGCGTGCTTTATCTTCATTTAACATATAAGCTTTAACAACTAAACCTTGTTTTTGAAGCATATCAAGATTTCTATATACTGTAGATAAACTTATATCCATTTCACGCTCTTTTAGTTTTAAAAATATATCTTCAGCATGTACCGGTGTTTGAAAAGATTCTAAAACTTCTAAAATAGCTTTTCTTTGCTTTGTTATTTTATAACCTTTTGGTACCTTTAAACTATCCATCTTTCTCCTTATCCCTTTTAATAACAACTATTATAACATAGATATAATATTTCCTATTTATCCAGAATTGCAAATGATTTGCATTTGAAATTTTTCTATGTTAATATAATTGCAAATAATTTTCATTTGCAGGAGGTTTTTATATGAAAACAACAGTTTATGGTTATCCAAAAATAGGACCAAACAGAGAACTAAAAAAAGCCTTAGAGTCCTATTGGAAAAAAACTATTACAAAAGAAGAGTTTTTAAATCAAGTTAGAAAAGTAAATGATGAGAGAATTCAAAAATTAATAGGAAAAGGTGTTGATATTGTTCCTTCTAATGATTTTTCTCTTTATGATTTTGTTTTAGATGTAGCTACTATGTTCAATGTTATACCAGACAGATTTAAAAATATGCCAGATAGTTTAGATCAGTATTTTGCTATGGCAAGAGGAACAGATGAAGCTATCGCTTGTGAAATGACAAAATGGTTTGATACAAATTATCATTATATAGTTCCAGAACTTTCAGGAGATATTAAACTTGTTAAAAATAGACCATTAGAATCTTACAGATACATCAAAGAAAACTTTAATATAAGCTCTAAACCTGTTATAGTAGGACCTTTTACATTTGTTTATCTTTCAAAAGTTTATCATAAACAAAACAACTCTTTCTTAATGGAAATGATAAAAGCAAATGAAAGTGAAAAGTTTGATGGATTCTTAGATATATTTGCTAGACTTTATAATCAAGTTTTACTAGAACTTGATAAAGAAGGAGTAGAGTATGTTCAGTTAGATGAACCAGCTTTCGTACTAGATCTAACAGAAAAAGATATAGATCTTATTCATAAAACATATAAAAAAGTTGTAGATGGATTGAAAAATCTAAAAGTAATAGTTCAAACTTACTACGAAAGCCTATCAGCATATGCTAATTTAATAAAACTTCCAGTTTACGGTATAGGCTTAGATTTTGTGTCTAACAGTGAAAATTTTGAGAATATTCAAAAGTATGGTTTTCCTTCAGATAAAGTTTTAGTTGCAGGTGTTGTGTCAGGAAGAGATCCATGGAAAACAGATTTAAAAAATACAATAGATTTGATTAAAAATTTAACAAAGTATATAAAAGAAGAAAATATAGTCCTTTCAAATGCTTCTCCACTTTTCCATCTTCCAATAACGGTAGAGTTTGAAAAAGGACATCTACCAGAAGATTTAATTAACGTTCTTTCTTTTGCAGATGAAAGACTTGATGAGTTAAAGCATTTAAAAGATTTCTTTGAAAAAGATTTTATTTTACCTGATCAGAATCTAAATAAATTTTTTGAATCAAAAAGAGATAATAGTGTTAGAAATTTAGTAGAAGAGTATAAAAATAAAGAGATATCAAGAAGTACTGATTTTCAAATAAGGTATAAAAAACAGATGGAAAATCTTAAACTTCCACTTTTACCTACAACTACCATAGGAAGTTTTCCACAAACCCAAGAAATCCGAAAGAAAAGAGCAGATTTTAAAGCAGGCAGAATATCTAAAGAAGAGTATGAATCTTTTATAAAAGAACAGATAAAAAACGTGATAAAAATTCAAGAAGAGATAGATTTAGACGTTTTAGTTCATGGTGAATTTGAAAGAACAGATATGGTTGAATTTTTTGCAGAAAAACTTAAAGGATTTGCTTTTACAAAAAACGGCTGGGTACAGTCCTATGGATCAAGATGTGTAAGACCACCAATAATATATGGTGATATATCAAGACCAGAACCAATGACATTAAAAGAGATAACATTTGCTCAAAGTTTAACAGATAAACCAGTTAAAGGAATGTTAACAGGACCAGTAACCATTTTAAACTGGTCTTTTTATAGAAAAGATATACCAAAAGAAGATATAGCATATCAGATAGCTTTAGCATTGAGAGAAGAGGTTTTAGATTTAGAAAATGCTGGAATTAAGGTTATTCAGATAGATGAACCTGCATTTAGAGAAGGTTTACCACTTAAAAAATCAAAACAAGATTATTACTTAAACTGGGCAGTTAAATCGTTTAAACTTACTCACAACACAGTAAAAGAAGAAACACAGATACACACACATATGTGTTATTCTGATTTTAACGATATCATAGAGTATATATCCAAAATGGATGCAGATGTTATATCTATTGAAGCTTCAAGAAGCAAAGGAGAAATACTTTTAGCCTTTGAAAAGTTTAAATATGACCATGGAATAGGTATAGGTGTTTATGATATACACTCTCCAAGAATACCAAAAGAAGAAGAGATAGAAGAGATAGTAAAACGTTCTTTAAAATACATAGACAAAAATCTAATATGGATAAATCCAGATTGCGGGCTAAAAACTAGAGGTTGGGAAGAAACTATACCGGCACTAAAAAATATGGTAAACGTAGCAAAAAGATTAAGAAAATCTCTTTAAGGACAAAAAATCTCCCACTTCAAAAGTGGGAGATCATTTTTATAAAATAGTATAATACATTAAATAAAATTTTAAAAAAGTCGAAAAAGTATATATGAAAAGATTATTCTTTATTTTTTTAAGCTTATTTATATTGGTTTTAAACCTTAATGCTTTTGAAATAAGAACAGGTATAAAAGACTACGGTTATAGAATAGTTTTCGATAATGTTAAAGACGCAGAAGTTTATCCAATAAGTAACACAGTTATACTAAAAATTAACGACGAGATAAAAAACACAGATATAAAATTAGACCCAAGATTTATAAACTCTGTAGAGATAACAAAAGATAGTGAAAGAAAAAAGACAGTAATTCTTATAGATTTTAAGGACAATCTCTCAATAAAAACATTTACTTTAAAAAATCCAGATAGGTATGTAATTGACTTTATAGGTAAATCAGAGATAGCACATAAAGAAGAAAAAATTGTTGAAAAAAATACCAATCAAGATTACCTCAATAAAATTCTAAAGAGTTTAGAAAGTTCTGATAAAGATGGAAAATATGTAGAGATCCCTTCATTTTATAATGGTAAAAAACGTATTATTGTCATAGATCCAGGACATGGTGGACATGATCCTGGTGCTATATCAAATGGGCTTCAAGAAAAAGATATAAATCTAAAAGTAGCTTTAAAGTTAAAATATTATCTTGAAAAAGATCCAAGGTTCAAAGTATACCTTACAAGGGAAAATGATACCTTTGTACCACTTTATGATAGGACATTGTTTGCTTTAGAGAAAAAAGCAGATCTATTTATTAGTATCCATACAAACGCATCAGAAAATCCAAATCTTTCTGGAACATATGTGTATACGCTCAATTTAAGAGGTGCAACTTCTAAACTTGCAAGAATTGTAGAAGAAAGAGAAAATAAAACAGTTTTAAATGTAGTAAAAGTAAGTGCAAATCCAAATGTAAATAAAATAGTTGCAGATATGGCTATTAGTCATACAATGACAGAAGGTTTAAACTTTGCAAAATTCATAGAGAAAAATTTCACTCTTACAAAATCACAAACAGATTTTAAAAGAATAGAATCTGCAAACTTTGCAGTATTAAAAACACCTTCTATCCCAGCTGTTTTAGTAGAGATAGCATTTATAACAAACGAACAAGATGCGAAGCTATTAGCAGATGAATCTTTCCTTGATGATTTTTCTAAAAAGTTGTATAAATCTATAGCAGACTACTTCTTTAAGTATAGAAATTTTGTTTTCAAAAAAGAGGATAAAAATTCTTGATAATTGGTATTGATATTGGTAATACAACAGTAGAAATAGGAATAATAAAAGATATATCAAATATAAAAACCTTTAAATTTAAAACAGATATTGAAAAAACACCAGACGATTGGTTAATAAATCTAGATTTTGTTAAAAAACATTTAGAAAAAAATATAGAAAAAATTCTCATATCTTCTGTAGTACCCCAGATAGAAAATAAAATAGTAGATGCCATAATAAAATCTTTCTCTATAAAACCATTAATAGTTGGGAAAGATATTGTACTACCTATTAAAATAAATTATGAAAATCCATCAGAAGTAGGAACAGATAGAGTTTTAAATGCTTTTTCAGCTTTGAAAATAGTTGAACCACCAATTTTAGTAATAGACTTTGGAACAGCAATCACCTTTGATATAGTAAATAAAGATGGAGAGTATGAAGGCGGTCTTATATTCCCAGGTATAGAATCATCGTTAAACTGTTTATTTTCAAAAACTGCAAAACTTCCTAAGGTAGATTTTGGAAAACCAGATAGTATAGTAGGCAAAAATACTGTAAACAGTATAAAATCAGGGCTGTACTATGGTTATGCCTCTTTAGTAG
Source organism: uncultured Aquificales bacterium (assembly GCA_964648745.1). GTDB lineage: Bacteria > Aquificota > Aquificia > Aquificales > Hydrogenothermaceae > Sulfurihydrogenibium. Next base: position 62,692 of record CAZYKX010000009.1, read on the forward strand.
AAGGTATTAAAAATAAGATAGAGAAAGATTTTAATCACTCTTTTAATGTAGTATTAACAGGAGGACATAGTAGATTAATCAGTGAAAATATAAGTTTCAAGCATATTTTAGAACCATTTTTACCTATGAAAGGATTTTACTATTTATGCATTTAGAAAAAGCACTGAACATTACTTTTAGTATTGTTCTATTTTTAATAATTTTAATTTACTTTCTAAAGTTAGATACTCATCTATTTTTTAAAATCCTAAAATTAGGATTAGAAGCATCGTTAATAGGTTTTATAGCTGATTCTTATGCTGTTTACGGGCTTTTTTATAAAATAGGTCCACATACAAATTTAATTTTAAACAAAAGAAAAAACATTGAAGAAAGAATTATAAAATTTGTATCTGAGTTTTTAATAAGTAAAGAATTTTTAGAAAAAGAGCTTGAGAAAGTAGATTTAAAACATATTTTAGATAATCTTAAAAATGAGAAAACAAAAGAAAAATTTGCAGATTTTTTAATAGAAATTTTAAATAAAAGTATATCTGACAAAAAAGATTTTGATTTATTTAAGGAACATCCATTGGGGGCATTTATAAAATCTTCTGTTAAAGATATTTTGGTTAACTTTCTTTTAAAATATTTTAAAGAGATAGTTCCAGATCTTGTTGAAAAAATTTTTGAAAAGTTAGATAATAATGAAAATCTTAAAGAGGATATAAATAAATTACTAAAAGAAAATATCTCAAAGCTTATTTTAGATAACTATAACAATTTAGTTTTATCTATAGAAAATAAGATAAAGTCTATATCTGACGAAGATTTTTTAAATACCATTAAAAGACTAACCTGGCAAGAGCTTCAGTGGATTAGATTAAATGGAGCTATTATTGGATTTTTAGTAGGTATAATTTTAGGTATCATTGAAAGTTTTTAGGTTTTTTACAATCTCCTCAAATGTATACTTTTTAGGAGAAAAATCTACGTTGAAGCCTTTTGATATAATAAAATTTTCAGTTGTTTTGCCAATAGCTATCACTTTTGTTTTTGATAAGAGATTTTTACTTTCTTCTTTAAATATTTTTAAGAAACCTTCAAATGTAGAAGGACTTGAAAAGATCACTGCATATATCAAATTATTCTCAAACATATTTTTAACTGTATCTATATTTTCTGGTATATTATAATCAGTTTTGTATACAGGTATTAAATCAATTTTAAAAGTTTTTTGTTTAAGAAGATTATCATTACCTTCTAAAGCTCTAACAACACCAATTTTTTTATTAATAAATTCACTTTCATGCTTCTTTAAAAGCTCTAATACACCTTCTCCACTATAATTTTCTGGAACAATTATATCTTTAAAACCATAACCTTCTAAAACTTTTGCTGTTTTTTCACCTACAGCTACTATTTTTTTATTGTTTATATTTCTATACTTTTTTAAGAAAAATATAACTGCATTTTTACTTGTAAATATTAAATAATCATACTCATCAATATCAATATTATTTTCAATTTCTTCAAATTTTATTGTTGGAAAAGATATTGGATTAAAACCTTCTTTTTCAAATAATTCTTTTACTTCTTCAAATTGGTTTTTCTCTCTTGTGATGAGAATATTTTTCATGATAGTTCACCTTTTGGAATAAGAAATACATTATCGTTTTCATGGATCTCAAAATCATCA